>NZ_JAGPOT010000079.1 GCF_018224015.1 Pseudarthrobacter albicanus
CCTCGGCGCCGCCTGGCTCGTCCTGCGCAAACGCCCGTCCCACCTGGCCCGCTACGCGACGTTCCAGAAGGACCTCGCCGGCGAGAAGGTCATCGCCGATGAGAAGGCAGTGGCCGATCAGAAGGCACAGCGGGAAAGCTGAGCCATGGAAACCGAACACATTCTGACCGTCAACTGTGCCGAGTCCCCGGGAATCGTCCACGCGATCACCGGCTACCTGCTGGACCACGGCTGCGACATCATCGACACCAAGCACTTCGGTGACCGCAGGGAAAAGCAGTTCTTCATGCGCGTGCACTTCGCGTCAGGGAACAAAGCCTTCAGCACCGAAGAGCTGCGCCGGGACTTCGCACCCCTGGCCGACGAATGGGCCATGAACTGGCAACTGGAGCCGCACGGCCGCAAACGCCGGGTGCTCATCATGGTGTCCAAGTTCGGGCACTGCCTCAACGACCTGCTGTTCCGGGCCCGCACGGGCGATCTTCCGGTGGACATCGTGGCCGTGGTCTCCAACCACACGGACCACGAGGAGCTGGTCACGTGGCATGACATCCCGTTTTTCCACCTCCCGGTCACCAAGGAGACCAAGCCGGCGCAGGAAGCCCGACTGCTGGAACTTGTGGATGAACACGATGTGGAACTTGTGGTCCTGGCCCGCTACATGCAGGTGCTCAGCGATGAGCTCTCGGCCGAGCTGACCGGGCGCACCATCAACATCCACCACTCGTTCCTGCCCAGCTTCAAGGGCGCCAAACCCTACCACCAGGCCTACGACCGCGGCGTCAAGACGGTGGGCGCCACCGCCCACTACGTCAACGCCGAACTGGATGAGGGGCCGATCATTTCCCAGCAGGTCATCGACGTGGACCACACGTACACCGCCGAGGACCTGGTGGCGGTCGGCCGGGACGCCGAATGCGCCGCCCTGCGCAACGCCGTCAGGTGGCACTGCGAGGGCCGGGTCATGCTCGACGGAAACCGGACGGTGATTTTGCGCTGACCCCCGTTGGCCGGCCCGAAGCCCGGGCTTCAGGCCGGCCGGTTCGGGTACTCACGGTGTACCTACTTGGAGGATGTACTTACGCGGGCCATTGAACACTCGTGGTCAGTGGCCTATCCTGAGACCGTTGAAGGTCAAGCAGAGGCCCATGACAACGATTTCGATAACGAGCGCTGTCCTGTGCGTATGCCGTTCGGCGACTGCATCGGAGACGTTCGGGATAGGCCGACAATGAAGCCAGCCAAAAGCCGTCCCCCGCTTTCCGCAACTTCGGGCGGCCATGCCCTCAAGCCCGCACGCACATTGGTGCCTGCCGCGTATCACGGGGCCGAGGCCCAGCACCCCGGCCGGGGCCGCCGGGACGCGCACCACCCCACCCTGGTGGAGTCCGAATACGTGGGCAGCCCGTACTGCGAGCGGTGCGGCACGGACGAATTCATCTATCTGGAGACCTTTGTTCCCGCCACGCACCGGCGGGACGGCTCCATCAACAAGCTTGGCGAGGCCACCTACTTCTGCTCCGGCTGCGAAGACTACTCGGCCCACGCCGTGCCCGCCTCCTGGGTGCCGCCGGGCTGGTACTTCGGCTAAGCCACGCAGACCCAGGCCACACAGGCCCAGGCCACGCCGATCTGACCCGCCGGGCAACGGCACGGGCCGGCGGCCACCATTGGAGGGTGGCCGCCGGCCCGTGTTCTGCTGGAGCGGACTCCTAGATGAGTCCGTCCGAGAGGTGGTTGGGCGTGCCGAAGCGGTGCGCCGTGATGCTGATGGCCTGCTCGTGCAGGAACGGCAGCAACTCCACGCGGCCGGCCTCCGTGACCGGGTGGGCGTAGACGGCCAGGTCCGGGCGGCCGCCGGTTGCTTCGGCCAGCGCCGTGGCGTTGCCGCCGATCAGCCGGATGCGGCCGCCGGACAGTTTGCCTGCCGCGGCGAGCGTTCCCGCGGAGGCCAGCCAGTCGGCGTCGTTCTCCACCGTGACGGCGATGCCGAGCCCGGACAGCACGGTGCGCAGCCGGCCAGGCGGCCCGACGGCGGCGGACACCGTCAGCGCGGAGCCGGCCAGGACGCCGGCGGCGACGGTCCGGACGAGGTCAGCGAGCGGTTCACCTTCCGAGAGGCGGACCGTGACCGGCAGCGGACGGTAGCGGAAGATGTTGCGTTCGGCGCCCAGGCCGGAGACGTCCTTGCCAGTGCCAAATTCTTCGGTCCAGGCGGCGGCATCGGAGGCCAGGGCGCGCTGCAGCGGCTCCAGCTCGGCGGGGGCCAGGAAGCCCCTGGCGGCATCCTCGAGCCGTCGCACGCCGGAGTGCGCAGCCGTGGCTCCCCCGTTGGCCAGTGCCGTGCTGGCCTTGCTGGTCCAGTCGCCGAGCCCGGCGAGGTAGTTGGGTCCGCCGGCCTTGGTGCCGGCGCCGACGGCGGATTTCTTCCAGCCGCCGAACGGCTGGCGCTGGACGATCGCGCCGGTGATGCCGCGGTTGACGTAGAGGTTGCCGGCCTGGACGGAGTCCAGCCAGATGCCCAGTTCCTCCGGATCCAGGGAGTGCAGGCCCGAGGTGAGGCCGTAGTCGATCTGGTTCTGGATGGCGATGGCCTCTTCCAGGGTGTCCGCGGTCATGACGCCCAGGACGGGTCCGAAGAATTCGGTGAGGTGGAAGTAGGACCCGCGGCGCACGCCGTAACGGACGCCGGGGCTCCAGAGCCTGCCGGTGTCATCGAGCCTGCGCGGCTCGACGGCCCAGTTTTCGCCTTCGCCGAGCGTGGTCAGGGCGTCCAAGAGCTTGCCGTTCGCGGCCTCGATGATCGGGCCCATCTGGCTGGCCGGGTTCTCCGGGTAGCCGACCTTCAGAGAGGTGACGGCGTCGATGAGCTGGTTGTGGAAACGCCTGGAGGTCCCCACGGAACCCACCAGGATGACGAGGGAGGCGGCGGAGCACTTCTGCCCGGCGTGGCCGAAGGCGGAGTAGGCCACGTCCTTGGCCGCGAGGTCCAGGTCCGCGCTCGGGGTGACGATGATGGCGTTCTTGCCGCTGGTCTCGGCCAGCAGCGGCAGGTCCTGGCGGAAGGAGCGGAACAGTTCGGCGGTCTCGTAGCCGCCGGTCAGGATGACGCGGTCCACCGCGGGGTGCGAAATCAGCTGCTGGCCGAGTTCACGCTCGCCGAGCTGGACCATGGTCAGCACGCCCCGCGGGACACCTGCTTCCCAGAGGGCCTCGATCATCACGGCGCCGCTGCGGCGGGCCTGCTTTGCGGGCTTGATCACGACGGCGGAGCCGGCGGCGAGCGCCGCGAGGGTGGAGCCGGCCGGGATGGCCACCGGGAAGTTCCACGGCGGGGTCACGACGGTGAGCTTGGACGGGACGAAGGCGGCGCCGTCGACGTCGTCGAGCTTACGGGCGGATTCGGCGTAGTAGTGGGCGAAGTCCACGGCCTCGCTGACCTCGGGATCGCCCTGGTCGATGGTCTTGCCGGTCTCGCTGGCCATGACCTCGAGCAGTTCGGCCCGCCGGGATTCCAGGACGTCGCCCGCGCGGTGCAGGATCGCCGCACGCTCATTGCCGGAGAGAGCACCCCACGCTTGGCCTTTTTCCACCGCGGTTTCGATCACGGCGTTGAGGGTTGCGGCGTCGTTGATGGTGGCGGCGTCCACGGCGGCGTTGCCGAGGGTGGAAGTCGTGACGCGGCCCAGGATGGCGCGGCCCCAGTCGCGGTTGGCGGGCAGCGAGGGATCGGTGTCCGGGGTGTTTTCGAAGGAATCGCCCGGCATCGGCGCGGCCGGGAGGCTGCGGTCCTGCCGCCGGTTGGCTGGCGGGACCTCGTCGTCGAGCTTCTCAAGGGAGGCGAGGAAACGCTGTTTCTCCCGCTCGAACAGCGCAGTGCTAGTCGGGGAGTTCCCTCCTAGTTCAAAGACGGCGGACATGAAGTTGTCCTGGCTGGCGCCTTCCTCGAGCCGGCGGATCAGGTAGGCGATCGCGACGTCGAACTCGGCGGGGTGGACCACCGGAGTGTAGAGCAGGAGCGAGCCGACGTCCTGTCTGACGGCTTCCGCCTGGCCCTGGGCCATGCCGAGCAGCATCTCGAATTCGATGCCGGATTCCACGCCGCGCTGCTTGGCCAGCAGCCAGGCGAAGGCGATGTCGAAGAGGTTGTGGCCTGCGACGCCGATCCGGATGTTGCGGATCCGGTCGGGGTGCAGCGCGTAGTTGATCACGCGCTTGTAGTTGGTGTCCGAGTCCTGCTTGGTGCCCCAGGTGGCGAGCGGCCAGCCGTGCAGGGAGGCCTCCACGTGCTCCATCGGCAGGTTGGCGCCCTTGACCACGCGGACCTTGATGGCTGCGCCGCCCTCGGCGCGCCGGGCGGCGGCCCAGTCCTGGAGCCGGATCATGGCCGCGAGGGCGTCGGGCAGGTAGGCCTGCAGCACGATGCCTGCCTCGAGGTTCTTGAATTCGGGCTTGTCCAGGATCCGGGTGAAGACCGCGATGGTCAGGTCCAGGTCCTTGTATTCCTCCATGTCCAGGTTGATGAACTTGGCTGTCTGCCCGCCGCTGGCGAATGAGGCGGCGCGGGCAAAGAGCGGGGTCAGTTTCTCGACGACGTGCTCCACGGCCTCGTCGAAGGCCCAGGCGGAGTGCGGGGCGACGGTGGAGGAGACCTTGATGGAGACGTAGTCGACGTCGGGCCGGGCCAGCAGGGCGTGGGTGCCCTCGAGCCGGCGGGAGGCCTCGTGCTCGCCCAGCACTGCCTCGCCGAGGAGGTTGACGTTGAGCTTGATGCCGTCCTTGCGGATCTTCGCGATGGCCGGGCCCAGCTTGGCGTCCGTGGCGTCGACAATCAGGTGGCCGACCATTTCGCGCAGCACGCGGCGGGCTATCGGGATGACCACCGGGGGCAGGACCGGGGCCAGGGAACCCCCGAGGCGGACGGCGCCGCGCATATACCAGGGCAGGAACGCGGGCACCTTGGGCGCGAGGGCGGCGAGGTTGCGGGCGGCGACCAACAGGTCCTCGGGGCGGACGACGCCGTCGACGAATCCGACCGTGAAGTCCAGGCCGTTGGGGTCCTTCAGGACACCCGCGAGCTGCTCGGCCGACGCGTCCACGGGAACCTTCGCGGCGACGGTGAGCCAGCGGCGCACCTGGGCAATGGTTTCTTCGGCGAGGGCCGCGGCCTCGAGGACCGGGGAGCCGTCCGGGACAGCCGCGTGGGAGGCTTCATTGCCGGTGTGCACGCCCGGTGCCGTCGAAATGTTGGTCATGGCTGGTACTCGTTCCTTCTCGTCAAGTGGAGCTCTTATGACCCAGTATGGAACCGGATTTTCATAAGATAAAGCGATGTTTTCCGAGCAATACAGGTTAGAAAAAGCGAACGTTTCGGCGCCCGCCCAGACGCTCCCTCACCTCCCGCAGCTTTCCGGGGGACGCTCCCTCACCTGAGGTGAGGGAGGGTCCCTCGTATACGCCTCCATACCTGAGGGAGGGTTGTGTGCATTCCTGCGGAAGCTGCGGGAGCATCGGATGAAAAGCCGCAGGAACTGCGGGAGCGTCGTCGTGGGTCAGCCGATGGGACGGTGCATCTCCACTGCTTCCTCGTGCCGGGGACTGTCCGGGTTCATCAGCGAGTGCTTGCGGCCGTAGCCGAAGTAGATCGCCAGGCCAATTACGAGCCAGACGGCGAAGCGCACCCAGGTAGCGAAGGGAAGCTGGGTCATGAGGAAGCCGGAGGACAGGATGCCGAAGGCCGGCACCAGGGGCATCAGCGGGAGCCGGAAGGTACGCGGGGCGTCGGGCTTCTTGTAGCGGAAGATGATGACCGAGAGACAGACGACGACGAACGCGGCCAGGATGCCGATGTTGGTCAGGTCAGCCACGGCCTTGATCGGGAAGATGCCGGCCAGCACGGCGGACGTGATGCCGGCGATCCAGGTGACGCGCTGCGGGGTGCCGTGGCGGTCCGTCTTGGCGAACCAGCCCGGGAGCAGCCCGTCCCGGCTCATGGAGAACCAGACGCGGGTGACGCCGAGGAGGAAGGTCAGCATCACCGTGAGGATGGACAGGACGGCGAACACCGAGATGATCGTCGCAATCACGGGCAGCCCGACGCCGTTGAAGGCGGAGGCGAAGCCGGCCTTCGGGTCGATGTCCCGGTAGTTCTGCATGCCGGTGAGCACCAGCGTGGCGGCGACGTACAGCAGCATGGCGATGATCAGCGAGAGGATGATGGCCTTGGGCATGTGCTTCTTGCCGTCCGTGGCTTCTTCCGCCGCGGTGCTCATGGCGTCGTAGCCGAACACGGCGAAGAACACGGTGGCTGAACCTGCCAGCACCGGGCCGAAGCCGCTGGGCATGAACGGGCTGTAGTTGTTGGTGTTGATGTAGAAGATGCCCAGGCCGATGATGAACAGGATCAGGACCACCTTGATGGCCACGGCCACGAGCTCGAAGCGGCCGAAGGCCTTGGTGCCGCGGGACAGGATCCAGGTCACGATCAGGCAGACCACGATCGCCGGAAGGTTGATGATGCCGCCCTTGCCCTCGTCCGCCGTCGACGTCATCCAGACGGGCATGTGGACCCCGATTCCGGCGAGGAACGCGTCGAAGTAGCCGGAGATGCCGATCGCGACGACGGCCACGATCGCGGTGTACTCCAGCAGCAGATCCCAGCCGATGAACCAGCCGATCACTTCACCCAGCGCCACGTAGCCATAGGTGTAGGCGGATCCGGCCCGCGGGATCATGCCGGCGAACTCCGCATAGGACAGAGCGGCCGCTGCGGAGGCCAGGCCCGCGATCAGGAAGGAAAACAGCACCGCGGGCCCCACACCCGGGTTGTCTCCGCTGCCGGCAGCCACCAGCCCGGCCAGGGAGAAAATGCCGACGCCGATGATGCCGCCGACGCCGATGGCCGTCAGCTGCCAGAGCCCCAGGCTCTTGAACAAACCGCTGTGTTTGTTTTCCTCTTCGATGTCGTCAATGGGCTTGCGCCGCATGATGGACCTGGTCAAATCGTTTGTGCTCATCAGGGTCTCCTGCTTAGGTCTTGCCCATCAATCCACCCTGTGATGGGGATTACTCAGGGACAACAGTATGCAAGCCCGGTTGCATTAGATAAAGTGAATTTTTCTTATCAATAACCATTGAGTTTCATGAAGGAACGGCGATGCTCGACGTCCGGCGATTGCGGCTGCTCCGTGAACTGAAGATCCGCGGAACCCTGGCTGAGGTAGCCGAAGCGCTCCAGTACAGCCCGTCCTCAGTCTCCCAGCAACTGGCCCTGCTTGAAAAGGAAGCGGGCGTCGCGCTCCTGCGGAAAACCGGCCGCCGCGTGCAGCTCACACCCCAGGCCGAAGTCCTGGTTGCCCACACGGCCCAGCTGCTCGAAACCCTCGAACAGGCCGAGGCCGACCTCGCGGCTTCCCTGACCACGGTCACCGGCACCGTCCGGATCGCCGTCTTCCAGTCGGCCGCCCTGGCCCTCATGCCGGACGCCCTGAGCCGGATGGCCGCCAGCTACCCCGAGGTCCGGGTGGAAATGACCCAGCGGGAACCGGAAACGGCACTCCACGAGACCTGGGCGCGCGACTTCGACCTCGTGATCGCCGAGCAGTACCCCGGCCACGCGGCCCCCCGCTACGCCGAACTGGACCGCATCCCGCTGACCAGCGACGCCATCCGGCTGGCCGTCCCGCCGCCATCGCCGGACCGGCCGGCCATCAAGACCCTTGCGGATACGGCGGAGCTGCCCTGGGTGATGGAGCCGCGCGGGGCGGCGTCGCGGCACTGGGCCGAACAGGCGTGCCGGAGCGCAGGCTTCGAACCCGACGTCCGCTTTGAAACAGCGGACCTGCAGGCGCAGATCCGGCTGATCGAATCAGGCAACGCCGTGGCCCTGATGCCGGACCTCGTCTGGACGGGCCGGGGAACCACAGCCAGCCTGCTGGGCCTGACCGGCGATCCGCACCGGACCGTCTTCACCTCCGTGCGCCGCTCCAGCGCGAAGCGGCCCGCCATCCTCGCCACCCGCGAGATCCTGGCCGAGACGGCCGCTGCCCTCGGCCCCGCGGGGCGGTCGCCGTCCCGGACGCCGACGGCGTGACCGCCGACGGCGTGACGGCCGCCGCCGTCGGCCTGGCCGTAACATCCGTCACAGCGCACCGCGCGGCCCCGCGCTAGACTGTTCACGTTATGAATCGCACAATATTCAAATCCAAGATCCACCGCGCCACGGTCACGCACGCGGATCTTCACTATGTCGGGTCCGTCACCGTGGATCTGGATCTGCTGGAGGCGGCCGACATCCTCCCCGGCGAGCTCGTGGCGATTGTCGACGTCACCAATGGCGCCCGGCTGGAGACGTACACGATTGCCGGCGAGCGCGGTTCCGGTGTCATCGGGATCAACGGCGCGGCCGCACACCTGATGCACGTAAACGACATCGTCATCCTGATCACCTATGCCCAGATGACCACCGAAGAGGCACGGGCCTACATGCCCAAGGTCGTCCACGTGGACAGGGACAACAGGATCGTCCAGATCGGCAGTGACCCCGCCGAGGGACATACGCCCGGGCTCATGCGTCCGCCGCACGCCCTGGACAACGCCTCCCTGAACTGACCGGGCTGACGCCCACGGCTCTTGGCCGGCGTCGCACCGTAACACCCCCGGCTGAACAAAAAGCTGATTACTCTGGGATGGTGACTGCCTCCCCTCATCCGCCTGAACCGCCGCGGACCACCGCGTGCTAGGCGTGCTCGCCGGCTTCTTCGTCGTCTGGTGCATCATCCTGGTCGGCATGTTCGTCGGCCGGCGCAATATTCTGGGGGACAATGCCCGCGCCGTGCTCAGCGCGCTGACCTTCTTCGTCGCCAGCCCCGCCCTGCTGTTTGAGACCCTGAGCAGGGCCAAACTCGCCGACGTCTTTGCGGCGCCACTGCTGGTGAGCGCCGTCGGCGCCATCGCCACCGCGGCACTGTTCTTCGGCATTGTCCGGCTCCTGCTCAAACGTTCCCTGCCGGAATCCCTGACGTCCGCCATGAGCGCGTCCCTGGCCAACTCAGCGAACCTGGGCATCCCGATCGCCGTCTTCGTCCTGGGCGATGCCAGTTATGTGGCGCCCCTGCTGATCTTCCAGCTGGCCTTCTTCACGCCGGTGTTCCTGATGGCCCTCGATTCCACCACCAGCGCGCACCGGACCACTCCGATGAGCTTCGTGCTGATGATCCTGCGGAATCCGATGATCGTGGGATCCGCCCTGGGACTCGTGGTGGCCGGGACCGGCTGGCAGGTGCCCGAGCTCGTGATGCAGCCGATCCATCTGATCGGGGGCGCCGCCATTCCGGCGATGCTGATCGCTTTCGGCATGAGCCTCAACGGTTCCAAGCCCCTGCAGGCCCTGGAGGGACGCCGGCTCGACATCCTGCTGGCCAGCGGCTTCAAGCTCATCGTCCACCCGCTGCTGGCCTACCTGTTCGCCCGCTTTGCACTCGGAATGGACGGGCAGGGGCTCTTCGCCGTCGTCGTAACCTCCGCCCTGCCAACCGCCCAGAATGTGTTTGTGATCGCCAGCCGCTACCGGATCGGCCTCGCCGTGGCCAAGGACACCGTGCTGATCACCACCGTGGTTGCGGTGCCGGCCCTGATCGGCGTGGCCCTGCTGCTCGCCTGATACCTGCACCCACGGGAGCTGCGGGAGGGTCGCGCACATCCCTGCGGGAGCTGCGGGAGCGTCGCGCACATCCCTGCGGGAGCTGCGGGAGGGTCGCGCACATCCCTGCAGGAGCTGCGGGAGCGTCGCGCGCAGCTGATCGGCGCGGCACTCCGCCCCGGCCCGGCTGCCGCCGCTAGGCTGGAACTGGTCGTGCCAAGCGGCCTGCACTCACGCATGAATTGGGGAACAATTGCACAGCCTCCGGGAACAGACAGCACGCCGCCACGGGTCTAGAAAGCGCCACGGAATCGGGGCGGTGGACTGGATCGCGGGCAGCCTGGCCGGGCTGCTGCTCATTTCCGCGACTGCCTGCGCCCCGGCCGCCGGCAGTTCGCCGCCCGCTCCCGCGGCCGCCGTCGAAAGCTCCGCGGCCGGCGCTTCGGCCGCCCCGACGGCGAGCGCAACGCCGCCGGAAACCGACGCCGCCCCGCTCGACCCCGAGACGACGCCCGAGGCCGTCCTGTCCGGCGCCAGCGCCCCGCACCAGCAGCCCGCCTACGCCAGCAAGGCCCTGGACGTGCTGGCCGCCCTCCCGGTCAAGGGCCGGGCACCCAAGACCGGATACTCCCGGGACCAGTTCGGCCAGGCCTGGGCCGACGTCGACCGCAACGGCTGCGACACCCGCAATGACACGCTCCGCAGGGACCTCACCGCCATCGCCCTCAAGCCCGGGACCCACGACTGCGTGGTGCTCTCCGGCGTGCTCAACGACCCCTACACGGCGACCCTGATCAACTTCCTCCGCGGCAACACCACCAGCACCGCTGTGCAGATCGACCACGTCGTCGCCCTCAGCGACGCCTGGCAGAAGGGCGCGCAGCAGCTCAGCGCGGCACAGCGGCTCTCCTTCGCCAACGATCCGCTGAACCTGCTCGCCGTGGACGGCCCCAGCAACCTCAAGAAGAGCGACGGCGACGCCGCCACCTGGCTGCCCCCGAACAAGTCCTACCGCTGCGCCTACGTCGCGCGGCAGATCTCGGTGAAATCCAGCTACGGGCTCTGGGTCACGCAGGCCGAACACGACGCCATGGCGCGGGTCCTGGGTGACTGCCCGGACGCCCTGGCACCCACGAGCCTGGAAGCACCCCCGGCGCAGGCGGCACCGGCACCCGCCCAGCAGGGCGCCCCGGCGCCCGGGCTCGTCCCGGCGCAGGCTCCCGTCCCGGTGGCCCCGGTACCCGCCGCCGCCTACTACGCGAACTGCGCCGCGGTCCGCGCAGCCGGCGCGGCGCCCATCCGCGCGGGCCAGCCGGGCTACAGCAGCAAGCTGGACCGTGACGGGGACGGCGTCGGCTGCGAGTAACGGGCTGCTGCTGCTGTCCGCGGTGCCGTGGCTAGCTCTTCTGGTGCTGGTCCAGCAGGAGCGCGCAGCGGATGAACCCCAGGTGTGAATACGCCTGGGGATGGTTGCCGAGGTGCGTTTCGGTGCCGGGATCGTATTCCTCCGGCAGCAGTCCGGTGGGGCCGAACAGGTTCACCAGCTGGTCGAACAGGTCCCAGGCCTCCTCGATCCGGCCCACCGCGACATAGGCCTCGATGAGCCAGGTCGTGCAGATGTGGAACCCGCCCTCCAGCCCCGGCAGCCCGTCGTCGTACCGGTACCGGAAGACGGTGGGTCCCGCCCGCAGTTCACGCTCCACGGCCGTGACGGTGTCCAGGAAGCGCTGGTCGTTGACGTCCAGGAGGCCGGAGAGGCCGATGTGGAGCACCGCCGCGTCCAGGTCCGGGCTGTCGTAGGCCACGGTGTAGGAGTTGGCGGTGTCGTCCCAGCCCTCGCGCAGGACTTCCTCCCGGATGGCGGCGGCGGCGGGTTCCCAGTCCGGCCGCGGCGTCCGGCCGTGGCGTGCCGCCGTGTGCAGGGCCCGATCCAGCGTCACCCAGCACATCACCTTCGTGTAGATATGATGCCGGGGTGCCCGCCGGGCCTCCCATATTCCGTGGTCCGGTTCATGCCAGCGGGCCAGGACGGCCGAGGCCATCTGGACCATCAGCTCCCAATGGGGATCCGACAGGACACCCTTCCGCGCGCTCAGCGCATCGATCAGCTCGGCGATCGGCCCGAACACGTCCAGCTGGACCTGATGGTCGGCCGCGTTCCCGATCCGGACCGGGCGGGATCCGGCGTAGCCGGGCAGGCTTTCGATGATGGCCTCGGTGGACAGCGGCGCCCCGGTCACCGAGTACAGCGGATGGAGCCATTCCGGTCCGGGCGCATGGGCCAGGATCCTGCCCAGCCAGGCCAGGAATCCTTCGGCCTCCACCGTGGAGCCGAGGTCCACGAGCGCGTTGACGGTCATCGACCCGTCACGCAGCCAGCAGTACCGGTAGTCCCAGTTCCGCGTGCCGCCAATCCCTTCGGGCAGCGAGGTCGTGGGCGCTGCCAGCACCGCGCCGGTGGGTTCGTGGACCAGGGCACGCAGCACCAGCGCCGAGCGCCGGACCAGCGACGGCTTCACGCCGGGCAGTTGCAGGTCCTGGACCCAGCGCCGGGAATGATGCGCGACGGCGGAGCGCCGCCCGGTTTCGTCGTCGGCTGAAGCCGGCTGGGGTCCGGTGTCCCCGCAGCGCAGGTTGAGCACGACGGCGCCCTGCCGGAGGTCGACGTCCGACGTGGCGGTGGCGTGGCGGCCGTCGGAGGTGATGGTGAAGCTGACGCCGGGCGCCCGCAGGATGATGGGATCCGCCGTCCCCACGATATGCAGCTCCGCCCCGCGGGCCTCCATGCTGAAGGGCGCGTTCGCGTAGTCCGGCCGCGGCGCAAACACGATCCTGGCCGCGCCCGTGCCGGAGAGCACCCGGACCAGGCTCGTGACGCCCTCCGGGGCCGGCTCCAGGTAATCGGTCACCGTGACGTCCGCCCAGCGGGTTTCCACGATCATGGTGCCGTCCACATAGCGCTGCCCCAGGACCTGCGAGGGCTTCACCGGCTGCACCGAAAAGTGCCCGGCCGCGTCGCCGCCGAGGAGATGGGCGAAGAGTGAGCCGGAGTCCGGCAGCGGATGGCTCATCCAACAGATCTTGGCGTCCGGCGTGATGAGGGCCGTGGAGGAACCGTTGCCGATCATGGAGTGGCGTTCCAGGCCCACGGCATCCTCGCCGAAGAGCCAGGCCCGCCGCAGTTCAAAGAGGATGGCCAGGACCCGGGCGAAGGATTCCGGGTCGCGGAGCCGGTGGCCGGCCGCCGTGGGGCCCTCCCCCACCCGCAGCCCCATGTCCGGTCCGCGCAGGGTGGCCATGGCGAGCTCATCGCTGAGGGCGTCTCCCGCGTAGAGGGCGGCGCTCACGCCGAGCACTGAGCGCAGGTGCTCGAGCGCGGCGGCCTTGGACGGCTCCACCACGGACAGGTCCAGGACCGAGCCGTCCACGATAAAGAACAGGCCGTGGGCCCGGGCGATGTCCTCCGACTGTTGCGTCGCCTTCCCCACGATCTCCGCCGACGCTTGATGAGTGTGGACTGCCACCGCCGCGGGTTTGCGCTCGATGCTGATACCCCGGTAGGCGCCCACGGTTTCGGCGAGCGCCTGGCTGGCCTGCTGGAGCACGGATTCGGTGGCCAGGGACAGCCCGTATGCATAGCCCATGTCGAACTCGGCGCCGTGCGAGCCGACAAGGTGCACCTCCGCGGGCAGGCGCGAGACGGCGGCCAGATCGCGCAGGGACCGGCCCGAGATGACGGCCGCGTGGGTGTTGGGGAGGGCCGCCAGCGCGCGGAGGGCGATCGCGGCGCTGGCCAGCGGCAGTGTCTCGGTCGAAATGCCTTCCGCGGCGCAGAGCGTCCCGCCGTAGTTGCAGGCGACCAGCAGCCCCGGAGTGCGGGCCAGGATCTTGAGGTCAGCCAGCAGCTGCGGTGTCAGGCCGTCGTCGGCGGCGTTCGTCTGCACGAAGGCGCGGAGCAGGCCCAGCGGCAGGGATTTCGTCAGGAGGGCAGAGTCAGCCAGGGACTGGTTGAGCGGAGTGGGCATACGCGGAGTCCTTCGGATAGTCCCCAATGCCTGCATGAGAATCGTCCGTCAGAGGACATGACTCAATCATGCGCCGCAGCCCGTTTCGTGCGGGTGTCCCCTCGGTTGCATCCGTGTAACATCGGCAGGCCTTCGGCTAGCAGTTGCCCGGGCGGTACGCGTAGGCGCCGGAATCGGCCGAGTCGTCGCCGGTGCAGTCCCCGTTCCGGTCCGCGGCTTGCCCAAAGAGATCCATGGTCGAGGCGCCGGTGCCCGCACGGTCGATCGCGGGGCTCGAGCCGGTCAGGTGCAGATCAGCCGGGGCGTTCACGAAGCCTGCCGGCGCGGTGGTTGAGGTGCTGTCCGGCGTCACGTTGGTGGGCCCGTTGAGGACGTTCTGTTGTTCGGTCCAGCCCGAACCGTCGATCCACAATGCGTTGCGTACGGCGACCAGGATGTTGCCCCGGATTATTGTCGACGCAGGGCATGTTGCATGGCAGACAACTGCCTGGGAATCCGGCCCGTCCAGCCAGACAGTGTTGTGTTCAAAGGTGGTGTTGTTGGTCGGGCCGAAGGAAGACTTGGGGCCGCGTGCGATCAGGCCCACTGCCTTGGAGCAGTTGTCGCCGCAGGTGGAGCGGATGAGGTTGTACCGGTAGGTGTTTCCGTCCGCCGCGCCTCCCTTGGATCGTCCTATCTCGGAGAAAACGTTGTTGTCCACGGCCGTGTTGTGGTGGATGTTGTTGCGGCTGCCGTTGAAGATCTCAAAAGCGCTGCCGTCACGGATGAAATCGTAGGACTCGGCCGTGGAGCCGGTGATGGTGTTTCCCGAGAATTCGTTGTCGCTGCCGTTAATGAGAATGCCGAAAGCCCCCGAATCGTCGTTGCATTGAACTGCTGCGGGTGTACCGCAGGCCGTCCCCGGGGTATTGGAGTTCATGACGTTGTTGTCGGTCAGGGTGTTGTTCGCGTAAAGGCCGAAATCCGAGCCTTCGCCGACCTTGATGCCGGCGGCATTTTGGGCGGCGGCGGAATTCCTGATCACGTTGTGGTCGCCGGCGACACTGAAGCCCGCGTATCCGCAGGCCTCAGCCCGCAGACCGTCCACTGTGATGTAGTCACCGTCTATCTTGACGCAGGTTCCGTCCTGCCCGGCGACGATGGTGGGCACGCTTCCGCTTCCGTAACTGCCCAGGGTGATTCCGGACTTGGCCGTCCCGCTGTGGCCGGCCACAAGGATTCCGGTCCACACATCGCCCCTGCGGAAACTGACGGAATCGCCGGGTTGCAGCAACGTCTCATTGATCTTCGAAAGCGACTTCCACGGGGATTCGACAGACTTCCCGTCATTGTTGTCATCGCCGGCATCGCTGATGAAGTAGGTCGTTCCGGCGGCCGATACCGGTGCCCAGGCGTTAACGAGGAATCCGCCGACCAGCAACAAGGCCGCCAGCACCACGACAATTGTGGTCTTGATCTTCATCGCTACACCTGGATTTGAACGTGTATCCGGAACAGTGGGTGCTGCCACCGGCCAGCGGAGCAAGCCGGCACCCTGAAAAACTAACGCTAGGGGTGCGCCGCGGCTTAGTCAACGATCCGGACGCCGGTGCCGCCCGGCTCCGGCTGCAGCCCAACCACCCGAACGGCGTCGGGCCGGATTTCCAAAATGTTCCTTTTTGCCTCTTGACGTTCCTTATTGTGCGTTTATGATAGATAATTATGTGAGCCGCTTCACACTGTCCGTGTTTTTCAAAGGAGAAATCATGACCCTGCATGAAGACGCCCTGCGCAGAGCTTCCAGCCAAGGCGGTTGGGACCGCCGGACCCTGCTCAAGACATTCGGGGCGGGCGCGGTCGTCATGGCCGGCATTCCCCTGCTGGCAGCCTGCACGGGCGGCAGCACCCCGTCCGGCAGCGCAGGCGCCAAGACCCTGACCTTCGGATCGGGTTCCTCGGATGAAGTCCCCAAGGCCGCTTACAAGGCCGTCACCGATGCCTTCGAGAAGAAGTCCGGCGTCAAGGTCACCACCAATGTGGTGGCGCACAATGATTTTCAGAACAAGATCAACACCTACCTCCAGGGCAGCCCGGACGATGCCTTCACCTGGTTTGCCGGCTACCGGATGCAGTACTACGCAGGCAAGGGCCTGCTGGCACCGATCGACGACGTCTGGGAAAAGGTCGGAGCCAACTACTCCGCCGCCCTGAAGAAGGCCTCCACGGGCGCGGACGGGAAAATGTACCTGATCCCGAACTACAACTACCCGTGGGGCTTCTTCTTCCGGAAGAGCCTCTGGGCAGAGAAGGGCTACGCCGCACCGAAGACCTTCGATGAGCTCAAGACCCTCTGCGCCAAGATGAAGTCCGACGGCCTGATCCCGATCGAATTCGCGGACAAGGACGGCTGGCCCGCGATGGGCACGTTCGACTACCTGAACATGCGCCTGAACGGCTACCAGTTCCATATGGACCTCACGGCGCACAAGGAGAGCTGGGACCAGAAGAAGGTCAGCGACGTCTTCGACACCTGGAAGGCACTGCTGCCGTTCCAGAACCCGAATGCCCTCGGCATGACCTGGCAGGACTCCGCGAAATCCCTCGCCGACAAGAAGTCGGGCATGTACCTGCTCGGTTCCTTCCTGACACAGCAGTACACGGACAAAGCCGTTGCCGACGACATCGACTTCTTCCCGTTCCCCGAGGTCGCCATGGAGGGCCAGGACTCCATCGAGGCGCCCATCGACGGCCTCCTGCTCTCCAAGAAGGGCGGCCAGAACCAGGCCGCCAAGGATTTCCTGGCCTACCTCGGCACTCCGGAAGGCCAGAACGTCTACGCCGCGGTCGATTCCTCCAACATCGCCACCGCCAAGGGCGCGGACACGTCCAAGTTCACGCCGCTGACCAAGAAGCTTGCCGACTCCATCAGCGGCGCCAAGAACATCAGCCAGTTCTTCGACCGTGATGCCTTGCCCGCCATGGCGAACAACGTGATGATCCCGGCCCTGCAGTCCTTCATCAAGGACGGCACCGTCGACGTGAAGAACCTGGAAGCCCAGGCCAAGTCCCTGTACGCCGCCCAGTAGCGACGCATCGTCCCGAAACGCATGTCCCAAGCGCTTGATCCGAGGTAAGGAATTTCCATGAGTGTCTCTACCGATCTGTCCGCGCGGGGGCGCGATGCTGTCGCCGCCCCCGCGCGGCGGGTCCGGCGGCTGTCAAGCCGCGACAAGGTGGTGCTCAGCATCATGGTGGGCATCCCCACGCTGATCCAGCTGGTCCTCGTCTGGATCCCCACCCTCATGTCCGTCGGGCTGTCCTTCACGCGCTGGAACGGGCTCGAACTGACTGATATCAAGCCCGCCGGCGTCGAGAACTACCAGTTCGTCTCCCAGGACTACCCGCCGTTCTGGCCCGCCGTGCAGCATAACGTGCTGTGGCTGGTCTTCCTGGCGCTCATCGCCACGCCGCTGGGGCTCCTGCTGGCCGTCCTGCTGGACCAAAACATCCGCGGCAGCAGGATCTACCAAAGCATTTTCTTCACACCGGTGATGCTCTCTCTGGCCCTCATCGGGGTCATCTGGCAGCTGTTCTACAACCGCGACAGCGGACTGCTGAACTTCCTGCTCGGCACGTCCGGGACGCCCCAAGCCGTCGACTGGTTCGGCGATTCCAGCGTCAACATCTGGGCTGCCCTCTTTGCCGCCACCTGGCGGCACGCCGGTTACGTCATGATCCTGTACCTGGCCGGGCTCAAGGGCGTGGACCCCACCCTGCGGGAAGCCGCCCAGATCGACGGCGCCAACGCCGTCCAGACCTTCTTCCGGGTGGTCTTCCCGGCCATGCGCCCGGTCAACGTCATCATCATCGTCATCACCGTCATCGAATCCCTCCGGGCGTTCGACATCGTCTACGTGATCAACCGCGGCACCAACGGCCTGGAGCTCATCAGCGCCCTGGTCGTCCAAAACCTTGTGGGCGAAGGGCAGGTGATCGGCGTCGGTTCCGCACTGGCCGTCATCCTGCTGGTCATCTCCCTGATTCCCATCACCTTCTACCTGTCCCGCGCCTTCGGAAAGGACAAAGAGGCATGAGCATCGCACATCCCACCGATGCCGGTGCGCCGGGCATGTCAGCGGCCCCCGCCGGGCCGGGCACTTCCCGCCCGGGATCCAGGGGATCCGCCAACAACAAGCAAGGCAAGCGCCACTACGGAACCCACATCTTCCTGATCGTGATGGCCGCCATCTGGCTGGTTCCGCTGGTCTGGACGATTTTCACGGCGCTCCGGCCCAAGGCGGATACGGACAGGTACGGCTACTTCAGCGTCAACGGCACGTTTAATTTGGACAACTTCGTGCAGGCCTGGGCGCAGGGCGGCTTCGCCAAGTTGTTCTGGAACTCCGTGCTGATCACGGTTCCTTCGGTGATCCTGATCCTGCTGTTCGCCTCCATGATGGCGTTCGCCGTCAGCCGGGTGAACTGGAAATTCAACATCACCCTGCTGATCATGTTCACCGCCGGTAACCTGCTCCCGCCTCAGGTCCTCGCAGCGCCCCTCTTCGAAATGTTCAGGCACCTCGAACTCCCCTATGCCTTCAGCGACTCCGGGAATCTGCTCAATACCTACGTCAGCGTGATCGCGGTGGACACCGCATTCCAGATCGGCTTCGTGACCTTTGTGCTGTCCAACTACATGAAGTCCCTCTCTCCCGAACTGACGGAAGCGGCGCTCGTGGATGGCGCCGGCGTCTGGCGCCAGTACTGGGACATCATCCTGCCGCTTTGCCGTCCGGCGCTGGCCGCCATGGGCACCCTCGAGGTCATCTTCATCTACAACGACTTCTTCTGGCCCCTGCTTTTCATCCAGAGCGGCGACCGCCTCCCGGTGACGACAGCTGTCAACAACCTCCAGGGCCAGTTCCTCTCGAACTACAACCTGATCGCGGCCGGCGCCATGATTACGGCCGTTCCCGCCCTCATCATCTATCTGCTCCTCCAGCGGCACTTCGTAGCCGGCCTGACCCTCGGCTCGAGCAAAGGATAAACGTGGACTTCAGCATCAACCACAACAATGCCGGCATGGACTACATCACCGCCCGCCTCGGCTCCGAGGGTTCCCCGATGCTGGCCTTCGGCGGAGACTACAACCCGGAGCAGTGGCCCGAGGAGACATGGGACGAGGACGTCCGGCTTATGCGCGAGGCCGGCGTCAACCTGGTCAGCGTCGGCATCTTCAGCTGGTCGCTGCTGGAACCCTCCGAAGGCGTGTACGAATTCGGCTGGCTGGACCGGGTCCTGGACCTGCTCCATGCCAACGGCATCCGCGTGGACCTGGCCAACGCCACGGCCTCCCCGCCGCCGTGGTTCAGCCACAAGTATCCCCAGTCCCTTCCGGTCACAGCCGACGGCGTCCGGCACAGCTATGGTTCCCGGCAGGCGTTTGCGGCTTCCAGCCCCGAGTACCGCCGGGCCGCGGCGGCCCTGACCGAGCAGATCGCTCGCAGGTACAAGGACCATCCCGCCGTCGTGATGTGGCATGTGCACAACGAGTACGGCTGCCACAACCAGCCGGACTACTCGGACGGCGCCGCAGCGGGCTTCCGGTCCTGGCTGGAAAACCGCTACGGGACGCTTGACGGCCTCAACGCCGCCTGGGGCACGGCGTTCTGGTCCCAGCGCTACTCGGCCTGGGAGGAGATCCTGCCCCCGCGCACGTCCGGGACCTGGGTCAACCCGACGCAGCAGCTGGATTTCGCCCGGTACTCCTCCGATGAACTGCTGGAATGCTACAAGGCCGAGGCGGCGATCATCCGCTCGCACTCACCGCATCCGGTCACCACCAACTTCATGGGCTTCAACATGGGCCTGCACCAGCCGGTGGACTACTGGCGGTGGTCAGAGGAGATGGATGTGGTTTCCAACGACCACTACTTGATCGCGGCGGACCGGCGTAACTTCCAGGAGCTGGCGGCAACAGCTGACCTCACCCGCGGCTGGGCCAGGGGAAAGCCCTGGCTGCTCATGGAGCACTCGACGTCGGCCGTCAACTGGCAACCCCGCAACGTCGCCAAAGCGCCGGGCGAAATGCTGCGCAATTCAATGCAGCATGTGGCCCGCGGCGCCGACGGCGCGCTCTTCTTCCAGTGGAGGGCCTCCCGCGCCGGCGCCGAGAAGTTCCACTCGGGGCTGCTTCCGCACGCCGGCACCGATACCAAGGTCTGGCGGGAAGTCGTCCAGCTGGGGCAGGCCCTGCGCAGCCTCGCCGAAGTCAGCGGCTCGGCAGTCACGGGCGCGTCCGGGCACGTCGACGTCGCCATCATCCATGACACCGATGCCCGCTGGGCCTCAGAACTTGATTCACACCCGAGCGTGGACGCCTCGAACATCGCGGAAACACGGCGCTGGCACGACGCCTTCTACCGTGCCGGCATCCCGACCGACTTCCGCCAAAGCACGGATGACCTCTCCGGTTACCGGCTCGTGGTGGCGCCGATGCAGTACCTGGTGAGCGATTCCGGTGCGGCGAATCTGGACGGGTATGTGAGGGCAGGCGGCCACCTCGTTGTCACGTATTTCTCCGGTATCGTGGACGAAAATGACCACATCAGGCTTGGCAGCTACCCGGGCGCGTTCAGCGGGCTGCTGGGCGTGCGGATGGAAGAGTTCTTTCCGCTGCGCGCCGGGGAAGCCGTCCGGCTCAGCAGCTTCGGCACTGGTACCCGCTGGAGCGAGCTGGGGAGGACAACCACGGCCGAGGCCCTCGCCGTCGTGGACGATTGGCCGGTCGCCGGCTCCCCTGCCGTGACCCGCAACCACGCCGGAGACGGCCGTGCCTACTATGTCGCCACGACGCTGGCGCCGGAGGGCCTGAGCGAACTGCTGGCCGTCATCTGTGCCGATGCGGCAGTGCTGCCCCTCGTCCCGGAGCTCCCCGCCAACGTGGAAGTCGCCCGGCGCAGCAAGGACGGTACGGACTGGACATTCTGCATCAACCACGGAACGGACGAGGTCAAGGTTCCCCTTTCGGGTGTTGAGGTGATCAGTGGGGAAGACCTCGACGGCGGGCTCAGCCTGGCCGCCGGTGCAGTCGCCGTCGTCCGCTCACACGGCTCCCTTCCAGCAAGCCAGTAAGGACGAAAAATGCTAGCCGCAGCCCGCCATTCCGCCATCATTGCGGAGGTCCAGCGTGAACGGATCGTCCGCGTTGCGGACCTCGCAAAGATGCTGGGCGTGTCCCTCATGACCGTCCGGCGCGATATCGAGGCCTTGGACGCCGCAGGTGCCCTCGAGAAGATCCACGGCGGGGCCAAGCTGCCCGGCGGTGCCAGCACCCACGAACCCGGCTTCGAGCTGAAGGTGACCCAGCTGCAGGACGAGAAAATGGCGATCGCCCGCGAGGCGGCCGCCCAGGTGCGCGAGGGCATGGCGGTGGGGCTCAGCGCGGGAACCACCACCTGGGCCCTGGCCCAGCTCCTGTCCGCCGGGCCCCGCATCACCGTGGTCACCAACTCCGTGCGCATCGCCGACGTTTTCCACCAGGGCTCCTCCCCGTCCACGGTGATCCTGACCGGCGGCGAGCGCACGCCCTCCGACGCTCTGGTGGGGCCGCTGGCCACCGCCGCCCTGAAGCAGCTGCACCTCGATGTGCTCTTCCTGGGCGTCCATGGCGTGGATGCCGACGCCGGGTTCACCACCCCGAACGTCCTGGAAGCCGAGACGGACCGGGCGTTCGTGGCCGCGGCCCGAAGGGTGGTGGTACTGGCCGACCATACAAAGTGGGGGACCCTGGGCATCAGCACCATCGCCGGCCTCGAGGACGCCGACGAGCTCATCAGCGACGACCGGCTCGCCGGCGAGGCCCGGCGGATCCTCGGCAAACGCGTCGGCCGGCTCCGTCTGGCCCCCACCGGCACCCCCACCGCGGAGGCTGCAGCCGCGGAGGCCACGGTCACCGCCGTGGCCGACGCCACCGCTGCCGGCTGAGCGGACCAGCACCACCACCCGAACCCGACGCCCGATGACATCGCCTGGAGCTCCCGTGAACCACCTGCATCCGATCCTTGCCTCCGAGGAGGCACCGCCCCTGAAACCGCTGGACAGGCCGCTGTACCTGCGGCGCTCCGGCAAGTCACTGCTCATCGACTTCAGAACCGGTGAGCCGGCCATGTTGCACTTCGGCGCCGACCTCGGCCCCCGTATTCCGGAGCTGTCGCTCCTGAGCGATCCGGTGGCGCACTCGTCGCTGGATATTCCTGTCACCCTGGGCCTGATCCCCCAGGCGTCCTCCGGCTGGCGGGGACGCCCCGGCCTCCGCGGCCACCGGAACGGGCAGTCCTTCTCCGCCAGGCTCCGCGTGGTGTCCGTGGAGTTGCGTGACGACGGCTGCTCCGCCGTCGTCACGCAGTCCGATCCCGACGCCGGCGTCACGCTCAGCACCGAGATCAGGATCAACGACGGCGGCCTGCTGCAGCTACGGCACCGCCTGCATAATGACGGTTCGGACGCCTACCGGCTCGAGGAACTCGCCGCCGTGCTCCCCGTGGGACGTGCCGCTACGGAGATCCTGGACCTGACCGGCCGCTGGTGCCGCGAAGCCCACCCGCAGCGGATTCCCCTGCGGCAAGGCACCTGGGTCCGCTCGGGCCGGCACGGGCGCACCGGCCATGATTCCTCGCTGCTGCTGGCCGCGGGAACCGGCGGATTCGGCAACCGCCACGGACAGGTCTGGGCCGTGCACCTGGGCTGGAGCGGCGACCACGAAAGTTTCGTCGAGACGATCGGGGACGGCCGGTCCGTCATCGGCGCCTCGGAACTGCTCGGCTCAGCCGAGATCACCCTGGCCCCGGGGTCCAGCTATGAGACGCCGTGGCTGTTTGCCGCCTACTCTGACGCCGGCCTGGACGGCATCAGCGAAGCCTTCTATGCCTGGTTCCGCGGACGCCCGCACCATCCGGGGGTCCGTTCCGGCAAGCCCCGACCCGTGGTGCTCAACGTCTGGGAGGCGGTCTACTTCGACCACCGGCTTGGCACGCTGCTGGAGCTGGCCGATTCCGCCGCGAGCCTCGGCGTCGAGCGCTATGTGCTCGACGACGGCTGGTTCCGGGGCCGCCGGAATGACCACGCCGGCCTTGGCGACTGGTACGTCGACGAGGAACTCTGGCCCGACGGGCTCACCCCGCTGATCGACGCGGTCACCGCGCACGGCATGGAATTCGGCCTGTGGGTTGAACCGGAGATGGTCAACGAGGATTCGGACCTTGCGCGCTCCCACCCGGACTGGATCGCGGGGCCGGCCCCACGCTCCGCAGGCGGCACCTCCTCTGCCCGGCTGCCGGAGCGGTGGCGGCACCAGCAGGTCCTGGACCTGGTCAACCCCGATGCGTGGCAGTACGTCTTCGACCGGCTGGACGCGCTCCTGACCCAGTACCGGATCGGCTACCTCAAATGGGACCAGAACAGGGATTTGACCGAGATGGGACACGGGGGCAGCCCGTCCGTCCACGCCCAGACCCTGGCCGTCTACCGGCTCCTGGATGAGCTGCGGAAGGCCCACCCCGGCGTCGAAATCGAGAGCTGCTCCTCCGGCGGCGCGCGCGTTGACCTGGGCATCCTTGAGCGCACCGACCGGGTCTGGGCCTCCGACTGCAACGACGCCCTCGAACGCCAGACCATCCAGCGGTGGACCGAAGTGGTGGTACCGCCCGAGCTCGTGGGAGCGCACATCGGACCGACGACATCGCACACCACCGCGCGCACCCACGACCTGTCCTTCCGCGCCATCACCGCCATGTTCGGCCACTTCGGCCTGGAATGGGACGTGCGCCAACTCCAGGGAGCCGAACGCAGCGGGCTCGCCGCAGCCATCGCGCTCTACAAGGACTACCGCGGGCTGCTCCACAGCGGGCGCATGGTGCGCGCCGACGAACCGGATCCCTCGTTGATGCTGCACGGCGTCGTCTCCCATGACGGCACCGAAGCGTTGTTCGCGCTGGTGTCCGTGGCGACGTCGTTCTCCGAAGTCCCCGGCCGGGTGGCCCTCCCCGGGCTGCGGCCCGAGGAGAACTACCGGGTGGAGCTCGTCTATCCCGCTGCCGGGAGCGGACCCACCTTCACCCAAGTCCACCCGCCGGCCTGGCTTTCGCCCGGAGTTGAGGCGAGCGGCCGGTTCCTGGCGGAGTCAGGCTTACCCATGCCCGTCCTGAACCCGGAACACGGCCTGCTCCTGAGCGTCCGCGCCTCGGGCGGCAGCGCCCCGAGTGCGGGTGCGGGTGCGGGTGCGGGTGCCGGCAGCATTTCCGGGAACAGCGGGAGGCGCGTCCAGCATGGGTGAGATCATGAAGCGCTCCTATCAGCTCGCCGATGGGCGGGACATCATCTACTTCGACGACGCGGACACCACCCTCTCCCCCGGGCGGTCCCCGGATCTGCGCGAACCGGCCCCACGCCCGCCGACAGCGGCCATGCGCCAGGACGTGCTGACCGGCGAGTGGATTTCGGTGGCCTCGGCCCGCCAGAACCGGATCGTCCTTCCCCCCGCGCATCTGGATCCGCTGGCGCCGGCCTCGGCGGACAACCCCTCGGAGATCCCCAGCCCCTACGATGTGGCCGTCTTCGAAAACAAGTCCCCTTCGTTTGGTCCCGGCCTGGCGGGCCCCGGAGCACCCGTCGGCCTTGACGATCTGGCCAGGATCGGCCTCGGACGCAGCCGGCAGTCCGTGGGCCGCTGCGAAGTCGTGTGCTTCTCGCCCGAACACACCGGGTCCCTCGCCGGGGTGTCGCTGTCCCGGATGCGGACAGTGGTGGAGGCCTGGGCCGACCGGACGGGGGCCCTGTCCGCGCTGCCGGGCGTCCAGCAGGTCTTCCCCTTCGAGAACCGCGGCGAGGCCATCGGCGTGACGCTGCACCATCCGCACGGGCAGATCTATGCCTACCCCTTCATCACGCCCCGCACAGCCCAGCTCATCCGCTCGGTCCAGACGTATGGCGGCCCGCTCTTCGAAGATGTCCTGAACTTCGAGCAGAAGTCCGAGCGGCTGGTGCTCCAAGGCGAACATTGGACCGCCTTCGTTCCGTTTGCGGCGCGCTGGCCGCTGGAGGTCCACGTCCTGCCGCACCGGCACGTCCCGGACCTGGCAGCCACCACCTCTGAGGAACGCGACGAGTTCTCCCGGCTGTACGGCCGGCTCCTGCGCGGCGTGGACGCCCTCTACGCGACGCCGACCCCCTACATCTCCGCGTGGCACCAGGCCCCCGTCCATGCACACCGGGACGACATACGGCTGATGCTCCAGCTGACGTCGCCGCGGCGCGAGGAAACCAAGCTCAAATACCTGGCCGGTTCGGAGGCCGCGATGGGCGCGTTCATCGCAGACATCCCGCCGGAAACCGCAGCCGCCCGGCTCAAGGAAGCCATCGAACCATGAGCGGATTTCTGCGCGAGGGACTTGTGCGCCAAGGAACCGACTACTTCACCCGGGAGTTCGGCGTTGCCCCGGATGGAGCGTGGTCCGCGCCCGGACGGGTGAACGTCATCGGTGAACACACGGACTACAACGATGGCTTCGCCTTTCCAATTGCCATCGACAAGCGGACCGTCGTGGCGGCGCGCTCCCGCGGGGACCGAATCCTGCGGGTCGCCAGCAGCGCCTTTTCCGGCGTCGTGGAGTCGAACCTGGACAAGCTGAATCCGGAAGACCTGAAGGGCTGGGCCGCCTACCCGCTGGGCGTGGCCTGGGCGCTCGTGCAGGACGCGCCCGCCGGCACCCTCACCGGCGTCGATCTGGCCTTGAGCTCGGATGTCCCGGCCGGAGCGGGGCTGTCCTCCTCGGCCGCAGTCGAGTGCGCGGTTGCCCTGGCCCTGAATGAGCTGTGGAAGCTGGGCCTGGGGCGCCAGGCGCTGGCCAGGATCGGCCAGCTGGCCGAAAATCGGGTCGTCGGCGCCCCGACCGGCATCATGGACCAGTCTGCCTCGCTGCTGGGCGAGCCCGATCACGGCCTTCTGCTGGACTGCCAGAGCCTGCAGGCGGAAAGCGTTCCGCTTGGCTTTGCTGCCGCGGAGCTCGGGCTGCTCGTCATCGACACCCGCACGAGCCACTCGCACGCCGACGGGGGCTATGCCAGCCGCCGCCGGTCCTGCGAGGATGGCGCCAAGGCAATGGGCGTCTCCAGCCTCCGGGCGCTCGGCCCCGAGGATCTTCCCCGTGCAGCCGGGGTGCTGGATGGAGAGACCTTCCGCCGGGTCCGCCACGTCGTCACCGAGAACCAGCGGGTGCTGGACACCGTCGCTGCGTTACGGGCGGAAGGCCCGGCCGCCGTCGGGCCTTTCCTCAACGCATCGCACGCGTCCATGCGCGACGACTTTGAAATTTCCACTCCGGAACTGGATCTGGCCGTCTCCGCCGCGCAGGCCTTCGGCGCCCTCGGCGCCCGCATGACCGGCGGCGGATTCGGCGGGGCTGCGATCGCCCTGGTCCGCAACAGCGACACCCCCAGAGTCAAGGACGGAATCGCCCGGGAATTCGCCCGCGCAGGCTTCACGGCCCCCCGCGTTTTTCCCGTCAGCGCCTCGGCCGGCGCCCGCCGGGAAGAATAACCGCCCCTGCTACGCCCGCACCAGCCCGGCGGCCCGCGCCAGCAGCTCCACGGAGCGCAGCCGCGCTCCGGTGCCGGTGCTCTGGTGCGCCACGATCAGCTCGTCGGCGTCGGCGTGGGCGGTGAACTCATCCAGGTACTCGATCACGGCGTCGGGGGTACCGACGGCGGAGTACCTCATCATCTGCGCCGTGTGCTGGCCCTGCGGGGAATCCAGGATCATGTCCGCCTCGTCGTCGCTGAACACGCGGCCGTTGCCGAAGAACAGCGAAATCCGGGCGCGCTTGGTGTCCTGGAAGATTGCCTGCGCCTCCGCGGCCGAGTCCGCGGCGATCACGTTGACCCCGGCGATGACGTGCGGGGCATCCAGTTGCGCGGACGGCTTGAACTCCCGGCGGTACAGGGAGACGGCGTCCTGCAGCGCGTTCGGTGCGAAGTGCGAGGCGAAGGCATACGGCAGGCCCAGCTGGGCGGCGAGCCTGGCGCCGAAAAGCGAGGAGCCCAGGATGTAAAGGGGCACGTTGGTGCCCTTGCCCGGGACCGCCTCCACGCCCGGGATCCGGGTGGGACCCGTCAGGTAGCCCTGGAGCTCCAGCACGTCCTGCGGGAAGCTGTCCGATGACATCGGATCGCGGCGCAGCGCCCGCATCGTGTTCTGGTCGCTGCCGGGAGCACGGCCCACGCCCAGGTCGATCCGTCCCGGGTGCAGGGTTTCCAGGGTCCCGAACTGCTCGGCGATGGTCAGGGGCGAGTGGTTGGGCAGCATGACGCCGCCGGCGCCGAGGCGGATGGTCTCCGTGTGGGCGGCGATGTGGGCGATCAGCACGCTGGTGGCGGAGGAGGCGATGGCGGACATGTTGTGGTGCTCGGCGTACCAGATGCGGCGGTAGCCAAGCCTCTCGGCGCTCTGCGCCATGGCCACGCTTCCGGCAAGGCTCTCCGCCGCCGTCTGTCCCTTCCCGATGGTTGCCAGGTCAAGGATGGAAAGCGGAACAGTCACGGAAAAGCCGGCCTTTCGTAGCGGAGCAGTGCGTCAAGAGTCAGTCAGGCCCCGCACCGAATCCGGCGCGGGCACACTGTGGTCAACGACGGCGGTGCCCGGGTTATTTCTGCGCTGTTATTTCGTTTCCGGCCGGCCTCGTGGCGGCACCCGTAGAGGGCATCGGCCCTTAGGGGCACGCGAAGTCGTAGTCGAGCCCTGCGGAGACATATTGCGTCACGGCCACGATGCTGCGCGGGGTCAGCCCGGGCAGCGAGCAGTTTGACTTGGCTCCGGACAATGACCGCGCCCCGGCAAGCCAGCTGGGCAATCCGGCCAGCGGGCTGCTGGACGGGACGGAACCGGCAATCTGCCCCCACTGTAAGCCGGTTGAGTACAGGCCCACCGGGGCACCGATGCTCCCGAAGTAGGCGGTCATGCCCTCAAGGTCGGCGACGTTGGCCGCCTTGTCGGACTGCCAGGTGTTTCCTGTTTCCACGTCAAGCCACCAGAGATACGACGCCGGGTTGCTCACCCCGCGCAGATTGGCGTCGTCGTAGGCCTTCGCGTAGCCGTACATGTAGGAACACGCCTTGAAGTCCTGGGCGGCACTAGTGCACGTCCCATAGGGGTTGGCGACTGCCGTGCCCCCGTACGTGTTCGAGGTGGGCCACCAGGATCCCTGCAGACCGGGGTTGGCGGTGTTGACGTAGAGCGCGACTCTCGGTTGTGACGTCACGGCGGGCGACTTTGCCGTGTTGGCCCATGCCAGCTCCGACGCCAGGCATGGGTTCGTGGTGTTGGCGAGGCCGTTGTTGACGCCGACGATCGCGAACGCCGGCTGCTTGGGAAGGGTTTTGCCGCATTGCGGCCAGGACACGTCGATGCCCACGGGGTCGGAGGAGCGGGCGGGGGCCGCCGTCGCCGGGCCGCTGCCCAGGAGGACAAGACCCAACGTGGTGACAACTGTCAGTACCGTCTTCAACATTGATGTGGCCATGCCGCAGTCTACGCCGGGCCTTGGACGAATCCCGGACTAAACTCGCCGAATATCGGCAGCCGCGCCCGGGTCCGGCGTCCCCGGACCCGGCTATGCTAGCGGCATGGCTATCAAGTCCACTGCAGATAAAGTCGCCACGATCCAGAAGGGGTACACCCTCGAGGGTCCCACGATCGAGCTGGGAGCCGCGATTATCGACGGCGAGCTCCACAAAGAGGCGCCCGTCCGGCTGCCGCTGGCCATGATGAACAGGCACGGACTGGTGGCCGGAGCCACCGGCACCGGCAAGACGGTCACCCTGCACATGATGGCCGAGCAGCTTTCCGCTGCGGGGGTGCCGGTGTTCCTGGCGGACATCAAGGGCGACCTCTCGGGGCTGGCCACGGCCGCCACCGGCAGCGAAAAGCTCCTCACGCGCACGGAAAGCATCGGCCAGCCGTGGTCCGGCAAGACGTTCCCGGTGGAATTCCTGGCCCTCGGCGGCGACGGCAACGGCATTCCGGTCCGCGCCACCATCACGTCCTTCGGCCCCATCCTGCTCTCCCGCATCATGGAGCTCAACGAGACCCAGGAATCCAGCCTGCAGCTGGTCTTCCACTTCGCGGACACGAACAACCTGGAACTGATCGACCTGAAGGACCTGCGCGCCGTCATCCAATTCCTCACCTCGGACGAGGGAAAGGACGAGCTCGAGGAACTCGGCGGCCTCTCCAAGGCCACCGCCGGCGTCATCCTCCGCGAACTGATCACGCTCGACGCGCAGGGCATGGAGAAGTTCTTCGGCGAACCCGAGTTCGACACCGCCGAACTGCTGCGCACCGCCCCGGACGGCCGCGGCGTCGTGAGTTGCCTTGAACTGCCCACGCTGCAGACCAGGCCGGTGCTGTTCTCGACCTTCCTGATGTGGCTGCTCGCAGACCTCTTCGAGGAACTCCCGGAGGCCGGCGACCTGGACAAGCCCAAGCTCGTGTTCTTCCTGGACGAGGCACACCTGCTGTTCAACGGCGCCTCGAGGGCCTTCCTGGACGCCATCACCACCACCGTGCGGCTCATCCGGTCCAAGGGGGTGGGCATCTTCTTCGTCACCCAGACTCCCAAAGACGTCCCGGCCGATGTGCTGGGCCAGCTCGCCAACCGGGTGCAGCACGCCTTGCGCGCGTACACCCCCGAGGACGCCAAGGCCCTGAAGGCAACGATTTCGACCTTCCCGATCAGCGACTACGACCTCGAGGAGACGCTCACCTCGGCGGGAATCGGCGAGGCCGTCATCACGGTCATGAATGAGGAGGGCGCACCGACCCCCGTGGCGCTGACCCGGCTGCGGGCCCCGGAATCGGTCATGGGCCCCAGCGCCGCAGCCCTGGTCTCAAGCACCGTGGCCGGCTCCGCCCTGCTCCCCAAGTACGGCACGGCCGTGGACAACGTGTCCGCCTACGAGAAGATCACCGGCAAGGCGGGTCACGACGACGCCGGTCCGGCCGCTGCGGAGCGATCCGCTGCGGGGCGTTCCGTTGCGCAGGGCGGCGGCGCCTTTGACCCGAACGACGTCGACGCCGACGCCCGACGGATCGAGGAAGAGATTCTGGGCCGCCCCAGCAGCCGGCCCGCACCGGCCCCCGAGAGGGCCAGGGAACCCGAGCGTGCCGCCCCGCGGCAGTCCCAGCAGGACAACGGAAGCATGGTCGGCGACCTCGCCGGCATCCTGGGGGGTGCCCTCGGTGGCGGCCTCAAGAGCATGGCCCGTTCGCTGGGTACCCAGCTCGGCAGGGAGCTGCTCCGCGGGGTCTTCGGCACCGCCCCCAAGCGCCGCCGCCGTTAGGTCCCCGGGGCGGCGAACCCCTGCGGGAGCCGGGACCGCCGGCTGCCAGCCCGCGTGAGCCACGGCGTCGGGCCCGGTCCGGCCGCGGTACCGCATGTCAAGGGGCGCCCGTGACAGCGGTAATCCTGCGGCGTGCAGGTAACGTAAGGTACGTGCAAATGAGTCAGTCGTTGGTCAGGACCGCAGCAGGGTGGCTGCTGGGCCTGATGCTTGCCGTGGCCGCGGGCATCGTCGCCGTCAACCTGGTGAACGACTCCATCGCGAGCCCGCAGCAGCCCGTGCGCGAGTATTTTGACGCTTTGCAGAAGGGCGAGGGTGAGAAAGCACTCGGCCTGCTGCATGCCTCGGTGCCGCAGAGCAACGCCGCCATGCTCGACGGAACGGCGCTGCAGACGGCCGCGGCACGGACCACGGGCGTGGAGTTCGGCGCCGCGGTGGAACGGGGCGGGAACCAGGTCATGGTCCCGGTTGACTACACGATTGACGGCAGCCGGCTGCACACCGATTTCCTGCTCGAGCGCTCCAGCACGGAATGGCTGTTCTTCCACAAGTGGTCCTTCGTCCCGGCCGCGCTTCCGGTGCTGGACGTCACCGTGGTCAATTCCAGCGAGGCCACCCTCAACGGCGTGCCGGTGAACATGCCCAACGGCCGCAACTCCTTCGCGGTTTTCTACCCGGGCGAGTACGAGGCCACCCTCAACGGGCAGTATTTCTCCGCGCCGCCCACCCGGGCCACGCTGTCCAGCAGGGAGGCGCCCGCGGCACCGCTGAACCTCCTGACCGAAGCCACTCCCGCGCTGAAGGATGCCGTGAGCGGCAAGGTCAAGGAGTTCCTCGATTCCTGTGCCGCCGAGGCTGGCAAACAGCAAAAACTCCAGCCCGACTGCCCGTTCTACCACGCCACGAACAACCGCGTGATCGACGGGACCATCGACTGGAGCATCACCCAATACCCCCCCGTCCGGATTGAACCCTTCGGCGGACGCTGGGTGGTGGCACCGCTGGACGGCAAGGCGCGGATCAAGGCCCGGCAGGTAGACCTGTTCACCGGCGCCCTCACCGACCTCAATGCGGTCCACGATTTCAGCTTCACGACCCGCCTGGACATCGAGGCGGACACCATCAAGCTCACGCCGCTCCTGAGCTACTGAACCGCTGAGCTACTGAACCGCCGGGGCTGCTGCGTGGCCGGTTTCATGGCGGGCGTCACGCCCGGCACACTCTTGACTCCGGCAGCGCCGGTGCACTCACCGTGGTGGCGCCCAGCGCGGCGTCGTCGATCCCCAAGCGTGCCGAGGCAGGCCGCCGGGCCCGCCTGAAGCCAAAAGGCTGCTGCGCGTGACGCTCCGGTCACGGACAACAGCCGCCAGCCGCCCCGAAGTCAGTCCATGCCGCGCAGGTCCAGCACCAGCTCCGTGTCGCCGTCGGCCGCCAGCAGCACCGGGATGCCCCAGTCCTGCTGGTACAGGTGGCAGGCGGCGTGGTCCGGGATCTCGCCGTCCGCGTCTTCGGGGCCGTCGCAGGCCGCGGCGCGGGCGGTGATGTGCAGCACGCCCTCGGGGATGTCGGCGGCGAGCTCCAGCGTGCGGAGCAGGCCCACCGAGGTTCCGCCGCCGGCCAGCAGCAGCCCCGGCGGGGTCGAGGAGATCTTCAGCTGGGTGGGATCGCCCCAGCGGTCGTCCAGTTTCTGCCCGGTCGGCGCGGTGAAGCGGACCGTGAGCTCGAGCAGGCCCGGGGCCACTGGGCTCTTGGGCCGGTGGGTCTGCGCCGCGCCCTCGTCCACCTGTTGCGCTTCCTTCGGGATCGGCACGTAGACCAGCTGGTGCTTGTTCGCCTCGACTACCACCAGCAGCGGCTCCGAACCGGCAACGTGCGTGTGGTCCACAATCACGTCGGAGGGTTCGGACAGCCCGCGCGCCAGGGTGGAGACGGTGCCTGAGGCGGGGTCGTAGCGGCGCACGGCCCCGTTGTAGGTGTCGGCGATCGCCACCGAGCCGTCGGGCAGCACGGTGACGCCGAGTGGGTGCTGCAGCCGGGCCTCAGCGGCCGGGCCGTCGCGGAAACCGAAGTCGAACAGCCCCTTGCCCACGGCTGTTTCCACGGCGATGCTCCCGGCGTCGCCGATCACCAGCTTGCGCAGGGCCGAGGTCTCGGAATCAGCGACCCAGATGTTGCCGGCGGCGTCCTCGGCGAGGCCGGAGGGCTGGGCGAACCAGGCTTCGGTGGCCGGGCCGTCCAGCAGTCCCTCGAGCCCGTTGCCGGCAATGATGGCCACGGCGCCGGAAACGGGGTCGAAGCTGAAGATCTGGTGCACGCCGGCCATCGCGACCAGCACGGCGTTGAGCCTGCCGGACCACACGACGTCCCAGGGGGAGCTCAGCGACACCGAGAGCGGATCGGCTTCGAGCCGGGCGCCGAAGGCGGCGCCCTCTTCATCCACCCGGGCCGGGCCGGTCTCGAGCAGCCGCTGGATCCCGTTGCCGGCGAGGGTGCTGACGGTTCCGACGGCGAGCGATAGCCCGCGCAGCCGGTGGTTCACCGAGTCGGCAATGACGACGTCGTAGCCGGTTTCCGCCGCGACGTCCTCCGGGAGCAGCAGAAGGCCCTGCGGCTCGTTGAACCGGGCGGTGGCGGCGTTGCCGTCGGCATGGCCTTTTTCGCCGGCGCCGTAGGTCCCAAGGACTGTCTGGAAGTCGGTCGACAGTTCCACCAGGCGGTGGTGGCCGGTGTCCGTGACGAGCCAGGAACCGGCGTCGGGCGCGGTTCCGATACCGCGTCCGGCGGGGAGGTACAGGGCCTTGCCCGGGAACCGCAGGGTGCCCGACGTCGGCTCCGGAGCCACATAGGGGCCGTCGCCGCGGTGCAGGGTGCCCTTGGCCTCGTGCTCGGCGATCAGTTCGGGGATGAGCACGGCGAGGCCGTCCGCGTGGCCTTCACCGGAGAGGTGGGCCACGATGTAGCCCTCGGGGTCGATGACCACCAGGGTGGGCCACGCACGGGCGGTGTATGCCTTCCAGGTGTCCAGCTCGGGATCGTCCAGGACCGGGTGGCGGATCTCGTAGCGTTCCACGGCCGCGGCCAGCGCCACCGGATCGGCCTCGTGCTCGAACTTGGGCGAGTGCACGCCGACGGTCACCAGGACGTCCGAGTACTGCTGTTCGAGCGGGCGGAGTTCGTCCAGCACATGCAGGCAGTTGATGCAGCAGAACGTCCAGAAATCCAGCAGCACAATCTTGCCGCGCAGGGATTCGAGGTCCAAGGACTGGCCGCCGGTGTTCAGCCAGTTGCGGCCGACCAGTTCGGAGGCCCGGACCCGGAGGTGGGTGCGTACGGTTTCGCTCATCAGCGTCCTTCCAGCTTTGAGTTGCGTTCGTCCAGCCTGGCATCACGCTCCGCCAGCTTGGCAAACATATCGTTGTAAGCAGTGAGATCGGCGTCGTTATTCCTGTCCGCCGCCCGGTCGGTGCGTTTGGACTCGCGCGCATCCGAACGGGACCACATGACGGCGACGCCGATCGCCACCAGCAGTGTGGGCACTTCGCCGATGCCCCAGGCCACGGCGCCGCCCATTTGCTGGTCCAACAGGGCCGAGGGGCCCCAGGTCCGGCCGAGGTTGCCGAAGTAGTCCGCGGCAAGCAGCCCGGTCCCGCCCATGATCGCGACGCCGAAGAAGGCGTGGAAGCCCATCGTGGCCAGCAGGAGCAGCAGCCGCATGGGGTAGGGCGCGCGGCGCGGCAGCGGATCGGTGCCGATCATGGTCAGCACGAAGATGTAGCCGGTGAGGGCGAAGTGCAGGTTCATCAGCTCGTGGCCCACATGGTCCCGCATCGCGTAACCGAACGCGTCCGAGTAGTAGAAGAGGACGATCGAGCCGGCGAAGTTGGCCGCGGCGAACAACGGGTGCGTCACGAGCTGGGAGAACTTCGAGTGCACGAAGATCAGCAGCCATTCACGCGGCCCGCGGGAACTGTCCCGCCGCGGCGTCAGCGCCCGCAACGCCAGGGTGACGGGGGCTCCCAGCACGAGGAAGAGCGGGGCCACCATGGTCAGCGCCATGTGGTCCACCATGTGCGCCGAGAACAGCACACGGCCATAGACCGACGGCGGGCCGGACGTCACGTAGGTCAGGAGAACGAGACCGATCACCCAGTTGATGGACCGGAACCAGGACCAGGAGTCCCCGCGCTTCAGGACCTTCCGGATGCCGAGGAAATAGGCCACGAGGCCAAAGAGAGCGACGGCGACCCAGAGCCAGTCGAGGCGCCATTCGGTAAGCCACCGATCGGGTGTCAGTTCAGGCGGCAGGTCGTAGCCGGACAGGATGAAGGCCGGGGAAGCGTCGGGGGCGAAGGTCGTGGGTTTCGGCGGGGCGGAGCGGCCGAGCGCGACGGCGATACCCGACGTCGCCCCCATGATGATCAGTTCCGCGAGCACCAGCTGCCACAGCAGCCTGCGCGCGGATCTGCCCACTGCGCGGTCACCCAGCTGCGGAATGACCCAGCGGCGGTGCATCAGGCCGATGCCGCCAAGCACCAGGGTCGCGGCGGCCTTGGCCAGGATCAGCTGCCCGTAGGACGAGCCGAAGAGGTCCCCCCAATTGGTGACGCGGATGCTGGCATTGACCACGCCGGAGGCGAAGACCAGGGCAAAGGCGAAGCCGGCCAGGGCGGAGAACCGGCGGAGCGTCGGTTCCGTGATGTCAGGGTTGCCTGCGGCCTTGGTGAGGGTGCCGGACCTGGCGCTGGACCCGGCGCTGGCGCTGGCGCCGGCGCCGGCCCCAGTGCCGGTGAGGGTCCCGGAGAGAAGCGCGAGCATGATGATGCCGCCGACCCATGCCGATACTCCCACCAGGTGAAGGCCGAGGGAGTTGATCGCACCTTCGTGGTCGCTGGAGCTGGACGAGTGGCCGATCAGCGCCGCGGGTACCAGCCCCATCAGCGAGAGCAGCAGGGTTGCTGCCAGTGCGCCGCGGGAGCGGACCCCGAAGAGTGCGGTGGTGACCACGGCAGCGATGATGACCACAGTCAGCCAGGCCCGGCCGGTCTCGATATCCGTCATGAAGTAGACCAGGGACCGGGTGAACTCGGGGTCGCCGGATATCCCTTGACCGGCGATGTCCGCGTACCCCAGGACCAGCACGGCGATCGCGGAGAGTGTCCAAGCGGCGCCGGCGGCCGCGGAGATAGCCAACGCACGGGTGAAGGCCGGATGCTCCGAAGCGTCCCGGTCTTTGGACCGCGAGCCGTTCAGGGTCCGCGGCAGGATGGCGACGGCGAAAATCAGGCCGCCGATCACGGTGGCCAGGGAGACGTTGTGGATCGCTTTGCTCACCGGCAATCCCCAGCGGACCAGGGCGCCGGGGTCCGAGACGCCACGGGCGGCTGCGGCGCCGGAGAAGAGCAGGGCCGCTGCAAGTCCCAGAAACAGCGCGGCAAGGCCGGCGAGCTGCCAGGGGCGGGTGATCCCGGCCGGGCCGGCAACAGGGCCCCGCGCACCCCCGCTGGGGTTTGGCGCTGCGGCTGGGGAAGAGGATTCTGCTGCTGAAGGCACAAGTCCATTGTCCGCTACGCCTGCCTGCACGCCGAATCGGCATAGACGGCGGGTCGCACCGGTTGCAATGCCGCTCGATGCGAAAGGAGCGGCAACCCTGGGGTTGCCGCTCCTTTCAAGCATCCGGGAAGAAGACTACTTCTTCTTGGCCACTGCAGCTTTCAGCTTGGAGCCGGCGGTCAGCTTGACGCTGTGGCCGGCGGCGATCTGGATGGTTTCGCCGGTCTGCGGGTTGCGGCCGGTGCGGGCCGCACGGTCGGTGCGCTCAACTGCGAGCCAGCCCGGGATCGTGATCTTTTCGCCCGCGGCGACAGAGGTCTCGAAAACCTCGAACAGTGCATCGAGCACGGAGTTGACGGCTGCCTGGCTGGTGCCGGCCTTGCCTGCTACCTCTGCAACAAGTTCACTACGGTTCTTAGCCATTTATGTCCTCCTGGACGGTCATGATTTCTGGAGCCTGCACACGGCGTGCGTACAAGTCACTGTTCGAAAACTTACCAGCTTGGCAGGGCAGAGACCGCAAATTCCGCGTGTTTTCGGCCTTTTTTGGGGAAAATCACCCGAATCGGCCGCTTTCGGGGGTGAAATCGGGCCACCAGCTGACGCTCCCTCACGTTCCGCAGGTTCCGGGTCGACGCTCCCTGAGATCTTGTCGGGCCGGCGCCGGGAGGTGCAGGGGCCGAGGGAGCGTCCGGGGTTCCGGTGCGGAATCTGCGGGAGGGTGGGTCGTTTCCCTGCGGGAGGTGAGGGAGGGCGGGTCGTTTCCCTGCGGGAGGTGAGGGAGGGTGGGTCGTTTCGGTGCGGGAGGTGGGGGAGGGTTTTGTGGTTTGGCGGGTTTTGTGGTTTGGGTTTAAATGCGGGAGAGCCCCAACCGTGTGGTTGGGGGCTCTCGACCGTGTTTAATTTATGTCCGGCGGTGACCTACTCTCCCACACCCTCCCGGGTGCAGTACCATCGGCGCTGTGGGTCTTAGCTTCCGGGTTCGGAATGGGACCGGGC
>NZ_JAGPOT010000008.1 GCF_018224015.1 Pseudarthrobacter albicanus
CATGGAGCGGTACATCGAAAACTACAACAAGGACGCCAAACCGTTCACCTGGACCAAGTCCGCGGAGTATCTATTGGGCAAGATGAAACGCAAACAAACCATTAACACGGAACACTAGCTCGCAGCAGGGGCCGTCATGAACCCTCAGAAAGGCCCCTGCTGCGAGTCAGTTGGGTTGAGGATAAGGAGGGACTCCTACTCGAGGCGGCGCTGCTTGGTCTCGGGGGAGAAGAACGCCATCCACAGCACGGACAGCAGCACCAGGCCCCCGGCCAGGGCGAACGACGTCGCCAGCCCCAGTTCAGGCCACAGGACCGCCGCGAAGACCACCGGCCCGAACCCGGCGCCGAGCCGCGAAAACGTCGAGGCCCAGCCGAAGCCCGAACCGCGCAGCTCCGTCGGGTACAGCTCGGACACGTACGTGTACAGCACGGGGATGGCCACCTGCACCACGAAGCCGAAGACGAGCAGCCAGAACACGGCCGCCGTCGGGATGTCCACCACCACCGCGACGATCACCAGCGTCAGCGCGGACAGCGGACCGGTGATGGCCAGGATCCACTTCCGGCCCACGCGCTCCACGAGCAGGCCGGCCACCACCACGCCGAGGAGCCCGACGGCGGACATCGACGCCGTCGTGAGGAACGCCGCGTAGTCCTTGAAGCCGGCACCGATCAGGATCCGGGGCATCCACGTCAGCGACAGGTAATAGACCAGCAGGATGCTGAAGAACAGCGCCCAGGCCGCCGTCGTGATCTTCCAGCTGAACTGCCACAGCAGGCGCAGCTGCGTCCACGCGCTGCCGGCGGAGAGCCGCGGCGCGTCCTGCGGCGCGGGCAGGCTGTAGGCGCGGGGCTCGGCGCCGGTGGCAGCGACCAGGCCATCGATCACGGCGGCGGCCTCCTCGCGGCGGCCCTTGCGGATCAGGAACAGGGGGGATTCCGGGACGCTGCGCCGGATCCAGAACACCAGCAGCGCCGGGAGCACCATCACGAGCATGGTCAGCCGCCAGTCGGCGAACGCCGCCACGAGCCCGGCGGACACGAAGCCGCACAGCGCCGCCCCCACCGGCCACCAGCCGTCCATCGCGGTCAGGACCCGGCCGCGCTGCCGGCGGGGAGTGAACTCGCCCACCAGCGCGTAGTCCACCGGGATGCAGCCGCCCAGGCCGAAGCCTGCCATGAAACGGAACACGCAGAACCAGAGGAAGTCGGGCGAGAACGCGCCCAGCACGGTGAACAGCGAGAAGATCAGCAGCGTCGCGGTGAAGGCCTTCTTGCGACCGATCGTGTCCGCGATGGTGCCCCAGACGAAGGCGCCCAGGGCCATGCCGATCAGGTTCGAGGCGCCGATCCAGGCGGCGTCGCCGGGACCCAGTGACCAGTGCTTGGACAGCAGCGGAATCAGGATGCCGTTGAGCGTCACATCCCAGGCATCAAACATGAAGCCCAGGCCGCCGATCAGGAAAATCCGGCCCTGGACCCGCCACCGCCACGGCAGTTCCTGGACCACCTGTTCGCCGCTGGGCACAGTGGTGTACGTATTCATCTCAGCCTCCTGGGAAAACTCTACGGGCAGGCGGCGGTCCCCGGGCAGGCCGCCCACTCCGGCGCCCACTCCGGCGCGCACTCCGGCGCCCACTCCGGCGCGAACTCCGGCGCGAACTCCGGCGCCCGGTCCGGCGCGTACTCCGCCGCGCGGGAGGTCCCGGCGCGGCGACGCGATAAACTGGCCCCATCCCACCACCTGCGGCGCTGCCGCGAGATAAGACGGAGACCTTTGTGAGCCTTACGCAGCCTGACCGTGTAACCATCGACCGTGTTCCCATCCGCCGGGCCCTCGTTTCGGTCTACGACAAGACCGGTCTGGAGGAACTCGCGAAGGGCCTGCACGAGGCAGGCGTCAAGATCGTCTCCACGGGCTCCACCGCCAAGAAGATCGCCGCCGCCGGCATCCCGGTGCAGGAAGTCGAGGAAGTCACCGGCTCCCCGGAAATGCTTGACGGCCGTGTCAAGACCCTGCACCCGCGCGTGCACGGCGGCATCCTCGCGGACCGCCGCGTCCCCGCCCACATGCAGACCCTCGCGGACATGGACATCGAGCCGTTCGACCTCGTCGTCGTGAACCTCTACCCGTTCGTGGAGACCGTGAAGTCCGGCGCCGCGCAGGACGACGTCGTCGAGCAGATCGACATCGGCGGCCCCGCGATGGTGCGCTCCGCAGCGAAGAACCACGCCGCCGTCGCCATTGTGGTGGACCCGTCCTCCTACGGCGACGTCGTCAGGGCCGCCGCCTCGGGCGGCTTTGACCTGAAGACCCGACGCCGGCTCGCCGCCAAGGCCTTCGCGCACACCGCGGCCTACGACACCGCCGTGGCGACCTGGACGGCGAGCCAGTTCCGGGACGAGGACGGCGACGGCGTCATCGACTGGCCCGCCTACGCCGGCCTCGCGCTGGAACGCTCCGAGGTCCTGCGCTACGGCGAAAACCCGCACCAGCAGGCGGCGCTGTATGCGGACAAGGCCGCCCCCGCCGGCATCGCGCAGGCCGACCAGTTGCACGGCAAGGCGATGAGCTACAACAACTTCGTCGACGCCGACGCCGCCCTGCGCGCCGCGTTCGACTTCGCCGGGCCGGCCGTGGCCATCATCAAGCACGCCAACCCCTGCGGCGTGGCCACGGGCTCGGCTGACGCTGCCGACCCGATCGCCGACGCCCACGCCAAGGCCCACGCCTGCGACCCGGTCTCCGCATTCGGCGGCGTGATCGCGGCCAACCGCACCGTCACCGCCGGCATGGCCAGCACGGTGGCCGGCATCTTCACCGAGGTCGTCATCGCCCCCGGTTTCGAGGACGAGGCCGTGGAGATCCTGTCCAAGAAGAAAAACATCCGACTCCTGACGCTGCCCGAGGGCTACGGCCGCTACCCGACCGAGTTCCGCCAGGTCTCCGGCGGCATGCTCGTGCAGGCCACGGACAAGGTCGACGCCGAGGGCGACAACCCGGCCAACTGGACCCTCGCCGCCGGCGACGCCGCCGATGCCGCAACGCTGGCCGACCTCACCTTCGCCTGGACCGCCTGTCGCGCGGCCAAGTCCAACGCCATCCTGCTCGCCTCCGAGGGCGCCGCGGTGGGTATCGGCATGGGCCAGGTGAACCGGCTCGATTCCTGCCGCCTCGCCGTTGAGCGCGCCAACACCCTCGGCGTCGCGGTACAGTCCGACGTCGACGGCGCCGGTGGGGCTGCGGCCGTTACGGCGGAACCGGGCGCCAGCGGTGCCCCCGAGCGCGCCCGCGGCGCCGTGGCAGCCTCGGACGCGTTCTTCCCGTTCGCCGACGGCCTGCAGATCCTGATCGACGCCGGCGTCCGCGCCGTCGTCCAGCCCGGCGGATCCGTCCGGGACGAGGAAGTCGTCGCCGCGGCCAACGCCGCCGGCATCACCATGTACTTCACCGGGGCCCGGCACTTCTTCCACTAGCCACGGGCTTCCTCTGGCTTCCTCTGGCTTCCTCTGGCTCTTCCTCTAGGGGTCCGAATGGACATGCCCTCCCCTCCCCGGGGGGCATGTCCATTTCTTGTGCCCGGGACCGGGCATAAGGGGAATATGTCCAGGCCCGGGCCTGAGCGGAGGGCATGTCCCCGGTGCTGATGCGGTGCGCGGCAGCAACCAGGGGAGGCCCGGCGGAGGGCATGTCCGGTGGGTGGCGGCGTCATGGAGGGCCCGCGTCCGACGCCGGGAAGAGCCAATCCGGCCACCTCGGGTAAGTTAGAGGTGTCGAACTAACACCCGATTCCGGATATCCGCAGACTTTCAGGAGACGCCCGAGCAATGGCCAAGATTATCTATACCCACACCGACGAAGCGCCGATGCTGGCTACCTATTCGTTCTTGCCGATCGTCGAGGCGTTCGCGTCTACGGCCGGTGTGGAAGTGGAGACCCGCGACATCTCGCTGGCCGGCCGCATCATCGCCACTTTCGGCGACTACCTCACCGAAGAGCAGAGGGTCAGTGATGCCCTGGCCGAACTCGGCGCCCTGGCCAAGAACCCGGAAGCCAACATCATCAAGCTTCCCAACATCAGCGCCTCGGTGCCCCAGTTGAAGGCAGCCGTCGCGGAACTCCAGGGCAAGGGCTATGCGCTGCCGGATTACCCGGACAACCCTTCCTCGGACGAGGAGACGGACATCCGCTCCCGCTACGACAAGATCAAGGGCTCCGCCGTCAACCCGGTGCTCCGCGAAGGCAACTCCGACCGCCGCGCACCGCTCTCGGTCAAGGCTTACGCCCGGCAGAACCCGCACAGCATGGGAGCCTGGAGCCCGGATTCGCAGACCAACGTCGCCACCATGGGCACCGATGACTTCCGCGACAATGAGAAGTCCGTCGTCGTCGGGGCCGACACCAACATCAAGATCCAGTTCGTCAAGGAAGACGGCACGGTCAAGGTCCTGAAGCGGTCCTTCCCCGTCCTGGCCGGCGAGGTCATCGACGGCACCGTGATGCGCGCCGCCGCGCTGGACGCGTTCCTCGCAGCCCAGGTGGCCCGGGCCAAGGAAGAGGGCGTGCTGTTCTCCGCCCACCTGAAGGCCACCATGATGAAGGTCTCCGACCCGATCATCTTCGGCCACGTCGTCACGGCGTACTTCTCCGAACTCTTCGGCACCTACGGCAAGCAGATCGCCGCCGCCGGCCTGAGCCCGAACAACGGACTCGCCTCCATCCTCAACGGCCTCCAGGACCTCCCCGAGGACATCCGTGGCGACGTCGAGGCCCTCATCACCAAGGGCCTCAACGACGGACCCGAGCTCGCCATGGTCGACTCCGACAAGGGCATCACCAACCTGCACGTGCCTTCCGACATCATCGTCGACGCCTCGATGCCGGCCATGATCCGCAGCTCCGGCCACATGTGGGGCCGCGACGGGCAGGAAGCCGACACGCTCGCCGTCCTCCCGGACAGCAGCTACGCCGGCATCTACCAGGTCGTCATCGACGACTGCCGCGCCCACGGAGCCTTCGACCCGACCACCATGGGCACCGTCCCGAACGTCGGCCTCATGGCCCAGGCCGCGGAGGAATACGGCAGCCACGACAAGACCTTCGAGATCACCGCCGCCGGCACCGTCCAGATCGTCGACGACGCCGGGACCGTGCTGATTGAACACCAGGTTGCCCCCGGCGACATCTGGCGCGCCTGCCAGACCAAGGATGTGCCGATCCGCGACTGGGTCAAGCTGGCCGTCACCCGTGCCCGCGCCTCCGCCATGCCGGCCGTTTTCTGGCTGGACAGGGGCCGCGCCCACGACGCCCAGATGATCGCCAAGGTCGAGGAATACCTGAAGGACCACGACACCGAGGGCCTGAAGATCGCCATCATGGCCCCGAACGAGGCCACCGCCTTCACGCTGGAGCGCATCCGCAAGGGCGAGGACACCATTTCGGTCACCGGCAATGTGCTCCGCGACTACCTCACCGACCTGTTCCCGATCCTGGAGCTCGGCACCAGCGCCAAGATGCTCTCCGTGGTCCCGCTGATCAACGGCGGCGGCCTCTTCGAAACCGGCGCCGGCGGCTCCGCGCCGAAGCACGTCCAGCAGCTGCTGAAGGAAAACCACCTGCGCTGGGACAGCCTGGGTGAGTTCCTCGCCCTGGCCGTGAGCTTCGAGCACCTCGCCACCAGCACCGGCAACGCCCGCGCGCAGATCCTGGCCGACACCCTGGACCGTGCCACCGGCACCTTCCTGCTCGAGGACAAATCCCCGAAGCGCAAGGCCGGCGAGCTGGACAACCGCGGAAGCCACTTCTACCTGGCCAAGTTCTGGGCCCAGGAGCTGGCACGCCAGACGGACGACGCCGAGCTGGCCGCGGCTTTCGCCGCTGTCTCCGGCGCGCTGGACTTCGGCGAGGAAACCATCACCGGCCAGCTCCTGGCCGTCCAGGGCTCCCCGGTTGACATCGGGGGCTACTACCGCCCCGACGCGGCGAAGGTCACCGCTGTCATGCGCCCCTCGGCAAAGTTCAGCGAAGTGCTGGCCCTGCTCAGCAAGTAGCACCGCCTGCCAACGCACTGCCGGCAGCACGATACCGCAGCGAAAACGCCCCGCCTCCCTTTCGGGAGGCTGGGCGTTTTCCGTAGCCGGCTTCATCTGAGCGGGGCTTCACGTCGGGGTTGCCCGACAGGGCAGGGCCCTAGTCGTTGCCCTTGTCTTTCGCTTTGGCCTTGCCGTTGTTCGCCGGGACCGGCGCGGGAACCACCACGGCGGGCGGCGGGGCAGCGGCGGCCGCGGCCGCAGCCCGGGCCGCATCTTCCTCCGCGGCCTGCTGGGCGGTGAGATCAGTCCGGACGGCGGCGATGGAGGCCTGGATGTTTTGATGGCGTTTGAAGGAAACGTCGCCGCTGGCGGCGGCCTGATCCAACCTGGTCGCGAGTGCATCGAGCAGCCTCAGGGAACCGGCCGGGTCCTCGGCGGCCGCGGCCTCGGTGACGGCGAGAACCTGGGTCTGGAGCGCCCTGGCCGCGTCGGGACGCAACTCGGGAGGTGCGCCGCAGCCTGCCAGGGCACCGGCAAACAGGACGGCGCAGGCCAGGAAGACCGCAGTTTCCGATCGCCGGCGGGGACAGCGGCCACGGCGGCGCCGGCCGGTGGTGCTGGGGCTCATGGCTCCACGCTCTTCTGCAGTTGGTCCAGATGTTCCCCCAGGGTGCCGGTGACAGCCGGGTAGGGGACGACGGCGGGCGCCCCCGGGGAGGCGACAGCGACAACGACGGCGGCTCCCGCGAAGAGGATGACGGCGGCGAGGAGCAGGACGGCCCGGGTCCGGCGTCGGGCCTGCCGGAAGCGGGCCACGGTGCGGGCCACGAACGGGTTCCGGCAGCGCCGAGGTGCCGTCACGCCGTCGGGGGCCGGCTGGTGCCGCGGGTGCGTGCCGGGGTCCGGGAGCCGCGGGAGACGTACCGGCGGTGCCGGCAGTACCCTGGTGTGCGCTTCGGCGAGGATGCCGGGAAGGGAACCGGGCGAGACCAGGGCCTGGCGCAGCGCCGCCTCCAGAGCCGCGGCGCCGGGACGGGCGAGAGGATCCAGGGCCGTCATGGCCCGCAGCAGGTGCGCCCATCCGGCCGGAACGCTGTCCGGGATGGCGGGGGCGCGGTGCAGCCGGGCCACGGCCGACTCCACGGCGCTGCCCGGATACTCGATCCCGCCCTTGATGCACTCGAGCAGGACGAGCCCCAGCGAGTAGATGTCACTGGCCGGGCCAAGATCCGCGCCCCTGGCCTGTTCCGGGCTCAGATAGGCGGCCGTCCCCACCATCGTGCCGGTGGTCGTGAGCCTCGTCGCGTCCAGGCTCCGGGCGATGCCGAAGTCCGTGAGCTTCGGCCGCAGGGGCTCACCGGGCCGGACCCGCACCAGCAGGATGTTTGCCGGCTTGATGTCACGGTGGATGATGTCCAACGAGTGCACATACGCCAGGGCATCGGCTACCCCCGCGCCGATGACGGCCAGCTCGTCCAAGGGCACCGGACTGTGCCGGATCCTGGTCCGGAGGTCCTGGCCGTCCACCAGCTCCATGGTCAGGAAGGGCCGCGGTTCCCCCGGGATCCGCGTGTCCGTCCCGGCATCGAACAGGGTCACGAGGCTCGGATGATTCAGACCGGCCAGCAGCTCGATCTCGGCCTCCTGGCGCCTGAGTTCGTCAGGATCGGCGGACTGCGGCGCGAAGAGTTTCAGCGCCACGTCCCGGCCGAGATTCAAGTCCTTGGCGGTGTAGACCGAAGCCATCCCGCCCCGGCCGATCACTCCTCCCAGTTGATAGCGGCCGCCCAGCAGCTCAGCCGTGACGCTTTCGGGCGAAAAATCCACGATGTCCCCGTCCCTTCCCTGGGCGCCACGGCGGCGCTCCTGAAGAATATTACGGGGTCCGCGCCCTCGGTGGGCCTGAGTCCAGGCTGCGTGCAGCCGGCCACACCGAGGGACGCTATGTCGCCGGAGCCAGTGAATGCCGTTGAGTCCCCCAGCGGACCCAACGACTTCACTCCGGCGGACGCTATGTCGCCGGAGCCAGTGAATGCCGTTGAGTCCCCCAAACGGACCCAACGACTTCACTCCGGCGGTCACAGGACCTTAACGGGGGGCTGCCTTAGGGAGGCCGCTCCCTAGGGGACGACGACGGCTGGTGCCCGGTAGGCCGCGGGGCCGCTGAGACCGGGCGCCGCGGCGGCACCAGAGATGTGGAAGGACACGTTGAAGGAGGCGTTGAAAGACGCGCTGAAGACGGCAGCGGTGGCGCCGGAATGCGGAGCCCCGTGGCGATGAGGGTGCCGGAAGGCCGGCCGGGGACGGTGGTGTCCATAGGGAAATCTCCTGAATGACTGATGGCGGGCGCCCATGGCAGCCCGATTGGCCGTGCCTGTGGAGACAGGGACGGCCTAACTAGTCAGGAGAAGAACCGGGGTCAGCGGAAACGGCGGAAGGCGCGTGCTGGAGCGGCCCGCGGATCGGGTCGGCATCGGTCGTGGGCAGGTAAAAGCACACGCCGGGAATCCAGGCAGCCGTACCCGTGGGCCCGTTGGAGTGGCCATTGCCCGAGCCGGAGCCCGAGCCGGGGGCCGGCGGCAAAGCGTCCGGTGCCGGCAATCCTGTGCCGCCGTGCAACGGGCCAGGGCCGGCAGGGCCGCCAGTGCCGCTTGGCAGAGGTGCGCCCGCGCTTCCCGGGGCGGGGGCATTCGGCGGGGCGGCAGGCTCCCCGGAGTCCGGCAAAGCGTCAGCGAAGAGGGCGCCGTAGGAGCCGGGCGGTGGAACGTACAGGGGAGGGAGGCCGCCGTCGTTGGGGCCGACCAGGTATTCCGTCGACTGCCCTTCCGCCGGATGCGCTGCTGCGGCTTTCCTGGCAGCCGCGGAACCAGGCAACGATCCGGAAGTCTCGCCCGAGGTGACCGCCGCTTCCGGCGGAGGCACGGGCGTCGACGCAGCCGGAAGACCAGGTGCCGCGGCCAGGTCTCCGGCAAGGGGACTCACCGGATCGGGCAGTGAGATGGCCGGACGCACCACCGGTGGCACCCGGCCGGGGCCCGGAACCGGCCGGACGGGGTTCACAGCCGGGAGTGTGGGATCGGGCACCGTCGCCGGGGGGCCCGGCACCTGGGCCGCGGGCCCCGGCACCGTCGCCGGGGGGCCCGGCACCGTCGCCGGGGGGCCCGGCACCTGGGCAGCGGGGCCCGGCACCTGGGCCGCGGGCCCCGGCACCTCGGCAGCGGGGCCCGGCACCTGGGCCGCGGGCCCCTGCACCTGGGCAGCGGGGCCCGGCACCGGCACGGGAATGGGGTCAGTGGCCGGGGCCACCGGATCCTGAACGGGGCCGGGGACGGGAACGGGGTCCGGCGTCGGGACCGGAGCAGGACCGACGGGGGCCGGGGTGCCCAGGGCGGGGGCCGGAGCGGAGGCTGTGGGTTCCGGTGCCGGCAGAATTGGGTCTGGAACCACAGCAAAAGCCGTTGCTTCCGCTGTGGGGCCGGCAGAATTCGTGGCCAGGGCACTGCGCGTGACGTCGTACGGGTCCGGACTGGGCGTCGTGACGGCGGCGCCGGTGCCGCCCGGGGCGAGGCGGTAAGCCACGGCGTCGTCGGCGCTGGCGCCGGCCGCGGAGAGCGCCAGCCACGCCATTCCGGCCGCGCCGGCCAGGAGAATCCGGCGGACGGTACGGCGCGCACGCCTGGGAACTGATGCTGGTTCCACGCGCACACCCCCGTTCCCGAAGCCTCGACAATTGCCTACAGGGTAAGGCCGCCCGCAGGGGCGAGTCCAGAGTGCCCGCGAAAATTCGTGGAAACAGGCCGGTTCAGGGACTCAAAAGCCCGTCAGCGGGCGTCGTTCGGGTAGCTGACCCCGAGCTGCGCGCGGACGCCGTCGAACAGCCGCATGGTGTTCAGGGAATCCTCCAGCGGCATGACCGGGCTCTCGGTGAGCCCCTGCTGGATGCAGCGCGTCACCTCCCGGAGCTCGTAACTGTACCCCCGCCCGACGACGGTGAACTGTTCGCTGCGCGGCTCGTCGAAGCCGATCCTCAGCCGGATCTCCTTGGGGTTGTTGATCGAGCCGCTGGTCTGGAGATAGCCCAGGCTGCCGGCGACTGTCGCCGTGCGGGGGCCATGTGCCAGCAGGGAGGAGGTCAGCTGCGCCTGTGCACCATGGTGGTATCCAAGCGTCAAGGCATTCTGGGCATCCACGCCGTCGTCGTTGACCCAGCCCGTGGCGCTGACCGTCTGCGGGAAACCCAGGGTGCCCAGCGCCCACAGCAGCGGATAGACGGTCAGGTCCAGCAGCGCACCGCCGCCGTCCTTCGGAGCCCAGAGCCGCGAGGTGGGCGAGTACGGCGCCGGGAAGCCCAGATCCGCCCCGACCCACTTGACCTCGCCGATCTCACCGGAAGCGGCGATCTCGAAGGCCCGCTGCATGCTGGGCAGGAAACGGCTCCACATGGCCTCCATCAGGAACAGTCCCTTGGCCCTTGCCAGCGATACCAGCTCGGAGGCTTCGCGCGCGTTGACGGTCAGCGCCTTCTCGCACAGGACGTGCTTGCCCGCGGTCAGGGCGGCCAGCGCGATCTTGTGATGATGGGCGTGCGGGGTCGCGACGTAGACGATGTCCACGGCGTCGTCGGCGAGCAGCCGGTCATAACCCGTTTGGCCGGCGTCGTCCCCGTAGGCCCTGGCAAAGCCGTAGTCCGCGGCGAAGGCACCCGCGGCGGCCTGGGTGCGGGAGCTGACGGCATAGAGCTCGGCGTCGGACAGCAGCCCGAGGTCGCGGGTCACCGCCGCCGCGATGCCTCCGGTGGCGACGACCCCCCAGCGGAGCCTGGCGCCGGTGGCCGTGCGGGGATCCTGGTCCGGCTGGCTGAACAGCCAGGGCTTCGCGATGGGGGCAGTCATGGAGCCATCTTCTCACCGGCTGCGGGAGGGTTTCGGGAATGGCCGCGAAACGTGCGGGAGGGATTCCAAAATCGCCGCGAAAGCTGAGGGAGGGTCCAGATCGCGGGACCCGCCCCCAGCCTCCGCGGCGCCAGAGGTGTACGGCGGTCAGGCGGGCGAGGCCGCCGTCGCGCGGGTCCTGGCGGGCTCCTCCGTGAGCCTGCCCTGCTGGAGCCGGAAACGGCGTTCGGTCTTGTTGGCCAGGCTGCGGTCATGGGTGACGACGAGGATCGTGGTGTTGTGGTCACGGCTCAGCGAGCTGAGCAGCTCTATGATGTGCCCGCCGGTCTGCTCGTCCAGGTTGCCGGTGGGCTCGTCGGCCAGGATCAGCCGGGGCGCGTTGGCCAGCGCCCGGGCGATGGCGACGCGCTGCTGCTCGCCGCCGGAGAGCCGGTTGATGCGGCGGACGTGCTTCTCCGGATCGAGCTGGACCTGTTCGAGCAGCCCGCGGGCACGCTCCCGCCGCGCGGCCTTGCGGATCCCGGCAAACTCCATCGGCAGCATCACGTTGTCCACCGCGGAGAGATTCGGGATCAGGTTGAACTGCTGGAACACGAAGCCGATGTCCCGCCGCCGGTATTCGGTGAGCTTGCTGTCCGGCATGCCGGCCAGGCTCACGCCGTTGACCACGACGTCGCCGCTGGTGGGCTTGTCCAGGGCGCCGAGCAGGGACAGGAGCGTGCTCTTCCCGCTGCCGCTCTTGCCCACGATCGAGGCCAGCGTGCCCTGTGCGAGCTCGAAGCTGACGTCGTTGACGGGTTTGATGGTTTTGTCGCCGGAATTGAACGTGCGGACCAGGTTCTTGACTTCGATCATGGCTACTCTCCTCGGAGGACTTCGATGGGACGGATGCGGGCGGTCAGCAGGGCCGGGACCAGCGCCCCGATGATGGCGACGCCGAACACCGCGGCGATGCCCGCGGCAATCACGCCGGGGGAGGCGCTCGCGGTCACGGAGGTCAGCAGCTGGTTGGCGCCACCGAAGGGGTTCCCCTGGCCGCCGGGGAAGCCGCCGCCGGGGAACCCGGCACCGCCGCCTGCCCCGCGCTGCCCGGTGCCCGCGCCGCCTGCTGCCGCGGCACTGGTGGTGTTGGAGCTGATCAGGGCAGTGGCGATGCCGCCGCTGGCGAAGGACGCGACGGCGGCGCCCACCACGCTGCCCAGGGCGACCAGCACGAGCGCCTCGAGCACGAACTGCAGGCCCACGGTGCGGTTCGGGGCGCCGATGGCCTTCAGCACGCCGATTTCACGGCGGCGCTCGCGGACCAGCATGACCATGATCAGCAGGATGATCAGGCCGGCGGTCCCGAGGGCCGCGACAAAGGCGATGAAGGAAATGTTCTTGACGCTGCCCAAGGAGCTGACGGCGGTCTGCAGGTTGCGCTGGCCCTGGCTGACGTCGGCCTTGTCGGAGCCGAGGGCGGCCTGCAGCGCGGTCTTGGCGGCGTCGACGTTTTCCATGGAATTGACGGTGACGATCAGCGTGGAGAGTTCCCCGGGCAGCGCGGCAAGGGTCTGGGCGGCCGGGAGGGTCAGGTAGAGGGCGTTGTTGCCGAACGCGGTGCCGGCGTCGAACAGGCCCGCCACGGTGAAGGTCTGGTCGTTGATGGTGAAGGTCGAGCCCACGGCCAGGCCGTTCTTCTCGGCGAGCGTGGTTCCCAGCAGCGCGCCGGCGGACGCGGCGTTGTAGTCGCCCAGGCCCGTTCCCTGCGTCAGTTCCAGTGCCTTGCCGGCGGCGTCCACTTCCGCGCCGACGCCGGTGGCGGTGATGGGCAGGGAGAACGCCGGTGCTGCCGGCGTGGCCGCGCCCCCGGATGTCCCCGTTCCGGTGGTTCCGGAACTGGCCTGGTTGCGGTTGCCGAGCGTTCCGGCGTCGACGGCGGCGGTCAGGCTGGTGGTCACCGTGGTGGCGGACTGCCCGCCGGGGCCGCCCCGGCCGCCCTGTCCTGCTGCTGCCTGGGCGGCCGCGGCGGCGGCGTTGCGCAGCCGCAGCGCCTTGGTGCCGACGACGGTGCTCACGTTCGGCACCGCCGCCGCGGTCGCGGCCTGCACGGCCGTCAACGGCTCGCCGCCGCCCTCGAAGCCCTGGCCGCCGGCCGGGTTGACGGTGAGGACGGTGCCCACCGAGGCGTTCAGCTCGGCGACCTTCCCGGCCACCGCCTGGTTGGCCACCAGCATGGACAGGGCAAGGCCGATGGCCACGGCCAGGACGGCTACGACGGCGGCCGTCCTGACCTTGTTTCGAAAGGCATTGCCAACACTCCGGGCAAGGACGTTCACGGTACTCCTAGGGGTAACAGGGCCGGACGGATTGGCCGGCGGCTGCTCCCACACTGGTAGCCATCGCTGTGCAGGAGGCACGGGAAAGCTATGCGTCCGCTGTGAAGCCGCAGCCCGGCGGCACCCTGCCCGCGGCACAAAGCGGACGGCAGGCAGCGGGCGGGCAGCAAAAAGCCCCGGCTCTCCCATGCGGGAGAGCCGGGGCTCGTGCGTTGCGCCGGTCCGGCTACTTCGTCAGCGGTCCGAGTACCGGATCGTCCACGTAGGCCGTCTTGACGTTCTCCTTGGTCACGATGACCGGCTCCAGCAGGTACGCCGGGACGGTCTTGACCTTGTTGTTGTAGGACTTGGCATCGTTGATCTCGGGCGTCTTGCCTGCCTGGATGTCCTTGACCATGGTGATCGCGTGCTCGACGAGCTTGCGGGTGTCCTTGTTGATGGTGGAGTACTGCTCACCGGCGAGGATGGACTTGACCGACTCAACCTCGGAGTCCTGGCCGGTGATGACCGGAGTCGGCTTGCCGGCGGCCTTGACCGAGGTCAGGACGGCGCGGGCCAAAAGGTCGTTCGGGGACAGGACGCCGTCCAGGGGGGCGCTGCCGTAGCTGCCGCTTAGCAGGGTGTCGGCGCGGCGCTGGGCGTTCTCCGCCTTCCAGCCCTGGGTGACTGCCTGCTCGAAGGAGGTCTGGCCGGAGAGGACCTTGAGGGTGCCGTCGTCGATCTTCGGCTTGAGGACGCTCATGGCGCCGTCGAAGAAGACCTTCGCATTGGCGTCATCGGGAGAGCCGGCGAACAGCTCGATGTTGTACGGGCCGGAGGGGTTCTTTGCCTGCATGCCCTTGAGCAGCGCCTGGCCCTGGAGCACGCCCACCTTGAAGTTGTCGTAGGCCACGTAGTAGTCCACGTTCTCGGTGTTCAGCAGCAGGCGGTCATAGGCGATGATCGTTGCGCCGGAGTCCTTGGCCTGCTTGAGCTGGGTTCCCAGCTGCGCACCGTCGATCGCGCCGACGATGATGACCTTTGCACCCTTGGTGACCATGGCGCTGATCTGGTTCTGCTGCTCCGAAACGCCGCCGTTGGCGAACTGCACATCGGCCTTGAAGCCGGCGCCGTTGAGGCCGTCGTTGAACAGCTTTTCCGCCAGGACCCAGTTTTCACTGGTCTTCTGGGGCAGCGCGACGCCGATCGAGGAGTTCTTCGGGAATGCCTCGCCGCCGGTGCTGGAGCCGCCGGAAGGTCCGGTGTCGGTACGGCCGCAGGCCGTGAGCGCCAGTGCCGCAATGGCGGCGATGGCTGCTGCCTTTCCTGCTTTACCAATCAGTTGCATTGCTTGGTTCACTTTCTATAGGTGGTGTGCGGAGAATCGTGGGGGGCGGATTAGGCTCCCTTTGCAATGGCCTCTTTGGTGGATGTGGTCTCGTCGGGCCCGATTTCGCTGCTGCGGCCGAAGTTCTTCATCATCATGCCGATGATCGATTTCTTGCCCTGGCTCTTGTTGTAGACGTCGAACGCCACGGCGATCAGGAGCACGAGGCCCTTGATGATCTGGGTGAGGTCGGCGCCGACGCCCAGAAGCTGCAGGCCGTTGTTCAGCACGGCCATCACGAGCCCGCCGACGATCGAGCCGATCACGGTGCCCACCCCGCCGGTCACTGCCGCGCCGCCGATGAACACGGCGGCGATGGCGTCCAGTTCCCAGCCGACGCCGTCGAACGGGCCCGATGCGGTGGAGCGGCCGACGAAGATCATGCCCGCCAGCCCGGCGAGGATGGCCATGTTCATCATCACCAGGAAGTTGACCTTCTTGGACTGGACGCCCGAGAGCTCGGCGGCGTGCCGGTTGCCGCCGACCGCGTAGATGTGGCGGCCGATGATGGTCTTGGAGGCGATGAAGCCGTAGATGATCACGAGGACGGCGAGGATCAGGCCGGGGATCGGGAAGGACGTTCCCGGGCGGCCGGTGGCGAACAGGTACGTCGCGTAGAGGATGGCGCCGCAGATCAGCACCAGCTTGGTGATGACCACCCAGCCTTCGGGGACCTCGGCGCCGAGTGCCTGCGCGTTGCGGCGGGAGCGGAGTTCGCTGAAGATCACGAACGCGACGCCGAGCAGGCCCAGCAGCACGGTGAGGTTGTTGAAACCTGTGTTGGGGCCCACCTCCGGGAGGTAGCCGGAGCCGATGTACTGGAAGTCCTTGGGGACGGGGATGGTGTTGGATTTGCCCACGAACTGGTTGAAGCCGCGGAAGAGGAGCATGCCGGCCAGCGTGACGATGAAGGCAGGGATGCCCACATAGGCCGTCCAGAACCCTTGCCAGGCCCCGATCAGGGCCCCGAGGGCCAGGCCCAGCAGGATGCCGGCGTACCAGGGGATGCCCCAGTCGCGGATGGCGAGTGCCACGCTGACGCCCACGAAGGCCGCAATCGAGCCGACCGAGAGGTCGATGTGGCCGGCGATGATCACCAGGACCATGCCGATCGCGAGGATCAGGATGTACGAGTTGCCGTTGAAGAGGTTGATGACGTTGCCCGGGGTGAGCGTGCGGCCCTCTGTGAAAATCTGGAAGAAGACGATCAGTGCAACCAGGGCGAAGATCATGCCGAATTGGCGGGTGTTGCCGCCAAAGAGTTTCTTGAGCGCGTTCATTGTGTCGGTCCTTGTCCGGAAGGTTCTGGAAGGTTTCCAGAGGGTAAGGCGGTCTTGCGGGCGGAAGTCATGAGCTTCATGAGGCTTTCCTGGCTGGCTTCGTCTTTGTCCAGGACGCCGGTGATGGCGCCTTCGAAGATGGTGTAGATGCGGTCGGAAAGACCCAGCAGCTCCGGGAGTTCGGAGGAAATGACGATGACGCCCTTGCCCTGGTTCGCCAGCTGCTGGATGATGCCGTAAATCTCATACTTCGCTCCGACGTCGATCCCGCGGGTGGGTTCGTCCAGGATCAGGAGGTCCGGGTCCGTGAACATCCACTTGGCCAGCACCACCTTCTGCTGGTTGCCGCCGGAGAGCTTGGCCACCCCCTCTTCAACGGAAGGGGTCTTGGTGCGCAGCGACTTCCGGTACTGCTCTGCGACCGTGAATTCCTTGTTGGCATCCACAATGTTGTGCTTGCTGATCTTCTTCAGTGCGGCCGAAACCGTGGTGGCCTTGATATCGTCCAGCAGGTTCAGTCCCAGGGTCTTGCGGTCCTCGGTGACGTAGCCCAGCCTGGCGTCGATGGCCTGCTTGACGTTGCGGAAGGTGAGTTCCTTGCCGTCCTTGTAGATGTGGCCGGAGATGAACCGTCCGTAGGAGCGCCCGAATACCGAGCGGGCCAGCTCGGTGCGCCCGGCGCCCATGAGCCCGGCGAAGCCGACGATTTCGCCGCGGCGGACGAAGAAGCTGGAGTCCTTGCAGACCATGCGGTCCTGGATCTGCGGGTGCCCCACGTTCCAGTTCTTGACCTCGAAGAACACCTCGCCGATCTTGGGCTCGTGGTCCGGGAAGCGGGACTCCAGGGTCCGGCCCACCATGCCCTTGATGATGCGGTCCTCATCGACGCCGTCGGCCTTGACATCGAGGGTTTCGATGGCCTTGCCGTCGCGGATGATGGTGATGGAATCCGCGATCTGCTCGATCTCGTTGAGCTTGTGGGAAATCATGATGGACGTGATCCCCCGGCCCTTCAGGCCGAGCATCAGGTCCAGCAGGTGCTGGGAATCGGATTCGTTCAGGGCGGCCGTGGGCTCGTCCAGGATGAGGAGCTTCACGGACTTGTTCAGGGCCTTGGCGATTTCGACCAGCTGCTGCTTGCCGACGCCGATTTCCTTGACCGGGGTTTCCGGATGGTCCCGCAGGCCCACCCGGGCCAGCAGCTCGGTGGAGCGCGTCCGGGCCTCGGCCCAGTCGATCACCCCGCGCTTGGTGGGTTCGTTGCCGAGAAAGATGTTCTCCATAATGGACAGTTCCGGGATCAGCGCGAGTTCCTGGTGGATGATCACGATCCCCGCGCGCTCGCTGGCACGGATGTCCTTGAATTCCTGGACTTCGCTCTGGTAGACGATGTCGCCTTCATAGCTGCCGTACGGGTACACGCCGGACAGCACCTTCATGAGCGTGGATTTGCCGGCTCCGTTCTCACCGCAGATCGCGTGGATCTCGCCGGCCTTCACCCGCAGGCTTACCTCGGACAAGGCTTTAACGCCGGGGAATTCCTTGGTGATGGAGCGCATCTCGAGGATGATCGGATCGCTGTGCGTGTCGAGGGACGTCATATTCCCTTACGCCTCCAATGCATGACTTCGTTGTCCGCCCTGCAAAGCACAGGGTCGTCTGATGAAAAAGTAAACTGGATCACATGCCTTGTAGTCAAGTCTTTAACGCAACAGGCCGATAACGAATACCTCAATTCCGGCGGATTCCGGCGTGCTGGAAGACCAGCGCCGTGGCCCCGAGGGCCTCGGCCCGGTCGCCCAGGGAGGACATGGTGAGGGTCGTCGTCTCGCCGATCAGGGGCACCGCATGGCGGGTCAGGCCCCGGCGGATGGGGTCCAGGAGCAGGTCGCCCAGGCCCGCCAGCGGCCCGCCCACGACGATCACTTCGGGGTTGAGCAGGTTCGCCACATTGCCCAGGGCGCGTCCGACGGCCAGCCCTGCGTCGTCCACCACCCGCACCGCCGCAGGGTCCCGGGCGAGGGCCTTGCGGACGATGTCTTCCGGCGCCAGCGGCCTGTCCTCCCCGCGGCTCAGGAGTTCGATCATGGTGGTGGTGGAGGCGACCGTTTCCAGGCAGCCCCGGTTTCCGCACCGGCAGACGAGCCCGTGCTCATGGATGGTGGCATGGCCGATTTCGCCGGTGATCCCGACGTTGCCGTAGTAGGGTGCGCCGTTGAGGATCAGCCCCGCGCCGATGCCCGAGCCGATCTTCAGGAACATCAGGTTGTTGATGCCGGTGTGCGGCCCCCAGGTGACCTCCGACAGGGCGCCGAGATTGGCGTCGTTGTCAACAAAGACGGGGAGTTTCAGGGCTTCCTCGAGGCGGCGGAGGATGTCGATGCCGACCCATTCGGGCAGGATGGCGCCCTGCGCCACGGTTCCCGTGCGGCGGTCGATGGGCCCCGGAATGCCGACGCCGGCGCCCACCAGGGCGCTGCGTTCCACGCCGCTTTCAGCCAGCAGCGCCTCAAGGACGCCGACGGCGGCGGTGATGCCTTCCTCGGCGTGGTGGCCCAGGGGGAGCAGGACCGATTGCTTGGCGAGCACGTGGTAACTGAGCGAGGCCAGGACCACCCGCAGGTGCCGGCGGCCGAAGTCGATCCCCACGGCGACGGCGCCGTTGCTGTTCAGCCGGACGTTCAGGGCGCGCCGCCCGGAGCTGGTGATCGGTTCCGTGGAAGCGAGTCCTGCCTCCTGCATGATCCTGACGATGTTCGAGACCGTGGCCGTGGAGAGGCCGGTCTGCCGTGCGAGCTCGGCCTGCGTGGACGGTCCGGCCAGAAGGCATTCGATGATCCGCTGCTGGTTCAGATGCCGGAGCGCCGACTGCGACCCGGGGTTCTTGGTCCGGCTCCTCGTTGAGCTCGTTGGTGAGGGCATGAATGAAGCGTCCCGCATTCCCGGTGTGCAGTCAAGAAGTTAACGCATGCGTCGGCGTCGCCTGCTGCCGGCATGGCCGGGCATTCTGCCCTCCAGATGCCCCGGGCAGGCGGAAATGCACCAGGCCGGCGGCATCGCGGCGTGGCTAGGCTGGGCAGGAGGAGATATTGGCCGGGCTTCCGCGTGCTGTATGTTGCATTCTGCATGTTGCATGCTGCGGATGCCCCCGTGGAGAAGTTGAGGTGGTAGTGGTGCTGCTGGCCGTGCTGCAGGCGAATGCCGACGTGCTGGACATGGACGCGAACTGCGCGGCGGTGGAGCAGGCTGCGGGCAAGGCCGCCGCTGCCGGTGCGCAGCTGCTGCTGACACCGGAGCTGTTCCCGGTGGGGTACGCGCCGCGCAGGATCCGGGCGGAACTGGACCCTGCGGTACTGCCGTCCCTCCGCCGGACCCTCGCGGACATCGCCCGCAGGCATGGCATCGGGCTGGTCTACAGCCTGCCCGCGGTCACGGCGGCGGGGGAGTGGCAGATCACGGCCACCCTCCTGGACGAGACCGGGGCGGAGCTGCTCAGCTATGCCAAGGTCCATCTCTTCGGTCCGGAAGAGCGCGCGGCGTTTGCCGCGGCCGGCGCGGCTCCCGGCGTCGTGGATTTCCACGGGGTCAAAACCTCCCTGGTGATCTGCTACGACGTCGAGTTCCCCGAGACCGTCCGTGCTGCCGCCGTGCGCGGGGCCGGGCTGGTGCTGGTTCCGACAGCCCTGTCCGAAGGGTTCGACGCCGTGCCCCACGTGCTGGTCAGGGCCCGGGCCCTGGAAAACCGGCTGACCGTGGCCTACGCCAACCACTCCGGCACCGAGGAGGGCTGTGACTTCCTCGGCGGCAGCGTCGTGGCCGCCCCGGACGGCTCGCTGCTGGCCGCCGCCGGGGCCGGGGACGAGCTGCTGTTTGCCAGGCTGGAGTTTGCCGGGCTGCCGGAGCCTGCCGCGGATCCCGGCAGCGGGGATGTGGCGTACCTGCGGGACCTGCGGCCGGAGACCTACCGGTCCTGGGGCAGCTGACCCTCCTCCTGCCTGGGCTCCTGGCCGGCACGCCCCGCGTCCGGGGCCGCCGGAAGGCCCGGGAGCCCGCCGGTGTACTGCAGCGCGATCCAGAATTCCGCGCGGGCCTGGGCCTGGCTGAAGTCCGTCCCCAGCAGCTCCGCGAGGACGCCGATCTGGCGGCGGACGCTGTTGCGGTGCAGTCCCGTGATTTTCGCCGTCGCGTCCCAGCTGCCGTTCTCGCCAAGCCAGGCGCGCAGGACGCCGAGCAGGGTGTCGCGGCGTTCCGGTTCAAGGGCCAGCACGGGTTCCAGCAGCCGGGCGGCCAGCATGGCGCCGGCCTCCTCGCCCAGCAGCCCGGCCACGGACCAGGTGACGTCGTCCGCCCGGACGCTGCGGCCGGTGGCCTGGACGCGGGGGCGCAGGGACGAGGCGCGCTGGTAGGCGCCGGCCAGCCCGGCGAAGTCGGTGGCGCTCCCGATCACGAGGCGCCATCCCGGCCGTTCCACCTCAGCCAGCAGGGCGTCGTCGACTTTCAGCCGGGTAATGGCGGCAAAGCCGTACTCGGTGAGCTCCACCAGCTTGGTATCGAACATCCTGCGCCATTCCAGCAGCCCCCGGACGGAGTTGTTGTCATCCCCGGCGACGCGGAGGCCCAGCACGACCCGCAGCTGCCCGGAACGGGTGGACGAGACACTCTGCGCCAGCAGGTCCTTGAGGCCGTTGACGTGCCGGTCCCCTCCCGACGTCGCGTTTTCCGGATGCAGCAGCAGCGCGGTGGCGAGCTGGCTGGGGGCCAGTGAGCCGCTGGTGCGTTGCCGCACCAGCAGTTCCAGGAGCCCGACGGCGGAGGAGACGACGCTGTTCTGGGCCGGGGTCAGCGGCGCATCCGTTCCCAGGACCAGGGCGCCCAGATTGGCGTCCCGGGTGCTGCGCAGGGGATAGCCGAAAACCCGGGACGATCCGGCCGCGTCGAACGAGTCCACCTCCACCCGGGGTCCGCTGCCGGCCAGCAGCCGTGCCAGCAGCGGCTGCAGCGCCGCCGGATCCACGGCTGCGCCCGCGCCACGGGCGCTGCCTGCCCTGCCTGTTCCCTGCGGGGTGGCCGCACCCCGGGCGCGGACCCGTCCGTCGGCCCCTACCAGCACCGCCCAGACCGGAATCCGCTGCACGAGCGCCGCCAGGAGCTCGTGTTCCGGCCGCGCCGAGAGCACGGCACGCATGAGCTGCCGGTTGGTATCGGCCAGTTGCCGGAACGTCCTGGCGTTCTCCGATTCCAGCAGCTGGGAGAATTCCAGTCCGACGGCGGCGAACGGGACGGTCTGCGGGACTTCGACCAGGGTCAGGTTGTGCCGCCGGCAGGCCTGCACCACGGCCTCCGGCACGGCGTCGAAGTAGGGCTCGAGGCCGAACCCCAGGGCACCGACGTGCGCCCCGACCAGGCGTCGCACATAGGCATCCACCTGCGGCTCCCCGCCTCCCTCGCCGAGGAACGGCAAACCGGCCGTCAGCACGAATTCGCCGTCGAGGAGGTAGGGAGTCGGGTCCTCCAGCTCGCTCGGCTCCACCCAGCGCAGCCGCCCCGCCCCGTTGCCGGCGTCGTGCAGGACCCTCAGCTCCGGCGGGAGCTGCGCCAGGAACTGGGCCAGGGTGACGAAGCCGAGCCGTTCCGGGGCGTCAGCAGCCACGGCTGCCGCCCTCCCGGGGTCCGGACTGAAGTGCATTAAGTCTCATGGATGACGACTATAGGTCATTTTGCACCATCATGAGAGCAGCCTCACACCCCTACGCTGAACGAGGGGAAAATGACCACTACTGAAGATAAGGACGTCAAGGATGACTGTGCCAACTCTTGCCAGGGAACGCCAAACGGCCACGGGCCGCCGTCCCGGCCTGGCCGCGCAACTGCTTCGCCGCAAGCCGATCGGCCAGCTTGTCAGCGAGGCGGAGACGGGCCACGGCGGTACGCGCCTGGTCCGCAGCTTCGGCGTGATCCAGCTGACGATGATCAGCGTCGGCGCCACCCTTGGCACCGGCATCCTCGTCATCCTGGGCGAATCGGTGCCGCTGGCCGGACCGGCCATCTGGATTTCCTTTGCCATCGCCGGACTTGCCGCCCTGCTCTCCGCCGTTTCCTATGCGGAGATGGCCGGCCTGGTTCCCGCCGCCGGCTCGAGCTACTCCTACACCTACGCCACCATGGGCGAAGGCATGGCCTGGATCTGCGGCTGGTGCCTGGTCCTGGAGTACGCCGTCTCCGTGGCCGCCGTCGCCGTCGGGGCAGGACAGTACGTCAACGAGGCCCTGGCGGTCTTCGGCGTGGCGCTGCCGGACGCGATCGCCGCGCCGCCGGGCGACGGCGGGGTGCTCAACGCGCCCGCGATCGTGATCGTGGTCCTGGCGATGGTGCTCCTGATCCGTGGCGCCAAGGAAAGCGCCTGGATCAACACCGCCATCGTGCTGATCAAGGTCGGCATCCTGCTGTTCTTCTGCGCCGTGGCCTTCACCGCCTTCAACGGCGGACACTTCGAACCGCTGATGCCGATGGGCGCCGCCGGCGTCTCGGCCGCCGCGTCCCGCGTCTTTTTCTCCTACATCGGATTCGACGCCGCGTCCACCGCCGGCGAGGAAGCCCGGAACCCGAAGCGGGACCTGCCGCGGGCCATCCTGCTCTCGATGCTGATCGTCACCACGATCTACGTGCTCGTCGCCGTCGCGGCCATTGGCGCCCGGCCGTGGGGCTGGTTCGACGGCACCGAAGCCGCCCTCGTGAAAATCCTGGAAGAAACCACGGGACAGCCCTGGGTCGGGGTGGTCTTCGCCGTCGGGGCCGTCCTGGCCATCGCCAGCATCGTGCTGACCGTGCTGTACGGGCAGACCCGCATCCTGCTGTCCATGGCACGGGACGGGCTGGTCCCCAGCATCTTCGGCCGCGTCTCGCCCCGGACCGGCACCCCGGTGGCCGGGACCCTGATCGTGGGCAGCGCCGTCGCGCTGACCGCCGGCCTCATCCCGCTCGGTGCCCTGGCCGACGCCACGAGCATCGGCACCCTGTTCGCCTTTGCCCTGGTCAACGTCGCCGTCATCTACCTGCGGCGCAGCCGGCCGGAGCTCAAGCGCAGCTTCCGGGTGCCGCTGTTTCCGCTCACGCCCATCCTCGGCGCCCTGATGTGCGCCTACCTGATGGCCAACCTCGGCGCCGAAACCTGGGCGGTGTTCGGGATCTGGATGCTGGTCGGCGTCGGCGCCTACTTCGGCTACGGCCGCCGGAACTCCAGGGTGGCCGCGCTGGGCCATGAGGAATACCGTGAACTATCTGGCCTCCAACCCGCCAAAACCACTACACCCCAGGAACTGAAGGCAGGGATCTCATGACCATCGCCACCGAACTGCCGGCCCCCGGAACCGCCGCTCAAGCGGCTGACCAGCCCATCACCATGCTGAACCCGGATTTCCCGTTCAGCTATGACCACTACCTGGCCCATCCGGACGGCCTGGGCTCGGTCCCGCCGGCGTTGTACGGGACCGAGGTGGCGGTGGTCGGCGCCGGCCTCTCCGGGCTGGTGGCCGCCTACGAGCTGATGAAGCTTGGCCTGCGCCCGGTCCTCTACGAAGCGGACCGGATCGGCGGCCGGCTGCGGACGGCGAGCTTCCCCTCCGCGCCCGGCGTCGTCGCCGACCTCGGCGGGATGCGCTTCCCGGTCTCCGGCAAAGCCTTCTACCACTACGTGGACCTGCTCGGACTTCAAACCCGGGAGTTCCCGAACCCGCTGGCGGCGGCGACGTCGAGCACCGTGATCGAGCTCGCCGGGCAGAAGCACTACGCCACCACTTCGGCGGACCTCCCGCCGTTCTTCCGGGAGGTCGCGGAGGCGTGGAAGGCCGCGGTCAACGACGGCGCCCAGTTCGCGCAAATGCAGGCCGCCATCCGGGCCCGGGACACCGCCAGGATCAAGGAGCTCTGGAACGCGCTCCTCCCGCTCCTGGACGAACAGACCTTCTACGGCTTCATCGCCGGCAGCGACTCGTTCAAGGAAGCCGGCTTCGCGCACCGGGAGGCGTTCGGCCAGGTGGGATTTGGAACCGGCGGCTGGGACACGGACTTCCCCAACTCCATCCTCGAAATCCTGCGCGTCGTCTACACCGACGCCGACGATGCGCACCGGCTCATTGCCGGCGGAGCGCAACGGCTCCCGGAGGCACTCTGGCAGCACGCGCCGTCGGGCATGGCCCACTGGCCCGACGGGACTTCCCTGGCGTCACTGCACGCCGGTGCCCCGCGGGGCGCCGTGGACCGGATTGCCCGCGAGGGCAGCGGCGACTTCCGCATCCGGGAGCGGTGGGGCCGCGAGTCCGCCTACCCCGCCGTGGTGACCACCTGCCAGTCGTGGCTGCTGTCCACCCGGATCCACACCGACGAATCGCTCTTCCCTGCGGAACTGTGGACGGCGATCGAGCGCTCGCACTACATGCAGTCGTCCAAGACCTTTGTGATGGTGGACCGGCCGTTCTGGAAGGACATTGATCCGGCGACCGGCCGCGAGGTCCTGTCCATGACCCTCACGGACAGGCTGAACCGCGCCACCTACCTGCTCGACAATGGCCCGGACCAGCCGGCGGTGATCCTGCTGTCCTACACCTGGAACGACGACGCGCTCAAATGGCTGGCGCTGGATGCGGACCAGCGGGTCGAGCTGATGCTGCATTCGCTCGCCCAGATCTACCCCGGTGTTGACATCGCCAGCCACATCGTGGGCCAGCCGATCACCGTCTCCTGGGAAGCGGACCCCAACTTCATGGGCGCGTTCAAGGCGAACCTGCCCGGGCATTACCGCTACCAGCAGCGTCTCTTCAGCCACTTCAAGCAGGACAAGCTGCCGGAAACCCAGCGCGGGATCTTCCTTGCCGGCGACGACGTCTCCTTCACCGCGGGCTGGGCCGAAGGCGCCATCACCACCGGGCTGAACGCGGTCTGGGGCGTGGTCAACCACCTCGGCGGCCGGACCCCGGCCGGCAACCCGGGGCCCGGGGACCTGCTGGACGAGCTGGGGCCGATTTCGCTGGACTGAGTGACAGGCCAAGACCTCTTCGCGCCGGGAGGACACCGCCCATTCTTCGCGCCGGGACCGGGCATAACCGGAATATGCCCATCCGCCGGCCCCGGCGCGGGGCATGTCCCTGAGCCGGGCCACCCCGCCGCCCGGACCGGAACCCCGGACGAACAAGGAAAATGCCCACCGGGCGCCCGGGCGGTCAGGAGTTGTGCAGCTCCCGGTGGGCCCGGGCCAGGTCCTGGTAGTGCGCGGCATTGTGCTGGATGCCGGCGAACTCCTCGTCGCTGAGCTCCCGCCTGACCTTGGCCGGCACGCCGGCGACGAGCGAGCGCGGCGGGATGACCGTGCCTTCCAGGACCACCGCGCCGGCGGCGACGAGGGATCCGGTGCCGATCACCGCGCCGTTGAGGATCGTGGCGCTCATGCCGATCAGGCAGTCGTCCTCGACCGTGCAGCCGTGCACCACGGCACCGTGGCCGACGCTGACCCGGGCGCCCACGGTGCAGGGGAAGCCGGGGTCCGCGTGCAGCACCACGTTGTCCTGCAGGTTGCTGCCGGCGCCCACGGTAATGGCGGCGGTGTCGGCGCGGACGGAGACGCCGTAGAAGGCGCTCGAGTTCTCGGCCAGCGTGGCCCTGCCGATCACCGAGGCGGTCGGCGCGACGAAGGCGGAGTCGTGGACGGCCGGGGTGTCACCGGCGAAAGCGTAGAGGGGAGCCATGCCACCAGCCTAGAACACGCCCCCGCTTAGCGCCCCGCATCACGCCCCCGGACCGCGGCCATCACTGGCGCGCCCACCACGGCGGCGCCCACCCAACTGGCTCGCATTTGTTGTCGTTTTGGGCGCCCAAAACG
>NZ_JAGPOT010000080.1 GCF_018224015.1 Pseudarthrobacter albicanus
GTGATCGCGCCGAGCCCGGCAAGGTATTCCTCGGCGTCGAAGCCCGGAATTAGCGCGGATTGGACGATGAAGCCCTGGCACACCCCCAGCATCACCGCAGCGTACTTCCCCGCGCGGGTCGAAGCCTCCGCGGGTGTCAGGCCGCGGGACTGGGTGTACCAGGTGATGAGGTAACCGGCGAAGAGTTCCTTGAGACCGGTGACCGTTCCGGCCGCTATACGGCCCAGGCCCGGATCGGTCATTGCCTCGGCCCAGACCTGAAGGAGAAGACCGCGCTCGATGATGTCCTCCCCGATGCCCTGCAGGAATGCCTTGAGGACCTCGCGGGGTTCGGGCAACGGATCGGAGGTTCGGAGCGCATCAGCGTCGGCGTCGGCTGGCAACTGGCGCCCTTTTTCTCTTGTCATTGGCGTGTCCGTCATTGGACCACCTCCAGGGCCGGACTCGCCAACAACGACGTTCACCCTCCCGTCCATCGGAGCGGCCGGAACCGTGGCGACCCTTTCGCGCGCCGAGCCTGAGCCATGAGCTCGGGGCGGTACCTGACACCAATGGGGTCGGCGTCATATTCGGCGCCTTCCATGTAGGCGGTGGCTTCGTCGGCTGTCTCGAAGTTGTCAACCTGCAACGGTTGGCGAGTCACCGGATCGTGTCGGTATATCAACCAGCGATTGCGTCGAGCTCGGCGAATGCGTCGTCCGGCAGGACCAGGCTGCTGCTTCCGACGTTCTGGCGCAGGTGCGCAGCCGAGGACGTGCCCGGGATGAGCAAGATATTGGGTGAACGCTTGAGGAGCCACGCCAACGCTACGGCCTTCGGAGTGGACCCGAGACGCTCGGCTACATCGTCGAGAATCCCGGACTGGACCGGATTGAAGCCGCCGAGCGGGAAGTACGGGACGTAGGCGATGTTCTGCTCTGCGAGCGAATCGATCAAAGCGTCGTCCGCCCTGTACGCGATGTTGTACATGTTCTGAACGCAGACAACCGGAGCAACGGTCTGCGCCTGGTCGATCTGCTCAGCTGTCACCGTACTCAGTCCCAGGTGCTTGATGAGTCCCTGCTCCTGCAGCTCGGCGAGCACGGTGAACGGTTCGATCGTGGACTCGTCGGGGCCACCGATACGCAGATTGACGACATCGAGCACGTCGAGGCCAAGATTGGTCAGGTTCTCCTTCACCGCCTGCCGCAGTTGCTCGGGCGCCAATGCTTGCGGCCAGCCGCCTTTCTCATCGCGAGCAAACCCGACCTTCGTGACGATGTGGAGATCGTCGGGATACGGGTACAGAGCTTTCCGGATGATCTCGTTCGTGACGTGCGGACCGTAGTAGTCGCTCGTGTCGATGTGCGTGATGCCAAGCCGGACCACTTCGCGCGCGACCTCGAGGGCCGCGTCCATGTCAGCTGGCGGTCCGAATGCCATCGGGCCAGTGAGCTGCATCGCGCCGTAGCCCATTCGTGTGACGGTGAGTTCTCCACCAAGGTTGTACGTTCCGCCGGGAAGGGTGTCTGACATGTCGGGCTCTCCTGGTTTTCGAGTGAGTACGGTCTGGCGGGTGGGGAGGGGCAAACATGCGCCACCCCCGTCCACACACCTTGATAGCTCGGTGTTAATGGTGCCGAAGAACCGTACCGAGCCGCCTCCACGGTAGTGTTGTAGTTTCAACACTAGGAAGGGCATGTTGAATTGTCAACAGATGAGGTGGCTGATGAAACCGGCACGTGTCCGCGCACTCCTGAAGAGGACGTGGATCTGTGGTTCCAGTGGAAGCGGACCCACGAGCTGATCCGGCTGGCGGTTGTGTCGGACGTGACGGCTACCGCCGGGGTCTCTGAATCAGATCTAAGTGTTCTGATTCAACTGGACGCTGCAAGCGGCGTTTCGAGGCAGAACGCGTTGGCTGCAGCGACCGGGTGGGATCGGACCAGGCTTTCCCACCTGTTGACGCGCATGGAAGCACGAGGGTACCTCACGCGCCGAAAGTCCGGGCCCGGAGTGGAGGTTGCGATCTCAGATGCTGGGCGTGCAGCCCTCGAAGGAGCACAGGCCCCCCTTCACGCTGCCGTCGAGCGTCACCTTCTGAGCAAACTAGGGGCTGAAGACAAGGCCGCATTGAGGACAATCCTTCATCTCCTGGGCGGGGCGGAATAGCGGTCACGCCCAGCGTTGCCCGGCGCCGTACGCCCGGGCTCCAGCACTGTCGCACGACCTGGATGACGAACGCTGCCACTCGCTCCAACGACCGTCACCTTCACCGGTCCCGGTTCTCGGAACTATCTTTCTCGTGCTGCGGGTTGCCCTGCGCCGTCCGCGGCCGGGACCGTGTTGCTGTCGCGGGCGTGGCCCTGGCGAGCACGGGCTCTGGGTCGAGGGATCCCTCTATGTGCACGACCTCTTGGTTGCGGAAGTGTCCGGCCAGGGTGAACATAACCCCGGCGATGGTCCATCCTGCCAGGACCAGCCAGGGGAAAAGCGTGTTGGCGTCCGGGAAATAGGACAGGTCCCGCAGCAGAGTGGTCGAGGCGCCCGGGACGAACCATTGGCCGATGGCGCCCCAGGGCTCGGGCAGGAACTGCATGGGGGCGGTCGCGGCAGAGATCGGGTTGGCGATCAGCATGGTCGTCACGGCCCCGACCGGGATTCCTGCCGTTCCGATCAGTGCGTTCAGGCCCACGATGAGTGAACTGGTCCCCAGCAGCGCCAGTCCGGCGCCCAGCCCGTTGAGCATGGCGTTGCCCTGCAGTACGCCGTAGAGCCCCTGCATCACCAGCACGATGAGGCCTCCCGCCAGGATCGAGTAGAGCGCCAGGGTGCCCAGCCGGCGCCGGTTGCCCACCACCATGAGCGAGACGAGGATGCCGCCGATCATCCCGCCGAAGGCCAGCGGGAAGGCCGCCAGCGCCAGGCCGGTGCCCTTGGAGTCCGCCGCGGCCAGCGGGACGACGTCGGTCAAGGTGACCTTCGGGGCAACCGGTGCCGGGTGCCCGGCGGCGGCCGCAGGCCCGGCGGCGGCCGCCGCCTGGTTGATTTGGGTCTGGAGCTGCTGGGCGACGCCGGTGAGGATCTGGCTCACCGCGGTGCCGTTCGCGGAGGCGGTGAGCACCTCGGGGGCCTGTCCCAGCACCACCGCACCGTAAGCGTCCCGGGAGCGGATGAGGGCCGTGGCCGCGTCCCTGCTTGCCACAGCGGTGATCGTGAAGGTTCCGCCGGCCTTGTCCTCCAACGCCTTTTCCAGTGCCTGGACCTGCGCGTCCGGCCCGGTGACGGCCAGGGGGATGTTCTTCGCCGAGGACGTGATGCCCGCCCAGGTGAAGGCCAGCAGCACCACCCCGACAATGGCCGCAGCCGCGATGGCGATCAATACGACACGCGACCATTTAGTGTGCGGCGCAGCCGCGGGAACGATGGACACGGGTGTCTCCCGACTAGTAAAAAGAATGATTATTCTCTATAGTGAATGACTGCAGGGGATCCTGTCAAGAACAACCATTCTTTTTGAGGTGGACGCATGCCGAGAGTGACCGACGCCCACCGCCAGGCCCGCCGTCTTCAGATCGCCGAGGCGGCGTTGCGCTGCTTTGGCCGCAAGGGGTTCCAGGGGACCTCGATGGCGGACATCATTGCCGAGTCCGGGCTGTCGGCGGGGGCGATCTACGGCCACTTCAGGAGCAAGGACGAACTCATCGAGGTGGCCGTCCGCGAGATCCTGGATCACCTGCTCAGGGAGCTCAATGCGTTCCGAACCTCCGATCCGTTGCCCGAACCCCGTGAGGTCCTCAAGGCATTCCTGCAGGGCATCGGGGAGGACATCATCGAGCGCGGTCTTCTCCTTCAGGTCTGGGCCGAGGCAATGACCGATCCGGGCCTGCGCCGTGTAGCGGCCGGAACGGTCACCGGTCTCAAGGAACTCTTCGCCGGTTACCTCATCACCTGGTACACGAAGTCCCGCGGCCTGACACCCGCGGAGGCTTCCACCCGCGCGGGGAAGTACGCTGCGGTGATGCTGGGGGTGTGCCAGGGCTTCATCGTCCAATCCGCGCTAATTCCGGGCTTCGACGCCGAGGAATACCTTGCCGGGCTCGGCGCGATCACACCGGCCTGACGGCCAGGACACCCGCCCACCTAAGAGGGGGGTGTGCAAAGTTCACTACTGGGCTACCGAGTGTTGCGACGAACGCTAGAATCCACCACCCCTAGCGCCGTGCCAG
>NZ_JAGPOT010000081.1 GCF_018224015.1 Pseudarthrobacter albicanus
CCAGGACACCCGCCCACCTAAGAGGGGGGTGTGCAAAGTTCACTACTGGGCTACCGAGTGTTGCGACGAACGCTAGAATCCACCACCCCTAGCGCCGTGCCAGCGGGCTGAACCTCCTCACCGCCGCCATCGTGCTCTGGAACACCGTCTACCTCGACCGGACCATCACCACCCTTAACAGCAACGGCGGTGCCACGGACCCTTACCTCCTGCGGTTCCTCTCGCCCCTGGGATGGGAACACATCAACCCCACCGGCGACTACACCTGGCCCCGCGCCAGCCAGATCAAACCCGGCAAATACAGGCCACTACGACGAACCGCAAACCCCTAGCGTTGGATATTTCACTTTTTCACAAGCCGCCCCTAACGCTTCGGCGCGGGCAGACGCCGTGAACCCAGCAAACAAAGTCAGCACGTATGTACTTGCTTCACTGGTTTTACAAGTGAAAAAAGTAAAGCAATGGAATCCAGCAAACAAAGTCAGCACCTATGTACTTGCTTCACTGGTTTCACAAGTAAAAAAAGTAAAGACACGGAAACCAGCTTCACAAGTAAAGCAAGCTTTAATGGCTACGCTTGGATCACTTTGGAAGGGGATTTGATGAAACACGATCTGGACCGCGGTGCCCTAAGCCGCGTTATCGCGGTAATCAACGGCAAAGGCGGGGTCTTCAAAACCAGCCTGGTGGCCAACGTAGGTGGTCTCCTCGCCGAGGGCGGATCGCGTGTGCTGCTCGTGGATCTCGATCCTCAAGGAAACCTCGCCGAGGACCTCGGCTATGCCGACCAAGGGGACGGCGGGAGGAGCTTGGCGGCTTCGCTGTGTTTCGGAGGAGAACCTGACATGCTGGCTGGCGTCCGAGCCAATCTTGATGTCATTGCCGGCGGCCCCTATCTCGACGATGCTGCGGCATTCCTTGGAGCCAAAGCCCAGAAGGATCGTGACGCGGCGCAGCTGGCCCTGGCCAAACTGCTTGCCAGCGTCGCGGGGGAGTACGATCTGGTTCTGCTGGACTGCCCGCCCGGAAATGAGCCCCTGCAGGCTGCCGCGGTAGCCGCGGCCCGCTACGCACTGGTACCGCTGAAGACAGACATGTCCAGCCGTAAGGGTGTCGCCGCCGTCGCAGCACGCATGGACAGCGTCGTCGGACTCAATCCCTCCCTGGACCTGCTGGGCGTCGTCCTCGTCGGTACCGGGACGAATTCCAAGCAGGTTCACAAGGTCACCCGCGACCACCTCACCGCCGATTTTGGCACAGACGAAGTGTTGTTTCCGATGAGCATCCGCCACGCGGAGGCCACGGCCCAGGCGTGCCGTGAGCGTGGATTGCTGGCCCACGAGCTCGAGCGGGAGCTCAGCAAGGGACCGAAATGGTGGGAGGTCCTGCGCGGGGAAGCGAAGGCCGGCCATGCGGGGCCAAAGTCTGCTTCCAGCGTGGCCGAAGACCTGCACGCAGTCGCCATGGAAGTGACCCGTCGCATCGCCGTCGCTGAATCCCAGGAGGTCAACGCGTGAGCGCCGAACCGACACCCAGCCGCCCCGCACTCGGATTGCCCCCACGACGCACGGCAGCACCGGCCGCCGAGGCGCCGCTGGCACGGATGCTCCCCGGACACCGGCCGGAGACGCCAAAGAAGGCAGACGCAAAAGAAGCCGAAACAGCGAATATGACGGTGAGTATCCCCGCCCCGCTGCGGAACCGGGCGCGGGCCGCGTACCGGGCGACCAGCTACGCCGAAGGGGACAACACCTGGAGTCACTTCGTGGCGAAAGCCATCGAAGCAGAGACGGCCCGCCGCGAAGCCGAACACAACGACGGCGAGATGTACCCGTCGTGGGGCGAAAATCTTCCTGGGGGCCGGCGGCTCAAGGACAGCTGAACAGCACAACCGCTCTATGAACCTGGTCTGATACATTCACACCAGCTTTGTCTGCGCCATCAATGAAGGCGACATGACTGGTGCCTATCCAGAACGGGGAACCCTAGACGTATGCAGTTCGGTGAGATTCTGACCCTGGTATTTGGTGCAGTCGCAGTTGTTGCCGCTGTCATCGCCTACTTGGCTTATCGGGAGGCAAGTCCGAAGAGGCGCGTGACCCTTACCGTCTCCCAGACGAAGTTGATATCCCCGTCAGCCATTGGTTCCCGTAGAACTCCACATAGGAGTCGGAGGGGCAATTTGCAAAGGCTTCTTCGCGGGTCATCTCGTCGTTCCCTTCTGTAGTGTTCGGGCGGCTTCAGGCGAAGTCAGGGAAGATGTCGGCGTCGTCACGCAGGAGCGAATCCCAGGCTTCCGGGTTGTTGGCCCGGGCCCGCACCAGCTCCGGTAATTGGGGGAGGACCGTCTGGATGCGTGTGCCCCCGAGAGCGAACGGGACGGTGGTGGCTGCGGAGCTGCGGCGCTTCATAGTTCGCCTCCGCTGAAAGCGGTGGTTTCCACGCGTTGGTGGAGGGCAGTGTCGGGTGAATGGCCGAAGCGGGGGGCTTCGGCGCGGAATCCACCGTCTGGCCCGAGCCCTTCGCGGGCGAGGTCGTGGAGCAACTGGTGGTAGCCGGACAGGGCCAGGGGCGGCACCTGGTGGAGGGAAGCAATGGTCGCGTGGGGGCGGTCCACGCGGAACAGGGCGAGGATCGCCCTGTCTTCCTGCGCATCGTTCAATGTCCGGTAGGCGCCGATCGGGGCATCTGCGGTAAGTGCCTGGGCGTAGAGGCTGAGGCGGCCGACCGGTGTCGGGTTCCCGGCTTGGTGCCAGACATGGACGACATCCGTGCTATCCATCATGACCATCGGCTCCTTGCGTAATGATCGGAGTGGTCCGGGACTCGCGTCTCGTTCCTTCTGATAGACTTGACTTTAGACCTTTAATGTCAAATGTCAATAGCCATTGAAGGTTAAATGTCAAAGGTCTTGTTCGTTACCGCACAGATTCAGGAGTGTGTTCCATGGCCAGCTGGAGAGAGCAACTCGCATTCGCGCCGTTGGAGACCGTCGAGCGCGGTGAAGAGATCGGGCGCCGGCTCCGTCACGCGATTGAGCTGGGCGTACTCGAAGACGGAGCCCAGCTCCCTAGTGAAAGCGATCTGGCGGCAAGGATGCGCGTCTCCACCTTGACGCTGCGTGCCGCCCTCGCCGAGCTTCGTCACCTGGGACTTCTGGAAACACGACGCGGCAAAGGCGGCGGAAGCTTCGTGAGGGCGAACACCGGAGACATCGCCAGGGCGCAGCGGGACGCCCTTGCTGCTTACTCCCTTGAGGATCTGCGCGATATCCGGGAATACCGGGCCTTCCTGGCAGGGTCAGCCGCCACCGCGGCGGCCGGCCGATCGCAGCAGGTCTCCATCGCGCGCCTGGCTTCGATGGCGGTGATGATCGAGACGGCGCAGACACCCGCTGAAATGACGCGGGCGGACAGCCGGTTCCACATAGAGCTTGCGGCCACGTCGGGATCTGTCCTGTTTGCCCGTCAGGAGATGGCGATGCAGGCTGAGGTCGGGGGACTGGTGTGGGCCGGCGCTTCCGACAGCCGGCGCGCGGCGGCGAAAGAGCACTCGATGATCGTGGACGCCATTCGAGCCGGGGACACCATTCGAGCGCGGGCCCTCGCCGAAGAGCATGTGCGCCGGGACATGAACCGCCTCATCGACCTGCGGATGTCCATGGACGCTCCGCCACCAGGGTCGCCGCCCGGGATCGAAGACATCGATCGCGCCGTTTCCGCCGTCGAATCGTTCGCTGTGAGTCTCGAAGGGACCGCGGCGGAGTCGATCCGGACCGTCGAAGAAGCCGTCCAAGCCGGGCTCGACCGCGCAAAGAGCGGCAGGCTGGATGAGTTGGAGAACGTCTACGACGTGGCGCGCCAGAATCTGGCGAAGGCCGTGTCGGCTCTGTACGGGACGGGATTCGTGGCCGATCCGTCCTTCTTCGGAGAACTGGGCGCCATCTGGTGCTACATCCCGTCGGGTCCGGAATCGCCGCAGCGGTGGGAAGTTGATCTGGAGTTCTATGACTACTCGACAGCACAGTGGTGGCCCGCAAGCGACGCTGATGACAAGATCCAGGCCAGCTATGCGTACGTGGACGCTCTGGGATCCAACGAGCACGTCGTCACCTTCACCAAGCGGGTCACGAGGGAGGGCAGGATGGCTGGCATCGCTGCCGCTGACGTCCTCGTCAGCCGCCTCCAGTCTGGATTCGACCCGTTCCTCCGGTCCTTGCCGCCGAACACATGCATCGTGGACCAGAACGAAGTCGTTCTCGCTACCAACACGGCCAGCCTCGTCGGTGGAACCCTCTCCCCATCCCACCAGGCTGAACGGCGAATCGCTCTCCCCTCGGTCCCGTGGAGCCTCTGTCTAGGTGTAAGCACCGGAGAGAATGCCGCTGATGGCGGGTGACCATGATCCCTTGCCAGCTTTCCCACGAAGCATGTTTCTGCGTTCTTTCAACAGCGGTGGTATCGCCCGCATGGGTTACTTCGACTACACCGTCGTCACCGGTAAATTCGAGATGCAGGTTCCCAACTCGGACCTCGATGGAATGGCCGGCTAGCCGGCCTGACCCTCCGCAACCGGCACGAACGGAGCATGAAAGACAGAGGTGACGGGCTGCCCGTCGCCTCTGTCTTTCCCGGCATGTCTGTTTTACCGGGTACTTTTGGGTCTGGGTTGTCTTCGCCGTTGGTTGACCGGTCCTGGCCGGCCGCGTCAGGGCCGAGCCGGCGGGTTTCAAGCGTCGGTTCCGATGTACGCCGCGTGGCGGAGCCCGGTTTCCGGCTGAGAGTCATCGGTCAGTGTGGCGTCGGCGGCCGCAAGGTATCCGGCCAGCATGGCGTGGGCGACTGCGGTCACCGCGTCGTCGTCGGGGGCGAAATTCGCGGAGTGAAGGCCTCCGGCTGCTGATTCCACTCCGACGAACATCATCAGCGATGGGAGACGTTCCGAGTAGTAGGAGAAGTCGTCTGATCCGGCGGAACGCAGGTCGGATGCGATGTGCATACCCAGGCTTTGAAGAATGGGAGCTGATTTTTCGCAGAGTTCGGGGCTGTTTTCCAGTACCGGTTCGCCGTCGGTGACTTCCAGACGTCCGGTGCACCCGTGGGCCTGGGCGACCAGTTCCACCACTTCCCGAAGCCGGAGGAGGATCCCGCGGCGGCCCGCCGTGGTCATGGCCCGTACGCTGCCTCGTGCCAGGGCACTGTCGGGAATGACGTTGGCGGCAGCGCCGGCTAGCAGTGTGGTGATGCTGAGCACCAGTGTGGACTGAGGATCGGCGTTTCTGCTGATGAGTGTCTGGGCGGCCACGATCACATGGGCCAGGGTGCTGACGGGATCCTGAGTGAGATGCGGGTAGGCGGCGTGTCCGCCACGGCCCTCCACAATGATCGTGATTTCGTCCGAGGAGGCGTTCACGGCGCCCGGCGTACAGGCGACGGTGCCGGACGGGAGTGTTGGCTGCACGTGTGCTGCGATGACAGCCCGCACGTCTTCCGTCTCCAATAACCCGGCCTCCACGATGTCTCGGGCGCCCGATGGATAGGATTCCTCGCGGGGCTGAAGAATCGAGACCAGCGGTGCCGGTCCACCCACTTGATGGACCGCCCGGGCCAGGGCCACCAGGGCCGCCATATGAATGTCGTGGCCGCAGGCATGCATGGTGCCCTCGTGCACTGACGACCAGTCCCGCCCAGACATCTCCTTGATGCTTAGCGCATCCAGTTCGGCGCGCACCGCCACGGCCGGCCCGGGGCCGCCCACCCGGACAACCGCGCCGGTATCGGCCACCGGTGTCACGACGCCGGGAAGTGTCGCCAGCAAGGTCACCAATGTGGGGCCCTCTTCACCGGAACGATAGGGATACGCGTGCAGGTGCCGACGCAGCCGGACGGCGCCGGGCAGTTCAAGTTCGAGTTGCCGGACCAGACGCGCGGCATGATCGGTCATGGCTGGCCGCCTTGGGGTGCCGCCGGGAAACGGAGGCCGGTACCGCGGCCGCGTTCGGAGGGGGCCAGTCGTTGCGCCGGGCGTCCTATATATTCCATAATTGGCACTATACCTCTAGATGTAACGTATAGTACAGTCTGTGGCGGTGGTGTTCGTCGTGAATGCCCAGAAACGAGGGAGTTTGCCATGACACGCTTTGTCGATGTTCACAATATGCTGCGGTGGGTGGCTGATCGCGGTCCGGCCAGCGTTATTTCCGGGATGATGGGCTATCTGCAGGAGGACTTTCAGCGCTGGGAGTCCTTTGACAAGACCCCCAGGGTAGCCAGCCATACGCCGTTCGGGGTCATCGAACTCATGCCCACCAGTGACCATGAGACCTACGGGTTCAAGTATGTCAACGGCCATCCGTCAAATCCGGCCCGCGGGTTCCAGACGGTCACGGCTTTCGGTGTCCTTGCCGACGTCCACAACGGCTACCCGACGTTTCTGGGCGAGATGACGGTTCTTACGGCCTTGCGGACGGCAGCGACCTCGGGGATGGTGGCCAAGCGTCTCGCCCGCCCGGACTCCCGGGTTATGGCCATGATCGGTGCCGGCAGCCAGTCCGAGTTCCAGGCCCTGGCCTTCCGCAGCGCCCTGGGCATCAGCACCCTCAGGGTGTGGGACACCGACGCCGCAGCCATGGGGAAGCTCGCCCGCAATTTGGGTCCTCTCGGTTTCGACATCACGGTTGCTTCTTCGGCCGCCGACGCCGTGCGGGGCGCGGATGTCATCACCACCTGCACGGCGGATAAGACAAACGCAACGATTCTCACAGCCGACCTCATCGCCCCCGGTGTCCATCTGAACGCTATCGGCGGTGACTGCCCGGGAAAGACCGAACTCGACGCGGCCATCCTTGAGCTCGGCGAGGTCTTTGTGGAATACACGCCCCAGACCCGGATCGAAGGAGAGATCCAGCAGATGAGCGCCGACTTTGGCGTTACGGAGTTCTGGGAAGTCCTTGACGGCCGCGCTCCCGGGCGCACGACGGCCGAGCAGATCACCATCTTCGACTCCGTCGGCTTCGCCGTCGAGGACTTCTCCGCGCTCCGCTACGTGCGCGACGCCGTGGCGGGAACCGATTACTGCGTGGAGATCGACCTCGTGGCCAGCCCGGAAGACCCGAAAGACCTCTTCGGCCTGGTGGGGGCGCTTTCACCTGTCGGTTAGGAACCTGAAGGTGGCAGCGGGAAGCCCGTCCTGCCCGTGCACCAATGCGGGCCCGGGCGCAGCGGGTGGGGGCGTGCGCGCCTGCCGCTGCCGGGTCCCGGGTAGCCGGTGCAGGCCACGATGTGTTTGCTCGCCGGACACTGTGAGACTGCCGGGTTCCGCGGACGCATGTAACGAACGGTACAGATTCGGGAAAAGTCGCTGATAAGGTCGGGAATATGCTGGAGACACAGGAGCTTGCGCTCGAGCGCACCGTGAAGGGCCTGGCGCTTGCGGCCATGGACACCCTAAGCAAGGGGGAGAGAAAGGTGGCCCGGGCGCTGCTTGCTGCCTATCCTGCGGCAGGGCTGTCCACGGTTGCTGCTTTGGCTGAGGCGGCGGGCGTCAGTTCTCCCACTGTTCTGCGATTTGCGACACGTTTGGGCTACCCGGGTTTCCCCGGGCTGCAAAAGGCTCTTCTTCACGAAATTGACGAGGGCATGGGCTCGCCCCTGCGACAGTACGATGCCCGCGAGCCGGTAGAAGGCGGAAGCCTCCTCGGCCATGCACGGGATACGTTCCAGGCGGGCCTGGCCAAGACGTTTGATGACCTGTCGACCTGGGAAGTTGACCGGCTGGTCGGGTTGCTGTCCGAGGAGTCCCGGGAGATCCGCATCGTGGGCGGCCGGTTCAGCCGGATCCTTGCGGACTATCTTTCCAACCATCTTCAGCTGATTCGGCCGCGTGTGCAGGTCATCCCCCGGGAGGAATTGCCGCGCCTGGCGGCCATAGCCGACGCGGGAGCGTCAACTCTCCTTATCGTTTTCGACTACCGGCGCTATGACCTGACAACGGCTGCGTTTGCCCGGGAGATGAAGTCCCGGGGTGCAGCGATTGCGCTGATGACCGATAACTGGATGTCGCCCATCGCCAAGACGGCAGACATTGTCATTACCAGCCGCGTCGAAGCCCCGTCCCCGTTTGATTCCCTGGTGCCGGCGATGGCCGTTACCGAGACCGTGATCGCCGCCGTGGTCCAAGCCTTGGGGGACAGGGGCAGGTCCCGGCTCGAAGGCGTGGAAGCCAGTACCTCCGGCGGCACACCGGCGGGGTAGCCGGGAACGGGCGGCGGCTGAGACTGCCGCCCCCGCCCGTTACTGACAAGACGGCTCGTGTCCCGCGACTTCCCGGGAGCACCGGAAAGCGGGGGACACCGTCACTTGCGTGCGCTGGCCGCGCGCCCGGGTCCCGGCCTTTGCTGACCCGCAGACGTTCATCACGCGCGCCCCTTGCGAGCGGACAGCGGCCGGGGCCGCTCCTTCTCATGCCCCAGGTCACGGGTGGCTCCGCGCCCTGACGTGGGCCAATCCACACCCTAAACGAAATTTTTAGAACATTTTTCGGCTTTCTGATGCTTTTGAAAGATTTTTGACGCATGATGGATGTCACATCTAGTGCGGGATCGAAGGGAAACGACTGTGGACAGTGTTACGGGTAGCTCGAGGCGCGACAAACTGGAAAGCGTCATGATGGAACTGGAATCAGGCGACGTCGCGCTGCTTGTTGGGACGGTCGTCGACTTTGCCGGGGTGACCCGCGGCAAGGGGGTCCCGGTGCGCCGGTTGACGACGTTTCACGAATCGGGCATGGGCGCATCCCCGTCCTGGAACGTGTTCTGCGTGGATAACGGCATTGCCTTCACGTCCACTATCGGAGTTACCGGGGACCTGCGGCTGCGGCTGGACCCGGACCGGGTCCGCCGTATTGACACGGGCTTGGCCTGGGGCCCGGCTAACTTCCACAATCAGGACGGGAGCCTGTCCCCGTTGTGTGCACGGGGACGGCTGGCCGCCATCGTGGACGACGCGGCCGGGCAGGGGCTGTTTCCACTCATGGGAACGGAGCTGGAGTTCACGCTCACCACCTTGGACGGTGAGCGGCTTCCGAAGACCTCATGGGCTGCCTATGGCATGAAAGCCGTCGTAGCCCACCGCGAATTCCTGGTTGACCTCACGAGAACGCTGGAAAAAGCCAGTGTCTGGCCGGAACAGATCCACGCCGAGTACGGTGAAGATCAGTTTGAGGTTTCCCTTGCCCCCGCTTCCCCGGTGGCCATGGCGGACGCCTGCGTGCTGACCCGGATACTGATTGGAATCGTCGCCGCGCGCCATGACATGGCGGTCTCCTTCTCCCCACTGCCGTGGGCAGGAGGAGCGGGCAACGGAGCGCACCTGCACCTCTCCCTCGCACGGGAGAACGCCCCGCTGTTCGGCGGCGGGGAAGGACCGCACGGGATCACCGCCGACGGCGGGTCCGCCATCGCAGGGATACTCGCAGGCCTGAACGACTTTCTGGGCATCTACGCCGGATCCGTCGTTTCCGCCCAGCGGCTCCAGCCGGGCAGCTGGTCCGGGGCCTCGGCCTGCTGGGGCCTGGAAAACCGGGAAGCCGCCGTGCGGTTCCTGGCAGGCACTGCCGGCAACCCGCACGGGGCCAATGTGGAATTGAAGATCGTTGACCCCAGCGCCAACATCTATCTCGCGGCAGCCGCCTTGTTGGGCTCCGCATTGAACGGAATCAACGCCAAGCTGGCTTTGCCGGCCGAAGTCGGAATCAATCCGGCGGACAGCCCCGGCAAGGATGTCATGGCCCTCAACACCGAGCACGCCATGATTCTCAAGGCCCTGGAGCACTCGGAACTGGCCGCGCGAGTCCTCGGTCCGGACATCGTCGAGGGCGTTGCCGCCGTCCGCCGCCACGAACTGGAGCAGTACGCCGACAAAACCCCCGCCGAAATCGCCGAAGCCGTCCGCTTCGCCTGGTCGGTCTAACTACTAGAGTTCCGGAGTTAACCATGTCATCCACTCAGATGCAGACGAAAAAACCACGGCGCAAGCTCCCGCTCTGGGCGGCCCTGGCACTGTCCCTGGCCACGGTCGGGCCCACGCTGGCGATGGCCGGCAACGGCCAGGGCCTGATCGGCATCGTGGGCAAATCCATCCCGCTGGTCTTCCTGATCGGGCTGATCGGCGTCTCGCTGGTCGGCTATGGATTTGTGCGCCTGACCCGCCACCTCAACCACGCAGGCTCGGCGTATGCGCTGGTCGGCGGGACCATCGGCCCCCGCGCCGGCTTCTTCTCTGGATTCGCCATGCTGGGCGCCTACACCGGATTTTCGATCGGAACACTGGCGTTGACCGGGGCGTTCGTGAACGCTTTCCTGGCGCAGCTGCAGAGCGGCTCCGCTGACCCATTCCAGATCCCCTGGCCGATCACCATCACCGTCGGGGCCGCCGTCTCCTTCCTGCTTGCCGGGCGCGAGGTGTCCCTGATCGCCAAGATCCTCCTGGTCATCGAAGGCGTGGGCATCATCGCAATGGTCATCCTTGTCTGCGTGATCTTCGCCAAGGGGGGCGCACCGGCCACGGGCGTGGACATGAGTGTCTTCAGCTTCGAGGATGTCAACGTCACCCAGGTCATGTCCGGGGTCGTCGCCGCGTTCCTGTCCTGGGCCGGATTCGAGGCATGCGCCTCCCTGGGCGAGGAAACGGACAATCCCAAACGGAATGTTCCGCGCGCCCTGGGCGGGACGCTGGTGCTCACGGGTGTGTTGTTCATCGTGGTGATGTTCGCACAGACGATCGGCTTTGGAACGGACCCCGCCGGTCTTGCCCGGATGCAGACCTCGGGGAACACGCTCGGAGACCTGGGCCACGACTACATCGGTACCGGGTTCAGCTTGATCGTTATCTTCACCGCGGTCTGTGCAGCGTTTGGCTGCCACGTGGCCACCGCAGCCACCGCCGGCCGGATGATTTATGCCTTTGCACGGGACGGCTTCGGGCCCTCGGCGCTGGCGGTGCTTCATGCCCGCACGAACGGTCCCCGCCGGGCCACCATGCTCGTCGTCGCGCTGGCCCTGGTCGCCGGACTGGCGTGTGCTTGGACCGGCTGGCCGGTCATGGGAACGAACAATCCCGCCATCGACACCTACTTCCTCTTCGCCGTCGCCGGCGCCGTGTGCCTCATGGTGGCCTACTTCATGGTGGAAATCGCCGCGATGTGGTTCACCGGGCACAGAAAGTTCGACGCCGTGCACGGCGGCCACGGCAGATTCCTGGGGGTTGCCCTGCCGGCACTCGGCGCACTGTTCATCGCCGTCGTGCTGTGGTTCAACGTCAAGGATGCGGGCACCCCCGTGGACGCGCCGCTCCTGGGACTCTACTGGTGCGTTCTCGGGCTGGTGCTTGCCGTCGCGGCTTCCCGCATCGCAGCGAAGGTGGGCGCCGCCCTGACCACCGAACTGGACCTGCCCGTACTGGGCAAGAAACTGGATCCGCTGGCTGAGGCCCGTTCGTGAGAACCCTGTATCAGCGGGACGCCCGCGTGATGGCCGGAATTGAAAAACTGCGCTTCTTCCCGCTGGAAGTCGTCGAAGGCAGGGCCTCGACCCTGATCGACCCGGCCGGCCGGGAACTGCTGGACCTGTCCGCGACCTGGACGGCGTCCGGACTGGGCCACGGCCACCCTGCCGTGGTGGACGCGGTCACGAAAGCCGCCGCCACCGCGCCGGGGGCAGGTACCCTCTCGGCGGTGCACCCGGACGCCGTCGCCCTGGCCGAGGAGCTTCTGGCGCTCGTCCCTGGGTCCGGGGAGCGGCGGGTCTACCTCGGCCACGCAGGCTCGGACGCGAACGATGTCGCCCTGCGAGCATGCCGGCACTACTCCGGCCGGAGGACCGTGCTTGCCTTCGAGCGCAGCTACCACGGCGGTCTCGGGACCGCGATGGCCGTCTCCGGACAACAGGCGGACGCCGGCCACACGCAGGACCCCGATGTGGTTTTCCTGCCGTACCCCAACCCGCTGCGTCCCCTCACGGGCGACATCGAGTCCACCGTGGACACCATCCTGGGCCAGGTACGCAGGGAGCTGGAGAAAAACAGCGTTGCCTGCCTCATTGTGGAGCCCATTCTCTCCGACGGCGGGCTCGTGGTCCCGCCGCGGGGATTCCTGACAAAGCTGCAGGCCCTCTGCCGCGAATTCGGTGTCCCGCTGATCTGTGACGAGGTCAAAGTCGGTCTCGGGCGACCGGGGGCTCTGCACGCCTTCTCCGATGACGGCATCGAACCCGACATCGCGGTCTTCGGCAAGGCGCTCGGCGGCGGTTTGCCGCTCTCCGCCGCCGTCGGACCTGCCGACATCCTTGACCACCCGGCAGCCTCGGCGCTGCTGACTACCGCTGGCAACCCCGTCTGCACGGCCGCGGGCCGGGCCGTTCTGCGCACGCTCATCCACGACGGGCTGCCCGCCCGGGCCCGGGAAGCCGGGAACCGGTTCATGGCATCCCTGCACCGGACTGCCGACGGGCATGGGACGGACGGCGGACGCTCGGCTGAACGGATCGGCGATGTCCGCGGCCGCGGACTGGCCATCGGAGTGGAACTGGTGAAGAACCGCAGCACGCTGGAACCCGACAGGGAACTGGCGCAACGGGTCGTCTACAGGGCCTGGCAACTGGGCGCCGTGGTCTACTACGTAGGCGGCAACGTCCTGGAAATCACTCCGCCCCTGGTTATCACCGATGCGGAGATCGACAGCGCGGCGGCCATTCTGGACCAGGCCATCAGCGACGCGATGGCCGGAAAAGTAAAGGATGAAGAGGTGGAACCATATGTTGGTTGGTAATGTCGACATGCTCGCCGGACTTGATGGCCAAGTCCCGGCATTGCTGGCCGAGGCCATCACCGCCATGCCGCTGGTGGATCACCACGTCCACGGCTGCTTCACCCAGCCCATCACCCGCGCCGAATTTGAACAGTCCATCAATGAAGGATCCCCGGATCCCATTCCGGACTTCATGACGCAATTTGATTCCCAGCTGGGCTTTGCCATCCGGCGCTGGTGCGCCCCGATGCTCGGTCTGGCACCGCACGCCAGCGCCGATGACTACTGGGCCGCACGCAGCAAACTGCCCCCGGCGGAACTGAACCGCCTCCTCCTGGGCCAGACCGGCGTGGAACACTGGATCATCGACACCGGCTTCAGCTCGGCCGCCATCTCTACGCCCCAGACCATGGCCCTGGAGTCCGGAGCGCCCGGCGCCGAAATCCTCCGGCTCGAACTCCTGGCCGAAACTGTCGCACGTATGACGGCCTCGGCCGCCTCCTTTGCCACCGATTTCCAGGAAGCACTGGCGGCCGCCGTTCCCGCCATCGTCGGGTTCAAGACCATCGCCGCCTACCGGTGCGGCTTCGATATCGACTGGGCGGAGCCCTCCGCGCAGCAGATCGAAAAGGCGGCCGCGACATGGATGGCCGCGCCGGGCGGACTAAGGCTTCAGGACCCGGTGATCATCGCCTTCATCGTGCACGCCGCCGCCAGATACCGCCTCCCGATCCAGTTCCATGTGGGCCTGGGCGACAGGGACATGGACCTGCACCGGTCCAACCCGATGCTCCTACTGGACCTGTTGCGGCGCCCCACCGTACACAACACCGCGATCATGCTCCTGCACTGCTACCCCTACCACCGTGAAGCCGGTTACCTGGCCCAGGCATTCAACAACGTCTACTTCGATGTGGGACTCTCCCTCAACTATGTCGGGGCGCGGAGCACGGACATCGTCGGCGAATCCCTCGAACTGGCACCCTTCGCCAAGCAGGTCTATTCCTCCGACGCGTTCGGCCTTCCGGAGCTCCACCTGCTCGGGTCCGTTCTCTGGCGGCGTTCCATGGCCCAGGTCCTGGGCGCCTGGGTTCAACGGGGGGAATGGTCCGAACAGGATGCCGTCCGGGTGGCCGGGATGATCGCTGCCGGAAACGCACGGCGGGTCTACAACATCTGAACGAGCCGTCCCCGGCCACCGGCACCCAGTCCTCCCTCCAACCACGCGGGCGATCCCGCGCCGCGAAAAAAGCGTGCGCGCGCAGGAACCGCGACTGAATCAACCACCGGAAAGGCCACCAGACATGATTGAGACCATTGAGGCGGATATACACCGTCACCGGCGAGACCTGGCAGACCATCGAAAACCACCTGAACCAGGCCCTAGACCAAGCCCTGGCCCACGCGGTCCCGGAGGGCCTGCACGGGATCATGGTCACGCGCCGGACAAGCACTTCCTTCACCGTCGAAATAAGCCCGGACGCCTCCTACGGGATGACGATGGAACGCTGGGAATAAGGCGGCCTTCCCGGACCGAAACTCGCATGCCGCTGCTCACCCGTCTCCAAGGGAAACCCCGGGAAGGGCGGCGCCCCAAGCGTCGGCCCTTCCGCGTTTAACGGATCAGCCCCGGACAGCTGCGACCGTTTTCCTTGCGGCTGGACGGAGGATCCTTCCTCCCAACAACCTTTCAGCCGTGACAACGAGAGACAGCGGCACACGGTTTCGTGGGAGCGGAACCCTACGTCCTCGCAGCTTCCCCAGCAGCTCTATTCCACGGACCAGGAACGGGCCGGCCAAACCCCCGGAGATGACGGTCCCGCCATCGGGCGCTCGATCCAGGTCGTAATGGCCAGCCTAAGCTCGGCACGGGTCTCCCAACGTTGCGGTTCAGGACGTTCTTTTGCAGCAGGGAGAAGAACGGTTCCATCGCGGCGCTGTCACCGCGGGCGCCCACTCTTCCCGTCGAGCCGCTCAGGCCGTGGATGTTCAGGGCTCGGACAAACTTGCGGGATCTGAACTGCGAGCCTTGTCCGAGTGCACCACGTTCCCGCTGGTTTCCGGAGGGCCACGGCATGGTCCAGCGCAGCAACGGCCAGGGACGCTTTCATCCGCCCGTCCATGGAATACCCGACGATCCGGTTCGAATGCAGGTCCTTGATCGCGCACAGGTACAGCTTTCCCTCCCCGGTGTGGTGCTCAGTGATGTCCGTGAGCCATTTCCGGTTCGGCGCCGTGGCGCTGAAGTCCCGTTCGATGAGGTCATCATGGACCGGCGGCCCGGCCTTGATCCCGGCCCGCGCCCGGCGGTGGATCACTGAGAGGATGCTGTTCTGGGAGCATAGCCGCCAGATCCGGCGTTCACTGGCCACAGGACCGGGACCTGCGTTGATCTCATCGGCGATGAACCGGTACCCGAAGGCAGGATCGTCGCGGTGGTGATCGATGGCGGCGTTGATCAGGTGCGCTTCCTCCAGTCCCGGGACGGGGTGGGCGGCCTACTGGTAGTAGGCCTGTCTGGAGAAATTCAGTACCTGGCAGGACACCGCCAAGGGAACCCTGATCGGGGCGTCCCGGGCAGCCGGCTCGCGGACCAGCGGGTACATCTTTTTTGTTTGATGTCCCGGGACAGGTAGGCCACGGCACGGCGCATGTCTTCGGCTTCCTGCTCCAGGAACCGGATGCGTTTGTTGGCCTCCCGCAGCTTCGCGGCGTCATCGGACACGGCCACGGACTTCACGCCGCCTTCTCTGTCGGCGATCTTCATCCAGCGGTGCAGTGCTGCCGGCGAGACGCCGAAGTCCGTGCTCAGCCAGAGGAGGCGGGTTTGCAGCATCCTTCTCTGCCCTAACAAAGCTCTTCCGAATCGGGATCGCCGTGCGCCTTCCAGGCACGCGGCCCGGCGTGTCAGGCCAACGCCTGAATCCACCGATATTCGGGCACTGCCTGGCACGTCCGAGGAGTCGGTTATGTGTCGTCCATTCCCGACATGCAGCCTGCCGATAGTCCTCCCGCCCCAGTGGTCAGCAAAGCAAGCCCGGCGCCTAGGAGAAGGCTGCCGTCGGCTTGAAGGACGTAGGCAAGTCCGGTGAGGGCTACGAGGAACACTGCGATCATGTAAGCGCGGAACATCGGTTGTCTCCAAGGTGTGTGGGGTGCGGCGTTTTGCTCCATGCGGGGCAAGGGGGATCAAAATTGCGGTCCTGGTGAAGCCACCCCGCGCGGCGCGTTGGGCTCATGGATGGCCTTGTTGGAGACCATTCGGCTTCCAGGCGGTCGGCCAGCATCAGGCCTTCGGGCCGGCAAAGGGGCGCGTCAGCTCGATTACGAGCTGCCCGCCTAAGGGCCATGGTTGTGCCGTGTCTGTTTGGTAATGCTGAAAGACGACTTTCAGCCGATATCAGACATGACGGTTTTCGCTGCCCGGTTGGCCGCGGAGGGAGCAGTCGCCGCGAGGAGACGAATGACTTCCGCGACAAGAGCCACCGGCCTGGAAGTGAAGCGCCAAATATTGCCCCTGCCGTTCTACGGAATGCACGAACCGGTCAGACATTCGGCCTCGGGTCTATCTGGGCACTGTCCTGTGCCGTCAGATTCTGCATCGCGAGGGCGGTTGCCTTGTCCTTTTCCGGACCGTTTTGGACAGTGTGCCGTGGCATCTTGGATCCTTTGCGCCTGGCGGCCGTTCGTATGGCCAGGTTGCAGATCGCGGCTACTGCGACGTTGGCGGGGTGGTGCCGAAGACTCCCAGCCGGCAGGCCGCGTATCGGATTTGGGCCGTTAACCGCCGGAAAGAGAGGCCCGGAGAGAGGGGCCAGCGAGGGGATCGCGGCGCATAGGTACCGAGTGAACATGGGGGCTCCAAGCTGGCAGGTGAGTTGTAGACGGGTTATGTTACGATCATTACATATTCTCATTTATACGGGTTTTTGAAATGTATCATTCAATAAGTCCGATGGCTGTCGCACCGAAGGAGCTCACAGCGACGCTAAGCGATCATGCGTCTGGGCCTGGCTTTGGACCATTCTGGGGCGGAGGACGGTACTCTACGTCGTCGCCCGACCTTGACGATTCTCGATCAGCGGTGTGCGCTGGCTCCTACGTGCTCGACCACGGCTAACCACGGCTACGGTCAAAATCTCCACCGGCAATGGCAGGTACCAAGGTGTCGAACGGGCTCTGCGCTCCTTCTCTCGCGGCAATGGCCACCTGGGCCGCGTCGTCGGCCGGTGACGTGCAGGGATTCTCAAACAGCACCACGTGGGCGCCCGTCGCGACTACCTTGCCGGCGAGGTCAAGTAGGCCACCGCAAAACACGTTCCGGAAGCACAGAAAGTTTGTCTATGACCGCAACCGACCAGTTTTCGATTCCCGCGACCTTGCCTAATCCGGAACCGGCACCCAAGCCCGGCAGCCCCCTGGCCCGATGGCTGCTGGAGCACAAGGTGCATCAGCCGGTCGGTCCGGAGTCGGCGGAATCCGGGGCGCACCAGCAGAGCTGGTGGAAGGTCATGTGCCTGACGGGTGTGGACTACTTCTCCACGCTGTCGTATCTGCCCGGCATCGCTGCCCTCGCCGCCGGTGCGCTGTCTCCGTTGGCCACACTGCTGATCGTGGCCCTGACGCTGTTCGGGATGCTGCCGATGTACCGGCGGGTGGCGCACGAAAGCCCGCACGGGCAAGGCTCTGTGGCGATGCTGGAGAACCTGCTGCCGTTCTGGCGCGGGAAGATCTTCGTGCTCATCCTGCTCGGGTTCGTGGCCACGTCCTGGATCATCACCATCACGCTCTCCGCGGCGGACGCCACAGTGCACATGCTGGAGAACCCCTACCTTTCGCCGTTCCTGGAAGGCCAGGCGGTTTCCGTCACCGTGGTGCTCCTGCTGGTCCTGGCCGGCGTGTTCCTTCTCGGCTTCTCCGAAGCCGTGGCCGTCGCGATCCCCTTGGTGGCCGTCTTCCTGCTGCTGAACGCCAGCATCATCGGGGCTGGAATTTACGACGCCGTGACCCGGCCGGGTGCCTTGTCTGACTGGACCGCAGCACTCACCTCGGGCGGCTCGGGTCTGGGCAGTATCGCCGGGCCCGCGGTTCTGGCGTTTCCGCTGTTGGTCCTCGGATTGTCCGGCTTCGAAACCGGGGTCAGCATGATGCCCCTGGTTGAAGCGAAGGGTGAAACGCCGGAGAAAATGCTGGCGCACCGGGTGCGGAACACCCGCAGGCTCCTGACCACGGCGGCAGTGATCATGAGCGTGTACCTGATCGGCAGCAGCTTCGTCACCACGGTGCTCATCCCGGCCGATGCGTTCCGGGAAGGAGGCGAAGCCAACGGCCGCGCCCTGGCCTATCTGGCCTACGAACTGCTCGGCGACGGCTTCGGCTCCGTCTACGACGTCAGCAGCATCCTCATCCTCTGGTTCGCAGGCGCCTCGGCGATGGCCGGGCTGATCAACATCGTTCCCCGCTACCTGCCCTCCTACGGAATGGCACCCGACTGGACCCGTGCGGTGCGGCCCGTGGTCCTGGTCTACACGGCCATCAGCATCATGATCACCATCGGGTTCGACGCGGACGTCAACGCGCAGGCCGGCGCCTATGCCACGGGCATCCTGGCCATGATGGTCTCCGGCGCGGTGGCCGTGAGCATTTCCGCAGCGCGCAGCAAACGGCGAGGGGCCACCATCGGCTTCTCCATCCTGACCCTCATCCTGCTGTACGCGCTCGGGGCGAACGTGATCGAAAAGCCTGACGGCCTTGCCATCTCCGGGTTCTTCATCCTGGGCATCGTGGTGGTGTCGCTGGTTTCCCGGGTGAGCCGGACCACCGAGCTGCGCGTTGACCGGATCGAATTCGATGATGCCGCTCGCCGCTTCATCACCGACTCGCTCGAGTTCGACGGGCAGCTGCACCTCATCGCCAACCGCCCCCAGGCCCGGGACGCCGCGGAATACTCTGACAAGGAAGCCGCCCAGCGGAAAAATAATCCCGTGCCCGGCGCCGCGGTCGTGATCTTCCTGGAAATCGACGTCACCGACCCCTCGGGATTCAGCGAAGTCCTCGAGATCCGGGGCGTCGAAGTGGATGGATACCGCATTCTCCGTACGGAAAGCCCGGCGGCCCCCAACGCCATTGCTGCGATCCTCCTGGCACTGCGCGACGCAACGCGAGTCCGGCCCCACGCGTACTTTGCATGGGCCGAAGGCAACCCGCTCGCACACCTCATGCGCTACCTGCTCCTCGGCCGCGGCGACACCGCCCCCGTGGTCCGCGAAATCATCCGCGAAAACGAACCCGACCGCGACCGCCGCCCGGCCATCCACGTCAGCTGACCCGCACGCCCAGGCGCACGTCCCCTAAGGGGAGAGGAGACTCCGCAAGTTCTTCAACGTTCGCGGGCCGGATGGCGGGGGCCCACGACCGCTCCGTGACCTAAGTCTCCATCGTTCCTTCGCAAACGAAGAGTTAGATTTGTGTACCTATATTCGTCACAAATAGTTGCTTTTTCTTATGTGACTTGCTGCACATACTTATGAATAAGACGGTCCCCACCCACAGAAAGAACGAGTACAGCCATGACTAACACCACAACGGGTCGCCGCGCGAACCCGGGCTTTGATGCCGCTAATTCCCTCTCCGCGGCCACTGCCGCCACTGCCAGCGCCGCCGCCACCGCCGTCGGCGAATTTGACCTCGCCCAGGCGGCAGCCTTGGCCGAGGACACCATCGCGCTGGTGCGCCGCTGGCTCACCGAGGCAGCGAAGGTCCCGGTTGACGCCTCGGCCGAGCAGCTCGCCGGCGTCCTGAAGGACCCCAACGGCCTGGACTTCACGGTCGGGTTCGTCGACGGCGTCGTCCGCCCCGAAGACCTGCAGGTCGCCGCCCGCAATCTCGCCGCCCTGGCCCCCAAGGTCCCGGCGTTCCTGCCCTGGTACATGCGCAGCGCCGTCCGCCTCGGCGGAACCATGGCCCCGGTCCTGCCCCAGGTGGTCATCCCGGTCGCCCGCCGCGTCCTGCGCGAAATGGTCGGCCACCTGATCGTTGATGCCACCGACGCCAAGCTCGGCCCGGCCATCGCCAAGATCCGCAAGGACGGCATCAAGCTCAACGTCAACCTCCTCGGCGAGGCCGTGCTCGGCGAACACGAGGCCTCCCGCCGGCTCGCGGGCACCCACACCCTGCTGTCCCGGCCCGACGTGGACTACGTCTCGATCAAGGTCTCCTCCACGGTGGCCCCGCACTCGGCCTGGGCCTTCGATGAGGCCGTGGAGCACGTCGTGGAGAAGCTCACCCCGCTCTTCACCCGCGCGGCATCTTTCGCCAGCGGCGGGCAGAAGGCCAAGTTCATCAACCTGGACATGGAGGAATACAAGGACCTGGACATGACCATCGCGGTCTTCACCCGGATCCTGGACAAGCCCGAGTTCAAGAACCTCGAGGCCGGCATCGTGCTCCAGGCCTACCTCCCGGACGCCCTCGCCGCCATGATCCGCCTGCAGGACTGGGCCGCCGCCCGCCGCGCCGACGGCGGCGCCGCCATCAAGGTCCGCGTCGTCAAGGGCGCCAACCTGCCCATGGAACAGGTCGAGGCCTCCCTGCACGACTGGCCGCTCGCCACCTGGAACACCAAGCAGGACTCGGACACCAACTACAAGCGCGTCATCAACTACTCGCTGCACCCGGACCGGATCCGCAACATCCGGATCGGCGTCGCCGGCCACAACCTCTTCGATATCGCCTTCGCTTGGCTCCTGGCCAAGCAGCGCGGCGTGGAATCCGGTATCGAATTCGAGATGCTGCTCGGCATGGCCCAGGGCCAGGCCGAAGCGGTCAAGAAAGATGTCGGCTCGCTCCTGCTCTACACTCCCGTGGTCCACCCGGCCGAGTTCGACGTCGCGATCGCCTACCTGATCCGCCGCCTCGAAGAAGGCGCCAGCCAGGACAACTTCATGTCCGCCGTGTTCGAACTCAGCGAAAACGAATCCCTCTTCGCGCGTGAGAAGCAGCGCTTCCTCGCCTCCCTCGCCAAGCTCGACGACGAGGTCCCGGGCCCGAACCGCCTGCAGAACCGTGCCCTCCAGACCGCGCCGATGCCGCACGACTCCTTCGAGAACACCGCAGACACCGACCCCTCGCTGCCGGCCAACCGCGACTGGGGCCGCGCCATCCTGGCGCGGGTCCCGTTCTCCACCCTCGGCAACGCCGCCGTGGACGCAGCCACGATCCACGATGAGCAGACCCTCAACACCGTGATCGACACCGCGGTGGAAAAGGGCAAGGCCTGGGGCGCCCTTTCCGGTGACGAGCGTGCGGCGATCCTGCACCGTGCCGGGGATGTCCTGGAAGCCCGCCGCGCCGACCTCCTCGAGGTCATGGCCAGCGAAACCGGCAAGACCATCGACCAGGGCGATCCGGAGGTCAGCGAGGCTGTCGACTTCGCGCACTACTACGCCGAATCGGCCCGCAAGCTCGACGCCATCGACGGCGCCACCTTCGTCCCCGCCAAGCTCACCGTGGTGACCCCGCCGTGGAACTTCCCGGTGGCCATCCCGGCCGGCTCCACCCTGGCGGCCCTCGCCGCCGGTTCCGCCGTCGTCATCAAGCCCGCCGAGCAGGCCCGCCGCAGCGGCGCCGTGATGATCGAGGCCCTCTGGGAAGCCGGCGTTCCCCGCGAGGTCCTCACCATGGTCCAGCTCGGCGAGCGGGAACTGGGCCAGCAGCTGATTTCCCACCCGGCCGTGGATCGCGTGATCCTGACCGGCGGCTACGAGACCGCAGAGCTGTTCCGCATGTTTCGCAAAGACCTGCCATTGCTGGCCGAGACCAGTGGCAAGAACGCCATTATCGTCACCCCTAGTGCAGACTTTGACTTGGCCGCCAAGGACGTGGCGTACTCCGCGTTCGGCCACGCCGGCCAAAAATGCTCCGCCGCGTCATTGGTCATCCTCGTCGGCTCCGTCGCCCAGTCCAAGCGGTTCAAAAACCAGGTCGTGGACGCCGTCCAATCCCTGAAAATCGGATATCCCACAGATCCCACCACCCAGATGGGCCCCATTATCGAACCTGCCACCGGAAAACTCCTGAAGGGACTGACCGAGCTGGGCGACGGCGAGACATGGCTGATCAAACCCCGGGAGTTGGATGACACCGGCAAGCTTTGGAGCCCGGGAGTGCGGACCGGCGTCAAGCGGGGATCGCACTACCATCTGACCGAGTTCTTCGGCCCCATCCTTGGAGTAATGACCGCGAATACACTGGAGGAAGCGGTGGCCATCCAGAATGAGATCGAATATGGGCTCACCGCGGGTCTGCATTCCTTGAACCCTGAAGAAATCGGCTTCTGGATGGATACCATCCAGGCGGGAAACCTCTACATCAACCGCGGCATCACGGGCGCGATCGTCCAGCGCCAGCCGTTCGGCGGGTGGAAGAAATCCGCCGTCGGGCCGGGCACCAAGGCAGGCGGACCCAACTACCTCTTCGGACTCGGAGGGTGGATAGCCCGGGAGATCACCGAAGCTGGTCTCCCCGTGACCAATCCGGCAGTCAGCAAGCTCCTCTCCGCCGCCGACGCATGCGCGGCAGCAGTTTCTCTAGAGGAAAGGGAGCTTCTATACCGGGCCGCCAGCAGTGATGCCAAGGCATGGTCAGAAGAGTTCGGCACAGTGAAGGACGTATCAGGGCTAACCGCTGAACGGAACCTTTTCCGATACCGTCCACTCCCCGTAACGATCAGGCTCTGCCAGGGGGAACCCGTCGCGACGCTCATCCGTGTCCTCGCTGCAGGACTCGCGGCAGGAGCACCCCTCACGGTGTCCTCGGCTGCCAAGCTCCCCGCAGCGGTTCTCGTGGTTCTGACCGAACTCAACATCCCCTCGTCAGTGGAAGGCGACGGGGAATGGCTTGCCCGCGCAGTCCGGCTCGGAGCCGGGCGCATCCGGCTCATTGGCGGAGACCCAAAGGTGATAGCCGTAGCTACGGAGGGACGGCCTGATCTGGCCGTCTACTCACACCTTGTGACACCCTCAGGCCGCCTAGAACTGCTTCCCTTCCTGCATGAACAGGCAGTCAGCATCACCGCACACCGATTCGGCACACCGAACCACCTCACCGATCACCTGATCTGACCCGGACGCTGACTGACGCCTGCCACCCGCATTTTGCGAAGGCGGTTGAAGGAAACCATTCTCCATTTCAGTCGCCTTCGCTCTTCAACCGCCCCTATCAGAAAGCACAGGCATGCAGACCACCTCCGGCGAACCAACCCCTACCGCTCCCCCACGGTCATCCTCGACTACACAGGTCGGAAAGGAGTCGACGACCGCCCCCGCGGGCTACTGCAGCGAACCGGACTGCTTCTACTGCTCGTGCCCAGAAACCGACTGAACGACCACCTACCGCAAATCCCAGAAGAACGGACACCAGGAAATGCCCCGGAAAGAGCTGGAAAACCTTCCCCCGATCGCCATCCTCGGAACAGGAGCCATGGGCGGAGCAATCATCCGCGGGCTCCTCAATGCCAACGTCAAAATCAGTGAAAGGATACGCATCACGGGTCACGGGACTCAGCAGATGCAGGAACTCACGGACATTTACGGAATAGAAGGTTTTGACGCTAGAACCGATCCCGAAGCAAACATCAAGGCAGTAAAAGGTGCGGGCATCGTTGTCCTTGCGCTCAAGCCGGACGTCATCGCCGACGTTCTCAAAGAAATTTCCGGGGCCGTCGAAGACGGGGCCATCATCATCAGCATCGCAGCCGGCATCACGATTAAGACCATCGAGTCGCTTCTCCCCGAAACCGTCTCAGTCATCCGTGTGATGCCCAATACTCCAGCCCTTGTAGGCAAGGGCGTATCAGGCATCAGTGCCGGGACACGGGGGACGATCGCCGACATAGCCGTCGCCGACGCCCTCTTCCGGACAGTCGGGACCGTTCTGACGGTCCCGGAAAGTCAGATCGACGAGGTCACCAGCATCTCGGGGTCGGGCCCGGCGTATGTCTTCTTCCTTATCGAACAGCTCACAACCGTCGCAGAACACCAGGGATTCACTCCCGAACAGGCCGCCGTACTCGTCAACGGAACCTTTAGGGGAGCCTGCGAGCTGCTCGCCAGCTCCAACAAATCACCTCGCGAGCTCCGCCAGCTTGTCACCAGCACCAAGGGAACCACAGCAGCCGCCGTTTCAGTACTCGAAGACGGAGGTATCCGCGAAATATTCGAAAAAGCCACGGGCGCCGCCCTCCGGCGCGCCAGACAACTCGCCGGATAACGAAGACGGCCAAATGGTCGCACAACGGCAGGAGATCGTTTATATGCAACCCTGGATTGTCCGTGATTTTCACCTTGATGATCTCGACCAGCTCATCGACGTTTGGCAGGACTCCAGAACTTCCGGCGTCCACCCTGTATACACCCTCGCGGAGATCATCGACGCCTGCACCAACGGACTGGCCGTCGTAGCCGTGACCGAAGGCACCGTCGTCGGGGCCGTCGCTTGCGTAATTCACGATGACCGGGCGTGGGTGGTGACACTTGCCCAAGCCAAAGAATGGCGGGAGCAAGGTCTGGGAAGTGCGCTCCTCGCCCAAGCCGAGGCGCGGCTTGCCGCTCGCGGAGTCAGAAGGATCTCCGCGCTGCTCCCCGCCCCGGAAACGAGGGTCCGGGCATTCCGAAACAGCGACTACCGGGTGGAAGAGGACCTCCATTACTTCGAACGGACCATCCCGGTCCAACCCAAGGAAATCGGTCCCCTGACCCAGCTGGGGGGCCGGCTTCTGCCCCACGGTCTATGGGACGCACTGGCCGGCATGCAGAGCGAGAAACACCTGATTGAGCAACGCCTCATTTTGCCACTTGCCCGCGCGGAGCTCGCCAAATCCCTGGGCGTCTCCCCGCCACGGTCCGTCGTTCTCTTTGGTCCCCCCGGCACCGGCAAAACTACCTTCGCCAAATCCATAGCTTCTCGACTGGACTGGCCGTTTATCGAGGTCTTTCCCTCCAGGCTTGCCTCTCATCCACACGGACTCGCAGGGGCGCTGCGCCAGGCCTTCCTAGATATAGGACAGCTTGAACATGCTGTGGTCTTCATCGATGAGGTCGAGGAGATCGCCTCTGCTCGCACCGGCACCGGAACTTCGCCACTGCAGGGAGTTACGAACGAGCTCCTAAAAATTATCCCGGCATTCCGGGAGCAGGAGGGCCGTCTTCTGATCTGCGCCACAAACTTCATCCGCGCATTGGACAAGGCCTTCTTGCGCCACGGGCGATTCGACTATGTCATACCCATTGGGCCGCCCGACCTGGTAGCCCGCAAAGCAATCTGGAACCGTTACATACCCCCGGCCATCTCCCGACGTGTCGACCTTGCGTCGCTAGCCGTGGCCAGTGACCGTTTCTCTCCCGCTGACATTGAGTTCGCAGCCAGAAAAGCTTCCCAACAGGCGCTCGAGCACGCAGTACATCACTCCGGGGGCACCTCCCCAGGAGAGGCAGCGTTGACGACCGAGACTTACCTCCAAGCAATTGAAGGAACCCGCGCCACCGTGACCGAAGCCGTAGTCAAAGACTTTTTCGAAGACATCGAACGCATAGCTCGGGTCTGATGCACCCAGCCCCAAACGCCGTCACTAGGCGCGAATCCTGTCTCAGCTCAGCGTCCTGCATCCCTCGGATTGCAAGACGCGAGCCCGCCTTCCGCGCAGGTGACCCTCGGTCCACCGCTACCGCGACGGCGTCGCGTCCGCTTGGGAACTGAGAAGCCGCAGCGTAACCAGAGACGTAAGAAGAGGGCGGTCCCGGCGGACCGTCCCTCTTGAAGTTCCAACTGCCAGCCCCGGGAGCCTAAGGTCAGGGAACCACCCCGCCGGTGCGCGCTTTGGCTCCACTTGAGCGGGGTCATGCGCCCAGCTCTGTCGCAGTTGAAAAGTCGCTGATGAGGCTGTCGGTTGTAGGCCGCCGTGGAGGAGAAGCGACCTAGCCTTCGCACTCGATGCAGTATGAGTGGCCGTTCTTTTCCCGGGCGAGTTGGGACCGGTGCCGGACCAGGAAGCAGGAGTAGCAGGTGAACTCGTCCCCGGCCTGGGGGATGACCTGAACGATGAGTTCCTCGGCGACGAACTCTCCGCCGGGGGTCATGGCCTCATCCAGCGCATCGGATTCGTCCAGCTCGCGGACGACGCTGCGGGCATCCGGGGCGTTGACGGACTGCAGCGCCTCCAGAGACTTCGCCGATCCCATTCGATGTCGTGGTTCGGAGGCGCCCAGCTATCCGGCCGCAAGGTGGAGTCAAAACAACCACTTCTGACTAGTCTTTCGACTCGCCGAGTTCAGTGTGGATTTTCACGCTCGCCGACGGGGTTCTGTGATCGCTGGGTGTCGCCTTCCGAGTGGCTAGTCTCTCTGCGTTTGCTGATGGAATCGGTGACGCGTTCGCGTTTGATCTCGTGTTCCATTTGCGCGAGGGCGGCCATGATCGTGAACAGCATGGACCCCATGGGTGTCGCGGTGTCGACATCGCCACCGCCGAGGTTCAGGACGCGCAGACCCGCGCCTCGGCCGCGCAGTTCGTGATGGTGCGCGGCACGATCACGCATCCGGGGTTGTCGAGGAACCATTGCCGGGTGGCCGGAGAGAGCCGGTCCCACCGTTCCTTGATGTGCATGTCAGTCATTTCTGCCTCCTAGGGTTCGGTTCGGGTCAGGAGTCTGCGCCGCAGGGGTGTGCGTGGATCGATGTGGCCATCGCGCAGACCGGCACGGAAAATCCTGCCTGAAACGGTAGGTACCCAGGAGCCAGCGCCAGCTGAGGTACAGGCCGTACAGGCGTACCGGGATACGGCGGCTGAGACCGCCAGCAGCCGTATCCCGGGCGATGCACTCATTCACGAACCCATGCACCGGTGACTTGGTCATCTTGGCCCTCCTGCGTCCGGCGGCGTAACTGCTTGGCTGCAACAGAATTCAGGGGTGAAGCACCACTGGCCGGAACCGTCGTGACCCCTGAAAGAATCCAAAAATTCCGCTTGGCCAGTGCAGCGGTGGGCACTCAATGCGGAACCAACCCGCCGCCGCCCCGGCCGTGGCCGAGCCTCCCGGCGAAGGCCCTGAACAGCCTGACCAGGCTCCTGTAAAACCCGACGGTCATGGCTTTGAGGATGAGAATCACAAACCTGACCGCGCCTGCCAGAAGCATGAGCAAGCCAAAGCTGATGATGATGGGCAGGAACAAGAGAAAGACGGCGACGATTGCCGCGACGTAGCCGACGGCGTAACCAATGATGGTGGCCTGGTCCACTGGAATCCCATCAACAGCCAGATGAGTGGCTCCGGATGCCTGCTGCCGGTTCCCGTTGCAGCTTTGGGTGATGTGGCATCCGACCGCTTTCGCTGCCGGGCCAGATGTGGTGCACCGTGCTCCCACGGCACTAAAGCAGGAACGGTCTACGGACAGGCCATCGCGAACCTGCTGTTATGACCGGCGGGTGGGATCGGGATTTGGTGGCAACGGTCCGGGGTCCGGCACCGGCCCCGGTGCCGGGTCAGGGACCGGGGCAGGCGGAGTCGGAGAAGTCGGATCCGGTGAGCCCGGGACTGGACCCGGATCTGGCGGAAAAGGATCCGGTTCGCGTTGAGGCGGAATTGTCATGACTTGTCCCCTGGGATGCTGACGTGGGTCCGGGATTCGGACAATGTGGTCATGGTACGCCAGGGAACTTCAGAAGAACAGGCGCCAACGAGACTCAACTCGGTGCTCGCGAACCATGGCGGCTCCCAAGCCCCCGGGTTACGCGCCGGCAACCCGATGCCTCGGGCCGGAAACCCCGCTTCCGGAGGGCTTGTGCCTGGCACAGCCGCTTAGCCGTTACCGCGATAGTCGTGGAGAGCGCGTTCGTGGCAAGGTTCCGTAGATAGCAATCTCTGCGCTTACTCCTCTTTTGCTGTCCGGTTTCTGCGCCGCCGAGTCTTAGTGGTTCGATGTCGGGATCAATCCGGCCCGAAGGCCTGCCCGCAAGATCTCTCGCGGCAAAGGGATGTCCGTCCAGTTCCCCCGGTCGGACATACTGGGCGTCATCGTAGAGCAAAGATGCGTCCATGGCATGCACCTTTTTCGGATGAACGATGGGCTTCCCTGATCAGGGCAGGAGGCTGTCCGGTAGCCGCTCCCTCAATCGTCTTCAGTATTCCACCGTCCTGGAATCAAGCATCTCCTGGAACTACACCACCTACCTGAACATCGGTTTCCTGGCCCTTGCCGCGTTCCTCGTGGCCCGGTTCGTGCGCAACGGCGGGACCGGGATGCTCAAGATGATGGGAGGAAGCCCCGACAACCACGACCACCACCACGGCTGAGCATCGCGCCGCGCTCTCAGACACACGGGTGTGCTGATACCGTCCGGCCGCGGTCGGGGACGGTTGCCTCACGCCGGCGCGGGGGATGCCGCGGGCGGTTGGTCCGGGGCGCAGTCGCTGGAAGGACCTGAAATGTTGTGGTACCCCGGTGCACAGTCCACGATGCGGTCGCTGTGCGGCCGGGTCAACACAAAGGCGAGCACCGCCGCCGCGACGACCACCGCTGCGACCATGACAACGCGGAGGGCGTTTCCCCGGTGTCTTCCCATTAGGCCCTGTCCTCGCACGCCCGGTGCCTCATGCGGCGTTCCGTATTACGCAGCTCTCCAAGGTCGGCTGAGAAAAGGACGTCGCGCACGATGGCGGCTTTCCTGCCAGCCAGGGCACTGACCATCAGCGGGGGCCCGGGTCATGGTGGTTGGCCCTTGAAGTGCTCATTTCCTCTTCAAGGGAGGTGAGGGGTTCCTGCGGCGCGGCGGCGCGGGCGGCGATAAGGAGGCCCCGGAGCTGGGGGCGCAGTTCGGCCGCGGCGGTGATCGGCTGCCCGAACTGGAGGCGACCCGTGGAGGATCCCAGCGCGCGCTTCACGGACATGTCGATGCCTTCGTAGTCTGCGCCGACCAGTTCAGCGGCCAGTGCATCAGCGATCCCTGCGGAGTGCCGGGCAAGGAACAACACGGTATCCGGGTGCCGGCTATTGAGATGCCTGAGGATGTTGGCCGCTCCGGCCGTGAAGTCCGTGCTGATGTCCCTGTTCATGGCGGGCCTCCGGGTCCACTTCGTGGCGCTGGGCGTGTCGTTCGGGGTGTCGTTCAGAATCCTGGCCGGGTGCCGTGCCCGCCGGACCGGTCAGGCCGGCCAGCGTGAGGGTGAGTAGCCGGTGGACGCCGTCGTCCGAAGGAATCGAAGCGGCCGCGCCCAGGGCGTGCAGGCAGTATCCGGCCAGCTCTGCAGGGTCGATGTCATTGCGGACCGACCCGGCCCGTGCCGCCTCGGCCAGCAGGTCCCGGACCAGATCCGTGAGTTCCTGGTGTGCCTGGGCTACCTTCTCTCCGCGGTGCAGGAGCGCACCGAGTTCGCCTGCACGGCGCCGGGAGATGAACGCATAGGCCTCCAGTACCCTTTCCAGCCGCTGCCAGGGATCACCGCCCCGATGCCGGAGCGCGGTGAGCTCTTCGAGGTGGATCGCGATGTGACGTTCATGCCAGGCAAGCAGAATGGCCTCGACGTCCGGGAAGTACCGGTACAGGGTCGCGCGCGCGATGCCTGTCTCCTGGGCGATCTGGGACATGGTGATCGCCCGCAGCCCCTGCTCGGCGACCAGCCTCCAGGTGGTGTCCAGGATGGTTTCGATCACGGCATGGCGGTGCGTCCGGATCGTCTCATTCCACAGCTTGGGCACACGACCACTGTATTCGCTCCACCACCCATTTCCAAGACACACCGGCTTGACACGGACACTGTGTCTCATAAACTGGGGGCATGAACCAGGATCCCGACGAACTCCCCCGCCCGCTGGCGGCCCCCGAGCCGGAACGGCACGTCAGGAGGACGGGTGATATGCCGGCCCGCCCGCGGTGGGTCAAGACGTTCGGGATCGCGGCCCTGATCCTCGTAGTCCTGTTTGTGGCCATCCATCTCGCCGGCGGCGGGATGGGCCACCATTGAGGACCATGACACCGGCCCTGCGCAGGTTCATGCTCACCGCGCATGTCGTATTCTCCGTCGGGTGGGTCGGCGCTGTCATCAGTTTCCTCGTGCTCGCCCTTGCGGGACTCATCAGCCAGGACCCCGAGACGGCGCCCGCAGCATACGTGGCCATGAACCTGACCGGCTGGTTTGCCATCGTCCCGTTAGCCTTCGCTTCACTGCTCACCGGGCTGATCCAATCCCTGGGCACGGAGTGGGGTCTATTCCGCCACTACTGGGTCACGATCAAATTCCTGCTCACGGTCTTCGCGACCGTGGTCCTGATGGTGCACACCCAATTGATCGGACTCCTCGCCCACGCAGCGGCAAACGGGGCCCTGAACTCCACAGACATGGGCGCGGCCAGGGGCCAACTCGTGATCGCGGCAGGAGCCGGACTGGCGGTCCTGCTGGTCATCACCGCCCTTTCGATCTACAAGCCCCGCGGCCGGACCCGTTACGGGCTGCGTAAACAGCAGCAGTACACACCACGCCAGCAACAGCAGCAGTCCTCGCCATAGCGTGAGATCCAGCTACCGCCGCCGGACAACGCCGAGCCCTGCCGGGAGTCCCGGTGGCTCCGCCTGCTGTTGTGGGACGAGGAAAGCGTCAAATGTCAGGGTTCCTGTTGGCGCTATGGTCCTTGTCTGCGGCTTGCAGCGAGGTCCAGCCGATGGCGGCCGCCGCGGCCAGCAGTACAGCGCCGGAGGCATAGACAACGGGAAGACCTTCCTCCCGATCAGTGAGAAAGCCGCAGATCCCAAGGCCACGCTGTACCGCTGGGTCCCGGCCACGGACCCTGAAGCAGCTGCAGCCCCGTAGCTCACTTTTGGTGCAGACAACTGTTGAACAAATGCATGACGGTGCACGGGACTTCTGACTGGTCCGAGATGTGCCATGCGCCTCAGGCTAACCGGGCAGAACACCCGCGGCGCTCCCGACACACCCACGATCGGGGTGTCCAACGCTTGTAGCTTCCAGATCAACTCGGGACGAATTTCTCCCCCTTTAGGGGCGCCCGTAAGCCGGTCGTCCAGCGCGCAGCCAAACATGCTCTCGGTTGTCATTTTCAGAAGTCGTCTGCACGGAATGTCAGAAGTCGTCTGCACAGCCGTTCCGTGTCCGTATAGGGATCCTCTATGGGCAGCACTTCGCGTTACAGCTTCGTTGCTTCCCTGGTGCCGCACTCTTCGTCGCTGCATGCAAGCGATAGGACGTAGTCGTAGAGATAGTCGGCTTCAACACTGTCAAAGGCACTCGTGTATGAGAACTTGTAAGTGATTGTCTCGGTGCCTCGAACAGCGGCACTCTCCTCTTGTCCGGCTTGTCGCATCCATGAACCAGAGGTGTCTACTGCCGGTTGCAGCGTCGCCTCGCCAGTCACGGGAACAAAGCCTTCATCCGTTCGGATCTTAGGACACCGAACACTCCATAGCTCAACTACTCTTCCCGACACCCGGCGCGAAGGCTGGTCCACCGCATCGCCATACGTGTCGAACTGCCAATCGATGACAAGACGATCACCGAACAATCGCGACACCCAATTCCGATCGGCTGGGTACAGAGTCCAATCTATGGTGTCGCCCACTGTAATGAGCAGGTGATCTTCCGCGAGCTGCCAGTCCGTAAGCCACACAAGCATGAGTCCATCGTCGCAGTGCGGCCGTATGGTTTTGTGAGACAGCTTGTTAGGAGCCCTTCTTCACAATGACCGACCGTAAGAGGTATAGCCAGAAGTACAAGGACGACGCCGTGGAGCTCGTGATTTCCTCGGGC
>NZ_JAGPOT010000082.1 GCF_018224015.1 Pseudarthrobacter albicanus
TCCCAGGCCGTCAGCGGGCCGCCCAAAGCTCCGAAGAGCGGCCCGGAAGCCGTATCCCATCTCCGGATTGCCCCTTGTTCAGCGCTCTCCTAGGCCCGCACGGGCCGGGGACGGCAGATGCAGAGGAGGCCGCCTTCCCGGTGGGAAGGCGGCCTTTGTTCTACATCTTGGTATCCGAGTGGCTAGCCGATTTTGCGGGCAGCCCGGCGCTTGCTGAGTTCGTCGTCGGGGAACGACTGATCCGTTACGTGTTCGCTGGGAAGTGCCGCGAGGCTGCCTTCGACTTCGCGCCAGACGCGTCCGACGGCGATGCCGAAGACACCCTGGCCGCCCTGCACCAGATCAATGACTTCATCTGCCGACGTGCACTCGTAGACACTGGCGCCGTCGCTCATGAGCGTGATCTGGGCCAGGTCTTCGACGCCGCGTTCCCGCAGGTGTTCGACCGCCGAGCGGATCTGCTGCAGTGAGACGCCCGTATCAAGGAGCCGCTTGACGACCTTAAGGACAAGAATGTCACGGAAGCCGTAGAGCCGCTGCGAGCCGGAGCCGGCCGCGCCGCGGACCGCGGGCTCCACCAGTCCGGTGCGGGCCCAGTAGTCGAGCTGGCGGTAGGTGATGCCGGCGGCCTTGCAGGCCGTGGGGCCGCGGTAGCCCGCGTCCTCGTCCAAGACAGGAAGATCCTCGGTGAACAGCAGGCCCTGGGCACCGCTGGCGGGTACAGCAACACCAGCCGTGGACGGGTGCCTAAGCTCTCCTGCTTCGCCTTTCAGACTCACGTGGATCCTCCTTGTCATGAGCTCCCTGAGAAAGTTGCAGCGACAGCTGACTAACGTACCGACTGACACGAGTGAAATTCTTGGTGTGAAATTCATGCGTGTAATTTAGCCATGGCTGCACTTTCCAGTGTGACTTGCGGGGCTGTCGTATGCAATGGGAACTTGTACCTTTGACGTTAGGCCTGTCAAGACCCAAGGTCAAAGACCTTCACCCATTTGCCTGGGCGTGTCGAAACTTTCATCCTCGACTTTAAGCTTCACAACCCCTCGGCAGCCTCGGCCGGCTCAGCCGCCGAAGTCTTCAGGCTCGACGTCGTCCAGGAACTCCCGGAACCGCCGCAGTTCACCTTCCTCGTCGACGGCGGGGTCGGGGTGGGTGTCCTCACCCTCGTCGTGCTCGGTGATCCGGACGCCGGCCTCGTCCATCACGGCGTCGGCGCACCAGATCCGGCACTTGGCCCGCAACGCCAGCGCCAGGGCATCCGAGGCCCGTGAGCTCACGGTGGTCCCGTCGTCGAATTGCAGCTGGCCGTAGAAGATGTTGTCCTCCACCGCAACGATGTTGACGCTGACAATGGAGTGGCCGAGGGCTTCAACCACGTCCACCAGCAGGTCGTGGGTCATCGGCCGGGGCGGGACCACGCCTTGCTGGGCCAGGGCGATGGCGCTGGCCTCCGGGGTTCCGATCCAGATCGGGACATGGCGTTCACCGCGGATTTCCTTCAGCAGGACGAGCGGCTGGTTTGATGGCAGCTCAATCCGCACGCCGACAATCTCCACCTCAATCATCAGATGTCCATTCTTGAGATGCGGTCCTGGACCAGTGCCTGATGCAGTGACAGGCAGAGGTCGCTGATTTCGCGCGCGGCCTCGGCGGCGCGCGCATGGGAGGCGGCATCCTTGCGTGAGGTCAGTGTGGCCACGGCGCGTTCCACCAGCCCGAATTCGCGTTCGGCTGCCGCCTGGAAGGGCCGGAGGTGCCGTGGTTCCAGGCCGTGGCTCTCCAGCTGCACGCAGGCGCGCGCCACCTGGAGGGCGTGTTCGTCGAACTTGCCGTTGACGTGGCCGATCAGGCCGAAGCTCAGGAGTGATTCCAGCAGCGGGACGCTGGCGCCTGACTCTGCCCGGAGCTGTTCCTCGCTCAGCCGCCGCACCCGGGTCTGCAGTTCGGAGGCGAGTTCCCGGGAGACGATCCGTGGGGAAACCGTGACCCCGGCGGGCAGGTTGTCCGGGCGCTCACCGCGGTCGATCGCCTCGAGGTAGTCCTTGATGACCTTCAACGGCAGGTACTGGTCCCGCTGGAGGGCCAGCACGAAGCGGAGCCGCTCGACGTCGCTCTCGGAGTACTGCCGGTAACCGGCAGGCGTGCGTTGCGGACTGATGAGTCCCTTTTCCTCAAGGAACCTGATTTTCGACGCGGTCATGGTGGGGAAATCGTCGCTCAGCTGAGCCAGGACCTCCCCGATGTTCAGAACCTGGGGTCCTCGCCGGTCGGCTTGTGCCATTGCCACAGGCAACTGCCCCGGTATCAGACGTTGCCTGCTGCGCGGGCAGGGCTCAGGTAGAAGGTCAGGCGGAACTTCCCGATCTGGACCTCGTTTCCGGATTTCAGCTCCACGGCGTCGACGCGGTCGTGGTTGACGTAGGTGCCGTTCAGGCTCCCGGTGTCCACGACTTCGAAGCTGCGGGCCGTGCGGCGGAATTCAACATGGCGGCGCGAGACCGTGACGTCGTCCAGGAAGATGTCGGCGTCCGGGTGCCGCCCCGCCGTCGTGACATCCGAGTCCAGCAGGAAGCGGGCTCCCGCGTTGGGCCCGCTGTGGGCGACGAGCAGCGCCGAGCCGAAGGGAAGGGACTCGACGGCCGTCCGCTCATCGGCAGAGACCCTCGGGGCGATGGTGGGTTCGTCGCGCACCGGGGTGAGGTTGATCGACGTGGTCTCCGAAGCCTTCACTCCACCCGTGCCGCGACCGTCACCGGTGTCGTTCCGTTCGTGCCGAAACATTGAGTCCTCCTCATTCGTTGCAGGTGTCCCCCCTGCAAACAACGCATGCCGCCCGGAAAGCCTGGCGGTTCCGGGATGGCCCTCCGGCGGGGCGCCGTCTGTGTGTTGTCCCGACGCCCCGGCCCGAATGGCCTCTTGCTTTAGCCTACCTGCTGTTCGTACTCCGATGCACTGAGCAACGACTCGACGGCGTCGGCCTCCGCGAGCTTGATTTCCATCAGCCAGCCCTCGCCGTACGGATCGGAATTGATCAGGGCCGAATCGGTGTCCAGCGCCTCGTTCCGGGATACGACCTCGCCCGAGACCGGGGCGTAGATGTCGCTGACGCTCTTGGTCGATTCGACCTCGCCGACGACGTCGTTGGCCTTGATCGTGGCGCCCACCTCGGGCATCTGGGCATAGACGACGTCCCCGAGTGCGTCCTGGGCAAAATCGGTGATGCCCACGCGCACGACTCCGTCGGCGTTGGGGGCAGAAACCCATTCGTGTTCTGCGGTGTAGGACAGCTCTTCGGGAATAATGCTCATGACGGGCCTTTCGTCGGGTCAATCACCAATATCGACGGCGGTGTTCTGAACTGGCCGCCGCTGAAAGTATAGGCATATCCGCCTGCGCCCGGGAGCACTCTGACATGATGGCGCAATGACAGAACAAGCGCGTGGAGCCTAGGCAATGCCCGAGCTTCCGGAAGTGGCGGCCCTGACCGGCTTTCTGGACGAGCAGCTGCGCGGTGCTGTTGTCACGAAGATCCAGATCGTCTCGTTTGCGGTGCTCAAAACGGCGGATCCCCCCTTCTCCGAGCTGGAGGGCAGGGCCGTGGCCGGGGTGCGCCGCTTCGGCAAGTTCGTCAGCGTGGACGCCGACGGGCTGTATTTTGTCTTCCACCTGGCGAGGGCCGGCTGGGTCCGCTTCACCGGTGCCCCCACTGATATCCAGCTGAAGAAGGGCAACGGACCCATAGCGGTGCGGCTGTCGTTTGCCGGCGCATCCGGCCCGCTCGGCATGGATCTGACCGAGGCCGGGACGAAAAAGGGCCTGGCGGCGTATGTGGTCCGGGATCCGTACGACGTTCCCGGCATCGCGGCGCTCGGACCGGACCCGTTCAGCCCCGGGTTCGACGTCGATGCCCTGGCGCAGATCCTTGGGTCCAGTTCCCAGCAAATCAAGGGTGTCCTGAGGAGCCAGGGCGTGATTGCCGGCATCGGGAACGCCTACAGCGACGAGATCCTGCACGCGGCCAGGCTGTCACCTTTCGCGATCGCCAAATCCTTGGACCGGGACGCGGTCCGGTTCCTCTACGACGCCATCCACAGCGTTCTGGGGACAGCCCTGCGCGAAGCCGAGGGCAAGCCGCCGCATGAGCTCAAGGACACCAAGCGGAGCCATATGAGGGTCCACGGCCGGACCGGCGAGGCGTGTCCGGTGTGCGGCGACACCGTGCGCGAGGTTTCCTTTGCCGACACCGCCCTGCAATACTGTCCGAACTGCCAGACCAAGGGAAAGATCCTGGCCGACCGCCGGACGTCGCGCTTCCTGAAATAGCGCCCCCCGGGAAAAAGTCTCGGGAAACAGAAAACCCCGCCGTTCCCTTGTCAGGAACGGCGGGGTTTTGTCTGTTGGTCGGGCTGACAGGATTTGAACCTGCGACCCCTTGACCCCCAGTCAAGTGCGCTACCAAGCTGCGCTACAGCCCGTTAGTTCCGCCGTTCTCCGCCTCGATGTCATCTGAAAGATTTTCATCCAAGCAGTCCGGCCGAACCACCTCCAAAAGCTTACACGATTCCGGAGGGTGCCCGTGACACTTTCAGCATGTCACGGGCAAGGTGTGTCGGAATTAACGCTTCTTGCCGCGCTTTTCACGCACACGCATGTTGACCTCGATCGGAGTGCCCTCGAAACCGAAGGTTTCGCGGAGCCGGCGGGTGATGAAGCGGCGGTAACCCGGGTCCAGGAACCCCGTGGTGAAGAGCACGAACTTCGGCGGACGGCTGGAGGCCTGGGTGCCGAAGAGGATGCGGGGCTGCTTGCCACCACGGACCGGGTGCGGGTGTGCTGCCACCAGTTCGCCGAGGAAGGCGTTGAGGCGCCCGGTGGCGATGCGCTTGTCCCAGCTTTCCAGCGCAGTGTCGAGGGCGGGAACGAGCTTGTCCTTGTGCCACCCGGTCAGCGCCGAAATGTTGACCCGCGGGGCCCACGCCACGTGGGCCAGGTCCCGCTCGATCTCACGCTCCAGGTAGGTGCGGCGTTCGTCGTCGAGCAGGTCCCACTTGTTGAAGGCCAGCACCAGTGCGCGGCCGGACTCGATGGCCAGCTGCAGGATGCGGACATCCTGCTCGCTGAGGACTTCGTCCACGGCGAGGAGCACGACGGCGACCTCCGCCTTTTCGAGCGCGCTCTGCGTCCGCAGCGACGCGTAGAAATCCGCGCCTTGGGCCATGTGCTGCCGGCGGCGGATGCCGGCGGTGTCGACGAAGCGCCAGGTCCGGTCGCCGAGTTCGATGAACTCATCGACCGGGTCCCGGGTGGTGCCGGCGGTGTTGTCCACCACCACGCGCTCGGAGCCGGCCAGCTTGTTCAGCAGCGAGGACTTGCCGACGTTCGGGCGTCCGATCAGGGCGATGCGGCGCGGGCCGCCGGAGCGTTCCAGCCCTTCGATCGTGGAGAACTCGGGCAGCGTGTCCATGACGTGGTCCAGCAGGTCGGCGACGCCGCGGCCGTGGAGCGCCGAAACCGGGTACGGCTCACCGAAGCCCAGGCCCCAGAGCGTCGCCGAATCGGCTTCCTGCGCGAAGTCGTCCACCTTGTTGGCCACCATGATGACCGGCTTCTTGGACTTGCGGAGCATCTTCACAACGCCCTCGTCCGTGGCCGTGGCGCCGACGGCGGAGTCGACAACGAACAGCACGGCGTCGGCGAGCTCCACGGCCATCTCGGCCTGTTCGGCCACACGGGCGTGGATGCCGCGGGCATCGTGCTCCCAGCCGCCGGTGTCGACCACGGTGAAGTTCCGGCCGTTCCAGGTGGCCGAGTACATGACACGGTCACGGGTGACGCCAGGGGTGTCTTCCACCACGGCTTCGCGGCGGCCGAGGATGCGGTTCACCAGGGTTGACTTGCCCACGTTGGGCCGGCCGATGATGGCCAGCACGGGATCAAGCTTGACCGGACCGTCGAAATCCTCGTCGTCGTACTCGCCGCTCAGGAGGGCGGCGTCGTCTTCATCCAGCTCGTAGTCGTCCAGGCCGGCACGGAGGGAGGCCGCGCGGACCTCTGCTTCCTCGTCGTCCAGGGCGGCGAGATGCTCAGCCACCTGGTCCGTGCCGGTGGGCGTGTATTCGTCTTCGCCGGCGCCAAATTGGCCGGAGGTTTGAGTCGTATCGCTCATTGCACATTCCTTATGGGGTGATCTGCCGGCGTCCCGGCTACTGCTTCATGACGTTCTTGCGGGGAATCCGCGTCGGGCAAGGGCTGCCCGGTTCGTTGAATCGAGTCCTGGACATGGCGGGCCAGCGCGGCGCGGATCTCGGTTCCCGCCCTGTCCATTGAAACACGGCCGGTCTCGCCGGGCCTGCGGCTGACATTGATGGCCCCGCCGAAGCTGACATGCAGCCGCCGGCGCAGCGGCGGAACGGTGTCCACATGCTCTGCGCCGACCCGGGTGCCCAGGATGGCCACGGGGACCACTGTCGCGCGGGAGTTCAGCGCGAGCCAGGCGACCCCGTTGTTGATCGCGGAGGCTTCGCCGCTCCCCCGCGTTCCTTCGGGCAGGATCCCGACGCACCGCCCGGCGTCGAGCACCCGCTTGGCCCGCTGCAGGGCCGCACGGTCACCCGCGCGGTCCACCGGCAGCTGGCCCGAGGCCGTGAGCACGCGGCCCAGGAAACCGGCGAACATTTCCTTTTTGACCAGGATGTGCATCCGCCGCGGCGAGGCCCCGAACATGACCGGTCCGTCCAGGTAGCTGATGTGGTTTCCGGCGAAGATCACCGGGCCGGTGGCCGGGACGTTTGAACGCCCCGCGACCGAGGTCCGGTACAGGATGTGGTCCAGGATCCAGCCCACGGGCCGGCTCCAGGCCGTGCCCCACCGGCCCGGCAGCGCCAATTCTGCCTGCCCGCCTGCCTGCCACTGTGCCTGCCCCGCTGCCTGCCCGCCTGCCTGCCACTGTGCCTGCGGATTCGGCTCAGTCACGGGCGGTGACCCGGTGGTTGAGGATGCCGTGCACGATCCCGAGCGCGGCAGCGACTGTCTCCTCGAAGTCCAGCTCCGAGGAGTCCAGGGTGACCACGCCGTCGGCTGCCGTGGTGAAGTTCACCACGGTGGAGTCCCTGGCGTCGCGGGCGGTGACCTGCGCGGCGAGCTGTTCGGCGTTCTGGCTGCCGCCGAGCTGGATGCCGCGGCGGCGCAGGCGCGCCGCTTCGCTGGCGGTCAGCAGCATGCGCACTTCGGCGTGGGGCGCCACGACGGTGGTGATGTCCCGGCCCTCGACCACCATGCGGCGGTGGTGCTTTTCGATGAGTTCACGCTGGCGGCGGATCAGTTCCGTGCGGGCGCCGAGGGCGGTGGCGACGGCGCTGACGGCGGCGGAAATCGACGGCTCCCGGATGGCGGACGTGACATCGGTGCCGCCCACGCGGACGTATTCCTCGAGCGGGCTCGTGCTGATCTCCAGCGGTAGGCTCTCGGCGGCCGTCTCGACGGCGGCGCCGTCCTCAAGGTCGGTGCCGGAGTCCAGGCAGTACCAGGTCAGGGCCCGGTACATGGCGCCGGTGTCGAGGTAGGCCAGTTTGAGCCGGCGGGCCACCTCTTTGCTGACGCTGGACTTCCCGGACCCGGACGGTCCGTCAATCGCGACGACAAGGCTTTTTCCCGGGCGCACAAGGTCCACGGTCTCGATAAGTTCCTGGGTCATTACTGGAGTACCCGCCATCCGCGGTCGTTGAGGGCTTCGATGAGCAGGTCGTGCTTGTTGGGCAGGACGGAGATCTCCACCATGCCCACGTTCTGTCCCGAGGAGTGGTCCAGGCGGAGGTCCTCGAGGTTGACGCCGATCTCGCCGATCTCGGTCAGGAGCTTCGCGATCTGGCCCGGACTGTCATCCACCAGGACCGTCAGCCACGAGTAGGCCTGCGGCGGCCCGCCGTGCTTGCCCGGAATGCGGGACTGGCCGGCGTTGCCTTCGCTGATCAGCTGGGCCAGGTCGAGCCGGGCGCCGGGCGCCGTCGGGTTCTCCAGCGTGCCGATCAGCCGGTTCAGGTCCTCGCGGACCCCATGCAGGACGTCCACGACTTTGTCCGCGTTCGCGCCCAGGATCTGGACCCAGAGGGTGGGATCACTCGCCGCGATCCTGGTCACGTCCCGCAGCCCGTTCCCCGCCAGGGACAGGGCATGCAGGGGCGTGCCCTGGAGGCGGCTGGCCACGAGGGAGGCCATGACCTGGGGCAGGTGGGAGACGAGCGCCACGGCTTCGTCGTGTTCCTCCGCCCGGAATTCGGAGACGACGGCGCCAAGGTCCGTTGCCAGCGCGCGCGCTGTCCGGAGGGCCCCGGGCGTCGTCTCTTCCGAGGGGCACAGCACCCAGGGCATGGAGGTGAACAGCTCGCCGCGGGCTGCGACGGGGCCGGACTTCTCCCGGCCGGCCATGGGGTGGGTGCCCACGTAGCGGGCCAGGTCCGCACCGCGGGACCGCAGCCCGGCCTGGATGCCGGCCTTCACGCTGGCGATGTCCACGACGGTTGCCTGCGGGTAGTCCGCGAGGGCGCGTTCCACCACATCCGCCGTGACGTCCGGCGGGGCGGCGACGACCACGAGCTCCGGCTGGTCGCCGTCAAGGCGCGCCAAAGGCAGGCCCGCGCCGATGTCCACGGCGACGGCCTGGTTGGTGGGCGAGGGATCGGAGAGGAAGACTGCCACTCCGCGGCCCCGGAGCCCCAGCCCGATGCTGGTGCCCAGGAGCCCTGTCCCCACGACCACCACCGGGCCGTTGAGGTGGCCGCGGCCGTGGGTGCGAAAGGCGGACATGCCCTACAGCCCTACGGATGCCAGCAGGTGGCCGACTTCCTGCTTGCCGAGGTTGCGGATGCTGCCCTGGCGCTGGTCGCCCAGGCCGATGGGTCCGACCTTGACACGGACGAGGCGCAGCACCGGGAACCCGACGGCGTCGAAGAGGCGCCGGACGATCCGGTTCTTACCCGAGTGCAGCACGACCTCGATCAGCACGTGGCCCGGGGTGGAGTCCACCAGCTTGAAGGAGTCCACGGCGGCGATGCCGTCCTCGAGTTCGACGCCGGCCTTGAGCCGGGCACCGACGCCCTGCGGGAACGGCCCGCGGACCTGCACGAGGTAGGTCTTGGGGACCTCGTAGGACGGGTGGGTCAGGCGGTTGGCGAGTTCGCCGTCGTTGGTCAGCAGCAGCAGGCCCTCGGTGCCGACGTCGAGACGTCCGACATGGAAGAGGCGTTCGCCGTGATGGCTGCGGACGAAGTCGCTGATGCAGGGACGCCCGTCCGGATCTTCCATCGTGGAGACGACGCCCTTGGGCTTGTTGAACACCATGTAGACCATGTTTTCATCCAGCTGGATGCGGAGCCCGTCGACGTGGATGACGGCAGTCTTCGGGTCGACGCGGACGCCGAGCTCGGTGACGACCAGGCCGTCGACCTCGACGCGGCCCTCGGCGATCATTTCCTCGCAGACGCGCCGCGAGGCGACACCGGCCGAGGCCATGACCTTCTGCAGGCGGACGCCGTCGGCGTCGTGCAGCCCGGACTGGGGAACGTCGCCGCGGGGTCCGCGCTTGCGGGCAGGCTTCCGGACGGGGCCGAGGTTCTGGCCGAAGCGTTCGCTGCCGAAGGCGCGGGGACCGGCGGACTTGGCGGCGCCGGTGCGCGGCTTGGGCTTGAGCGCACCGGGGGTACCGGGAACCTTGCCGAAGCCGGGCTTGCGGGAGCCGGGCTTGCGGCTGGCCGCGCCGGAGGCCTTGCCGGATTTCCAGTCGCCGGCAGGGCCTCCGGCGCGAGCGCCGGTCGCAGCGCCGCCGGGAACCTGCTGGTCCGGATCGATGAAGGCCTCTTCGCGAGGCTTCGGGTGCTTGAAGGGGCGGTCTCCACCGCCCTTGAAGCCGGCCCCGCTGCGGCTTCCGCCGCCTTGTGCGCCGCGGCCTGAGCCGCCCTGTGCTGAGTTTTGTCCCGCGCTGCTTCGTCCCGCACTGCTACGTGGTGAACCCTGGCGTCCCGCCTGTGTCATGACCCGTCCTTCGTTATGGTGGCCGACGGCCATTGTCTCCCGACAACACCCGCCAGCCAGGGCAAAATGGTTCCGCCCTGTGGATACTATTGCGCAGGCAATCGTGCCTGCACAAAAACTGCCTACATTCTTTCGGCGTCGTAGAACTCTTCGATGCCTTCGAGCCCAGGAAGATGGGGCGACAGCTGCGGCAATTCCGCAACTGAGCCGATCCCCATGCGTTCCAGGAAATACGACGTCGTGCGGTACAGGATGGCCCCGGATTCGGGATCGGTCCCCGCATCCTCGATCAGCCCGCGCTGGGTCAGCGTCCGCACGACAGAGTCAACATTGACCCCTCGAATTGCAGACACCCGCGCCCTTGAGACGGGTTGGCGGTAAGCGATGACGGCGAGCGTTTCGAGCGCCGCCTGCGTCAGCCTGGCCGTCTGTCCTTCCAGCACGAATCCGCCGACGATGTCCGCAAACTCAGCGCGGGAATAGATCCGCCAGCCTCCGGCGATATTCCGCAATTCAAAACCCCGGGCGGTGGCGCTGAAGCCATTACTGCCGGCAACGTCCACATCCGGGGCATTAACAGTATAGCCGTCATACTCCCGCTGCAGTTCCGCCAGCAGGGTTTCGACGACGTCCACACCCAGGTTCAGGCCAGCGGCGAGCCCGGCGGCCGTGGCCGGCTCGTCGATCACCATGAGGACGGCTTCGAGGGCCGCGCGCGCCCCGCCGGGGAGGCCGTGGACATCGGGAGCGCCGGTGGTCCCGCCGCCGGTTGCCTTGTCGTTCCGGGTGTCGCTCACTGCTGCTCCTCGTATTCGTCGCTTGGGTTGGCGCTTGCTTTGCCGCTGGCAGGGTTTTCGCCGGCGCTCCAGCGGACGGTGAGGTCCCCCAGCGGCTGCAGCTGCTCAAAGCCCACCGCCCCGTCCCGGAACATCTCCAGCAGGGCCAGGAAGCGGGCCACCACCACGAGCGTGGAGTCGGCGTCGGCGATCAGGTCCCGGAAGGTGAGGGGCCCGCCCAGCCGCAGCCGGAGTTCCAGCAGCCCGGCCTGTTCCTTGACGCTGACCGGAGTGGCGTGCAGGTGGGCCAGGTCCACGCGGGTGGGCACGGCCTCCTTGGGCCTGAGGACGGTTTCGGCCAGGGCGGCGAACTGCGCGGGGGTGTGCTTCCAGAGCAGTTCCGGGAGCAGCGCGGCGAAATGGGCTTCCAGCGCGACCTGCCGCGGGTGCCGGCCGGCCTCGAGGTCGAGGGTGGAGCCGATCATGCCGGCCCCGTGCTTGAAGGCCTTGTACTGGAGCAGCCGGGCGAACAGCAGGTCGCGGGCTTCCAGCAGGGCGATGTCCTCGGCGTCCTCCACCTCGCCGGCGGGCAGGAGCCGGGCGGCCTTGAGGTCCAGCAGTGTGGCGGCGATGACGAGGAATTCGCTGGCCTCGTCCAGGGCCCATTCCTCCCCCTGCTGCTGCAGGCCCTTGATGTACTTGATGAACTCGTCGGTGACGGTGGACAGCGCCACCTCGGTGATGTCCAGCTGGTGCTTGGAAATCAGGCCGAGCAGGAGGTCGAAGGGGCCCGTGAAGTTGGCGAGGCGGACCTCGAAGCCGGGCTTCTTCGCCGCGGGGGCGCCTGCTGCGTCCACGGTCCGCCCTAGGGTGCCCCGCCGCGCGAAATGAGTTCCTTGGCCAGCCGGCGGTAGGCATCGGCGCCGATGTGGTTGGCGGCGTACGTGGTGATGGGCTCGGCCGCCACCGTGGCGTCGGCAAACTTGATGGAGCGCTTGATGACCGTCTCGAAGACCTTGTCCCCGAAAGCTTCCACGAGGCGCGCGATGACTTCGCGGCCGTGCAGGGTGCGGGCGTCGTACATCGTGGCCAGCACGCCGTCGACCTGCAGCCTGGGGTTCAGGCGGTCCTGGACCTTGTCGATGGTTTCCACGAGCAGCGCCACCGCGCGCAGGGCGAAGAATTCGCAGATCAGCGGGATGATGACGCCGTGGGCTGCGGTCAGGGCGTTGACCGTGAGCAGCCCGAGGGAGGGCTGGCAGTCGATCAGGACGATGTCGTAGTCGTCCTCGACCTTCTTCAGGGCCCGGTCCAGGACCTGTTCGCGGGCCACCTCGTTGACCAGCTGGACTTCGGCGGCGGAGAGATCGATGTTGGCCGGCAGCAGGTCCACGTTTTCGACGCCGGTCTTCTGGATGGCGTCGCGGATGTCCACCTTGCGGTCCATCAGGACGTTGTAGACCGTGAGGTCCAGTTCGTGAGGGTTGGTGCCGAGGCCGGCGGACAGGGCGCCCTGCGGGTCGAAGTCGACCAGGAGCACGCGGCGGCCGAATTCGGCAAGCGCGGCGGCAAGGTTGATCGCGGAGGTGGTCTTCCCCACCCCGCCCTTCTGGTTGACCATGGCGATGACCCGCGCGGGGCCGTGGGATGACAGCGGCGCGGGCTCCGGAAAGTCGCGCTGAGGGCGCCCGGTGGGGCCCATGACGGCGTCTTCCAGATCGAGTTCGGTGCCTTCCAGAGTTGCTGAACCCTGTTCGCTGCTCACGTATCTATCCACACTTTCGATGACGGTGATGGTCGTGCTTGATATTGCTGCCGCTGGACTCCCAGCGCCGATCGTATTCCTCCCAAGGTTACAGCGCCCGCCACGGCATTCCGCGGACCTTGACAGCGGCCGTCATTTGAGCCCTTACCCTCTGGTAGAGGTCGAGGGTTGCCCTTCCGCCGCACGGAACCGCCCGGACGCGGGTCTGCGTCCGGGCGGTCCTGCCGCGGTTTCACCCCCCGGATCAGGCCGTGGGATCAGGCCGTGGGATCAGGCCGTCGCATCAGGCGCCGGCCGGCTGCGGATGGGCCGGTTGGGCCGGCTGGTCGGCGGCAACACCGGCGGCGTCGTCGTCGCCAGTGCCGTGGTGCGGGTTCATGGTCAGCTCATCGAAGGGCGCGGCGCCGGAGAGGACACGCTCAACCTGGTCGCCGTCGATCTCCTTGACCCAGGTGCCGATCAGGACGGTGGCGACGGCGTTGCCGGTGAAGTTGGTCAGCGCGCGGGCCTCGGACATGAAGCGGTCGATGCCGACAATCATGCCCACGCCCCCCAGCAGCTGGGGCGCGTGCGCCTGGAGACCGGCGGCCAGGGTGGCCAGTCCGGCACCGGTGACGCCGGCGGCACCCTTGGAGGCAATGATCATGAAGATCAGCAGGGAAATCTGCGCTCCGAGGTCCATCGGCATGCCCATCGCGTTCGCCACGAACAGCGACGCCATGGTCAGGTAGATGGCGGTGCCGTCCAGGTTGAAGGAGTAACCGGTGGGCACGGTGACGCCGACGACCGGCTTGGACACACCGAGGTGTTCCATCTTGGCGATGAGGCGCGGCAGGGCAGCCTCGGAAGAGGAGGTGGAGAAAATCAGCAGGTATTCACGGGCCAGGTACCTCATCAGCTTGAAGATGCTCACGCCCGCCACGATCTGGAGGATACCGCCGAGGATAACGACGATGAACAGGGCGCAGGTGATGTAGAACGCGATCATCAGGGTAAACATGCTCACGATCGCCTGGAAGCCGGTGGCGCCGACGACGGCGGCAATGGCGCCGAAGGCACCCACGGGTGCCAGCCACATGATCATGATGAGGATGCGGAAGACCACTGCCTGGCCGTAGCCGATCGCCTTCAGGATCGGGGCACCCTGGGGGCCCATCTTCTGCAGTGCGAAGCCGACCAGGATCGCGGCGAGCAGCGTCGGCAGCACGGGGATGTCACCGGGGATGATCCCGAGCAGGAAGTCGACGGTACTGTCGGTAGCCGCCTTCTTGTTGGGGTCGTACGGCGTCAGGTTCAGGCCTTCACCCGGGTGGATGAGGTTGCCGACCACCAGGCCGATGGCCAGGGCAAAGGTGGACATGACGACGAAGTAGCCCAGGGCCAGGCCGCCGACCTTGCCCACGGTGGCGGCTTTGGCGATGGAACCGATGCCCAGCACGATGGTGCAGAAGATGATGGGGCCGATCATCATCTTGATGAGCTTGATGAAGCCGTCACCGAGCGGCTTCAGGGTCTGGGCGAAAGCGGGGAACAGCAGACCGACGACGGCGCCGAGGACCACGGCGGCAATGACGGCCATGTACAGGTAATGGGATTTGTCGAGCCCTTTGCGCGCGGCCTTGACGGGCGCGGCTGACTCTCCTCGTTGAGAAGCCATGATGTGTCTCCTTATGGATAGGCTGGAAGACGCTGGGCCCATGCTCTGGGCTGATCACGTCGGTCCGGTGTATATCCATCATTGGTGGCCAGGTGACTTGGCTCACTGTTGCGTTCATATTGGTCATGGAAGGTGTTGATGATCCACCGCTGGAGCATCGCGCGGAGGCTGTTCGTGGCCCATCTGCTGTTCATGCTGGCCCTGACGGCAATCGTGGGCACCGCCAGCTTCGTTGACGCCCGCGACCACGCCTATGAAGAGGCCGGCCGGCGGATGACCGGCATCGCCACCGCCGTGGCGGACAACCCCCTGGTGCTGCAGGCGGCGAACGCCGCCGACCCGACGGCCCTGCTGCAGCCCTACGCCTTGGAAGTCATGCGCGATGCCAATGCGGATTTCATCACGATCATGGCTCCTGACCGGACACGGTGGACGCACCCCAACAACGAAGAGCTGGGAAAGCCCTACATCGGGTCCATCGACGCTGCCCTGAACGGCCGAGTCTTTACCGAGATCACCGCCGGAACCCTTGGCCCCTCGGTCCGCACCATCGCTCCGGTCAAGGACCAAAACGGAACGGTGAAGGCGCTTGTGGCGGTCGGCGTGACCGTGCGCACCGTGGACGTGGCCGTCTCCGGCAGGCTGCCGGCGCTGCTGGTCATCGGACTGGCCCTGCTGTCGGGCGGCTCCGTGGCGTCCTGGCTGCTGGGGCGGTACCTGCGCCGGGTCACGCGGGGCTGGGGCCCGGAACAGCTCGCCCAGCTGTTCGCCTACTACGAGTCGGTGCTCCACTCGGTCCGGGAGGGCGTGATCCTGATTGATTCCAGGGGCAGGGTGGTGATGTACAACGACCAGGCCGCGGAGCTGCTGGGCCTCACCCCGCACTCCGCCACAGGCGACCCAACCGCCGACCCAACAGGCGGCACTCCAGCCGGGCCAGCCGCCGGGCCAACGGTCGGCCCTCAGGCCGGCCCAACAGGCGGACCAACAGGCGGGAGCTGGGCGGCGCCGTTGCTGGCGGAGCTGCCCCTGGCGGCCAGCCTCAAGGAACTCTTCGAATCGGGGCGGGGCGCCCAGGACGAAATCCATCTGACGGACTCCCGCATCCTGGTGGTCAACCAGGGACCGGCGGTGGGACCGCACTCCTCCGCGGGACGCCAGCGCGGCGCGGTTTTCGGCACGGTGGCCACCATCCGGGACCGCACGGAAATCGAGTCCCTCGGCAGTGAGCTGGAAACCGTGCGCACGCTCTCCGATGCGCTCCGCGCCCAGACCCACGAGCACGCCAACCGGCTGCACACAATTGTCTCGCTGCTGGAACTGGGACGCGGTCCCGAGGCCCTGGACTTCGCCACCAGGGACCTTGAGCTCAGCCAGCGCCTCACGGATGACGTGGTCAGCTCCATCGAGGAGCCGGTGCTCGGCGCTCTCATCATGGGCAAGGTGGCCGAGGCACGCGAGCGTGGCGTCGAACTGGACCTCAATGCCGGCGGATCCACCGCCGTATCCGGGCTGGCCGTCCAGGACCTGGTGGCCATCCTGGGCAACCTGCTCGACAATGCCATCGACGCGGCGTCCGAGGCGCCGGCGCCGAAGCTCGTGGAACTGACCGTCGCGAACGCCGGCGGGTCACTGGAGATCACGGTGGAGGACAGCGGCCCGGGCATCGACCCCGCGGCGGTGGAGGATATCTTCCGCCATGGCTTCAGCACCAAGGAGCCCGGACCATTCGGCCGGGGGCTCGGACTGGCCCTGGTCCGCCAGGCGGTGCATCGCCTCGGCGGCACCCTCACGATCAGCAGCCCGGCGGGTGCACTGTTCCACGTCACGCTGCCGACTGCGGCCGCGGCTGCATTGCCGGCGGTTACGATGCCGGCTACTACCTCGCCAGCGGCTTCCGGACAGGCCGCGGAGGGACAGCCATGAGCGAGATCCGCGTGCTCGTCGTCGAAGACGAGCCCATCGCCGCTGCGGCCCACGCCGCCTACGTCGGCAGGCTGGACGGGTTCGTGCTCGCCGGGTCGGCAGCCGACGGCCAGTCGGCCCTGCGGCTGATGACGGAGTCCGCGGCTGCCGGCACCCCGATTGAGCTGGTGCTCCTGGACATGAACCTCCCGGACCTGCACGGGCTGGACATCGCGCGGCGGATGCGTGCTGCCGGCCTGTTCGCGGATATCATCGCCATCACCGCCGTGCGCGAACTCAGCATCGTCCGCAGCGCCGTGGCCACCGGGGTGGTCCAGTACCTGATCAAGCCCTTCACCTATGCGACCTTCGCGGACAAGCTCTCCAGCTACCGGCAGTTCCGGGAGCAACTGGCAACGCCTGAGGCCGGCAGCTCGGGCGCCGGGGCCTCCCAGGGCGAGGTGGACCGGGCCTTCGCGAGCCTGCGGGCCCCGTCCGAGCTGCCGCTGCCCAAGGGGCTCGCCGTGTCCACGCTGGGCTCCGTGCAGGAATTCATGAGGGGCCAGTCCGGCGCCGTCTCGGCCAGCGAGGTGATGGCGGCGCTGGGCATGTCCCGGGTGACCGCCCGCCGCTACCTCGAATACCTCGCCGACGCCGACAGGGTCTCCCGGACGGCGCGCTACGGAACGCCTGGCCGGCCGGAGAATGAGTACCGCTGGCTCGGGCCGACGTCGTAAGCCCGCCGGCGGAGTACGAAACCAACCATCCAAACCGCGAGCCATCGGATTGGAGTGCAAGCATGGTCCTGCTCGAGGTAACCACCATCCTCAACCTGCCCGTCGGTGACGTGTTCGCGTTTGTTGCGGACCAGAACAATGCCCCTGCATGGCAGAAGGGTCTGCTGAGTGTGCAGAAGACGACGGAGGGACCCGCCGGCGTGGGCACGACGCACGCGTTCGAGCGCAGGATCATGGGGCGCAGGACGACAGCGACCAACGTGTATACGCAGTACGTTCCCGACGAAATAGTTGCCTTCAAAAGCACCTCCGGGCCGGTGCAGTTCCACGCTTCATACAGGACCACGACTGGAGGATCCGGTACGAAGCTCACCTGCCGGATTGAGCTGGAGAGTGGTCGCGGCCGTTCCGGACTCATGCTGCCGCTCATTGCGAGGAGCATCAAGAAAGAGATGAAGTCCAACCTCGTCACGTTAAAGGCACTGCTGGAAGACCCGGACCACCAGCGCTAAAACCGACGTGTCAAAATGGCTCGGGCCGACGTCGTAGGCCGGTCCGCTCCCCCGTCGGGCGTCACCCAAGACCGCCCCGTCACTCCGCGGCGGCGGGGCGCAGGGTCCTGATGAGCTGGTCAATGACGCCGGCGTCCTCGATCGTGGACGGCACCACGTAGTCCTCGCCGTCGGCGATCTGGCGCATGGTTTTGCGCAGGATCTTCCCGGAACGGGTCTTGGGCAGGGCTTCCACGACGGTGACGTGCTTGAAGTCCGCCACCGCCCCGATGTCCCGCCGGACCAGGGCGATGAGTTCCCTGACCAGCACGTCCTCGGCCGTGTCGACGCCGGACTTGAGCACGACGTAGCCGCTGGGGTGCTGGCCCTTCAGGGTGTCCGCGAGGCCGATCACGGCGCATTCGGCGACTGCCGGGTGCTGCCCGATCACCTGTTCCATGGCACCGGTGGACAGCCGGTGGCCGGCCACGTTGATGATGTCATCGGTGCGGCCCATCACGAACAGGTAGCCGTCCGCGTCCCGGTAGCCGGAATCGCCGGTGGCGTAGTAGCCCTCGAACGCCTGGAGGTAGGAGGAGACGTAGCGTTCGTCGTCGCCCCAGAGCGTGGTGAGGGTGCCGGGAGGCAGCGGCAGCCCCAGGACGATGTTGCCCTCGGTTCCGGCCTCGACGTCCTCGCCGCTGCCGTCGACGATGCTGAGCCTGTACCCGGGCATGGGCACGCTGGGCGAGCCGGCCTTGATCGGGAGCCCGTCGAGCCCGCGGGGGTTGGCGCAGATCGCCCAGCCGGTCTCGGTCTGCCACCAGTGGTCCACCACCGGGACGCCCAGGATCCGGGAGGCCCAGTGGAAGGTGTCGGTGTCGAGCCGCTCGCCGGCGGCAAAGAGCGTGCGCAGGCCGGACAGGTCGTACCCGTCCAGCAGCTTCGCCTCGGGATCGGCTTTCCGGATGGCGCGCAGCGCGGTGGGCGCGGTGAAGAGCACGTTGACCTTGTGGTCCTGGCTGACCCGCCAGAACGCTCCGGCGTCGGGGGTCCCCACGGGCTTGCCCTCGTAGAGGACCGTGGTGGCCCCGGCCAGGAGCGGGCCGTAGACGATGTACGAGTGCCCCACCACCCAGCCGACGTCGGACGCGGTCCACATGACGTCTCCGGGGCCGACGCCGTAGATGTTTTCCATGGTCCAGGTGAGCGCCACGGCATGGCCGCCGTTGTCCCGCACGACGCCCTTGGGGGTGCCGGTGGTGCCCGAGGTGTAGAGGATGTAGAGCGGGTCCGTCGCCTTGACGTCCACCGGCGCTGCAGGCGCGGCCGTGGCCAGTTCGGTGTCCCAGTCCAGCCAGCCGGAATGGTCCGCGGCTGCGGCGGCGAAGCCTTCCCGCCCCTTCACGAGGACCGGTGTGCCGGTGGCCCCCGCCAGTTCGAGGGCTTCCGCCACCGCGGGGAGGTACTCGATCCGGCGCGCGGGCTCGATCCCGCCGGAGGCCGTGACCACGACGGCGGGGGCGGCGTCCCGGATGCGGGCGGCGAGTTCCTTGGGCGCGAAGCCGCCGAAGACCACGGAGTGCACGGCTCCGAGCCGGGCGGTCGCCAGCATGGCGATGGCGGCCTCGGGGATCATCGGCATGTAGATCACGACGCGGTCGCCCTTGCCCACGCCGTTGCTGCGCAGGACGCCGGCGAACCGGGCCACGAGGTCCGTGAGTTCCGCGTAGCTGTAGCGCCGTTGGGTCCCCAGCATGGCGGAGTCGTAGACCAGGGCGTCCTGCGCCCCGCGGCCGGCCTCCACATGGCGGTCCAGCGCGTTGTAGGAGGTGTTCAGGATGCCGTCGGGGAACCAGCCGTAGAGCGGGGCCCGGCTGGAATCGAGGGCCTGCCGCGGCGGCGTGGACCACGAGACCTTGCCCGCTGCGTCAAGCCAGAACTCCGCCGGCTCGGCCAGGCTGCGGTCGTACGTGTCCTGGTAGCTCCTGGTGATCATGAAATACATCCCGTCCACTGCGTTGTGATGGAGCTCATGGTAGCCCGGCGGCGGAGGACAACACAAGGGCTCATGTATACATCCGTGGCTTCACTTTAGGATTTTCCGGGAAACTCCTGGGATATTCCGCTCCCTTTGTATACACTCGAGTGTGTCAGCCAATGAAGGAGGCAGGATGCGCGCCAGCGACAAGGCCTATGCGGCCCTGCGTGAGGACATTATCGAATGGCGCCTGCTTCCCGGTGCGGTCCTGGCCGAAGTGGAGCAGTCCGAGCGGCTGGGCATCTCGCGCACCCCGCTGCGGGAGGCCCTGAGCCGGCTCACCGCGGAGGGCCTGACGACGACGGCGGGCGGCCGCGGCGTCGTCGTGACCGATATTTCGCTGGCGGACATCGACGAACTCTTCGAACTGCGCGAGACCCTCGAAGGCCGGGCAGCGGCGCTGGCCGCCGAGCGGGGCGATGCCACGACCTTCGAAAAGCTCCGCGACGAACTGCTCAAGGCCCCGGAACTGATCGGCGCGGACGACCCGGCCCGGCACGACTACTACGGGCTCGTCGGCCGGCTGGACGCGGCCATCGACGCCGCCATCTCCAACTCCTACCTTGTCCAGGCGATGCGCAGCCTGCGCGTCCACCTGGTCCGGGTCCGCCGGCTGGCGGCCGACGACGCCGAGCGGCTGACCGCCGCGGCGGCCGAGCACGCCGCCATCGCCGAGGCGATCGCGGCCGGCAACCCGAGGCTGGCCGAGGCCGCCACCACGCTCCACCTGCACCGCAGCCTTTCCCACGTCAAAGCCACGCACATACCTCACTAAAAGGAGCACCATGGTCAAGGAACACCACGTCCGCGTCTACAAGAGCGAGGAAAACCTGCCCCGCGAGGACCAGCTCGCCTTCAAGATCGCCAGGGTCGCCACCGACCCCGTTGCCGTGACCGAGGAGGTCACCGACATGGTGATCAACCGGGTGATCGACAACGCCTCGGTGGCCATCGCCTCGCTGAACCGCGCCCCGATCATCGCGGCCCGGGCCCAGGCCCTCACCCACGGGCCCACCACCGGCGGCAAGGGCGCCAAGGTCTTCGGCATCGAAGAGCGCGTCGCCCCGGAATGGGCCGCCTGGGCCAACGGCGTCGCCGTCCGCGAACTGGACTACCACGACACCTTCCTCGCCGCCGAGTACTCCCACCCGGGCGACAACATTCCGCCGATCCTGGCCGTGGCCCAGCACGTCGGCTCCACCGGCAAGGACCTCATCCGCGGCATCGCCACCGGCTACGAGATCCAGGTCAACCTGGTCAAGGCCATCTGCCTGCACGAGCACAAGATCGACCACGTGGCCCACCTGGGCCCCTCAGCCGCCGCCGGCATCGGCACCCTGCTGGGCCTGGACGTCGAGACCATCTTCCAGTCCGTCGGCCAGGCGCTCCACACCACCACCGCCACCCGGCAGTCCCGCAAGGGCGAGATCTCCACGTGGAAGGCCCACGCCCCGGCGTTCGCCGGCAAGATGGCCGTCGAATCCGCGGACCGCGCCATGCGCGGCCAGACCTCTCCCGTGCCGATCTACGAAGGCGAAGACGGCGTCATCGCGTGGCTGCTGGACGGCCCCGACGCCTCCTACACCGTGCCGCTGCCGGAAGCCGGCGAAGCCAAGCGCGCCATCCTGGACACCTACACCAAGGAGCACTCCGCCGAGTACCAGGCCCAGGCCTGGATCGACCTCGCCCGCAAGCTGCACGGCGAACACCCCGAGCTCAAGGACCCCGCCAACGTGGAGTCCGTGCTGATCAGGACGAGCCACCACACCCACTACGTGATCGGCTCCGGCGCGAAGGATCCGCAGAAGTACAGCCCCACCGCCAGCCGGGAAACGCTGGACCACTCGATCCCGTACATCTTCACCGTCGCCCTGCAGGACGGCGCCTGGCACCACGTCGATTCCTACGCCCCCGAACGCGCCGGCCGGCCCGACACCGTGGAACTCTGGCACAAGGTCAGCACCGTCGAGGACCCGGAATGGACCCGCCGCTACCACTCCCTGGACATCGCCGAGAAGGCCTTCGGCGGCACCGTCGTGATCACGCTGACGGACGGCTCTGTCATCACCGAGGAGATCGCCGTCGCCGACGCACACCCGCTGGGTGCCCGGCCGTTCAAGCGGGAACAGTACGTGAACAAGTTCCGCACCCTGGCCGCCGGCCTCGTGGCCGAGGAAGAAATCGAACGCTTCCTCGACGCCGCCGCACGGCTCCCCGAACTCGCCGCCGGCGAGCTGGACCAGCTGAACATCCAGGCGGCCGACGGCGTGATCGATCTGGCCGCCGCCCCGAAGGGACTGTTCTGATGCTGTACTCGAAGACCACGCCGGAGCAGAAGCGGATCCGTTTCCGCGAGCTCCTGGCCTCCGGCACCATCGCGCAGTTCCCGGGCGCCTTCAACCCGCTCTCGGCACGGCTGATCGAGGAGAAAGGCTTCGCCGGCGTCTACATCTCCGGCGCCGTCCTGGCCAATGACCTCGGCCTGCCGGACATCGGGCTGACCACGCTCACCGAAGTCGCCACCCGGGCCGGTCAGATCGCCCGGATGACGGACCTGCCCTGCATCGTCGACGCCGACACCGGCTTCGGCGAACCCATGAACGTCGCCCGCAGCGTCCAGGAACTCGAGAACGCCGGCCTGGCCGGCTGCCACATCGAGGACCAGTTCAACCCGAAGCGCTGCGGCCACCTGGACGGCAAGAACGTCGTGGACCTGGACACCGCCACCAAGCGCATCCGCGCGGCGGCCGATGCCCGGCGCGACCCGAACTTCCTGATCATGGCGCGGACCGACATCCGCGCCATCGACGGGCTGGCGGCCACCCAGGACCGTGCCAGGGCGCTCGTGGAGGCCGGCGCCGACGCCATCTTTCCCGAGGCCATGAAGGACCTGTCCGAATTCCAGGCCATCCGCGACGCCGTCGACGTCCCGATCCTGGCGAACATGACCGAATTCGGCCAGAGCGCACTGTTCACGGTGGACGAGCTGGCCGGCGTCGGGGTCAACATGATCATCTATCCGGTGACGCTGCTCCGTAGTGCCATGGGCGCCGCGGAGCGTACGCTGGAATCGATCAGGGCCGACGGAACCCAGGAGGCACAAGTTGGGACCATGCTGACGCGCGCACGTTTGTACGACCTCGTCGACTACGAGGCCTACAACCGCTTTGACACCGGGGTCTTCAATTTCCAGGTCCCCGGCCAGTGATCCCGGCAACCGATTTCCGGCTCCGGCCGGCACAACCCGCGACAGGAACGAAGGAGTTCAACATGGCTGCAGAAGACATCAAAAAGGGCCTCGCCGGCGTCGTGGTGGACTACACCGCGGTCTCCAAGGTCAACCCGGACACCAACTCGCTGCTGTACCGCGGCTACCCCGTCCAGGAGCTGGCCGCCCGGTGCAGCTTCGAGGAAGTCGCCTACCTGCTGTGGAACGGCGAGCTGCCCGACCCCGGTCAGCTCGCGGAGTTCACGGCACGGGAACGCGCCGGACGGGCGCTGGATCCGGTGGTCAAGCAGGTCATTGATGCCCTCCCGGAGACCTCGCACCCGATGGACGTCTGCCGCACGGCGGCCTCCGTCATGGGCGCCCGGCACCCGCTGGCGGAGGACTCCTCCCGCGAGGCTAACCTGGCCAAGGCCCTTGATTTGTTCGCCGCGATGCCAGCGGTCGTGGCCTACGACCAGCGCCGCCGCCACGGGCAGGAGCTGGTGGAGCCGCGCGACGACCTGGGCTACGACGCCAACTTCCTCTGGATGACGTTCGGCGAGGAGCCGGTCCCGGAAGTGGTCGAGGCGTTCAACGTCTCGATGATCCTGTACGCCGAGCACTCCTTCAACGCCTCGACCTTCACGGCGCGCGTCATCACGTCCACGCTCTCGGACCTGCATTCGGCCGTGACCGGTGCCATCGGCGCGCTCAAGGGCTCGCTGCACGGCGGCGCCAATGAGGCCGTCATGCACACCTTCGACGAGATCGGCATCCGTCCGGAGGAATCGCTCGATGAGGCGCACACCCGGGCCAAGGCCTGGATGGAGGACGCCCTGGCGCAGAAGAAGAAGGTCATGGGCTTCGGCCACCGTGTCTACAAGCACGGCGATTCCCGGGTGCCCACCATGAAGGCCGCGCTGGACAAGATGATCGCGTACTACGGCCGTCCCGAGCTGCTGGGGCTGTACAACGGCCTGGAAACGGCGATGGACGAGGCAAAGGCGATCAAGCCGAACCTCGATTATCCGACCGGGCCCACCTACCACCTGATGGGCTTCGACACGGCGACGTTCACGCCCCTGTTCGTGGCGAGCCGCATCACCGGCTGGACCGCGCACATCATGGAGCAGCTGGACGCGAACTCGCTGATCCGCCCGCTGAGCGAATACAACGGCGTCGAGGAACGGCACCTGGCGTAGTTTCTTCCGACACAACGACGGCGGGCCGGTCACCTTTTCAAGGTGGCCGGCCCGCCGTCGGTTACAGGTTCCGGAGACTGCTCACAGACGAAGCAACCGTTTCGTTGTCGGCGTTCAGGGTGACGACAATATTTACCATCCCGCCTTCCAGCACGATGGGCAGCCAGTGATCCGCGTCCTGCCACATCCGCTCCACGGGCAGGGCATCCGTCATGAACCACTCCGGAATAATCTCCGAAGATTCCTGCGGGTCGCCGTGCCACACACGGGCTGTGAAGAGACGCGCGGACATGTTCCACCCGGGTCTGGCCGGGAAGACAAATTCCACCACGCCGGCGTCGCCCAGGTCCTGCTGCCGCACGGTGATCCCGGCCTCCTCGAGAACCTCCCGGCACGCTGCCTCGGCGTCGCTCTCCCCCGGCTCAACGTGGCCGCCGAGCCCAACGATCCTGCCTGTGCCGAAGCCGGTCTTTTTCAGGCCAAGCAGGACCTCTCTACCGCCGCCGGGCGCATCCCGGAGCAGGAAACACAAGGTGACTGGGGTGGAGGTCATGAATCCAAGATTAGCGCTGCAGGGCCCCGCGCCGTTGCCGCCGGCATTCGCGTGGGTCTGGCCCCGCGGGAGAGCGCCGCAGCCATCGAGGAGAGGTCCTCTGGGTGGAAGGCGCGCTGTCATACCGGGCTGCCGCGCACGGGGGGGAGGGGGGCGAGCCGGTCGCCGATAGGGCACCGGGCCCAGTCATCCGAACTGTCGGAAACGGGCACCGGACCGACGTCGACCTCGAGCGGTCTCCGCCCTACGATTGGAGCGTCACGTCAGTCGACGTGGGTCCATGCACCGATCCAATTGGCAAGGAGATCATGATGCTCGGAGAGCAAATCGGGGAATTCACCGGACAAGCCATCAGCACGCGGGTTCTGGAAGAAATTGGTCTCGGTCCGCGCAGCGAAGTGACCGATCATCAGGTCGGCACGCTCTGCGGTGTCCAGGTTGACGTCACGGTCACCTACGTCGGCACGATTCGTCCCAGCGGCACGGTCGCCGGCAGCGGAAACGGTTTTGTCGTCACCGCAAGCGGGCAGACTGCGACCTTCACCGGCAGAGGCGTCGGTAGATTCACCGGTCCGGGCCAACTCGCCTGGCGGGGTGCGTTGTTCTACGAAACCACCTCCGACGAGTTGAGTAGCCTCAACGGGATAGCGGTCTTGTTCGAGTACCAGGTGGCCGACGGCAAGTCCGAAGGCCGCCTGTTCGAGTGGAAGTAGCGCTGCACACTCGAAGCAAAAGGTATGCGTACAGGACCGATCTGGAAGAAGCCAACGGCACTGCGGAAAGCAGGACGTTCCGGAGCCCTGAGGAAGCACTCGTCTGATGTCTGACCTACGCCCTCCGAGGGTTGGACTTACGCCCCGGGAACTTCTATCTCGACCTGTGTGCAGAGGACTTGGAACATTCCGTGCGGACGACTTCGAAAAATGACAAACGACGCGGCGGCCGATTCTCGATTCGCAGCCCTCTCGGAATCCTTCGTTATCGAGAACGGCAAGTAGTGCCGGTCGATGGCCTTACCGGACGGCTGTCTCCGCAGGGCATGTGGTGCTCCTAGGCTCGGTGTAGGGGGCGCTGGCCCAGTTACTACAGTGGCGGCGCAACCCCTGGCCGTCGATGGCGGCCCTGTGCGGGTGGGCGGCGGCGTCAGCTGACTGGTGCACCGGCCTGACGCAGGACGTATCCGCTCACTCACCCCTGCGGCTCCGGTAGAGGCTGGGATGGTTTTGCTGGTGGTGGCATGGGTCGTCTGTCCCTGGTGTTCAGCGGGCCCGTGCGAGGAACGAGACGCTCATGACACCGTATTTCGCGGCCGCGGCGCGGGCGCTGTCGGACAGGAATTCGTACGGGTTCCTCCTCATTTGTTCAAGGATGAACCCGCTGCCGGTGATCGACTGTTGATAGGTATCGGTCTGTGCGGCGCCGCCGATGCAGGCGGCCCACAGGTCGGCATTGCAGACGATCTGAGGGGTGAGTTGCTTTTCGGTGACGATGTCGGTGATGGCCAGGCGTCCGCCGGGGCGGAGGACGCGTGCCGCCTCGCGGAAGACGGCGGATTTGTCCGGGGAGAGGTTGATGACGCCGTTGGAGATGACGCAGTCAAAGCTTGCGTCCCTGAAGGGGAGGTCTTCGATGTGGCCCAGGGCGAACGTGACCTGGGGAAAGTCCGCCGGCTTCCGGAGGCTTTCGGCCTTCGCGTTCTGCTCCTCGGTCATGTCCAGGCCCACCACCCGCCCGCCAGAGCCCACTTTGACGGCTGCGACGAAGGCGTCCATTCCGGAGCCGGAGCCCAGGTCAAGGACCTCTTCGCCCTGGTTCAGGTCTGCCAGATCAAAGTTGTATCCGACACCGGCGAAAGACTCGATGGCACCGGCCGGGATCAGGTCGAACAGCGCCGGCGGGTAACCCAGTCCTTCGGCGAGGCTGCGCCCCATCGGGAAGTGGTAGTGGCCGGCGGGGTTCTGGGCGACTGCCCGGTAGATCTGCTTGACTTTGGCCTCAAGCTCGGCGCGGTCGATGGTCGTGGCCGCGGCTGGTGTGCTCATGTCGGTGCCCGCGGTTCAAACGACTTCGAGGGTGGTATCGACCGGGACCGGGTTGGCCAGGCAGTCACGGACCGGTGAGCTGTCCTGGACGTACTGGCAGAGTGACGTCAGTTGCTCGACGGTGGCGTTCGGGCTTGAGACGCGCGCCCGCGCACGGATCGCCGTGAAGCCCGGACGGGGGCCTGCGAGGCCCAGGAACTTCCCGACATCCAGGTCGCCCTCTACTTCCATCTGCAATGAGGCGATCTCGATGCCCTGGGCCGCGGCATTCGCGACATAGCCGACCGCGTAGCAAAAGCCCAGAGCCTGCAGGAGAAGCTCGACAGCATTAGGGCCGGCGTTGTTGCCCAGGAGCACGGGCGGCTCATCCCCCTCCAGAGTGAAACCCTGGCTCCGCCCGGTGTCCTGAACACCGGCCTGGGTGAATCCCTGAATCTGCCCGATGTTGTGTGTGCCTTCGCTCCAGGTGCTGGTCGCGCTGAAGGTGAAGGTGCCCTGTACGGGATCTGATTCGATCGCCTGGATGGTCTCCAGCAGACGGTCGACGTCGATGCCGTTGCGGACGGTAGCTGTCGTGCCCATCGCACTGCGCCTCTTTCCGGTCGTGCCCGGAACTCCGGGCGAGATAATCAAGTAAGTACTTGAATACTTGAATAGCACACCCGGCGGGTATATGTTGTCAAGTACCTACTTGAATTAACTTGCAGCGAGGGGAAGCACATGGATGACAGGGCAGCAAAAGACGAACTGTTCGACGCACTCGCCTCCGTGGCCAAGGTGCTGGGCAGCGGCCGCCGGGCCGAAATCGTGGACGTTCTCGCCCAAGGTGAACGCGCTGTGGACGAGATCGCGCAGGAGATCGGGCAAAGCGTCGCCAACACTTCGCAGCACCTCCAGCACCTCCTGCGGTCCGGACTGGTGCATTCGCGCCGGGACGGCACCCGGATCTACTACCGCCTCAGCGGGCCAGGGGTGGCCCAGCTCTGGGCGGCCGTCCGCCTTGTGGCTTCGGATCATGTCGCAAAGCTCAACGAGCTCGCGACCGCGTACCTCGGAGACCGGTCGGCGCTGAGCACCCTGACCCGGACCGAGCTGAGGGACCGGATGGCCGGAGGCGACATCGTCGTGCTCGACGTCCGGCCCGAGCCGGAATTCCGGTCCGGGCATATCGCGGGCGCGGTCTCGGTCCCGGTGAAGGAACTGGCGGAGCGGCTGCGGGAGCTGCCGGATGGCCACACCGTCGCCGCCTACTGCCGGGGCCCGTACTGCGTGTTCGCCGACGAGGCCGTCAGGACGCTGCGCCGGCACGGGATCCCCGCGGTCAGGCTCGAGGACGGGTATCCCGAGTGGGAAGCGGCGGGCCTGCCTGTGGAGACATCTGCGTCAACCACGCCCGCGGGCACGTCGTAAAGGTCTTGGCTGTGCAGCAGATCCCGGAGCGCCTCGTCCAGTCCTACTCGGTCTCCCCGAAGCGCCGCCACGCGCTCTACCGGCGCACCCTCGCCGTCGTTATCGTTTCCCAGATTTTCGGAGGCGCGGGCCTCGCGGCCGGCGTCACGGTGGGGGCGCTCCTGGCCCAGCAGATGCTCGGCACCGCCGGGTTGGCCGGCATGCCGGCGGCGCTGTTCACCCTCGGCTCCGCCGGTGCGGCATTCCTCGTCGGACGGATTTCCCAGCGCCGCGGCCGCCGGGCCGGGCTGACGTCGGGATTCATCGCCGGGGGTATCGGAGCCGGCGGCGTTGTGCTGGCAGCAGCGGCGGACAATGTGATCCTGCTCTTCATCGCCCTTCTCGTCTACGGGGCGGGAACGGCGACGAACCTGCAGGCACGGTACGCCGGAACCGACCTCGCCGCGCCTCAGCGCCGTGCCACGGCGGTCAGCCTGGCTATGGTCTCCACCACCCTGGGGGCTGTCGCCGGCCCGAACCTGGTTACCCCGATGGGAGCTGTCGCCACGGCCCTGGGGATTCCGCCCCTTGCCGGCCCGTTCCTGCTCGCCGCGGCCGCCTACACGATAGCGGGTCTGGTGCTGTTTTTCTGGCTTCGCCCCGACCCGCTCCTGCTGGCCTCCGCCATCAGCGCCCGGGAATCGGCAGACACGGCGGCGGTCTTTGACGCACCGCCTGCACCGGAACCGCCGAGGAACGACCGCGGCGTCACCGTCGGTACCACCGTCATGGTCCTCACGCAGGTAGCGATGGTTGCCATCATGACCATGACGCCGGTGCAGATGCAGGCGCACGGGCACGGCCTCACCGAAGTCGGGGCTGTGATCGGCATCCATATCGGCTTCATGTACCTGCCCTCGCTCGTCACCGGCGTCCTGGTCGACAGAATCGGCCGGGTCCCCATGGCGGTCGCCGCCGGAGTGACGCTGCTCGCGGCAGGGATCGTCGCGGCCGCCGCCCCGGCGGAGTCAATGACGCAGCTGATGATCGCCCTCGCGCTGCTGGGCCTGGGCTGGAACTTCGGGCTGATCAGCGGCACCGCCCTCATCGTCGACGCGACCCCGCTCGAAACGCGGGCCAGGACGCAGGGATCCATTGATGTTCTGATCGCCCTGGCCGGCGCGGCCGGCGGTGCCCTGTCCGGGACGGTCGTCGCCGGAACCAGCTACGCCGCCCTTGCCCTCGCCGGTGGAATCCTTTCCCTCCTCCTGATCCCCGTGGTGATCTGGTCACAACGCACCGCCCATACCGTGGTGTGAACCCATGAACTGGAGCTGCAAACAAGACCGGGGCACGGCGGTGAGTGCCGCACTACCCCGGCGCAGAGATGGCAGCCGCCCGCGCGAAGGCATCGAGCTGGGGCTGCGCCAGAACATAGCCCAGTTCACGCTTTTGGTCGCAGTCAACGCCCTCGTCGGCGGCAGCCTCGGTCAGGAACGCACGGTCCTGCCCCTGCTGGCCGGCCAGGTCTTCCACCTGGACCTCTATACGAGTGCCCTGACCTACATCCTGGCCTTCGGCCTGGCCAAGGCCGCCACGAACTACTTCGCCGGGGCTCTCTCGGACCGGTACGGCCGCAAACCCGTGCTGGTCGTCGGCTGGCTCATCGCCGTGCCCGTACCGGTGATGCTGATCTTCGGGCCGTCCTGGGGCTGGATCGTGGCAGCCAACGTCGTCCTGGGCATCAGCCAGGGCCTGACCTGGTCCACCACGGTGATCATGAAGATGGACCTCGTCGGCCCGTCCCGGCGCGGCCTGGCCATGGGCTTCAACGAGGCCGCCGGTTACCTCGGTGTCGCGGGCACCGCCGTCGCCACCGGTTACATCGCCGCCAGCTACGGGCTCCGTCCCGGACCGTTCCTGCTCGGCGCCGCGTACATCGCCCTCGGACTGGGACTTTCCGTGCTGGCCGTGAAGGAAACCCACGATCATGCCAGGCTGGAAGCCGCCAGCCACACCGCCGCCCATGCCCAGGCGCACGCCGAGCTGAGCAGCCGGCAGGTGTTCATCCTGACCAGCTTCCGCGACAAATCCCTCTCCTCGGTCAGCCAGGCCGGCATGGTCAACAACCTCAACGACGGACTGGCCTGGGGCCTGTTCCCCGTACTCTTCGGCGCCGGCGGCCTGAGCATCGAAAAGATCGGCATCCTGGCCGCCGTCTACCCGGCAGTCTGGGGTGCAGGGCAGCTGGCCACCGGTGCCCTGTCCGACAGATACGGCCGCAAGCCGCTGATTGTCGCCGGCATGCTCGTCCAGGCCGCAGCGCTGGGCATGGTCGCCGCAGGAACCGGCTTCGGTATCTGGCTCACCGCAGCCGTCCTGCTTGGAGCCGGGACCGCGATGGTATACCCGGCGTTGCTGGCCGCGGTCGGCGATGTCGCCCACCCCGCATGGCGCGCACGCTCAGTCGGGGTATACCGCCTGTGGCGCGACGGAGGGTTTGCCGTCGGCGCCCTGCTCTCCGGACTGCTCGCAGACGCCTACGGAATCCCCGCAGCCGTCGCCGTCGTCGCAGTCCTGACCGCACTGTCCGGCATCATCGTGGCCCTGCGGATGCGCCGAACCGACCACCCCATCATCCGGTAACAGCCTCGCCTGCATGCCGGCGACACGACATCGGATTACCCTTTAAGTGCACGGTAACGCACATATGCACCTAGAGGAGATTTTATGCTGGCGGTTTTGCGCAACGGAACGTACGCGCGCCTGTTCGCGGCGCAGATCGTGGCCTTGGTGGGGACCGGCCTACTGACGGTTGCTCTGGGGCTGCTGGCGTACGACTTGGCGGGCCGGAACGCCGGGGCGGTCTTGGGTACGGCGCTGACGATCAAGATGCTGGCCTATGTGGGTCTGGCACCGGTGATCACTGCCCTGGTAGCACGGCTGCCGAAGAAGCCGGTGCTGATCGGGGCGGACCTGATCCGGGCCGCAATGGCATTGTGTCTGCCGTTCATCACAGAAACGTGGCAGATCTACGTGGTGATCTTCCTGCTGCAGTCAGCCTCAGCCACCTTCACGCCCGCTTTCCAGTCGCTGATCCCGACAATCCTGAAAGACCAGCGGGACTACACAAACGCACTCTCACTGTCCCGGCTCGCCTACGACATGGAAGCACTCGTCAGCCCGGCCGCCGCAGCGCTGCTGCTGACCGTTCTCAGGTACAACAAGCTGTTCATCGGCACGGTTGCAGGCTTTCTGTTCTGGGCGTTCATGGTCGCCATCACGGTTCTGCCCCGGGTCACTGCGTCGGCCGGGCCGCAAACCTCGTTGTGGCACCGGACCAGGGCGCACGGATCTTCTGGCGCAACCGGCGGCTGCGGTCCCTACTGGCCCTGAACCTGGTCGTCGCCGCCCCGACGGCCCTGGTGCTGGTCAACACAGTGATCTACGTCCGCGACGTCCTACACCGTCCCGACGCCGATCTGGCCCTCGCCCTGGCGTGCTTCGGTATCGGGTCGATGATCGTGGCTTTGTCGGCGCCGCGGGTCCTGGACCGGTTCGGGGACCGTGCCGTGATGCTCAGCGGCGCCGCCGTAATCCCGCTCGCTCTTGCCGGCGCCACCGCCATGACATTCCTGGCGTCCCCGGACACCGGGTGGTGGCTGCTGCTGGCACTGTGGGTCCTGCTCGGGGCCGCAAATTCAACCATACTCACCCCGTCGGCCCGTCTCCTGCGCGATGCCTCCGATGAGCACACCCGCCCGTACGTCTTCACGGCACAGTTCTCCCTGTCCCACGCCTGCTACATCCTCACCTATCCCGTCGCCGGCTGGGTCGGTGCGCAGGCCGGACTGGGCTGGGCTGCACTGGCCCTGGCAATCATTGCGATAATCGGCAGTGCAGGAGCATTCCTGTCCTGGCCACGGCAACCGCCCGTACAGGTCACTGCATCCGCCACCCACAAGGAACCCGTTGAGCACAGCCGATGAACAGCCATCCCTGATCCATCCGATCACCCCCGGACCGGGCCATCTGGCGGCGGCCAGCGAAACGCTGCGGATGCTCGCCGAACCCACCCGCCTTCATCTGCTCTGGCAGCTGTCCGCGGGCCCGCGAACCGTCACGGAACTGACGGAAGCGTCAGGCGTGCCGCGGACCGTGGTCAGCCAGCACCTTGCCAAACTTCGCCTCAGCGGCCTCGTTGACACCCGCAAGGACGGCCGCCACATCATCTACTCCCTACGCGACGGACACCTCGTCAGGCTCATCCACGAGGCAATCAACCACGCAGACCACATTGTCACCGGAGAAGCCCGCCACGGATGAGCAGCCAGGCACTGCATGATTAATCCGTGACTACCGCAAGAACGGTCCTGTTGTTCGTCCTGGCGGCGGCGGCTGAAATCGGGGGGCCACCGTCTCCAGCTTGCCCTCTCGGCTTTCCTGCTGGGCATCGGCGCAGGACCGGCAGCCCAGGTGGCCGTCAAACTCCTCCCCCTGCTGGAAGACAACGCCGGGAAGACCTCCACACCGCTCACCAACGCCGGCATCATCCTTGTACTGGCCGTGATGTTCGCAACCGGGCTGCTCGTCCCGGCTTAGGCCTGTGGCACTAGCCAGAGCAGTACACAATTGCCTGAATACATCCATGCCTGTACTTTTGGTTTATGGAAACCCTCACGCACGCCCCGGTGCTGGCACGGTTCGGCTACGCGGTCTCGGATCCGACCAGGGCCCGGATCCTGCTGGCACTGTCCGGGGCGCCCGCCTACCCCTCCGATCTGGCCGACTCCCTCGGGGTCTCACGGCAGAGCATGTCCAACCATTTGACGTGCCTGCGCGGCTGCGGACTCGTCGTGGCTGTCCCGGACGGACGGCGGAGCCGGTACGAGCTCGCCGACGCGCGGCTGGGCCACGCGATCCGGGACCTGATCGGCGTCGTCCTGGCCGTGGATCCGGCCTGCTGCGCACCCGACGGGACATGCCTGGCATGACCGCCCTCCAGCTGGGGGACCCAACCCGGTCCGCCGTGCCGTGCTGAGCCGCCGCATCCGGCTGTTCGCCGCCGCGACCATCAGCTACAACATCGTTGAAGCCGTCGTGTCGCTCTGGGCCGGGGGCGTCGCCGACTCGTCGGCCCTGATCGGCTTCGGCCTGGACTCGGTGATCGAGGTCGCGTCCGCCGTCGCCCTGTCGTGGCAGTTTTCCGCCAGGGACCCTGAACGGCGCGAACACCTGACCCTGCGGATCATCGCGATCTCGTTCTTCGCCCTCGCCGCGTTCGTGGCCGTGGACGCCGTCCGATCCCTGGCCGGCGGCGGCGCGGCCCGGCATTCCACCCCGGGAATCGTGATCGCCGGGCTGAGCCTGGCCGTCATGCCCGTGCTGTCCTGGCTGCAGCGCCGCGCCGGCCGGGAACTCGGCTCCCGCACAGCCGTGGCCGATTCCAAACAGACCCTGCTGTGCACCTACCTCTCCGCCGTCCTGCTCGTCGGGCTGGTGCTGAACAGCACCCTGGGCTGGTGGTGGGCCGACGCCGGCGCCGCGCTGGTCATCGCCGTCATCGCCGTCCGCGAAGGCATCAGCGCCTGGCGCGGCGACGTCTGCTGCACGCTCCCCCACGCCGCAGCGGACACCGGCTCCGACGCCGGTGACTGCGGCGCCAACCCGGACAGTGGTGCAGGCGCCCAACCCGCCAGCGATTGTGCTGATTCGGGCACCGATGCGGCCCCGGACATGGACTCCATGTCTGCCGAGGCCGCCGCGGATTCGGGCTACTGCGACGGATGCGGATCCACGCCCGGATCGCAGGCGGTCACCCTGGGCGGCCTGGGCCGCAGGGACGGCTGAGCCATGGACTACGAACTGCGCACCATTCAGGGCTGCCCGAATAGCGGCCCGGCCCTGGACCTGTTCCGCACGGCTCTGGCCGCAGAAGGGAAAGATGCCAGTCACCTGAGGCTCCGGGAGGTCACGTGCGAGGCCGATGCCGAGGCCCTCCACTTCCACGGCTCACCGTCGTTCATCGCGGACGGACGTGACCTGTTTCCTTCGGAGTCCGCACCTGCCCTGAGCTGCCGCGTCTATTTTTCCGGACACGGCGTAGCGGGGCTCCCGTCCGCCGAGTCGTTGCGCACCGCCGTCCGTCGGACCCCGGAGATCCGCCCATGAGCGGCCACAACTACGGCCACAGCGCCGCGGGGACCAGCCAGCGCGGCAAACTCATCGTTGTATTTTCCATCACTTTCGCCGTGATGGTCGCCGAGATCATCGGTTCATCCCTCACGGGAAGTCTCGCGCTGCTGGCCGACGCCGGCCACATGTTCACAGACTCGGCCGGGCTGCTGATCGCACTCATCGCCGCCTCGCTGGCCCTGATGCCGGCCACACACAAACGCACCTGGGGCTACAAGTGTGCCGAAATCATCGCCGCCGCCGGACAGGCGGCCCTGCTGCTCGGCGTCGGCGGCTTCGTCATCATTGAAGGGATCCGCCGGCTCTTCGAGCCACACGAATCGGCGGATCGACGATGCTCTGGTTCGGCATCATCGGCCTGGCCGGCAACGCCGTCGGCCTGATCGTCCTCGCCTCAGGGCGGAACCATAACTTCAACATGAAGGCCGCGTTCCTGGATGTGCTCAACGACGCCCTGGGCTCCGTGGCCGTCATTGCAGCGGTGATCGTCTTCGCCCTCACCGGCTGGGTCCAGGCCGACGCCGTCGTGTCCCTGCTCATCGGCGTGCTGATCATTCCGCGGACACTCAGGCTGCTCCGCGACACCGTCAACGTGCTGATGGAAAACGCGCCCCAGGGTCTGGACATGGCCCAGGTCCGCGAACACATCCTGGCCCTGCCGCACGTCATCGACATCCATGACCTGCATGCCTCGCTCGTGGCGTCCGGGACACCGGTCCTCTCCGCCCACGTCACCGTCGAGGACACCTGCATGACGGACGGGCACGCGGCTAGGATCCTAGGAGAGCGCTGAACAAGGGGCAATCCGGAGATGGGATACGGCTTCCGGGCCGCTCTTCGGAGCTTTGGGCGGCCCGCTGACGGCCTGGGAATGAGAGGCCGGGGCCCGGGATTTG
>NZ_JAGPOT010000083.1 GCF_018224015.1 Pseudarthrobacter albicanus
GCGAGGTGCTCCCTGATGTGCGTAGAAAATGCGGTGTGGTAACTACATTTTCCCACGTCAGAGGCACCTTTCAGGCTTTAATTACGGGCTCCGGTCACACCCCCGATGAAATCCCGAGGTTAGTGCTGTCTGAGAGCTTCGAACGAGCCGATCAACTGATCGAGATTCTTTCTCGGACCGGTTTCCCCCTCCCTGCGATTTTCCCCACATGCGACGGAGGGCTGAGCCTCGTCTGGCAAAAGGCGCTAAACCGGACCACCGTTTACATCGACCCCGATGAAGAACTGCAAGTAGAGAAGGTTCCGGGAGGGCCTCTTCCGCTCTTTGCCTCGAATGACCCAAAAGCCGTAGCTAGTGAAGTTAGTAGGTTGAGTCTTGTCTGAAACCGTCGCAACGTCGGATGACGAACAGCTGCTCGACGCGGAGGAGTGGCCCGAACATAGAGACGGCGAGCTCCTGCTGGATGGTCCGCAAGATCTGCTTCTATGGCGCCAAGTCCACCCCAACCACGTGACAAGCGACGGTATTATCGGCGACCAAGCTTTTTCTGAGCTTGTCGACCTAGCTGCGATGCGCGGAACTCCGGAGGCACGTGACGAAGTATCCATGTCACGAGCCGACGAAGTGGATGCTGAAGAGGCTTACCAAGACTGGGTGGCCCGTGGGCGCATATCTCACGGCAGCTTTGGAGTAACCGTTGGAGAAGTGACTGCCACCGGTTGCAGGACCATAGATGACTCGGCTCGTCTTGATCCGGATGAGGATGTGCCAGGCCATGTTTACGTGGACATGCGAAAATACCCAGAAAAGCCCAAGGAAACTAAGCGGCGGATTCGCAGCACCTTGGCCGCCTACGCCACGCATCGTCGACGGCAGTTCCCTCTCCCCTGAGCAGCTGCGGGTGGGAGCCAAGATCCCCAGTTGCCATCCCACCTTCACCGCCTAGTGGCCAACAGCGAACGCCGATGACAGCGCATCATGTGAGCCCCGGTCCGGTAACCGGCGGCTGACGGGCTCGTCCGTTTATGCTTGGGCGGCGTCGTAGGCCTGTTTGATGTCCTGGCTGATCCGTCCCCGGGCGCTGGGGTTATATCCGTGGGCCTTGGCCCAGTCCCGGATCCTCTGGGTCTCTTCGCGGCCCGTGGGCGCGGTCCGTGTGCCCCGTCGGTCTGGCGTTCCCCGTAGGCGACGTGCGTGGGCGATGTACTTTTCCAGCACCCCGCGCAGCTCGGTGGCGTGATCTGCTGTGAGATCAATTTCGTAGTCGGCGCCGTCGACGGAGAACCTGACGGTTCCGTCGGCGTTCTCGCCGGAAAGATCATCGATCAGCTGGACGTGTACTTTGCGGGCCATGGGGAATCCTTTTTATTGGTAATTCATGCTGTCGTCCCCCAATGCCGGCTCGAGCCATTGTTCTCAATTCTATTCGAAACACGCACTCCGTAATCACCGACTTCATGGCGCATCCGGCCAGTCTTTTCGACAGCACCCGCTTCCGGCCGCCGGGGACAATGCGGACCGGGCCGGAGAAGAACACAGGCGCTTTCTGATGGGCATTCCGCCCAATGGCATTAAGTGCCCGTCCCGCGCAGCGAAATTCCGGGTCTCAACCTGTCTGGGTTTCTGACCTGACTGATACTCCGGTAAGGTCCAGTCCCGACACCACCTGTAGAAGAAACGAGTAATATCCCCGTGGCAACCGACTACGACGAAGTCCGACCCGACGTTGCGGAATCCCGCAACGCCTCCCTGCAGGCCGTGAGATCGGCGAATACACCCGATGCCCGCAGCGTCGTGCGCGAAATGGACGAAACCGACACCGTCGACGGCGTCGAACTGCCCGGCGCCGACCTTTCAGCCGAGGAACTGATCATCCAGGTGATCCCCCAGGCGGACGATGAGTTCACCTGCTACTCCTGTTTCCTGGTCCGGCACCGCTCCCAGATCGCTCGGAAGAAAGACAGCCACGCCTACTGCAGTGACTGCGAGGGCTGAACAACCGCCACTCCCCCACGTCCGTTCCCTGGACAGACCGTGACGGGCCCCGGGGACAGCGACAGGCTTACCGCATGCGGCGCAGAGGACTGAATTCACTGGAGCCGGCGCCGGGTGTTCCGGTGCAGGCTGCTGGCCCTGATGTATCCGTTGCGCTGGCCGGCCATGGCAGGTTCCCTTAGGGAGAGCGTCAGGTTGATCCCTGTGATCCCTGCCAACGAGTGTCAATAAACAGCGCAACAGGCCCGAGCCGGACATAAATGCCGGCGCCTTTCTGGCGTCTCGTTGGGTATACCCCAACCGGACGTCAGGATTGTCACTGTTACTTGCGAATGGCGTCTCATAGGTGCGGGAAAAGTATCGCGGTCAATCTCAAGCTCAGCTGATGGGGGACCGGTGTGCTCTAGGCAAAAGGGGCGATTGGGTCTATATATCGTGACTGTAGCCCAGTGCGTTGGCGGCCCTTCTGCTGAAATTCGCCCGCATCCGAAGGGGTAATCACCGCCAGAGGCAACTGCCGGAGCCTAACCCACAACAAGAAGCAGTACCGACCATAGGAGGTCAAGATGCCAGGTTTAGTTCGTAAAAGCCTCGATTCGCCCGAGGAGACGCGTCCCTTCGAAGGTGGTACAGGCCAACTACAACTCGTCAACCTGGAACAGGGCGCCGTGGGCCGCGCCACATTCCTGCCCGGATGGCGCTGGTCCGAGCACGTAAAACCGATCGCCAAAACGGAGAGCTGTCAGGCCGCCCACATGGGGTATTTCGTTTCCGGTCGAATGAAGGTCGTTATGAACGACGGCGAAGAAATGGAGTATGGGCCGGGCGACTTCGCCACCATGGCCCCCGGGCACGACGCCTGGGTACTGGGAGACGAACCCTGTGTCGTGATCGACTGGCAGGGATTCGCCGACTACGCCAAACCCTGAACCCAGGAACCCAGCACGCCAGTGATCCGAAGTCCGCGTCCGCCAAGGCTCGGGCTTCTCACCAACCGGCGGCGACATCGGTGATTCTCACGGGCCCCGCGAGAGTCGCCACTTGCGTAGAGGTTGACGAACACGTGCAGTGAACAGTCGCCGTTGCCAAGTGATCGGCGTTCCAACATGTAGTCGATGTACGTTTCGATGAGGCTCTCACTCACGAACATCACTCGTTGGCGTCCCTTTGCCCGGGCACCGTTTTCAGTCGGGTTGTCGAGTTGAACATGAAAGTGGGGAGCGGCTTGTATACACCCCAGGGCACGAGACCCACCACCGAAGTGGAGGTCGCGCGTGAAAAGGGACAGTGCCTCACCAACTCGGATTCCGGTGCCGTACAACAAGTCAATGAGAAAGCGGTCCCGAACCGGGAGCTTCAAAGCAACCAGCTTTTGACGCCCGGGCGTCGTCGATCCACTCGGGGGGTACTCCTTCAGCCGAGTGGCGTGCAGACCTTAATTCTTCTGTGAGGACTCGCCGCATTTTTCCATGCTCACCTCCGCCACCAGTTCCCGGCGCAAAGTACTTGATCTGCGTCATTCGACTAGCAATATCGCCGGTCAGGAGGCCCTCGGCATCGGCCCACTCGTAGTAGGAACGCAACGGCGTCATCCAGAGACTCACGGTCTTTTGGCTCCGCGTGGCAGTCACGCCGTTTGTCTTTTGGAATGGAGAAGTCTCAACAAGTCTTCGCCATAACCCGAGGTGCGAGAGAGTCACTGCACGCCAGTCCGCCGTCAAGGCTGTCCAAGACAGATAAGCAGCGACCCGGGAGCCATAGGCCTTGATGGTGTTCGGTGACCGACCAGTGTCGGTCAGGAACTGGAGCCAAGAAGAGGCGACGTGAAGCCGATCCTCTCCATCGACGATGACGAGCTGCCGGGTTCCGTCAAGCAAAGCCACATCCAGCATGTAGGCGGGGTTGGGAATCACGAGACCAAAGTACTGAACTTTACATGCGGAGGAGAGCCGACACACCGAGCAGAATCCAGACACGCTTAACCAAATATATCCAATTCACGAACCTATGTAGTAATATACATCGCCTTCGAGGCCAAAACGGCTTGTGCTCGCCTCGGCGTGTCGAGCGCCGCGCCGACTTTGGCGAGGGATGAAGGCGCCGTCTACCTAGACCAAGCCCTACGGGTATGAACGCTATCCAGCAAGTCTCTGACATGGACATGCATAGGATGTCAGACAAACAGAATGAGACCCCAGTCGTTGACATAAGCTGACACGATTGAGGGGGGGCTAGATAACCGCCGGGACACCGGGACCGTTGTCTGTCACGGAGATGAAGATGCCGGAGGAATCATCGAGTTGGAGCGTGACGAGCCTGGGTGTGGTCTGCCCGGAAACGGCGTCGACGGCGTTGTCCAGGAGGTTGCCGGTGATGGTCAGGAGCGACTGGGTATCCAGGAACGGCTGCCGCAGCTGCGAATCATCGGTGACCGTGACGTGCACGTCCTGCTCGGCTGCGATCGTGATCTTGGCCAACAGCAGGGCAGCCAGTTCCGGAGGTTCCACCCGGGAGCGCAGGCCCTCGCCAAGGGAACGCGAAGCGTCTGAAATCCCCGAGACGAATCGGCGCGCCTGATCCACGTCGCCCATCTCGAGCAGTCCGTCCACTACATGAAGGCGGTTCGCGTACTCGTGCTCCTGCGCCCTCAATGCTTTCATCAGGCCCTGGACGGCGCGCAGGTCGCGGATCAGGCCCTCGACCTCGGTGCGGTCCCGCAGTGTGACGACGGCGCCGATGCTCCTTCCGCCCAAAGTGACTGTCATCCGGTTGGCTACCAACAGTGCGTCCTCGGTGATCACGACCTGATCGGTGCCGGCAACCTCTCCGGTGAGGAGGGAGAGGAGCCTCCCGGCGGGAAGGAGATCCTCCAGCCGTTCGCCGAGGACCCTCCCTTCCAGGTGCAGCAGGCGGCGCGCCTCGGTGTTGATCACGGTGACGCGGCCGTCGTCGTCGACGCCGATCATCGCTTCACGGATGCCGTGCAGCAGTGCTTCGCGATCCTGGAGCAGGGAGGCGATCTCGGCCGGCTCGAGGTCGAAGGTCACCCTTTTGATCCGGCGCGCCAGCAGCAGGGAGCCGAAGGCACTGACCAGCAATACAACTGCCGAATAACCGGCGATAAGCCAGATCTGGTGCCCCTCGGTTGTTTCCAGGATGCCCACCGACACCTGGCCGATCACGCTGCCGTCAGCCGCGCGGATGGGCGCCTTTGCGTTGGCGGATGGTCCCAGGCTCCCCGGGTCAGTGCCGACGTGATTCTGGCCGTCCAGCACGGCCACGGGCTCCTGCAGGGCCTTGCCGATGAGGTCCGGGTTCGGGTGGGAGTATCGGATGCCGTTCCGGTCGCTGACGACGACGTAGTCCGGATGCGCCTTGGACTGCACAGTCGTTGCCATCGCCTGGATCGACCGGGACGGGTCGCCGGCTTGCAGGGCTGCGGCGACGTCTGGCATCTGGGCGACGGTGGTGGCTATTCCCAGGGCCCGCAGGCGGTACTGGTGTTCAAGGGTCTGGTTGCTGATTCGGTCGTAGAGGACCGCCCCGCCGGCGACAGTCAGCAGCAGGATGCACAGCACCCACACCAGGATCTGTGATGCGAGCGGCATCGCCTTTAACCGCCGACCCGGGATCTTCACCTTCCCCGCACCTTCAATCTCTTCCTACACCCTCACCTAGTTTATGTGGTCCACCCCACCCCCGGCGTCGAAAGGGCGCGGCGAGCAAAAGGCTCAAAACATGAATGATGCCTCTTAACCCTCGCAAGGCACGGAAGGCTTGGGCCGCCGTCGGACTTCTTCCTATCGTTGAGGTATCAGAGGTGACGTGGTTCACAGATAGGCTGCAGAGCGGGCCGGATAACCCCCACGATCACCACCCACACCTGCTGCCCGAACCCTGAACCGTCGTCGGCTGATTGCGCCGCCAGGCAGGGTGAGCAGTTAGGAAATCTCCAAAAGGACTGCCCCAATGAACAAAATCATGCGTGTTCTCGGCACTACCACGGCGACGCTGGCCTTGGGCCTGGGCGCCAGCGCCCTCCCGGCCAGCGCGGCGAGCGCAGCCGCCCCGGCCTCCGGAAACTGGAATCACAGCTCTTCCGACAACGACCGCCACCACCAAAAGGACAGCAACCGGCACGACAGCCAACACGGCTGGTGGGACGGGGAGAACCGCTGGCACGACTGGTCCGACGGATCGGGCTGGCGTGACGACGACGGTAACTGGCGTTCCGACGACGACCACAACGGGTCGTGGATGGGACGTGACGGTTTCCGGCACGACAGGGACGGCTGGTTTGACCACCAGGGACACCGGCATCAGGACGACCACAACAAGCACGCGCGCACCTGGTAGCCCAAGGCCTCTCGGCCGCCAGCTGAGGCCACCGCGCATCCATCCAGCCGGAGGACGGGAGTTATGCCCGCCCTCCGGCTGAAACAAATGGACCGGCAGAACCTTGAAGACCGGGGAGCCCAGTCGTGCATGCACCTGCGACGACGCAGCCGGCCCAACAGACACCAGGACTCTTCGCCCGATCACAGCAATCATCCGCAAGCACCTGCCTGCATAGATTGCGATACCGCTGGCGTGCAACTGGGGTACTTCGCTGAGCATCGGCGGTACATTGTGGGTATGGGACAGATTTCTTCAGGCCGCCGGGATTTGCTCGCTGATCGGCTCTTGGGCGTCGCGGAGTTCAGCCACGCGCACTGGTTCTTCGGCAATCTCTATGAGGCACTCGTCAAAATCCCGCACCGGGTCGCCGCCTCGGAAGCAAGCCGTGAACTGCCCCGGTCCCCCTTTGGAGCGGGAAGCCCCGGCCGCTACTACGCCCCGATCGCCCCGATCAACGCCCCTGCCGCCATCGCTGCCCTCGTGGCAGGTTGGAATCATGCCAACACCAGAGTTTGGCTGATAGTCGCTGCCGCCGGGTCCACGACGGGTGCGGCCGCTACCGCCTATCTGCTCCGGTCCATCAACCCCGAGCTGTTCTTCAGCCCACAACCGCTCAGCGAGATGCGCCGCAAACCCCTGTTGAAGCGGTGGTACAGGGTCCACGCCATCAGACTCACAGCCAGCGCCGTTGCCCTGGCCGCCATCCACCAGGCACGGACAATCCGGCTCGGAACCCGCGGATAAGACTCGCACCCTGGTAGGCGGGCCCGACGGCGGAATGGATGCACCGGTGAGTCGGTTCCGGAACTATTGGTATTACAGCAGGGGTTAAATGGCGAGTTCTTCGGCAGCCGCTTCGGCAGCCTGGCCCGGTGTGGGGGCGTATCCGCGCAGGGGGACCTGCCTGATGAACCACGCAAGGACAAAACCGGCCGCAGCGATGACCGATGCCCAGAGATACACACTCTGGATGCCGTTGGTGACGGCATGTTTGAAGAGGTCCTGGATGGCGGGCGGCAGTGAGTGCAGGGCCGCGGGGGTGATCTGGCTGCTCTCGTGCAGTCCGCCGGCACCAGGTTTGCCCATCGTCTCGGCCAGGCGGCCGGCATAGATCGAGCCGAGCACGGAGATACCCAGGGATCCCCCCATGTTCCGGGCGAAAGTGCTGGTGCCGGTGGCGGCCCCGATGTCCTTGATATGGACGCTGTTCTGGGCGATGAGGTTGGTGGTCTGCATCATGCAGCCCATGCCCGCGCCGAGGACGGCCATGTAGATCCCGGAGAGCAAGGCAGGGGTGTCCAGGCCCATGGTCGAGAAGAGGAACAGGCCGGTTGCCATGAGTGCGGCCCCGGCGATGGGGAGGGCCTTGTAATTTCCCGTACGCGTGATGAGCTGGCCGCCGGCCAGGGAAACGATCATGGCAGCAATCATCATGGGCATCAGCAGCAGCCCGCTGCTCGTCGCGGACTGTCCCTGCACGTATTGCTGGAACTGGGGCAGGAACGTGATCCCGCCGAACATGGCGAAGCCGACGACAAAACCGAGCAGGTTGGCGAGGGAGAAGTTGGCGCTGGAAAAAAGACGCAGCGGCATGACGGGTTCGGCCGCTTTGTGTTCGATGAACAGGAATGCGGCCAGCCCCACGGCGGCGGCCGCACCGAGTCCGATGATCAGCGGTGAGTTCCACTCGTACTGGGAACCGCCCCAGCTGAGCATGAGGACCAAGGCGGTGATCCAGACGGTGAGCATTGCCGAGCCCCACCAGTCGATGCGCACCTTGGCGTTCCGCGCTTCCTGCGGCAGCTTGAGGGTGAACCAACACACGATCAGGGAGATGATGCCCAAGGGGAGGTTGACATAGAACGCCCACCGCCAGGAGGCGTGGTCGGTGATGAAGCCACCGAGCAGGGGTCCGCCGATCATGGCCAGCGGCATGACGGCCATCATGATGCCTTGGTACTTTGCGCGTTCCCGGGGCGGAACCATCAGTCCGATCGCTGCCATTATGCCGACCATCAGTCCGCCGGCGCCGAGGCCTTGGAAGGCCCGGAAGGAAATCAGGGCAGTCATGTCCTGACTCATCCCGCACAGCGCGGATCCGGCCAGGAACACCACGATCGAGACCATGAAGGTCGTGCGGTGTCCGAAGATATCCCCGAGCTTGCCCCAGATCGGGGTGGCCACGGTGGAGGCGACGACGTATCCAGTGGTGACCCAGGCCAGGTGGTCCATGCCGCCCAGCTCCCCCACGATGGTCGGCAGGGCCGGTGCAACGATCATATTGTCCAGTTGCGCCAGCAGCATCGCGATGATCAGCCCGCTCATCGCGGTGATGATCTGTCGGGGCGAAAGCCGGGTCTGCCCGGATTGGCTGTCAGCGTCCATGCCTGGTGTCCTCAAAGTTGTTTTGCGGTCGGGTTACCGTATGGTTAGCAGGGTACTTACCGGCCGGTTAGTTATCAACCCTGGCGGGTGGCAGAATTCCCTATTAGTGAAGGCAGTGGCAGGACAGATGAGTGACACGGCACCGGGCGCACCGGCAGGTGCAGGCGGGACGCGGGAGAAGATCCAGTCCGTTGCCCTGCGACTTTTCGCCGACCAAGGGTATGAGTCGACGTCGATGCGGCAGATCTCCGAGCAGCTTGGTATCACCAAGGCAGCCCTGTATTACCACTTCACCAGCAAGGAAGCCATTGTCCGGGCGTTGATCGAGACCATGCTGGCCCAGGTCACCCACCTGGTGGAATGGGCCCGTGCGCAGGAGCCCGGCCCGGACCTGCGCCGTGAAGTGCTCGCCCGCTGGTCGGCCATCATGCACGACCAGGGTCTGCGGATGTTCCGCTTCCTCGGTGCCAACTACCGCCTGGTCCGCGACATCCGGGGCGAACCCGGACAGCCCGGCGGGATGGCCGCCGTCGTCAGTGAATTGTTCTCCATCCTGACCCCGCCGGGCGCCAGCGTCGAAGACAAACTCCGGGTGCGTTTTGCCCTGCTCATCATCAACATGACCGGCATGGCGGCCCGCGATCTCGACGCCGGCGAAGACGACATCCTTGACGCTGCGGCCCGGATCTCCGCCGGGCTGCTGCCCCCCGGCTTCTGACCCTGGCCTGGGCCCCCGCCGGTCCGGCGGTGTCCCGCAGTCCGTCCCCCGAATCCCATGACCCCTATATATCCCGACTCCCGATTGGAAACCCATGTCTGCGCCAATCCTGGCCGCCTGCGACCTGACCAAGACCTATGGGCGCGGGCCTGACCGCTTCGATGCCCTCAAGGGCGTCTCCCTGGAGATTGACCGCGGCGATTCCGTGGCGATCGTGGGCAAGAGCGGCTCCGGCAAATCAACCCTGATGCACCTTCTCGCGCTGCTGGACACCCCCGGCGGCGGCCAGATCCATGTCGACGGGACCGACGCGAAGACCCTGAGCGGACGCAACCTCAACGCGCTGCGGAATTCCATGTTCGGCTTCGTGTTCCAGCAGTTCTTCCTCAACACCGCCTCCAGCGTGCTGGAGAACGTCGTTCTCCCGCTCAAGATCGCCGGCGTCGGGACCCGTGAACGGCGGGCCCGCGGAATGGCCGTCCTGGAACAGCTCGAACTGGCCGACAAGGCCCGCAACAAGGCCGGCAACCTCTCCGGGGGCCAGAAACAGCGCGTCGTGATCGCCCGGGCCCTGGTCAACACCCCACAGGTCCTGTTCGCGGACGAGCCCACCGGAAACCTGGACACCGCCACCGGGCGCATCGTCGAGGACATCCTGTTCGACCTTAACTCCAACCACGGCATCACGCTGATCACCGTCACCCACGACCACGACCTGGCCGCCCCCTTCAACCGCCGTCTCTATATCCGCGACGGCGTGCTGATCACCACCGACGAGGAGCACGCGGCATGAAACCGCTCGAAATCCTGAAGACCGCCATCACGAACAGCTTCCGCAGCAAACTGCGCACGTCGCTGACCATCATGGCCATATTTGTCGGCGCGTTCACCCTGACCATCACCAACGGCCTCGGCACGGGCATCTCGAACTACATCGACAGCCAGATCGCCGCCGTCGGCTCCAGCAATACCTTCACCGTCAACAAAACCGGCACCAGCGGCAATCCCGGCTCCGGGCCGAAAAAATACGACGCCAGCACCAGGGTTCTCGCCTCCGGCGGCCGGCCAGGCTCAACCCAGCAGGCCCTGGGCCAGGCCGATCTGAACACGATCGGCGCCATCCCGGGCATCACGGGCGTTACCCCTGTTACGCGGCTCAGCCCGGACTACATCCAATGGAACAGCCTCGAGAAGTACCAGCTTTCGGTCAGCCCACTCGCCGGGGCACAGCCCCAGCTCGCGGCAGGCTCGGCCCTGGACGATTCCGGCACTCAACCGCAGCTTATCCTTCCCGCCAGCTACGTGGCACCGCTGGGCCTCCCGGACAATAACGAGGCCATCGGCCAGGACGTCACGATCGGCATCACCGACGCGACCGGAACGGTGCACCCGATCACCGCCCGCATCACCGGTATTGAACAGAGCGCCCTGCTCGGCGGCGGGGGTGCCTTCATCAACAAATCCCTCTCCACCGCCCTTGCCGATGCCCAGGGCACCGGAGCCCCTGCCGCGGCAAATACCGCATGGGCGGAGGTGACAGCCACCTTCGCGCCGTCGTCCGCCTCGCAGGTCGGCGATATGAAGGCCGGGCTTGCCGCCGCCGGGTACACCGCCCAGACCCTCGATGACCGGATCGGCACCGTGAAGACCGTCATCAACGGGATCATCGGCGTCCTGGACGCCTTCGCCATCATCGCCCTGATCGCCGCGGGCTTCGGGATCGTGAACACCCTGCTGATGTCCGTGCAGGAACGCACCCGGGAGATCGGCCTCATGAAGGCCATGGGCATGGGCAGCGGATCCGTCTTCGGACTCTTCAGCACCGAGGCGGCATTCATCGGCCTCCTTGGCAGCGCCATCGGCTCCGCCGCCGCCATCGGGCTCGGCACCGCAGTCAGCGGCGCCCTCGCCCGCGGGCCCCTCAGCGATCTGGCCGGCCTCCACATCCTCGCCTTCGCCCCGGGCCCCGTCGCGGGAGTCATCCTCCTGGTCATGGCCATCGCCTTCATCGCCGGGACCCTCCCTGCCTGGCGGGCAGCGCGGCAAAACCCGATCGATTCCCTCCGCTACGAATAAACCACGCCGCTGACAGATTTTGGCCAGTCGGTTTCAGCTGCGCAAACGTCCCCGACGACCACCATACGTTGAGTCTGTGCCCCGCCATAGCGGGTCACAGTCCTCTTCCGCCGCCCACCCACGGGGCCTAGACTCGATTCACTTGATCATGAATCAAATCGAGGCCCCCTGCCCCGGGCCGGCCCCAGGGCCGGGAAGCCCTGTCGGGGTCCGGGGAGAGGCCCGGTTCACCCGGAAGAGGCGCCGGCCTGCCGGCGGTCGGCGGGCGCCAGCCCGCCAAGGGAGGCGGGCGCCAGCCCGCCAAGGGACCCGTAAAAGGGAGTAGTTCGGCATGAGGCTCGTCGTCGATCTCACTAAATGCCAGGGTTATGCCCAGTGCGCCTTTCTCGCTCCGGACGTCTTCACGATCCAGGGGGACGAGGCGCTGACGTATGACCCGGACCCTGACGGGGCGCAGCGCACGAGGATCCGGCGGGCCGCCGCTGCGTGTCCGGTTCAGGCCATCCGGCTCGACCAGCTGGACGGGCCGGACGGATCGCTGCATCCGAACGCACCGCCGGCGAGGGCTGCCGCCGCCGAGGACAGCGGGGGCACGTTCAAGAGAACCGGACGGATCGTCATCGTTGGAGCATCGATGGCGGGGCTGCGCGCAGCGGAGCGGCTGCGCGAGGAAGGGTTCACCGGCACGCTGACTCTCGTCGGCGAGGAACCGCACGAGCCCTACGACCGGCCGCCGCTGTCGAAACAGGTCCTGGCCGGGTCGGTGCCGTCGGAACACACCTCGCTGCCACGCCGCCGGGACCTTGACGCCATCTGGCGGCTGGGTGTGGCGGCGACCGGTCTGGACTTGGCCGCGAAGCAGCTGCACCTCGCCGACGGCAGCCGGATCGCATTCGACAAGCTGCTGATCGCCACCGGCTTGCGGGCCCGCCCCTGGCCCAACGCTGCGGAGGCGGCCCTGAGAGGCGTCCTGACGTTGCGCACCCGGGAGGACGCCACCGCTCTGCGACAGCTCCTCGCGCGGCATCCCCGTCGGGTGCTGGTCATCGGCGCCGGGTTCATCGGTTGCGAGGTCGCTTCCGTGTGTCGTGAACTGGACCTGCCGGTCACCGTCGCGGAGGCTGGTCCGGCTCCGCTCCTCGCTGCCCTTGGCGGGGTGATCGGCGCAATCGCCGGGGAGCTGCAGACCGAGAAGGGCGTTGATCTGCGCTGCGGCGTCAGGGTCGCGTCCCTGGAAGGTGATGCCACGGGACAGCTGCGCCGCGCCCGACTGTCCGACGGCACAACGCTGGAGATAGACGTGGCGGTCGCAGCGCTGGGGGCCGTCCGCAATGTCGAATGGCTCGCAGGTTCCGGTTTGGCCTGCGGCGTATGGGGCGTCGCGTGCGACGCCGGCTGCCGCGCCTTCGACGCGAACGGCCTGGTCACCGATGACGTCTTCGTCGCCGGCGACATAGCGCGCGCCCCGCAGCCGATGTACGGCTATCAATACCTCGCCGTCGAGCACTGGGGAAACGCCATCTCCCAGGCCGAGGTCGCGGCACACAACATGGTCAGCCGCGAGACCGAACGGTGGCCGCACCTGGAGGTGCCGAAATTCTGGTCGGTCCAGTTCGGCACCGAAATCAAGAGCGTCGGGGTGCCCTCGGTCGCCGATGAGGTCGCCATCGTCCAAGGATCAGTGGCCCTGCGGCGTTTCGTGGCAGTCTATGGCTACAAGGGCCGCATCGTGGCGGCGGTCGCCTTCAACCAGAACAAGTGGCTCGAATTCTACGAACCGCTGATCGAGCAAGCCGCACCCTTTCCGCCGTCATTCCACCACATCGACGAGCCAGCCCATGCCCGGCCAGTGCCGGCCCGGTTCAAACCCGCGGCCAGCCCTACCCAGGACGCCACCGTCGTCGTGACCGGTCACGATCCCAATGAGCGCCGCGCCAGATTGACCAACCCCGCCGCCGGTGACACGCCGTCACGGAGACCGGCAGAAACCGCCCCACGATTAAAGGAGCCTTCACCATGAGCCAGGCCAGCTCCTGGGAGCAGAGCCTCGACTACTCCAACAGGGCCAACCCCTACCCGTTCTACGCCGAGCTCCGCAAGACCCCGGTGACACGGCTTCCGGACGGAACGTACGTTGTCAGCGGCTACGCCGAGATCGCCTCGCTGCTGCACGACCCGCGGGTAAGCTCCGACATCAACCGCAACCCGGCGGCCGTCGCAGCAGGCGCCGCCGCCGGGGACAACGGGGACGGTCCCGGCATGTCTCCGACGTTCCTGAGCATGGATCCGCCCGATCACGATAAGTTTCGACGGATCGCCATGCGCCACTTCGGACCGCCCACGACGCCGGGCCGGGTCGCCGGGCTGGAGCCACGGATGACGGAAATCGTCACCGACCTGATCGACAACATGGCCGGCCGCAGGAGGATCGACGTCGTCGATGACCTGGCGTATCCACTGCCCGTCACCGTGATCTGCGAACTTCTCGGCGTGCCTCCCGGAGACGAACACCGCTTCCGGGTCTGGGTGGACGTCGCCGTGCAATCCACCGACCCCGGACTCGATCCCGAAACCCAGCAGAAAAAGAGAGCCGAAGCCGGTGCGGAACTGCGCTCCTTCATGGAAGAACTGGTCGAGGCCCATCGGAAGGCACCGGGCAACGACCTGCTCTCGGCGATGGCCACAGACGACGGCCCGGAAGGTCGCATGCCGGCAGAGCAGCTGGTGAGCACCGGGCTTCTTCTGCTCATCGCCGGACACGAAACCACGGTGAACCTCATCGCCAACGGCGCGCTGACCTTGCTCCGCCACCCGCACGAGCTCCAGAGGCTGCGCAACGACCCCGGCCTCGCCATCCCGATGGTCGAGGAGCTGCTGCGCTACGAGCCTCCCGTGCATTTCGTCCCCTTCCGCACGGCGCTCGACGATATCGATGTTGCCGGCACGATCATCCCCGCGGGCGCCTCCTTCACGCTGCTCCTGGCCGCAGGCAACCGGGACCCCGCCCACGTCACCGACCCCGATCTTTTCATCCCGGACAGGCGCAATAATCAGCACCTAGGCTTTGGCGGCGGCGTCCACCTCTGCTTCGGCGCACCCCTCGCCCGGCTGGAAGCCCAGATCGCCCTTACCGAATTCGCCAGCAGAATTGAGAACCCGCGGCTGGTCGCCGATCCGCCGTCATACCGTCCGAGCCCGTTCCTGCGCGGACCTTCCCACCTTCCGATGGACATCGACGGCATCGCCGGCAAGGAGCACGATCGGGCAGCCCTGATAACCATCGCCGATGCCGGTAGGATCCCCGACCCTCCCTGCTGAGGACGGGCACCCAGACACTTTTCACGTGAAATCTCCCACGTGGAGCGAATCCTCGGGATCCGCCAATTTTCGACGACCGGTGCGTCCCCTATTGAGGGAAAATGCGCGAGGGACGTGCCGTCAGATGCTCAACGGGGGTCAACCGGCCGGTTCGCGTCTCCGGGAAAAAATTGGCTCTCCTACATCGGAGCCATCGCTGAGAAGGGGCCCTGGAGATTCCAGGGTCCCTCCTCCGCGTGCTCCATCAGGAAAGAGCAGTTCGATACCACCCTGCGGTCCGGCCACCTCGTCACCGTCTCGGCGGCCACTCATTAAGGTGATATGCACATACTGCCAACGACGGCTGTGGTAATGCTGGGCTTTTTCTGTGTGGGCAGTGCAAATGTTCTCCGACTGGGCTTGAAGAGCGCATCCGCTGACGCACTCACCGCGGAACGCCTTGTACGGCGGCTGCCACGCAGCGGACGAGGAATCCGGCTTGGCTTTGTAGGAACGGTCCGGTGTACGGGTTCGGCAGGGGCGGGCATGGGTTCGCTGAACCGTGCGGACGTGCTGCTGGTACTTGACGAGCTGGCAGTCCGTGGTCGGGTTGGAGAGGATCCGAGCGTGGAAATCGTCTCCGGCGTCGCGGTATTCCACCAAGGCAACCTTGCTACCCTCGGAAACCGTCCGTGCCGCGGCTTAGGCTGGTCCCGTGAACCCGACCCCGAGTCCCGTTGATGTCTTCATCCACTCCGGCCCCGCCGAGTGGTGGCAGATCTTCGCCGCCCTCGGCCCTTTGGCAGTGCTCCTGGCCGCGGTAATTGCGGCCATCATCAACTGGCGCACCCTGAAGCAGCGGACCGAGGCCGACGCACTCTCCCTGGAACAGAAACGTGAGGCGGACGCGAACGCCCTGAATCAGAAGACGCAGGCTGATGACCGGGCTGAATGGTGGAAACGGGCCCAATGGTCGCTCGACAGCTCCCTCTCCGATAACCCCCGCCGCGCAGAACTAGGACTGGAAATCATGGCGGTCCTGGCCGACAGCGGACTTGTCGGCGACGAGGAACTGGGGATAATCACGGTGGCATGGGAGGAACCCCTGGAGGTTGCGCAGGAGCGCATCAGCACCATGAGGATGGACGACGAGACCGATCAGGGCGACAATGAAACAACGACCGGGCAGAAGGGGCAGGAGGTTGACGATGATCATGCAGGAGTCTGACCGCGGGCACGGCGCCCACGCCTCTGCCGGGGCTGAGGCGGATACCGCGCAATACGACGTTGACGCCAGCCGGACGGTTGCACCCCGTCCCGCTTCCAAGGACCGGGGCGTGCAGATCGCCGCCGCTAAGCTTCGTCTCGTCACAGACCGAAGGCTCGGGAAAAAAACGCCGGACTGGGTCAGGGCCCTAGCCGCGGAAAAGCCCCACCGCACAGCCTCCTGATTTGTCATGACAGGTGGAGGGCCAATAGTCGCGAGGCCACGGCCGTCGTGGATAAAGGCGAGCGGGCCACAGCCAGGCTAGCCGACTCCCCTAACGGTGCGCAGGGTTCAGGCCCTTGGCATATGCGGCCTGCCCGACGTGCTGGAGGCAGTCGGCAATAATGCTGACCAGCCGCACCCCGAGAGTGACGGGCGGGTCCCAGCGGGTGTCGACGATGCGGTCGAAGTCCTCGTCGCCGAGGGTTTTCAGAAACTCCACGGTCTGCCGGTGGACGGCGTCGTAGTATTCGACCAACAGCTCCGGCGGGGCCTGCACCGCGTCGACCTGGCCCGTCGAATGGCCGTAGCCGGTGTCGCGTACGGGCAGCGGCAGATCGAAGCGGCCAGCAAACCCCTGCGAGGTCCAGACCTGATCCAGGCCGGCGGCGGAGGCGAGCTGCGCATCCTCTGCCCGGCTGAGGTGCCAGATCAGCCACGCAATCGAGTTTCCGTTGCCTGCGGGCCGACGGACCAGAGACTCGTCGTCGGCCCCTTCAAGCGTGGCGGCCACGGTGTCACGGATCCGGCCGAAGGCGTCCAGCAGCAGTTCGTTGGATTTCATCGAGTCCCCTCATCGTGCATTTTTCTGGAGCGCCGGGTGTTAGTTGTAGACGCGGATCCAGTCGACCTGCATCTGGCTTGGTAGAGTGGCGGTCCCGTCCGGGAACCAGTCCAGCTGGACCGTCTGGTGCATCCCGACCGTGGGCTGGTGCGCCGGGTTCGTGTCGGTGAACCATTGCACGCCGTCGATGTATCCGGTGATCCCGGCCGGGGTCCACTGGACCGCATAGTTGTGCCACTGGGTGGTGTCGATAGTCTGTGCTGCCTGACTCTGGAAGTTCGAGCCGCCGCACGCATAGTGCAGGAAGAACTTGATCCTGGTCGTGTCGGAAGATCCTTCGGCGTAATCAATCTCGGCGCAGTTGGGGGATGTGTTGTTGTTCGGCCACAGGATCAGGACGGGGTGGTATTTCGGGTCCCTGGCGGTGGTTTTCATCCGTGCTTCCCAGCGGCCGTACTGCTGCTGCGCAAACCTGGCTGACATACCGCCGGTAGTACCGGCCGAGTCACCGCTGACGGTGGCAACGCCGCCAGCCACAGCCCAGGCCTTCGGACTCCGGATCCCCTTGCCCGCATGCCCCACGCTGTTGTAGACGTTCCACTTCGCAGGATCGGGCGGCCCCGTGTAGGAAAACTCATCCCCGGTAACCACCGGACCCCAACCGAAAACGACGGCGGCCTGGGTGCCGTCGGGCGCCTGGGCCGCCTGGGCGGGCAGAATCTCGATCAGAGACAGATTCCACTTGTCGGTGGTGGGGGCCGTGTCATTAATCCTTACGGACGATGGCGCTGTCGCCGTGCCGGGTGCATTTTGGCGTTGCGTCCAGAACGTATCACCGCTGCTGGCAAGGAACTCATCGACCTTGGTTTGACCGGTCCCGACGGTGCGGGGGACGGCCCTACTCCAGTCATTGCCAACTCCCCAGACCCAGGAACCGGTGCGGGTTGTCGTAAGCGTAGCGGTGGGCGCTCCGGTGGCTCCGTTGGCTCCCTTTACCGCTCCGTTGGCTCCCTTTACCGCTCCGTCGGTGGCCGTGTCCGCGCCCGTGAAGGTGGCGACCGTTATGGAAGCCTGGTACGAACCGGTATGCGTGGCTGTCACAGTTGCGTTCGTGAGGATGCTGCTCGACGCGGCTTGCCAGATTTCAGCCGTGCCGTACTGAACATTGGTCCGCTGACGCAGTCGCCATGTGAGCCCGCCACCCGTGACTGAGGAGAATTGCTGGGACCGTGTGGTTGCCGGGCCAGAAGTCGCGACAAATGCTAACAACAGTTCCTTGGGTTGGCTGGTTGTAAAGGCTGGCGAAACGACGGTCCGAGAAGGCGAGGACCGGTGCGTACTGACAACCTTGTCCGTCGCCAAACCGCCGGCTGCGTTGGCGGACAGTGGCACTAAGCTGAGACCGATAATTGCGGTGGCAATGACTATGCGTGCAAAAATCGCTGGCCGCATGAATTCCTCGCAAAGTCTTCATAGAAGTGAAATTTGCTCTGTCGGCCAAAGGTAAAGGACTCGCGATACCCATAGGAGATGCCCGCGGGAAATTGTCTTTGAGGTCTGCCCACCAGGGTCGACAGCACCGGTGAAACCTGAGGGCGGCGACCACTCGCCTTAAATATTCGGGACAAAGGCCCTGACTGCGGCGTGATTGAGTTGCGCCGCCGAATTCTTCCGGCCGGAATCACCGGCCCGGCACCCCATCGTAACGAGTCAGGGGCTGGCTACCCTGAGTGGCGACTACCTGTTAAGGCACTTTTCATACTCGTTAAAGACTTCGCGTTACTCGTCCCGCGTGCCGCGGAATGGGTTACAACGGAGCCGTCCGGGACACGGCTCCCCTGCCGCCCTACCCGCCTGCCCCGGAATCTGGATCCGCGCTGCTTCCTGCATCAGCGGATCTGAAATCACTACCGTCACCGGACCCGGCGCAATATCGAAGGCCACGAAGCCACGCGATTTGTCGCCCGGCAGCACGGTCCCCGAGCCAAGCTGTCCGGCAAGCTGCGGGTCAAGGAAGCGGAAGCGGTGGTCGCCGCCGCTGTGTGACGCCCGCCAAGAATGTCAGTGCCCGGGGATAGGTTCAAGGTGAAATGACCGCTCGGAAAGGAACCGATCCCCATGTCTACACCAGCGTCGTTTGAATCAACGCCCGCGAAGTCCAGCGTGCCGGCTTGGTACCCGGAGCTGCTGGCGTCCGTGTCCACCGAGGTCCGCTCGGCTTTTCCTGAGGCAAGAGGATTCTCGCCGCGAAATCTCCGCTATATGAAGTCGTTCGCTGAAGCGTGGCCGGATTTTCCAATGTTGCAAGCGCCGCTTGCAACATTGCCCTGGTACCACCAGATCGCCCTGCTCGAGAAGCTCAGCGACCCGGAAACCCGACTCTGGTACGCAGCTTCCGTCGTCGAGAATGGCTGGTCACGGAACGTCCTCGCCCACCACATCGAGGCGAAGCTCCACGAGCACTCCGGCAACGCAATCACGAACTTCAAGGCGACCTTGCCGCCGTCGGGCTCGGATCTTGCCCAGCAGTCGTTCAAGGATCCGTGTGTCTTTGTCTTCGTGGCCATGACCGGCAAAACGAACGAAGGCGAGCTCGAGGGCCAGCTGGTCCTGCACGTGGAGAAAAAGCCACCGCCTTCAAGCCCGAGTATCTGGGCCATGCGCAGCCGCGCATAACGCCGGCCAGATCAACATGTACATGTCCGCCGTGGACGATCTCCTGGCCCATGCTGACGACCAGCCGACCATCGGGCTGCTGCTGTGCGAGACCAAGAACAATGTGGTGGCTGAGTACTCCGGGCCGGGTATTGCTGCAATTGCAACCAGGCAGCCAGCACCCGGACAATGGTGTTCATGACCGCTGTAACCTTGCTGGCCTTTGCCGGGCTGTGCCTGCTGCTCTCCGTCACCCCCGGCCCGGATACCTTCCTCGTGCTGCGGATCTCGCTGCAGAATGCCGGGGCCGGCCTTGCCGCGGCGCTCGGCTCGGCACTGGCGTCCCTGGTCTGGGCCGCGCTGGTGGGAGTGGGACTCGCCGCAGTGCTGGAGGACTCCGCGGAAGTGTTCCGCTGGCTGAAGATCGCGGGCGGGTTGTACCTGCTGTACTTGGGAATCTCGTCGCTGATCCGGGGCCGCCGCCAAACAACCTCCGCAACCGCCGGACGGCCTCCCCGCCGGGGCTACAGCCGAAGGGCAGGGTTCGGCGCCGGCGCGCTCTCCACACTGCTCAATCCCAAGGTCGGCCTGTTTTACCTCGCCGTCGTGCCCCAATTCATTCCACACGGCGGCAACACCCTGGACACCGCCATGGTGCTTGGTGCCATCGAAAGCGCCATCGGTTTCCTCTATCTGGTGGCCGTGTCCATCGCGGCAG
>NZ_JAGPOT010000084.1 GCF_018224015.1 Pseudarthrobacter albicanus
CCAATTCATTCCACACGGCGGCAACACCCTGGACACCGCCATGGTGCTTGGTGCCATCGAAAGCGCCATCGGTTTCCTCTATCTGGTGGCCGTGTCCATCGCGGCAGCCAAGGCAATGGCCTGGCTGCAGCGCCCCCGGGTGAGCAGCTGGCTCGAACGCGGCAGCAGCGGCATTATCGCCGCACTCGGCCTGGGCGTGCTTGCCTCCAGCACCAGCTCGTAGCCCGTACCCGGGCCCGTGCCCGCGAGGATATGTGAGCTGCCTGGCCTCGGAACAGGGTGCGGGCCCTCGGCAGGCCAGCCGACGTTTTCGGAGACCCCGCCCAGTTCCCGGGAAATGGTCCGGGTTGGTTTCACCTGGCATTCACTCGATCACGTTCTCACGGAGCCTCCACCGGCAGCCTCAGAAGAGATCTGCCAGGGTCTCGTTGGCCTGTTCCACGTCGAAGGCTTTGGGATCCAGCGTTTCGCCGCCCCGCAGTCCCAGCCACTCCCGGTACTCCTGGTACTCCTCGTGGCGTGGATCGTTGACGGCTTGGACGATGTTCTCCCAGCCCCAGATGCCGCCGCTGTCCTCCGCCGGCGCGGCACCGCGGCCAGCGGTGCACCGCGGGAGCTGCCCGCCGCCGTCGTCGGCCGCCAGAATTTTCTCCACCTTGATGCCGTGCACCCAGTTGTCGCCGAAATCGTAGGTGTAGGTCATGGTGCTGCCCACGGCCGGGAGCAGTTCACCGAGTGTCACCTTCGATTCGTCGCGGGAAGGTTCGCCGTAGAAATCGTCCTCGCCGTCCGGGTCCACCGGCGCATACGTTGGGCCGCGGAATCCCCCGGTCTGGAACTGGTGCAGGTGGTAGTCCAGCCAGCCGAACAGTGCCTGGATCACCGCGTGCAGCTGAGGGAGCGGCATGCCGGCAGGAACCAGGGCACGGCGCCAGATGGGCGGCTTCGAATCGTTGAGCATGATTTTCAGCTGCAGAATCGATTGAGGAGCTGGCTGCGGCGCCGCCAGTGCCGCCCCGGGAGCTGTTGTATCAGCAATTGCAGGCCCCACAGCCGCATCGTCGGGGGCTTCCCCGAGGCCCAGGTCCGCCAACACCCGGTCGTTGTCGAAAGTATCCGCAACGCAGCCGATGAGCGCCGGCGGCACCCGGAAATGAGTGTCGATGGTCAGCAGCCCCAGCTCGGCGAGCGCTTCCAGCCGGCGCACAGCCGCGCTGGTCAGAGCGACCGCTATCTTTTTCTCGGCCCCCGGCGCATGATCCGGGGCGGCCAGGACGCGTTCCACCAACGGCGGTTCCGCCGTGGCCGCCGCGATCAGGATCGAGGTCTCCAGCCCGGCGATGATCTTTTCCCAAGGCTGGTCCGGATCGTATCGGACCACAGCCTGTTCCAGGAAACACGCGGTGAAAAGAAAGAACTCCTCCAACCGCTCCGAAGTACCGCCGGCCAGGAAGTCTTTGGAGTCTTCGAACGGCACCACTTTCGTTGACCTGATCTCAATCAGCTCGGCCGCCTCGAGCGCGGCCCACATCTGGGCCAGCAGCGGCACCTCGTACATGCTCCGGACCGTCGGTACGGCATCCGCAGTGCCCGGCAGCGCGGAATCCGCCCGCTTGGTGTTACCCCTGACGGTCACCCCGACGCAGGCAGCCGCCGCTTCAATGTCCCGCAAGCGAAGCGCACCGGTTCCGGTGACGGGCCGCCCGGCTCCGATCCACCGCAGCAGCGCCGTGGCCCGCTGGATCAGCGGCAGCCCGGAGAAGACCTCCAGGGCCTGTTCTTCGGGAATGTCCGGCACGTCGAGGTAACCCGGTTCGTCATCGTCCTCCACGATGGTGTCAAAGAAGTCACTGACTCCGGCCAGCTGCTCCGCGGATCCGCTCCACCGGCCCGTTTCGGACAGGAATTCGACGTAGGCGTGGACAGCGTCAACGACGAAGACGGCGTCCTCGACATCCGACAGCCCGGCGGCAGAAGCGTCGGCTGTGGCAGCGACTTCGTCCGAGATCGCGATCGCCAGGGGAACCGGCTCGAAGCCTGTCACCTCCGCCGCGGCCGTGCTGTCCAGATAGCGGCCCATGACGGGTTCAACCTGCTTCAGGTATTCCACAGCGGCGGCAGCAGCGCCGGGTGAGCCGTCGTCGAACCACTGGACGAAGGCCGGCGTAAGCGCGTCCAAGGCACGGCCGGCCCGGAAAGTGCTCAGGGAAACGGAACCAGAGGCCTGGGAGCCGGGGGCGCCTTTCGCCGCGGGGCCGTTGCCCTTGTGCCGGTTCCTGCTGTTCCTGCTCATGGTGCACCTGTCTGCTGACGAATGAGTTGTTGAGACGACGGTACTGACTCTGAAGGCGGCACGCCAGTTTCGGCCACAGAGCGCGGCGGACTGCGGCCCGAGGCCATCAAGCTGGTTATGGAGCAGATGGAGTCCATGCCGCCACGGTTCGCTGAGGCGCGGGGGTAGCGCCAGCAAGCCCGTCTGTCTCTCGCGCAGCGCTCGTGCTGGCAGTGGCCGGTATCGGCGCCGCGGCCAGCTGCACCGTTTGCCGGATATGGCCGCTAAGCCTGCTCCCGTGGCGGCCGTTTCCGGCAAATGGCCCGCGGGAGCGCCGGCAAAGCAAAAACAGCGGTCGTGCCGCTGACGCGGGAACAGCCAACGCGGAACGTTCACGCCGCCCCGCCCTGAGCCGGCCGCGGCCGGCCTTCAGCAGTGTCTCAGGATCGTCGAGCGGCCCCCGAGCCGAGGCCCCCAAGACCCTGTTTTCCCCTGCACGCGCGCGGTTTTCAGGAGTACGATATGGGCGTCGGCAGGAATCCTGCGACTCCTTGCCGCGAGACCGGTTCTCCATCAGAAGAGCCGGTAATCAGCGTGAAAGGGAGAGTCATGACCACCGCTTCACACCCTGCCCAGCACCACCACATGATGGGGTTGACCCTTCACAGCACCACCATGGGTGTTGGTGCGGTTTTCCTGCTGTTTGGAGTCCTCGGGTTCATCCCGGGAATCACCACCAATTACGGCGCCATGAACTTTGCGGGACATGAGTCCGGGGCCATGCTGCTTGGAGTCTTCCAGGTGTCCGTGCTGCACAACATCGTCCATCTGCTGTTTGGCGTGGCCGGCATTGCCATGGCCAGGACAGACCAGATGGCCCGCTGGTTCCTGCTTGGCGGCGGCATTGTGTACCTGGTTCTGTGGATCTACGGCCTGGTCATTGATATGAACGCGGGCGCCAACTTTGTCCCGTTCAACTCTGCCGACAACTGGCTGCATCTGGTTCTCGGCGTCGGCATGATCGGCCTGGGCCTCTGGCTCGGCAGGGATGCCATTGAAAAGGTGAAAGGAAGCGCCGCATAGCGCCTCGCACGGTTCGTGGAAAACTGACGACGGCGGCCGTCCCCCCGGCGGGAAATCTGCTCTCGGGACGGTCTACGTCATCATCGGCAGAGCGATCCTGACCTGATCGCTCTCGGGCTTCTGGTCGCAGCCACCACCTGTTACCGGGTGATCGGGAGGTTTCGCAGTGAATGCCGCATCGGACAGTGAACGGCCCGAAGGTGAACCCGTCTCCCTCTGGGTCGCCACCGCCGGAACCACCGATTATCCCGCCCTGCGCGGGGATATCGACGTCGACGTAGCGGTCGTCGGGGCTGGCATCGCCGGCCTGACCGCCGCGTTGGCGCTCAAACGCACCGGCCACACTGTCGCGGTCATCGAGACCGCCCGTGTCGGAACCGGCGTCACCGGCCACACCACCGGCAAGGTCACCTCACTGCACCGCCTCGCCTACACCGAACTTGAACGCAGCCACGGGGCCGACACCGCCCGCACCTACGGGCAGGCCAACCAGGCCGCGATCGAACACATCGCGCACGTGGTGGCCGAAGAGGGCATCGATTGCGGCTTCCGCCGCGTCGCCACCTACACCTACGCCGAAACCGACGACGCCGTTGCCCGGGTCCGGGAGGAAGCGGCCCTTGCCGCACGGCTCGGCCTTCCCGCCACCTTCACCACCGATGTGCCGCTGCCTTTCGCCGTCAAGGGTGCGGTCCGGTTCGACGGGCAGGCGCAGATCCATACCGTGAAGTACCTGCAGGGTCTCGCCCAGGCGGTCAATGGTGGGGGCAGTTTCGTCTTCGAAGGAACGCGCGCGCAACGGATCCGCGACGGCTCCCCCGGCGCGGTCGATACCGGGAGCGGCACCGTCCGCGCCCGTGACATCATCGTCGCCACGAATGTGCCGTTCGGCGGCCAGGGCCTGTTTTACCTGCGGTGCCATCCGCACCGCTCCTACCTCGTCGCCGGACGGGTAGACACCCCACCGCTGGACGCCACGTTCATCAGCGCCGAGGAACCGCTGCGGTCCATCCTGACCGCCAGCGTGGGCGGCACGAGTTACGTGCTCACCGGCGGCGAAGGCCACCGCGTGTCCGAGGCCGGCGACACGGCCGGGCGGTACCGCAGACTCGCCGCCTTCGCCCACGACCGCCTCGGCGTCGTCGAGATCGCCTACCGCTGGTCAACGCAGGACGGCATCCCGCTCGACGGGCTCCCCTACGTCGGGCGCATGTCCCCCGCCGCCAAGCACGTGTACGTGATCACCGGCCTGCGCAAATGGGGCCTGTCCAACGGAACCGCCGCCGCCCTCATTCTCGCCGACACCCTCAGCGGCCGGGAGAACCGCTGGGCCCCGGTGTTCAACAGCAACCGGACCACCCCGGCAGCCAGCGCGAGACGGTTCATCAAGGAGAACACCAAGACTGCGGCAGCCATCCTGGCCGGCAAACTCAGCGGCCTACCCAGCCACGCGGCCTTGGCCCCGGGCGAGGGAGCAGTCATCAAAGTCAACGGCGAGAGCACTGCCGTCTACAAAGACGCGGACGGGCGGGTCCACGCCGTCTCCGCGATCTGCACCCATCTGGGCTGCACCGTCGGCTTCAACCCCTCCGACACCACCTGGGACTGCCCCTGCCACGGCTCCCGGTTCGCCACCGACGGCACCGTCATCCAAGGACCTGCCGCCAAGAACCTCCCACCCCGGCCCGTCCCCTGACCGCCGGCCTCCCACGCCCCGGTCGGGGCGGTCGGAAGCTTCCTCGGGGCGGTCCTCGATGCTGACCATGCCGATGATCCGCCCGCCGGTCCGTTCACCCAGGGGTTGCGCCGTCCAGGACAGTCTGCCGGAACTGGGCCGACTCGCCCAGGACATCGACCCGGCCAGCGGAACTGGACGCCGTCCGGCGCCTCAACACCGACCCCACACGCCGTTGGAGCCGGTCTTCAGGTCCGTGTCGGTATCGATGAATTCATAGAATTTGAGTCATTGCGTTAGTGCGGTCCCGGGCGGGAAATCTCTATGGGAATCTGCGACACTGGGCCAATGCTTACGGAACACGCGCTGCTGCCAGTCATTTCCGGCCTGGAAAAAGATTTTGAGGCAGCGTTCGATCAGGCTCGATTGATTATTGCGTCGATGCCTGGCTTTGTCACGATGTCGCTCTCGCGTTCAATCGAATCGCCCAACACCTACTTACTGCTCGTGCAATGGCATTGTCTGGAGGATCACACCGTGGGTTTGAGAGGATCTCCGCAGTATCAGGAGTGGCGCGCGCTATTGCACCGCTTTTACGAGCCATTTCCCTTGGTCGAGCACTACGAGCTGGTAAGCGCTACTCCTCGATAAAGATCGCTCCGGCGAGGCGGTCAGTTGGGCTTGATGCTCATGCGTCGGCCTGCCCCGAGTCGCGTGCTCTTTCCAGACCGTCCAGGACGAGGTCAAGTCCGAATGTGAATTCGTTGGAGTAGTCGTAGCCTCGCTGGAGCACATGCTTCGCCATGAGCTCGACGAGGTAGGGGTATTCGTCAACGGGCAGGTGCGCGAGCATTGTCTGCGCCGTCGCGGCAGCCTGTTCCCCGCCGTCGAAGGGCAGGCCTTTTTCTTGCCTCGCGAACCCGTAGATGTAACTGTCGAGCGCAGCGAACGCGTGGGCTGTCATGGCGATGGAGAATCCGCCGTTCCTGAAGGTGCCGAGCACCCGATCGTGGTGCCTCAGCGTTGCAGGCCCGGGATTGGTGCCGGAATCCATCAGCCCGTTCGCCCAGGGGTGGCGCGAGAGCATGTCACGGACCGAGACGGATCGTTTCCGCATGGCTGTTTTCCAGTCGTCGCCGTGCGATGGCAGCTCGATTTCACCAAAGACGGCGTCGATCATGCCATTCAGCAGGTCCTCCTTGTTGGACACGTGGTTGTACAGGGACATTGCTTCCACCCCGAGTTCTTCTCCGAGCTTGCGCATGGTGAGCCGCTCGATACCTCCTTCGTCTGCTAACCGGATGGCCGTCCGGAGCACGCGTTCCCGGTTCAATCGGAGGCGGGCTTCCGTGGCAGGTGCACGCTTTGCCGTCATTTCTCAATCTTCCTGTTGCTTCCATGGACAAGCTTACAACGTACATGTAGCCTACTTACAACATAAGCTTACAACGTAAGGAATGCGTAATGAGCACTGTCCCGCCTGTCTCAATCCCCACTCCGCGATCGCCCCGCGCCACGATTCTCAACTTCCCCAACTGGTCGCCGCGCACGGCGAGCCTGGTCTCCGGCATCGGACTCGCGCTTATGGCGGTCCTGATGATCGCTGGTTACTTCGGTGGGATCGTTCCGCTCATCACACCAGGGAATGCGGCGGAAACCTCGGCAGACATTTCCAACTCGGCGCTCCTCTTCCTTGGCGGGGTATCCTGCATCTTCGTCGTGGCCCTTCTGGACATCGTCGTGGCCGGTGCGTGGTACGCCCTCTTCAAACCGGTGAACCGCCGCCTCTCCGCCACGGCCGCATGGATCCGCGTGGTCTTCGCGGGGCTCTTCATGGTTGCCGCCAGCCACCTGGTCAACGCGTTCGCCCTCCTCGGCGAACCGGCCCAGGCCCTACGAGCCATCGAGACATTCAGCACCGCCTGGGTCATCAGCCTCGGCCTCTTCGGCATCTACCTCGTGCTGATCGGCTACCTGGCCTTCCGTTCCGGATTTATGGCCAAGATCTTCGGCATCCTTCTGGCGATCGCCGGCTTCGGGTACATCGCAGACGCGCTCGGCGTCGCATTCAGCGCCCACTTCCCCACCACGTTCGGTTCATTCGGCTTCATCGGTGAGGTCGCCATCATCTTCTGGCTCCTCATCAAAGGCCGCCGACTCACCGTCCGCTGACCGGCACACCTCCACCACACGGCGGAGGTGCTGGTACGGAATCACGCTTCGGTGGATTCAGCAGCACCCCCAATATTCGGCTCGTGGCGTCTATCGGCTCGTCCCCAAGCACGATTGCATGGGCGTCAGTCACGCGGCCGCATGAGCGGCGGGTTGAGCACGGCCCGCGCCGGCTGGCCCGCGGCCGGACGGGCTGCCCCGGCCAGCCGGAAAAGCGCCGCAGGGCGGCCGGCGTCGCCCGTCGTCATCCGCCCAGTGTCTTCCAGGAAGCCCGGCGTTCCCGTGGCCTTGCGGTGGAAATTCCGGGGGTCCAGGCGCGTGCCCCACACGGCCTCATAGACAGCCCGGAGCTGGGCGACGGTGAACTCATCGCCGCAAAAGGCCGCCCCCAGCGGCGAGTATTCAAGCTTTGACTTCGCCCGCTCCAAGGCGTCACCGAGGATCCGCTCATGGTCAAAGGCGAGCTGCAATTCGCCATCCAGGACCTGGCCGGCCGGATACCACGCGGCGTGCTCGGCGTCGCTCCCGGCGGACAGGACGGGAAAGTTGGGTGCGAGCAGCAGGTGCGCCACCGTCAGCACATCCCCGCGCGGGTCGCGCCCCCTCGGACCGTAGCTCCCCAGCTGTTCCAGGTGGCCAGGGACCTGCCCGACGCCGGTCTCCTCCGCCAGTTCGCGGCCCGCCGCCGTCACCAGGTCCTCGCCGGGCAACACGAAACCGCCCGGGAGGGCGAGCCTGCCGCGGAAAGGCTCGATGAGGCGGGTGATAAGCAGGATCTTCAGGGCGCCGTCGAACACGGTGAGGGCGACGACGTCGACCGCCACCGGGAAGCGTGCGGGCGCCGGGTGTGATTCAGGCATGAACCCATCGTAGGGATTTATCGTCACCTTGACAATAACTCGGAGCAGGCCCTATCGTTCGGTTATCGTCAACTTGACGACAACATCGAGCGGTTTAGGAGAATCCCATGGCCAGCATCAAGCGCTACCCCTGGATCAGCCACTTCCTCGGGAGCCCAACCGGCTATGTCGTCCACCTGCAGAAGGGTGCGGTCAGGCACCAGGGCGTGGGCCAGGCCTTCTGGTACCGCCCCGCGAACTCCGTGCTCAGCGAGGTTCCCGTGGATGACCAGGAACTGCCCACGCTCTTCCACGCCATCACCCGCGACCACCAGGACGTGAGCGTCCAGGCCAACGTGACCTACCGCTTCATCGACCCGGTGTCCGTCTCCAGCCGGCTCGACTTCGGCCTCCAGCCGGCCGGCGGGGCGCCGTCGACCGGGAAGGAGCAGGTGGCCACCATCATCGGCCAGCTGTGCCAGAGCCACGCCATAGACCAGATCGCCACCACCACGCTCGCCGAGGCGCTGGAGCGCGGAGTCAGCTAGCTCCGAAACGTCCTCACCGAAGCCCTCCGTGCGGACACCCGGCTCCTGTCCACCGGCATCGAGATCCTTGGGGTGCAGGTCCTGGCGGTCCGGCCGGAGTCCGACGTCGAACGGGCCTTGCAGACGCCGGTCCGGGAACAGCTCCAGGCCGAAGCAGACCGGGCCGTGTACGAACGCCGGGCCGTCGCCGTCGAGCGCGAACGGACCATCTCCGAGAACGAAATGGCGAGCCAGATCGAGCTGGCCACCCGTCGCGAAAACCTGGTCGCCCAGGAAGGCGCCAACGCGCGGCGTCAGGCCGAGGAAAAAGCCGCAGCGGGCCTCATTGAGGCGCAGGCTTCGGCCGAACGCAAGGGCATCAACGCCTCCGCCGAAGCGAACCAGATCCGGCTCGTGGGCGAGGCAGCCGCGGCACGCGAGGCCGCCACCATGGAGGTCTACAGCGGCATGGAACAAGCCACCCTGCTGGCACTGGCCCTCCGCGACGCAGCCGGATCACTGCCCAACATCGGGAACCTCACCATCACCCCGGACCTGCTCAGCGGGGCACTTGCCGGGCTGTTCAGGGAGCCTGCAGGCGGCACGGTTCAGGCTGCTGCAGCCCGTGTTGCGGCCGGAATCACGGGCAGCGCCGGGAAATAGGATCCGGTCATGGCAAACCCCCGTCTCGTCATAGTCCACCGGCGGACCGAGCTCCAGGAACTCCTGGACCGGCACGCCACCCGCGGCCAGGCCGAATTCTTCCTGCGCACCCGCGGCCGCACCATCCAGGCTGTACAGGAACGCCATGACCGGCTCACCGCGGCCCTGGTGACCGTCCGCGCCGCGGTTCCGGCCGAGTGGCGTCACGCCGAGGTGGAGCGCGCGGACCTCAGCCGCTTCCTGCTCACACGTGAGGACATCATCGCTGTGGTAGGGCAGGACGGGCTCGTGGCCAACGCGGCGAAGTACCTCAACGGCCAGCCCGTCATCGGGATCGATCCCGAACCGGGAACGAATCCGGGTGTCCTGGTCCGGCACACGCCCGACGCGGCGGCAAAGCTGCTGCAGGACGCCGCCCTGGCCGGCCCGGTGGAGCGGCTGCGCTGCCAGGACCTCGCCACAGTGACGGCACGGCTCGACGACGGACAGGAACTCTCGGGACTCAACGAGGTTTTCATCGGGCACGCCTCGCACCAGTCGGCCCGATACCAGCTCACGACCCCGGACGGCCAGGCCGAACGCCACTCCTCTTCGGGCCTGATCGTCTCCACGGGCACGGGCGCCACCGGCTGGTGTGCATCCATCGCCCTGGAGCGCGGAGGACGGGCCTTGCCGGCACCGGCGGATCCCCGGCTCGCGTGGTTCGTCCGCGAGGCCTGGCCCTCCCCCATCACCGGAACCTCCTTGACCGAGGGCGTGCTGGAGGCGGGCGAAACACTCCGCGTCACCGTTGCCTCCGACCAGCTCGTGGTGTTCGGCGACGGCATGGAAGACGACCGCCTCACCGCATCCTGGGGCCAGGAAATCACGGTTCAGCTGGGCGAACGGCCGCTGCGGCTTGTGGGGTAGGAGCCCACTGGGAGCTACCCCAACGAAGCCGCTCTCGACTGGACTCCGATCGTCTCCGCCCAGAAACCATACCCAGAGGGTTTCTCTCGCATCCGGGGAGAGCCCCGCGAGATATAAAAGGGGTTCCAGTGTGAGATTCCGGTCAGTCTGGACCATTCCACATAGTTGACCCCACTGTTTCCGCTAGTTGACCCTTTTTCTCGAAGTCGGCCGGCCACCACGCCTGGACCGAACTCACGGGCGACGTCGAACAGGCGATCCTTCAGGCGAGTGCGCTATTGGGCTCCGATTCCGTACTCGAGTGAACTTGACGGGCACGGCTGAAGTGAGATCCGGCTCCGGCCCACCGTGAGTTCGCCCCGAAATCCCCACACCCTCGGATTCGGGCTAATAGGGCGTGCCCCTCCAACAGGTGGCGGTCCGAGCCATCCTGTCACGGCCGGGGCTTGCGGCAGCGTCCCGGGTGAGTAGATTTGCTTCACGCAGGGTGTCCACGGGTTCGACTGCACTGGAGGCGACGATGACTGGTAATGGACCCGTCCTGGTGGTGGGCGGCACCGGCATGCTGGGCAGCCAGGTGGTGGCCCAGCTGCTGTCACGCGGAAAACAAGTACGTGCCGTGGTGCGCCCGGGTTCCGACGCGACCCGCCTGGAAGCCGCCGGGGCCACCATCGCCCGTGGCGACATGATGGACCTTGACTCGCTGATCCGCGCGATGGACGGCGCCGACAGCGTGATCACCACGGCGGCAGGCTACACACGGCACAGCAAAGGGGATACCCCTCAAATCGACACCATAGGCAACAGCAACCTCGCCGAAGCCGCCAGACGCACCCACGTTCGCAGATTCGTGCTGACGAGCATCCTCACCTGTGACCAGACTCCGGACGTTCCGCACTTCTGGCACAAGAAGCTGGCCGAGGACCGGCTCGAGGAACTCGGCGTCCCGTTCGTGGCGCTACGCCCGGGCGCATTCCTTGACCAGGTCACCCGTTTCGGTGGCGACCCTTTCAGCAAAGGGCGCCTCACGTGGCTCGGGTCCCCGCGCATTCCGTTGACCTTCGTCCTCACACCTGACCTGGCCGGCTACCTGGCAGCCGCAACGGACACACCCGGCATCGACGGGCAGCGCATAGATATCGGCTGGGACCGACCGGTCAGCATGCAGGAAGTCGCTGAGAACTCCGGCAGGCTCCTCCGCAAACGGATCCGCGTCCGGACAATCCCCACCGGACTCATCCGCGCCGCCGGCACTGTCCTCGGACCGATCAACCCCATGGTCAAGGACATGGGAGCGATGGCCGGCTGGTTTCAGTCCGGCCGCTACGTCGCCGACACCACCCGACAACGCGAAGTCTTCGGCTCCGTACCAGCCGCCGAGGACGCCCTAACCCGCCTCCTCAACAGCCTCGGACACCCGGTCAGACACTAAGCGCGCAGGAACAGGCTCAAATCATCGTTCTACCCTCAATCGATAAAAGGCCTATTCGGAAGGGGCGGGAATCGTTATGAATTCAAAAACTAGAATGTTCGTTGGCATCATCGCTTTATTGATAATTATGGCCGGCGGGGCATTATGGTTCTTTAGCAATTTAAGAAATGACGCAAGCGGCTACAGTCCGCAGATCAAACCAGCGGAATTCACCGCGAAGATTACAAACAAGTATTTCGCACTTCCCGTAGGCAAAAAGATGACTTATGAGAGTACGGATCAACGAGGAACCACCGAGAGAATCGAGATTGAGATCCTCCAGGAATCAAAGGTCATTGAGGGCGTTGAGACGGCCATCTATCTGGACAAAGTGTATACCAACGGGCAGCTTGTCGAGGAAACCAGAGATTACCTAGCTCAACACAAAAACGGAGACGTATGGTACTTTGGCGAGGACGTGAATAACTTTCTAAATGGAAATTTGCTCGATCATTCAGGCAGCTTTATTCATGGAAAAGATGGTGCGAAAGCTGGTATTTGGATGAAGGCCGAGCAGCGGGTGGGCGACTCCTACAGGCAAGAATATTACGTAGGAAAAGCCGAAGATATGCGAGACACTCTCGCCACGGGCTTGACCGTGTCCACGAAATTTGGCACATACACCGACTGCGTCAAGGTCTACGACTGGACGCCGCTTGAGAAAAACTCCAGAGAGCATAAGTACTACTGCCCCAAGGTCAGTTCGCTAGTTCTTATTGAGGACTTGGAAACCGGCCAACGGTCAGAACTCACAAACATTGTCGTTCCCTAAGCATTTCAATCGTGAAAGCCGACGTTCCCGCGCAGCGTTCCACAACCTTCGAAGTGCGACATCTCGGGACACATGTGTGACCAGATGCACAGACCGGCTAGGCGGTGCGGAGTACTGGTCGTGCCGCTGACACTCGGGGGTGCAGGCTGGTCCGTCTAATGTCACGCTCATCTGCTTGTCGAGACCCAACAAAATCTTGTCTCCGATGGGGAACTACCAACTCACGGCCCCCGGCGGCCAGGCCGAACGCCACTCTTCTTCGGGCCTGATCGTCTCCACCGGCACGGGCGCCACCGGCCGGTGCGCATCCATCGCCCTGGAACGCGGAGGACGCGCGATGCCGGCGCCAGCGGATCTCCGGCTCGCGTGGTTCGTCCGCGAGGCCTGGCCCTCCCCCATCACCGGAACCTCCCTGACCGAGGGTGTGCTGGAGGCGGGCGAAACACTCCGCGTCACCGTTGCATCCGACCAGCTCGTGGTGTTCGGCGACGGCATGGAAGACGACCGCCTCACCGCATCCTGGGGCCAGGAAATTATGGTGCAGTTGGGCGACCGGCCGCTGCGGCTCGTGGGGTAGGAGCCCAGGCCAAACGGCAAGGAAACAGCCATGATGTCGGGATTGTCCTTCTCAGTTACGTAGGTCAAGCGCTTCGAGGAGCCGCCTGACCGAGCCGCCGAGGTTCCACTCGGTGGCGAGACGCTCGAGTTCGGCGCGCGAACCGCCGACGACAGGGTGCAGTTGCGCGCCCGCCTCCTCGAGCGTCGGCAGCTCGAGGTCGCGCACGATCTTCACGACGGCGGGCGCGACCGAGAGGTAGTCCGCGGCCGCGGCGAGCTTGGACCGCACGGATGCGGACAGCCCGCTTCCCGCATCCGTAGCCGCCGCGAGCAGCCCGTCGAGCGTGCCGTACTCTCCGAGCAGCGACGCGGCGGTCTTCTCGCCGATGCCGGCGACGCCCGGCAGCCCGTCGGAGGTGTCGCCGCGGAGGGTCGCGTAGTCGGCGTACTGCTCGGGCAGCACGCGGTACTTGCCGACAACGACGGCGTCGGTCACGACTTCGAGGTTCCTCATCCCGCGCGCGGTGTAGATCACCCGCACCTGACGAGCGTCGTCGACGACCTGGAAAAGGTCGCGGTCGCCCGTCACCACGTCGACCGGAAGCCCTGCGTGGCTGGCGTAGGTGCCGACGACGTCGTCGGCTTCATGTTCGGCTGCCCCCACGACGGCGATGCCGGCGAGGTCGAGCATGCGGCGGATCATCGGAAGCTGCGCCACCAGCGCGTCCGGCACGACCTCCACGTCAGGGGCACCTACTACCACCTCTGCGACCCGATGCGACTTGTAGCTCGGGATGAGGTCGACCCGCCACTGGGGGCGCCAATCATCGTCCCAGCACGCAACGAGATGCGTCGCGTCGTAGTCGGTCGTGAGCCGCGCGATCATGTCGAGCAGGCCGCGGACGGCGTTCACGGGCGTGCCGTCGGCGCGGCGGATCGTATCGGGCACACCGTAGAAGGCGCGAAAGTACAGCGACGCAGTGTCGAGCAGCATCAGGCGGTGGGGCATAACTGATCCTGCCACGGATGCGCCTGGAACTGTGCTTTCGTCGACACAGATACCACTCAGTTTGGGGTTAAATGGCGGGCCGTGTATCCGAAGTGCGCCCTCCACCCTGCCAGCGTTTTGCTGCCACACAGCCAATTTCATCTTATTGTCGGTGCCTCCTGAGATGCTGTGGGTGTGGACAGCAGAACAGCGTGGAGTGCCGGAAGCAGGGAGGCCCTGGAGGCCGTCGCCGCGTCCGCTGCTGTGCTGGCTGCCTTCACCGGCGCGGACCGCCCGGATCCGCCCGGCGCCGATCCCCTCGGAAACGCCGATCCGTTGCGGAATCTGGCCGATGACTGCCTGGACGGGCTCGCCGCCGTGGCGCGGCTGGAAGCCCGGACCGCGGCGCTGAAGGTGAGGCTGGCCGCGGACTACATGCACGCAACCAGGGCCCTGGCGCCCCCGGCGGCGTCCCCGCAGGAACACGCCGCCCAGGA
>NZ_JAGPOT010000085.1 GCF_018224015.1 Pseudarthrobacter albicanus
AACACACAGTGGAACACCACCGGCAGCAAGGCCGGCGATCCGCCATGCCCGAAACCAAAAACCGCGGCCGGCCCCGAAATCAATCAGGACCAACCGCGGATCGGTGGATCAAGGCTAAGAGGGTTGCCGCTCTGGGTCCGGGTGGGGACACCCTGACGGCGCCGAAGGTTGTGGCGTTTTTCATGAATCTCCTGCTGCAAACCAAGTGAGTACTTGTTAGCGCGCAGCCAAAACGATGCTGCCTAGATCATGCGCAGTGTGGGGCTGTTTGCCCGGAGTGGCGGCCACTGGCTCCGGCCGCTGATGGTGTGCGGCGGGGAGCCGCGAGGACAGCAGTTTATCCCCGGATGATTTCCCGCCGGTAGGGCCGCCGGCAACAATCTTTTTGTATGGGCCCGGTAAACGATTTGACCGCTTCCAGGTATCCGCTGCTCCAGCCGTCACCAGGCGGGCCAGTCACCGGCTAGCCCTGGCGACACACCGGGGTGGGGGTTCAAGTCCCCCTCCGCGCACAAGGGAAAACCCTGGAATCCACGGATTCCAGGGGTTTTTTGTCTCCTCACCCACGCGGACTCGGGTTTCACCAGGCGGACGCGGAAAAGCGGCCCCCGCCGTCGGGATCTTTGCATAGTGGCGTTGTGGCTCACCTGGAACCAAGAAAACGAATAGACGGCGTGCCCAGGATTCCAAACAGCGCCACGGTTCAGGACAGCGAAGAGCCCCGCTGCTATTGGGGGATGCAACGGGGCTCTTCAGGTATCCACCCTAGCCGGAAAGCCGGGAGACCCAACGCGTGTCGTCTGTGATGTGCATCTCCCCCACGCCCCCGCCGCGGGCTGGTGCTCAACAGCACGGCTGGCGGGCCGCCCAGGCGATGGCGGCTACACCGCGATACCGCAGCGCTTTCCGTGGAAAACCGTGGTCCGGCCGGCCCCCAATGATCCGGCCGGACTACGGTGTCTTCGGGTGACGACGCGCCACGGGTCCCGCCTGCCGGACCCCCCGCCCAGCGGAGATGGTGGCAGGAGCCAGCATTCACTGCAACGGACCGGTGATTAGACGTGTCTAATTCCCGAATCCTGAGCGTATGCATAGATATTGGACATGTCCAATCTGGTAGAGTCACAAGTCGTCCACCATCGACACTGAAAGGAACAGGCATGACAAATGTTCCCTCGGGCGACTCCCGGCCAGGTGCGGCTCTGGCCCGGAAGCTGAACCTCCTGCTGGACTCCGCGGAGGCCGAAGGCCGGAAAATCACCTTCAACGACGTCCGCGAGGCCATGGACAGGGCCGGAACCCCCATCTCCCGCGCCCGGTGGCACTACATGCGCGCCGGCTCCGGACCCGAGGTGAAGAAGACTGAGCTCCTCCGGAACCTTGCTGGCTTCTTCGGCGTGAACCGCGGCTACCTGGTGGAGGGCCAGGAGGACCTCCCGCCGAAGGTTGAGGCCCAGCTGGAGCTCCTGGCCACGATGAAGGCCAACAAAGTCCGCAATTTCGCCGCCCGCCAGCTGGACGGGCTGTCGGCCGCGACGCTCCTGCAGATCCGGGACCTCATCGACGAACACCTGACCGGCACTCATGGAACCGGAGTCTGAGCAGGTCATTTGACCGCCGACGCCCCCGTCGCTCTGCTACGCTCAAACCGTGGATGGTGGCGGCTCCACGCTCACGTAAAGTAAAAGAGCCGAGGATTCCCGCCATATGTACTACCGTGCCGCCCGAGAACGGGCCAGGGCTGCAGAAGACCAGCTGAATCTGCTGGAACCCGTATCCCTGCGGTCCGTCCAGTCCCATCTCGAGACGGCCAGCGGACGCAAAATCGTCATCAAGCCCATGGACAGCACTCCGACAGACAAGGTCTGCGGTCTGTGGTTCGGCCTCGACAGCATGGATCTCATCTTTCACGCGCCGGCCGCGTCCGAGGTGCACCGCCAGCAGATCATCCTCCACGAATTCGCCCACATGATCCTCCGCCATGAGCAGGAGGTCGTGAGTCATGACTACGCCAAGGTGTTCTTCCCGGATCTGGACCCGGAGCGGGTCATCACGGCCCTGAAGCGCACCGACTTCCAGGACGAGTTCGAGGTGACCGCAGAACTCCTGGCCGACTGCCTCGCCGCCCGGATCCGCCGGTCGCTTGAGCGTACTGACGGACAGCCCGGAAAATTCGGGGCGGTATTCGGATGATGCACTTCCTCATGGCGGGGGCCCTGTTCCTGCTGGTCGTTGCCCGCGTCCCGGCCGTAGCCAGGAACGGCAAAGACCCGGTGTTCCTTGCCGCGATGTTCGCCGGTTTGTCATCCGTGTTGGGCAACCCCGGCGTGTATCTCTTCACGGATGCCCTGCTGGGCGGGATAAACCTGGCAAAGCTGGCCGTGAACACCTTCATGATCATCGGCCTCTGGTTCCTGCGTACCGCCGTCGTCAACGCGATCTCCCCGGAAGCCGACAAGCGGGCTGCGTGGATCCGCTGCCTGCCGGTGGCCGTCACGCTGGTACTCCAGGCTGCCTTCTTCTTCCTCACCGGGCCCATGCCGTCGACAGCGACCTGGGGCGGATACCACCGGTTCCCGTTTGCTGCGCCCTTCTCGCTGATGATGATCGCCTTCATCGGGTGGTCCTGCGGCGAGATCGCCTGGGCATGCTGCCGGTTCGTACCCCGGATGAGGCAGTCCTTCCGGATCGGATTCTCCATGGTCGGCCTGGGCTCCGTTATCAGCGTCGTGACGATGGTGCTTATGGCCCTGGGCATCCTCAGCCATGCATTCCCGCAGCTGACACCACTCCACGGGGCAGCGAATGCCCCGTTCCAAATGCTGGAGATGTTCGCCATCGTGCTTGTCGGTGTCGGCCTGACCATCCCCGCCGTAGCCGGACGCGCCGCCCGCAGGCTTGCTTCGCTCCGCATGCTGCGGACCATCGCGAAGGTTGAACCCATCCGGGTCAAGGCCCTGAAGAATGCTGACATGGCGAGGCTGCTCGAGACCGACGCCGCCGCGCGCCCGCAGGAGCGCCTGCACCGCATGATCGTGGAAATCTGGGATGCCGAGCTGGCCGCCGGCGCGGCGCGGTCCGCGCTGACCGCCGTCGACCGGGCCTATCTGCTCACCGTCGAGTCGGACCTCAACCTGGAGCGGACATCGTGACCCCGGGCCTCGGCGGCCGGATCCTTTCGGGCCTGGCCCATCCGACCCGGAAGAGCCTGCCGGAGGGTGCGGACCCCTACGCGATCTACCGGACCATGGTCCTGTACGACTTCCAGAAGGAGATCCACGCGGGCTTCTTCGTCTCGTACTACCGGAACTTCGCCATCCCCTCGATCGCCCGGACCCTTGCCGACCGCGGCGAAATGCGGGAGCGCCCCATGAAGCGCTCCTACGACACCGGCATCGTCATCCACGAGATCATCGCCAACGGCTTCGACAGCGACCGCGGCCAGGCCATGACCGCCCTCCTGCGCCGGGTGCACCAGGGGGTTCCGGGCAGCAGCGAGGACTTCCTCTACGTCCTCATGACACTGCTTGTCCTGCCGCTGCGCTGGGTCGACCAGCACGGCTGGAGGAAGCTGACCGCCCTTGAGGAGGAAGCGGCCGTGGCGTTCTACGCCGAGCTCGGCCGCCGGATGGGTCTTGACCCGGCCCCGGCGACCCTTGAGGCCGCGGGCCGCTTCCTGGACGACTACGAGGAACGGCGGCTCGGGCCCAGCCCGGAGGGCAGCTCGCTGCTCGGCGCGACAGTGGAGGCCCTGAAGGTGCGCCTGCACCGGTTCCTGCGCCCGCTGACCCCGGTTGTTCTTGCCCTCATGATGGACAAGCCCCGCGTGGCAGTCGCCCTCGGGCTCAAACCGTCGCCGGCCTGGTTGCGGCTCGTCTTCAACGCCGTGCTGCGGTTCCGGGCTGTTCGAGCGTCCATGCGCCCCCTGCCGGCACAGCCTTCGTTTGTGCCGGGGAAGACCGGGACCTCGGTCTACCCGGATGGCTACACGCTGGGCCAGATCGGCCCCTGCTGACCGGCACACCAAGGCGGCCGGTGGCGGCTCCCGCCGGGACCGAGAAATTTGCCCGGTGTTTGCTGCTGCGCAGGAGCGATCCCGACCCGGAGATCAGGATCCGTCATGCCGTGGCCATCCGGCCCGGGCCTCCCGCGCGGCGCGGGGCGGTTTGCGCGTCATCAGCCACACCAGACCACGAAGGAACACCCTACGCCGGCGGTGGAAAGCCCTCAGACATCACGGCTGGCCCCGCCGGAGACCGCAAATGGACGTGACCCGCAAAAAAACAAACACACCACCTGCGAAAGACCTGCGCCACTCCACCACCGGCAGACGAACCAAAAGACAAACCGTCCACCAAGGGCGAGACATGAACCGTCCACGAAGTCCTGAGACATAACAGCGGAATCCTGGCGTGCCACGTGGAGGAACCGTACGTACCTTCGCCAGGGAGAAGAAGGTGCCCAGCAGCCCCGTCAAAGGCGTCGCCCTGCAGCCTGGGCCAAGCGGCGGTATTTCCTAGAGGGCTCCCAGTACGGTCTCCCCGCCGCTCATCCGCGTCCGATCAGCTCGGCCACGCGATCGAGCTCTTCCTCCAGATTATAGAAATGTACCGCCAGCCGGATCCTGCCGGCACGGACCGACGCAACCACGTTGGCCTGGCGGAACCGCGCCATGCGGCCGCAGTGTCGATCGCCGGGGTAGGGGAACGCGCCCAGCCTACTGCGCCAGACTGCACCAGGCCCAGGGGGCTGACCCGCTACTTCAGCAGATCAGCCATGACCGGGGCGCTTCTGTCGTTCTCGGTCAGGGGCGGCAACCCCCAGGCGTTTTCGATCGTGTGCAGCAGCGAATAGTGGTTGTACGGTGCATCGGATCTGACGGCCGTCCGCGCGGCCGGACCGGCAAATATCGCGATGGACTGGTTGGTGGAGTCGTCGCCCTCGTCCCATGTGACGACCAGGAGCGAGTTCTGCGTCGTGAAGGCCGGGGAGCCGAGGATTTTCGGGACCTCCCGGGACAGCCAGTCGTCCCCCGTCTTCACCGGGCAGTCATGCATGTCGTTGCACAGATCCGGACTGATGAGCACGAAATTGGGAAGGGTCGAAGCGGATTTCAGGTCCGCCTCCAGTTGGGTAAACGGCACCACATGGGAGGCGCAGGAGCCCTGGTCCGCCGTGACACCGGGGTAGTACATGAAGGGGTTGTGCCGCACCGCGTACCGTCCGGAATTCTCTGTCCGGCAGGGCGCCGGCATGCCCTCGGCATAGCTTTTCCAGCTTCGTCCGGACTGCGCCACTGCCTCGGCGATGCTCTTCACATTTGCTGTGCAGCCGGAGTCCTTGGGGCTGCAGTCACCCGAGATGCCTGCGGTGGTGCCGCCGGTCAGAGCCAGATAATTCGGCAGGCTTGGATGCGTAATTCCAGCGTAGTTGGCGGCCAGGGCGTATTCGTTGGCCAGTTTGTTGAGGTAGGGGGCGGAACTTCCGCCGAGAATGCTGCTGGCGGGCTTGTTCTCCTCGACGATGATCACGACATGATCGATCGCGCCTGTGCCTTGCGGGGCCGGCGGCGAACTGCACCCTGCCAAGAACAAGCCAACGGCGATGCATCCAATCAGGGAGCGGCTGCCTGTTCGCCTCATCCGCCCATGGTATCGCCAGCGCTGACGAGCCACGCCGCTGCACCAGTGGACATTTTCGTTAGTTCGGCGGGTCAGGCGGCCCGGTCGGCCAGGGAGAAGCCGCCGGACATGCCCCACGCCCGGGCCGGCGGATGGGCATATTCCGGTTATGCCCGGTCCCGGGTGCGAAGACTGGGCATGTCCTCCCGGCACGAAGAGGCCTGGGGCCTGGGACGGGCCCCGTGAACCGGCCAGCGGGGCGCGCCCAGCAGGGACGACGACGACAAGCCCATCGCGGCACTCTATGGCTGACGGGCTATTTGAGGAGTCCGGCCATGCTGGGAGCGTTCCTGTCGTTGCCCGTCAGTGGCTGCAGCCCCCAGGCTTCTTCGATCGTGTGGAGCAATGAGTAGTGGGTGTACGCCGCATCCGAGGTGTGCCCCTTCCTGGCCGCCGGCCCGGCGAAGACCGTGGCCACCTGGTTGTCGCCGTCGCTGCCCTCGTCCCACGTGACCACCAGCAGGGAGTTCCGGGTGGTGAACGCCGGCGAGCCGAGGATCCTGGGGACCAGCCGGGCGAGCCACTCGTCTCCCGTCCGGATCGGGCAGTCGTGGGTGTCGTTGCACAGGTCCGGGCTGATGAAGACGTAGTTCGGAAGGCTGGACGCGGACGCCAGGTCCTGGTCCAGCTGGGTAAGCGGCACGACGTGCGCGGCGCAGGAGTTCTTGTCTGCCGTGACCGAAGGGTAATACATGAACGGATTGTGCCTTACCGCGTACCGCCCGGAGTTCTCCCCAACGCACGGCGCAGGCATGCCCTCGGCGTACATTTTCCAGCTTCGGCTGGACTTCGAGACCTCATCGGTGATGCTGCGCACGTCCGCCCGGCAGTCCTTCGGCTTGCAGTTGCTGGTGATCCCGGCGTTGGTTCCGCTGGTCAGCGCGAGGTAGTTGGGCAGACTCGGGTGCATGATTGCCTGGTAGTTGGTGGCCACTGCATATTCTTCCGCCAGCTTGTTGAAATAGGCGGCGTCGCCGGAGCCCATGATCTGCGAGGAGGGCTTGTTTTCCTGGACGATGATGACGATGTGTTCGATCCCTCCGCTGTTCCCTGGGGCGGGAGCCGGCGGCGGCGTCTGGCTGGGAGCAGGCGGCGACGGCGTCTGAGCCGGGGCCGGGGCCGGGGACGACGGCCGCTGGCTGGAAACCGGGGGCGACGGCGTCTGCGCCGGGGACGAGGGCGGCCGGGTGGGGGCCGGCTGTGGCGGAGTGCAGCCCGCAAGCAACAGGGCCAGCGCAAAGCCGCCAGCCAGAGAACGTCTGCCGATTCGCCTCATCGGGTCATGGTAGCGGGAGGAGCCATGGAAGGCCATGGCCTCGGCGAAGATCGTCGTCGGCTCCCCCGCCTCCCTCAGGGCCCCGGATGCAGGGCATTCCGGACAGTCCCGACGAGGGAATGGAACCCCGGGTCGGCAGCCAGCCCGTCAATGAGGACCGTGCCGTTGGGGCCGGCCAGCGGGATGCACCAGTTGGGGTATTCCGTGCTGGTGCCGGGCTGGTTCTGGGTCCGGGTCTCGCCGACGGCATCCACGAGGGCCACGCCCAGCAGGGACGACGGCGACAGCGCGGTGAACGCGTACAGCGCCCCGACGGTGGCCTGCACATCTGTGCGGCCATCCGGGCTCCCGGCCGGCAGCAGCCCGCGCTGCCGCACCAGGGCCAGCACCGCTTCCTGCTCGGCGGCAGCCGCGGCGCGTTCCTCCTCCACCGGGCGCTGCAGCAGACCCAGCGACTCGCGCAGGGTCACGTGTTCGCCGGCCAGGTAGCCCGCCGTCGGCGGCAGATCGTGGGTGTTGACGCTGGTGAGGCACTGCTGGCGGTACCGTTCCGGCGGAATCGGTCCGCCGGCGTCGTGCTCGAACCAGAGGATCGAGGTGCCGAAGATCCCCCGCTCGGCGAGATAGTCACGGACCCAGGGCTCGAACACGCCCAGGTCCTCGCCGATCACGATCGCCCCGGCGCGTTGTGCCTCCAGCGCAAGGATGCCGATGAGCGCCTCGTGGTCGTAGTAGACGTAGGTGCCGTCCTCGGGGCCCGCCCCCGCCGGAATCCACCACAGCCGGAACAGCCCCAGGATGTGGTCCACGCGGATACCGCCGGCGTGGCGCAGCACGGTCCGCAGCATGTCGCGGTAGGCGGCATAGCCGGATTCGGCGAGCCGGCCCGGATGCCACGGCGGCTGGGTCCAGTTCTGGCCCTGCTGGTTGAACATGTCCGGCGGCGCGCCCACCGTGACGCCCCGCGCGAGCACACCGTCGAGTTTCCACGCGTCCGCGCCGCCGAGTTTCACCCCGACGGCCAGGTCATGGATCACGCCGATCTCCATGCCGGCCTGCCGTGCCGCGCGCTGCGCCGCCTCCAGCTGCTGGTCGCAGTTCCACTGCAGCCAGCGGTGGAACTCGATCCGTCCGGCGAGCAGGACCCGCTGTTCCGCGCAGTAGGGCGTTCCCGGCTCAGCCGCCTCCCCCGCCCACTCCGGGGCCGACGGCGCAAGCCGTTCGGCGAGCGCGCACCAGAGGGCGAAGTCGTCCAGTCCCTGCCCCTGATCCGCGCAGAAGTCCGCGAACTGGCGTGTGCGGGCCGCGCTGCGCCGGACCTTGAACACCAGTTCCAGGGCGGCGAGCTTCGCGTCGTAGCTGGCATTGCGGTCCAGCAGCCCGGCGGAGCGGTTGGCCGTGTGCAGCCGCCCGGCGTGCCGTTCCACCTCGGCCAGCCCCGCCGCGTCCAGGTATCCGTATTCGGGAATCTCCTCCACCCGGAGGTACAGCGGGTTGAAGAACCGCCTCGTGGTGGGCAGGTACGGGGAATTCTCGACCGGCGGCCGCGGTTCGGCGGCGTGCAGCGGATTGACGAGGAGGAAACCGGCACCCTCCCGGCCCGAAATCGTGGCGAGGTCGGCGAGGTCGGCGAAGTCGCCGATCCCCCAGGAGCGCGAGGACCGCACGGAATAGAGCTGCGCCGTCAGCCCCCAGTTCCGCCGTCCCGCCAGCAGCCCGGTGGTACGCAGCCGCTGCGGCGTGACCACGAGCGGACATTCGGCCGTGGCGCCGTCCGCGTCCGCAACCAGGGTGTGCCAGCCGAGGGGCAGGTGGTCCGGGACGGTGAACACCGCGCGGCCGGTAAGGACGCCGTCGACGTCGACCGGACCGTCCCCGTTGTCGCGTCGTGCCGCGTCGTGCCTGCTGCCGTCCTCGGCCATGATCCAGACGCTGACGGGACTGCCGTACGGGACGTGGACGTCGACGTGGACTTCCTGCCCTTCCCGTCCGACGACGACCGGCGGCAGGATGCGCCGCCACGGCGCCAGCCGGGTCTCGCCCAGCGAGCGCTGCAGTTCGTCCGGCCCGTGGGCCGGGACCCCCAGGGCCGCGAGGACACCGTGCAGGGTGCTGCCGGACACGGCGCGTTCGACGCCGTCCCAGCCGCGGTACGTTGTCCCGATGCCGTGGGCTGCTGCCAGTTCCCGGAGCAGTTGGTCTTCGATGGTCTCGTTTTCGTGGTGCGTAGCGTCCGCCATGGCCCCCACTGTAGACGCTGGCCCCTGCCGTTTCGACGCGGCAGGCCGTCCAGGCTAGCCTTGCAGCCTATGGTTGACGTCGAACGGTTCCGGATTCTCCTTCCCGAGGAGCGCGGGCGGAAACCCGCCCTCCTTCCCGCCCTCCGGCAGGACACCACCGCGGTGAATGCCGCCCGGCTCGGAAGCGGGAATGCATGAGCCTGCCGATGGCGGCCGGCGCTGCGACGGACAACCTTGCCGCGGCATGGTGGGACCGGATCGTTGCCGGGTTCACCCAGTCGCCCATCCCCCACGTCACGGCCACGGAACTGGCGGTGGTGGTCCTCCTCGCCGTCGCGGTGTCCCTCCCCCGGGCCAGCTGGCGGTACTTCGGGCTGCTCGCCACTGTCACGCACGAGCTCGGCCATGCCTTCGCCGCCCTCATGACAGGCCAGCGGCTGGGCGGGATCCGGCTGAGCCTGAACCACTCCGGCACCACCACCACGTACAGCCGGGGCCGCCTGCCCGCCGTCTGGTCCACGTTCTGGGGCTACCCGGTGCCGGCCGTCGTCGGCGCCACGATGGTCTGGTGCGGCTTCAACGGCTGGGGCCCCGCCGCGATGTCGGTCGGGACCCTGGTGCTGCTGGCATCGTTCCTGTTCCTGCGAAACGGCATCGGCCTGCTGATCACCGGCGCCGCGGTGGTGGCCGCCGTGCTGCTGGTGCTGTTCGTTCCGCCGGAATTCAACGGGCACGTGATGATCGTGCTGGGCCTGGCCCTCCTGGTCGCCGCCGTCCGGGACCTGGGCAAGCTGCTCGCCGTGCACCTGCGGCGCAGGGACCAGCTGCCGACGTCGGACGCCTACCTGCTGTACCGCGCGACGCGGGTGCCCGCGGCGGTCTGGATCCTGCTGTTCGCCGCCGTGGTGGCGGCCTCGTGGTGGTTCGCCTGGCAGCCGATGGCGCAGGTCCTCGCCACACTTCCCGGTCATGGTCCACTCCCGGCATAGGCTGGGACCATGAGCCAGACATCCACCAGCACAGACCACACTGATGATCCCGGATACTCCACCAAGGGCGCCTATGTCACGGGCGGGGAGGAATTCACCCGGGACACCCATTACATCGAGGACCGGATCACCCGGGACGGCGCCCCGGGCCGCAACGGCGAACCCGGCTGGCCGGTGGAACCGGGCCGCTACCGGCTCATCGCCGCCCGCGCCTGCCCCTGGGCCAACCGCACGGTGATCGTGCGGCGGCTGCTGGGCCTGGAGGACGTGATCTCCCTCGGCCAGCCCGGCCCCACCCACGACGCCCGGTCCTGGACCTTCGACCTCGATCCCGGCGGCAAGGATCCCGTCCTGGGCATCGAAAGGATCCAGGACGCCTACTTCCGCCGCTTCCCGGACTATCCGCGCGGGATCACGGTGCCGGCCCTCGTGGACGTGCCCACCGGCCGGGTCGTCACCAACAACTACCCGCAGATCACCCTGGACTTCTCGACGGAATGGACCGCGTACCACCGCCCCGGCGCCCCGGACCTGTACCCGGAGCACCTGCGGGAAGAGATCGACGCCGTCAATAAACGGGTCTTCACCGAGGTCAACAACGGCGTCTACCGCTGCGGCTTCGCCGGCTCCCAGGCGGCCTACGACGCCGCCTATGACCGGCTCTGGACCGCCCTGGACTGGCTGGAGGAACGGCTCGCCGCCCGGCGCTACCTCGTGGGCGGCACCATCACCGAGGCCGATGTCCGGCTGTTCACCACGCTCGCCCGCTTTGACGCCGTCTACCACGGGCACTTCAAGTGCAACCGGCAGAAGCTCAGCGAGATGCCGGTGCTGTGGGCCTACGCCCGCGACCTGTTCCAGACCCCGGGGTTCGGCGACACGATCGACTTCGTCCAGATCAAGCAGCACTACTACATCGTCCACGAGGACATCAATCCCACCGGAATCGTCCCGAAGGGACCAGAGCTGGGCAACTGGCTCACCGCCCACGGCCGGGAAGCGCTCGGCGGCCGGCCGTTCGGCGGCGGAACACCGCCCGGACCGGTCCGGGCCGGCGAGGAGGTCGCCCCGGGGCACGGGGCGGCCTGACCGGAAGGTCAAATCCGGACGGCGGGGTTCCTCCACTTGTGGCAGCAATATCCCGCACCTAGGGTGGGCCGGGATGAGCAGCGATAAAGAGGTAACCGGCAGACACCCGTCACCGGTCCAAAAACTCTGGCGGATCGTTGTGGGCAGCGTGTCCCCGGCGCTTCTCTGGCCCCGGCTGCAGCTGGCCGTGAAGGCGGCGCTCGCCGCGGGCATCGCCTTTTACATTGCCCCCTTCATGCCCGGTTCCGCGGCCGACTACCCCTACTACGCCCCGCTCGGCGCCCTCGTCGCCATGTACGAGAACGTTTCCGGCTCCATGCGCCAGGGGGCGCAGACGCTCGTGGGCCTGGCGATCGGAATCGGCCTGGCCTTCATGCTCTTCAGCCTGGGGGGCCCGAGCCCGGTGACGGTCGCCATCGTCATGGGGCTCGGTGTCATCCTCGCGGGCCTGCCCCGGATCGGCTCCGGCAGCGACTGGATTCCGACGGCGGCGCTCCTGGTCCTGCTGGTCGGCGGCCACAACCCGGACGAGTTCTCCTTCGGCTACCTGGTCCAGATGGGCGCCGGCGTCACCGTAGGCATAGTTGTCAATCTCCTGGTCTTCCCGCCGCTGCACTTCAAAGCCGCGGCCCTCAGCATCGCCGAGCTGCGCCTGGCGCTCGCCCGGCAACTGGAGGACATGGGCAAGGCACTGAAAGAGAACTGGCCGCCGGAGCATGAGGACTGGTCCCGCCGCTCGGATGCGCTCGCAGCTTCGGCCCGATCGGTGCGGCTGGCAGTGGAAAAAGCGGACGCCAGCCGGAAGGCAAATCCCCGGCGGCGGCTCCACCCACGGGACGTGGACCTGGACTACCGCAACCTCCGGGACCTCGAGCGGATTACCTTCCACATCCAGGATGTGACCCAGGTGCTCTCGGACGTCATCTGGGCCACGGACACGCCCTTCGTCATACCGGACGAAGACACGGCGCCCCTCGCCGGCGCCATGGCAGCCGTGGGGGACATTCTTCGGTCCATCGAAGAGGATCCCCCGGAGCAGGCGGAGCTGACCGCGGCCGCGGATGCCGCCCTCACGGATCTCACCGCCCGCATTGCAGCCCGCGAGGTGGCCACAGACTCTGCCAGCGCGGCCGAGTCCATCCTGCTGAGCCTGCACCGCATGCTGCGGGTGATTAAATCCGCCCACGCGTGAACCGGCGGCGGCGGCAGGGAAGACGGCCGCCGCCGTCGTCCGCATCGGATCCCGGCGCTAAAGTGCCGCCACCGATCCGCTGAAGTGCTTGCGTCCCGAGCGCGCGTTCCAGGCGACGTAGTCCGAGCGCCGCCACCCGCCGTCGTTGTCCTGCACGGTGCTGATGTCCAGGGCCACATGAGCGGGCAGGAACACCGGCGCCTCGAAGGCCACGTCCCAGCTGAATGAGTCCCCCTTCACCGCGCCCACGTCCGCGAGCGCCCTGGACGCAAGGTACATCCCGTGGGCGACGGACCGGCGCAGGCCCAGCGCCTTGGCCGTCAGGACACTCAGGTGGATGGGGTTGAAGTCCCCGGACACCGCGGCATAGGCCCGACCCGTGTCGACGCCCAACTGCCAGAGCGCCGTCGGATCCGGAGCGGAGAAGGCAGAGGGCACTGTGGGCACCGTTGGCTTGTCGATCCCCGGCAGGAACACGCCCTTGGACAGGTACGTCGACACACCGCGCCAGCGCAGGGTGTCCTGCCCTGCCGCGCGGACCTCGGCCACCACATCGAATACGGTCCCCGCCCGGTGCCCGCGCAGCTTTTCCACCCGCGCCCGGAGATCCAGGGCCTCGGTGAAACGGAGCGGGGCGTACTGCAGCACGCTGTTGCCCAGGTGGATCATGCCCGGCAGGGGCAGCGGGAAGTCATCCCGGTTCATCACGCTCATGGCCAGCGGAAAGGCCAGCGCGTGGAGGAACCCGGCCGGCAGGACGTCGCTCGCCGTCTCGCCGATCAGGTGCTGGTAGGCCGTGAGGGTGGTCACCTCCGCCTTCACGCCGCGGACCTCGTGGCTGCACTCCGGGAGCGCGGTGCCCGCGTGGGTGCCGAGGACCCGGCGCCGCGCGGCGGTGGCGGCCGCGTTGACGTACAGCTTGGCGAGGGACGGCATTTCGCCCAGGATGACGGGCTGGGGCCCGGTCATGCTCCGACCAGGTTCTGCCCGCAGACGCGCAGCACCTCGCCGGAGATGCCGCCCGCGGCGTCGCTGGCCAGGAAGGCGATCGCCTCGGCGACGTCGCCCGGCTCCCCGCCCTGCTGCAGTGAGTTGAGCCGGCGGGCGACTTCCCGGGTGGCGAACGGCATCCGCGCCGTCATCGCGGTCTCGATGAAGCCGGGTGCGACGGCGTTGATGGAGCCGCCGTGCGCCGCGAGCAGGGGTGCCGTGGCCCGGACCATGCCGATGACTCCGGCCTTGGACGCGGCGTAATTGGCCTGTCCGCGGTTGCCGGCGATGCCGCTCGTGGACGCCACGGACACGATCCGAGGCGAGCTCCGGAAGTGCACCGAGGCCAGCAGCGCCGCGTTGATGCGCAGCTGCGCGGCAAGGTTCACGGCGATGACGGCGTTCCACCGGTCCTGGCCCATGTTGACGAGCAGCTTGTCCCGGGTGATGCCAGCGTTGTGGACCACGATGTCCAGGCGTCCGTGGCGTTCCACGGCGTGCCCGATGATCCGCTGCCCGGCGTCCTCACGGCTGATGTCCAGCTGCAGCGCCGTTCCATGCACCTCGTTGGCCACCTTCGCCAGGTCCCCGCCGGCTGCCGGGACGTCGACGACGACGAGCCTCGCGCCGTCACGGTAGAGGGTGCGGGCAATCGCGGCGCCGATCCCGCGCGCCGCCCCGGTCACGACGGCGACCTTCCCCGCCAGGGGCGTCCCGGCGTCGTCCGGCAGCTGCCCCAGGCCGGAGGTGACGGTCAGGAACTGCCCGTCAACGAACGCGGAACGGCCCGACAGGAAGAACTGCAGCGCCCCCAGCGTGCCGGGGCTGGTGGTGCCGGCAGCGGCGGTGAGCAGGATGCCGTTGCCCGTGGCGCCGGCGCGGAGTTCCTTGGCCAGGGACCGCAGCAGCCCGTCCACCCCCTGCCGGGCCGCGGCAACCGCCGGATCCGGGGCGCCGGCAGCGGACCGGGAGATGATGACCACGCGGGCGTTCGGTGCCAGGTCGCGCAGCGAGGCTGCGGCGCCAAGGACCGGCTTTTCCAGGTCCTCCGGGCGTGCCAGCCCGTCCAGGACCAGGATGATCGCGCCGAGCTTTTCCCTGGGAACGGCGTGCCGGCGGACGTCCAGGCGCCAGGACAGCAGTATCGAGGCCAGTTCGTCGGCCCCGGTGCCGGACCCCTGGACCAGCACCGGACCCTCGACGAGGGGCCGGCCCGGCGCGTACCGCCGGAGAACCACCGGCTGCGGCAGCCCAAGCTTCCGTGCGATGTCCCGGCCGGCGCCCCGGCTTACGAATTCGGTGTATTTGTCGGTCATCCGGTCCCCCTAGCGTGCTTCAAGGACAGCGACGACGCCCTGGCCCCCGGCCGCGCAGACCGAGATCAGCCCGCGGGCCGGACGCCCGCCCACCGGGCCCTTGGCGTGCAGCATCTTCGCCAGCGAGGCCACGATCCGTCCGCCGGTGGCGGCAAAGGGGTGGCCGGCGGCGAGCGAGGATCCGTTGACGTTGAGCCTGGACCGGTCGATGCTGCCGAAGGCGCCCGCCAGGCCGAGGCGGTTGCGGCCGAATTCCTCGTCCTCCCACGCGGCCAGGGTGCTCAGCACGGTGCCGGCGAAGGCCTCGTGGATCTCGAAGAAATCGATATCCGCCAGGGTGAGTCCGTTACGGGCCAGCAGCCGGGGCACGGCGAACGCCGGAGCCATCAAGAGGCCGTCCTTGCCGTGGACGAAGTCCACGGCGGCGGCTTCGCCGTCGAGCACCGTGGCGAGCTTGGGCAGGCCGTGGGCGTCGGCCCATTCCTCGGACGCGAGCAGCACCGTCGAGGCGCCGTCGGTCAGCGGGGTGGAGTTGCCTGCCGTCATGGTCGCCTGGGCGCCGAGGTTCCTGCCGAAGACGGGCTTGAGCGTGGCCAGCTTCTCGATGCTCGTGTCCGCACGGAGGTTGGCGTCCTTGCCCAGGCCGCGGTAGGGGGTGATCAGGTCATCGAAGAAGCCAGCGTCATAGGCGGCGGCGAGATTCCGGTGGCTGTTGAAGGCCAGCTCGTCCTGGGCCTCGCGGGTGATCTTCCACTGCGCCGTGGTGAGCGCCTGGTGTTCGCCCATGGACAGGCCGGTCCGCGGCTCGCCGGTGTTCGGGGCGTCCGGGGCCAGGTCCCTGGGCCGGAGCCGGCTGAGGATCCGGAGCCGCTGGGGAATGGTCCTGGCGCGGTTCAGGTCCAGCAGCACCCCGCGGAGGCCCTCGCTGACGGCGATGGGGGCGTCCGAGGCGGAGTCGACCCCACCTGCGATGGCCGAATCGATCTGGCCCAGTTTGATTTTGTTGGCGAGCCCGAGCACGGCTTCCAGGCCGGTGGCGCAGGCCTGCTGCAGGTCATAGGCCGGAGTTTCGGCGGCGAGCGCGGAGCCGAGAACCACCTCGCGGGTCAGGTTGAAGTCGCGCGAGTGCTTGAGCACCGCGCCTGCTGCGACCTCGCCGATCCGCTCGTCCTGCAGCCCGAAGCGGGCGATGAGACCCTCGAGGGCCGCACCGAGCATGTCCTGGTTGGAGGACCTGGTGTAGGCGCCCCCGGTCCGGGCGAACGGAATCCGGTTGCCTCCCACCACCACTGCATTGCGGAGTTGCGGCGCTGCTGCCGGAGCGGCGGCCGGTGCCGATTCCTGTGGCCCGGATGCGGATTCTCCGTTGACGGACATGGCTGTCTCCTTCTGATCAAAGCGGGTTACCGATACCCAGCGTAGCTGATACGCTCGGTATCGTGAACAATCCACCCACCGGCCCATCCGGTTCCGTCGCGTCCCCTGCCGGCGCGCCGGGCGGCGGCGCCGTCGACGGCCGGGACTCCCGCTGGCAGGCCCATCGTGCGGAGCGGCGGCGGGAACTCATCAAGGCCGCCCGCAAGGCGGTGCATGCGCTCGGCAGTGACGCGTCCATGGAGGACATCGCCGCCGCGGCCGGAACCTCCAAGTCCGTGTTTTACCGCTACTTCGGCGACAAGGCCGGGCTCCAGCAGGCGGTGGGGGAAGTAGTGCTGAACCAGATGCAACGCCGCATCCAGGAGGCAGCCCAGGCGGCCCAGACCCCCCGCGAGGGACTGTTCGCCATGGTGTCCGCGTACCTGCAGATGGCCGGGACCAGCCCGAACGTTTACGCCTTCGTCACGCGCTACTCCGGCGAGCCGGAAAGCCCCGGCGAGCCCGGCGGCACAGGTGGCAGCGGCGGCACCGTGGCCACGGCCGGGGCCCTCGGGCACTTTTTTGCGGCCATCAGCGACATGATTGCCCGCCCCATGCGCAGCCACCTCGGCGCCGGTCCCGGCAAGGAGGCGGTGATCGGCTATTGGCCCAACGCCGCGATCGGGCTGGTCCGGAACGCGGGCGAACAGTGGCTCGCCAGCCCGGCCTCGGCGGACAAGCCCGACCAGGCAGCCATGGCCCGCCAGATCACCGACTGGCTCTGCTTCGGGATTGCCCCCGAGCTCAGGAACGCGCCCCTACTGTCCGAACCAACGAAGGAAACGACATGACTGAACTAGCGGACCGCGCCGCGGGCCCCACCAGGACGACAGCAGCCCCGGCGCCGTCAGCGGCGCAGGCCCCGTCCGCCGCACCCGCAGGTGCGGTACAGCCCGCCGTCGATGTGGCCGCGCTCGGCGAGCAGCTGCTGGGCCGGTGGGCAGAGATCCGCCGGCACGCCCGGGCCCTGGCCGCCCGCCCGGAACTGCACAAGATCGAGGGCCTGACCCACACGGAGCACCGCACCCGCACCTTCGGCCAGCTCAAGGTCCTGGTGGAGAACGACGCCGTCCACCGCGCCTTCCCGGCCTCCGTCGGGGGCTCGGACGACCACGGCGGCAACGTGGCTGGTTTCCAGGAGCTGGTCATCGCGGACCCCTCGCTGCAGATCAAGGCGGGCGTCCAGTGGGGCCTGTTCGGCTCGGCCGTGAACCACCTCGGCACCGAGGAGCACCACACCAGGTGGCTGCCGGGGATCATGAGCCTGGACATTCCGGGCTGCTTCGCCATGACGGAGACCGGACACGGCTCGGACGTGGGCAGCATTGCCACGACCGCCACCTATGACCCGGCCACCGGGGAATTCGTCGTGCACACCCCGTACCGCGCCGCGTGGAAGGACTACATCGGCAACGCCGCCGCCGACGGCCTCGCCGCCGTCGTCTTCGCCCAGCTCGTCACCCGGGGCGTCAACCACGGTGTCCATGCCTTCTACCTGGACCTGCGCGACCCGGAAACCAGGGAATTCCTGCCCGGCGTCGGCGGCGAGGACGACGGCGTCAAGGGCGGTCTGAACGGCATCGACAACGGCCGGCTGCACTTCACCAACGTCCGGATCCCCCGCACGAACCTGCTCAACCGCTACGGCAACGTGGCCGCCGACGGGACCTACAGCTCCCCCATCGACAGCCCGGGCCGCCGCTTCTTCACGATGCTGGGCACCCTCGTCCAGGGCCGGGTATCCCTCGACGGCGCCGCCGTGACGGCGTCGAAGCTGGCCCTGAAGACCGCCATCCAGTACGCCACCGAGCGGCGGCAGTTCAGCGCCTCCTCCCGGACCGAGGAAGAGGTGCTGCTGGACTACCAGCGCCACCAGCGCCGGCTGTTCACCCGGCTGGCCACCACCTACGCGGCAAGCTTCGCCAGCGAGCAGCTGCTGCAGAAGTTCGACGACGTCTTCTCCGGCCGGCACGACACCGACGCGGACCGGCAGGATCTCGAGACCCTGGCCGCGGCCCTCAAGCCGCTCAGCACCTGGCACGCGCTGGACACCCTGCAGGAATGCCGCGAGGCCTGCGGCGGCGCCGGCTTCCTGATCGAGAACCGCTTCGCCTCGCTGCGCGCGGACCTCGACGTCTACGCCACCTTCGAAGGCGACAACACGGTCCTGCTGCAGCTCGTCGCCAAGCGCCTTCTGGCCGACTACGCCAAGGAATTCCGCAACGTCAACTTCGGCGTACTGGCCCGCTACGTGGTCGGCCAGGCCACCGGGGCGGCCATCCACCGCACCGGCCTGCGCGGCGTCGCGCAGTTCGTGGCCGACTCCGGGTTGGCGCAGAAGGCCGCCCTTGCCATCCGTGACGAAGCCAGCCAGCGCGCCCTGCTGACCGACCGTGTCCAGACCATGGTCGCCGAGGCAGGTTCAGCCCTCAGGGGCGCCGGCAGGCTGCCGCAGGACAAGGGCGCCGCCCTGTTCAACAGCCACCAGAACGAACTCATCGAAGCCGCGCAGGCGCACGCCGAGCTGCTGCAGTGGGAGGCCTTCACCGAGGCCCTCGGCAAGGTCGCAGACCCGGGCACCAGGGTGGTCCTGACCTGGCTGCGCGACCTCTTCGGGCTGTCCCTGATCGAGAAGAACCTGTCCTGGTACCTCATGAACGGCCGGCTTTCCATGCAGCGCGGACGCACTGTGGGCCGGTACATCAACAGGCTCCTGGCCAAGATCCGGCCGCACGCCCTCGATCTGGTGGACGCCTTCGGCTACGGGCCGGAACATCTCCGGGCCGAAATCGCCACCGGCGCCGAAAAGGCCCGCCAGGACGAGGCCCGGGACTACGTCCGCACCCGGCGCGCGAGCGGGCAGGCCCCCGTGGACGAGAAGAACCTGCCGGCCCGCACCGCGCCGGAACAGAAGGCGCCCCGGGGCTGAGCGGTCAGGAAACGCCCGGGGGCAGGACGGAGCGGTAGACCTCGAGGGTGGTTTCCGTGATGGATTCCCAGGAGAAGTGCTCCTCGGCCCGGCGCCGGCCGGCCTGGCCCATGGCGCGCGCCCGGGCGGGATCGGACACCACCTCGGTCAGGGCGGCGGCGAACTCGGTGACGAACTTCTCCGGATCCAGCGGCGTGCCGGTCCCGTCGGTGACCTGCTCGATCTGCACCAGCAGCCCGGTCTCTCCGTGCTGGACGACTTCCGGGATCCCGCCGGTGGCGCTGGCCACGACGGCGGCGCCGCAGGCCATCGCCTCGAGGTTGACGATGCCGAGCGGCTCGTAGATGGACGGGCAGGCGAAGGCCGTCGCGTGGCTGAGCACCTGGACGAGTTCGTCGCGCGGCAGCATCCGTTCGACCACGACGACGCCGCTGCGCTGGCCCTGCAGCTCCTCGATCAGCCGTGAAGTCTCCGCCGCCAGCTCCGGGGTGTCCGCGGCGCCAAGGCAGAGCACCAGCTGCACGTCCGCCGGCAGCTTGGCGGCGGCACGCAGCAGGTAGGGGACGCCCTTCTGGCGGGTGTTGCGGCCGACGAAGACGACGCTGGGCCGCTCCGGGTCGATCCCGAGGGCACGGACGGCGTCCTCGCCCTCGTCCCGGTTCCAGAGGCTCACGTCAATGCCGTTGTGGACCACCTTGACCTTGGCCGGGTCAACGTCCGGGTAGCTGCGCAGGATGTCCTGGCGCATGCCTTCGGAGACGGCGATGATGGCCGCGGCGGCCTCGTACGCGGTCTTTTCAACCCAGGAGGACAGGGCGTAGCCGCCACCGAGCTGCTCGGCCTTCCACGGACGCAGCGGCTCCAGGCTGTGGGCGCTGAGCACATGGGGAATCCCGTGCAGCAGTGAGGCGAGGTGCCCGGCCATGTTCGCGTACCAGGTGTGCGAATGCACAAGGTCGGCACCGGCAATGTCCGGGACGATCCGCAAATCCACCCCCAGGGTCTGGACGGCGGCGTTCGCCCCGCCCAGATCCCCGGGCACCGCGTAGGACGTGACCGTCGCCCCGTGGTACCCGGGCTCACGGGGCGCGCCGAAGGCGCGCACCTGCAGGTCCACATGCTGGGCCAGCACCCTGCTCAGTTCGGCCACATGGACCCCGGCTCCGCCATAGATTTCAGGCGGGAATTCTTTCGTCACTATGTCTATACGCACAAACCCCAAGGTAGTCGTTACGGTGGAACTGATCTAGTGTGAAGACGTTCGGGCGTGCCGGACTGTTTGGGGAGCTACAAAGGCGTTTCAGGAGCGATCACTTATGCCGCATCAAAAAAAGGTTTTGGCCATTGTCCTCGCAGGTGGGGAGGGAAACCGGCTGATGCCGTTGACGGCGGACCGGGCCAAGCCCGGCGTGCCGTTTGCCGGAAGTTACCGGCTCATAGACTTTGCGTTATCCAACCTGGTCAATTCCCGGTATCTGCAGATCGTGGTCCTGACGCAGTACAAGTCGCACAGCCTGGACCGGCATATCTCCGAAACCTGGCGGATGTCCACGCAGCTGGGCAACTACGTGGCCTCCGTCCCGGCGCAGCAGCGCGTGGGCAAGAGCTGGTTCCTCGGCAGTGCCAACGCCATCTACCAGTCCCTGAACCTCATCCACGACGCCAACCCGGACATCGTCGTGGTCGTCGGCGCGGACCACGTCTACCGCATGGACTTCGCACAAATGGTGGCCCAGCATGTGGCCAGCGGCGCCAAGGCGACGGTCGCCGCCGTCCGCCAGCCCCTGCACATGGCCGACCAGTTCGGTGTCATCGAGGTGGACCAGGACAATCCGCAGAAGATCGCGGCGTTCGTGGAAAAGCCTTCCTCGACCCCCGGGCTGGCCGCGGACCCCAGCCAGTTCCTGGCCTCCATGGGCAACTACGTGTTCGACGCCGATGCGCTGGTCGAGGCGCTGCACGTCGACGCCGAACGGCTGGACACCAAGCACGACATGGGCGGGGACATCATTCCCTACTTCGTCGACCAGGGCGAGGCCGGCGTCTACGACTTCACGCTGAACGAAATCCCCGGCTCCACAGAGCGGGACCGTACCTACTGGCGCGACGTAGGCACCATCGATTCCTTCTACGACGCCCACATGGACCTCATCTCCCCCGTGCCGGTGTTCAACCTGTACAACTCGGAGTGGCCCATCTACACGCGGCAGAGCATCTCCCCGCCGGCCAAATTCGTCCGCGGGAAGGGGAACACCGTGGGTACGGCACTGGATTCGATCGTGGCCAGCGGCGTCGTGGTTTCCGGCGGCATCGTCGAAGGTTCCGTTCTCTCCAACGACGTGTACATCGGCACGTTCAGCCGGGTGCTCGACTCGGTCCTGATGGACAAGGTCAACGTCGGCGAGGGCGCCGTCGTCAAGCGCGCCATCATCGACAAGAACGTGAAGATTCCTGCCGGCGCGGCCATCGGCCTGGACCCGGAACTGGACCGGGCCCGCGGCTTCAAGGTCACCGACTCCGGCATCACCGTCCTGGCCAAGGGCCAGGCAGTGCCCGAGCCCGGCGACGCGGAGCGTGCCCTCTCGGCGGCCAACCTGCACCTCGTGCCGGATGCCGTCAGGGCGGCCACGGAGAACTGGCCCGAGCTGCGCGCGCCAGCGGCGAAGGTCGGCGAGGGCCACGCCGCAGCCATGGGCGTGGACGTTCCGGCGGACAGCCCCACGGCCTGACAGGCATCGCGGAGGGCAGGGAGCCCGGCGTCGGACCGGGCTTCCTGCAGGCTGTAAAATTGGGGCAATGAGCTCCCCCGATCTGCCTTCCGACCTGACCCCTGCTGGATTAACCGCAGCGGACATCCAGGCCTGCCTCAAGGTCCTGGACAGCATCCATGCCTACGACGAGGAACACCCGGACTACGTCTCGGTGCGCCGTGCCACGGGCAAGATGTTCAAGGCCGTGAAGCGGCACCGGCGGGTCACCAAGAGGGATCTGATCGCCGAATCGGACCGTGCCGTGATCTCGCAGACCGCGACGGCGGCGCCCGACAGGATCGATGACGAGACCCGCGGCAACAAACTGGCCCCGTCCGCGACCGGCGAGATCGCCGGACACCTCATCAGGTCCCGGCCCTGCTACGTCTGCAAGCAGCACTTCACCCAGGTGGACGCCTTCTACCACCAGCTCTGCCCCGAGTGCGCGGCCTTCAGCCACAGCAAGCGGGACGCCCGCACCGACCTGACCGGACGCCGGGCACTGCTGACCGGCGGCCGGGCGAAGATCGGCATGTACATCGCGCTCCGGCTCCTCCGCGACGGCGCCCACACCACCATCACCACCCGCTTCCCCAAGGACGCCGCCCGGCGCTTCGCCGCCATGGAGGACAGCGGCGAGTGGCTGCACCGGTTGCGGATTGTGGGCATCGACCTGCGCGACCCGTCCCAGGTCATGGCCCTGACGGACTCGTTGGATGCCGCAGGGCCGCTGGACATCATCATCAACAACGCCGCCCAGACCGTCCGCCGCTCCGGCAACGCCTACAAGCCCCTCGTCGACGCCGAGGACGAGCCACTGCCCGCGGCGCTCCAGGCGGCCAACGGTGGCCCTGAACTCGTCACCTTCGGCCACGCCCACGACAAGCACCCGCTGGCCCTGGCCAGCACGGTCCTGGAACACCCCGTCCTCGCCGGGGACACCGTCAGTGCGCTCGCCCTGTCCCCCGGCTCCGCCTCGCTGGAACGCATCGCCGCCGGCACCGCCATCGACGCCGGCGGCCTGGTTCCGGACCTTGCCGCCATCAACAGCTGGACGCAGGTGGTGGACGAGGTGGACCCCCTCGAGATGCTGGAGGTCCAGCTGTGCAACGTGACCGCGCCGTTCCTGCTGGTCAGCCGGCTGCGCGGGGCCATGAAGCGTTCCACCGCCAGGCGCAAGTACATCGTGAACGTGAGCGCCATGGAGGGCCAGTTCTCCCGGGCCTACAAGGGCCCCGGGCACCCGCACACCAACATGGCCAAGGCCGCGCTCAACATGATGACCCGGACCAGCGCGCAGGAGATGCTGGACGCCGACGGGATCCTGATGACCGCCGTCGACACCGGCTGGATCACCGACGAACGCCCGCACTACACCAAGGTCCGCCTGATGGAGGAAGGCTTCCACGCGCCGCTGGACCTCGTCGACGGTGCCGCCCGGGTCTACGACCCGATCGTCATGGGCGAGGCCGGCGAGGACCAGTACGGCGTCTTCCTCAAGGACTACAGGCCCAGCCCCTGGTAGGTACCGCGCTGCTGTCACCCTCCGGCAGGGGCAAGGGCCCAATGGCCCTGATGCGGGCCGTTCAGGGTGCTAACGTGGGTTCACATGACTACAGAGACGACGCCATTGCCGGATCAGACGCCGGCGGATGACCGGCTGTCCATCGACGAGTGCTGGGAACTGCTGGATAGGGAAGTCGTCGGCCGGCTTGCGCTCATCGTCGATGGCCATCCGGAAATTTTCCCCGTCAATTTCGTGCTGGAGCGCCGTTCGATCGTGTTCCGCACCGCGGGCGGCACCAAGCTGTGGGGTGCGATGACGTCCAAACCCGCCGCCTTCGAAATCGACGGCTATGACGCCCGCGAACAGCGGGCGTGGAGTGTGGTTGCCCGCGGCGAGGCCCAGCTCATGGAAAGCCAGGCGGAAAAGGAGGCGGCGGACGCCCGGCTCCTGGAGCCGTGGCAGCCAGGCGACAAGAATTTCTACGTGCGCCTGGCCCCGAAGGCATTGACCGGACGCCGTTTCACCGTGACCAGGCCGGATCTCTGGAACACGCGCCTCGCGGATCCGCGCCGGGCCTCCTTTGAATAGGGACTGAACAGCCGCGCAGGCCCGCGTCGGGTCCTAGGACCCTTGTACCGGGCGGGGGTGTGCAGAAGAATGGCAGGGCAGCACACCATACGAGGCAGCGCCAGCGGCCGGACGGGAGAAACATGATTGCCTGGGCAGACGCAGGCCGCTCTGCACCCGACGGCATTCCGGCGCTCCTCCGCGTCTTCATTCTCGATGACCATGAACTCGTCCGGCGCGGGCTGCAGGAACTCCTCGAGGGCGAGGGGTTCGTGGTGGTGGGCAGCTCCGGATCCGCGGTGGAGGCGACCCGCCGGATCCCGGCCCTGCATCCGGATGTCTGCGTGCTGGACGCCCGGCTCCCGGACGGGACCGGGATCGAAGTCTGCCGGGACGTGCGCTCCGTGGATCCGCTGCTGAACTGCATCATTCTCACCAGCTTCGACGACGAACAGGCCCTGCGCGGCGCGGTGCTGGCCGGAGCCTGTGGCTACGTCCTGAAGGAGATCGGCGGCACGGACCTGATCGGCGCGCTCCGGCGCGCTGCGGCGGGAGAATCCCTATTCGAGGAGGGCGTCGCTGCGGGCATCGTCGAGAGCCTGGTGGAAGCCGAAGAGGTGGATCCGCGCACCACGTCGCTGACCCCACAGGAACGCCGGGTGCTCGTGCTCGTGGGCGGGGGGCTCACCAACCGGCAGATTGCCGCCGAGATGTTCCTCGCCGAGAAAACCGTGAAGAACTATGTCTCGTCGCTGCTGGCCAAGCTCGGCTTCGAGCGGCGCACCCAGGCGGCGGTCTTCATCGCCAGCCCGGCGGCACCGGCGCTGCCCGCGGCCGCCAGCACAAGCGTCGAAAGCGGGCGGCCGCACAGGGTCCGCTAGAAAATCCGTCCGCTGGCAACTCCCGCCCCTGCAAGGTCGCGTCGCTAGAGCGGAACGGACCACTCGAGGCTGGTGCCGGCGTCGGGCTGGCTGGTGATGGTGCACTCGCCATCGAGCATCCGCGCCCGGTCCTCGAGGTTCGCCAGGCCGTTGCGCTTATCCGGCTCCGTGAAGCCGGAGCCGTTGTCCGTGATGACCACGCTCACGTGGCCCTTGATCACGGCCACCGAGACGGAGATGGAGTCGGCGCCCGAATGCCGGATGGCGTTGCTGAGCCCCTCGGACACCACGGCCACCACATTGTCGGCCTTGTCCGGAGTGACAGCGTCCACCGGGCCTGTGATGGTCAGCCGCGGCGTGAACGGCATGGATTTTGCGGAGCTGCGGGTCACGCGCCGGATCCGGCCGCTGAGCAGTTCGGTTTCGCCGCTGCTGCTCTTGAGCGAGTAGATGGTATCCCGCAGGCTCCGGATCGCTTCGTCGAGCTCGCCCGTGATGAGGCGGATGCGCTCGAACGCCAGTTCGTCCTTGGTGAAGCGGGTCAGGCTCTGCACGCTCAGCCCGGCCGCGAACAGCCGCTGGATGACGAGGTCGTGCAGGTCCCGCGCGATCCGGTCCCGGTCCGTGAAGACGAGCAGCTCTTCGCGCAGCCTGTGCACCCGGGCCAGCTCCAGGGCGAGGGCCACATGGGAGCCGAACACGGCGCCCATCTCGATGTCGGTGCGGGCGTAGCGGACGGAGCCGTGGTCACGGACCAGCAGCAGGAGGCCGTGATGGGCTCCCTGGGTGCTCAGCGCCACTGCCAGGAGCGGCCCGCTGCCGCCGTCGGGTCCCGAAAAAAGTACCGAAGCGTCCTCGAAGAGAACAGGCTCACCGCCGGCCAGGACGTCCTGGAGATCGGGCAGGTCCAGGACCAGGGACCTGCCGGAGAACAGCTTGCCGCGCTCGCCGGCGGCTCCCGCGACGATGTACCCGGGGCCCGTGACGGAGGGTGCAACGATCAGCGCCAGCGCGGACTCGGACTCCTGCAGCGCCCGGCCGGCGATGGGGTCCAGGCCGCCCGAGGTGTAGTCGCGGGCGCTGCTGAGCATCAGCCCGGAGACGTCCATGCAGGCTTCCAGCCACCGGGCGCGCCGCCGCGCGTCGTCATAGAGGCGGGCGTTTTCGATCGCGACGCCGGCCGCAGCCGCCAACGCTACCGCCAGGCCCTCGTCCTCATCGGTGAAATCGCGGCCATCATCCTTCTCCGTCAGGTACAGGATTCCAAAGACCACCTCCCGGACGCGGATGGGGACTCCGAGGAAGGACCGCATGGGCGGGTGGCGGGCGGGAAAGCCGTTGGCCTCCGGATGCTCGCGCAGGTCGCGCAGCCGCAGCGGCCGGGGATCCGTGATCAGCAGGCCCAGCACCCCGTGTCCGGTGGGCAACGGGCCGATCTCGCATTCCAGCTCGCCGTCAATGCCGACGGTGATGAAGTGGCTCAGCGCGCGGTCATCGCCGATCACGCCCAGGGCACCGTACCCTGCATGCACCAGACGGCAGGCGGACTGGACCACGCGTTCGAGGACGGCGTCCAGGCTCAGGTCTTCCGCCACCGCCACCACGGCTTCCAGCAGGGCGCCCATGCGCTCCTTGGACTGAAGCAGGGCCTCGGCCCGGGAGACAAACCCCAACAGGTCCCGGTCAGTGCCGGGCTGCGGCCCGGTGGCGGGTAATTCCGGACTCTCATCCATTGAAATCATCTTCATGGCCCCAGTTCCTCACGACGTACATCCGCGCCGATGACGTGCTGCCACCATACCCCGGTCCCGCCGTCAGCACCCTGGAAGCCGGAGCTCCATGCCATCCGGGCGTGGCCTGGTCCACTAGTACGAAAGTAAGGCTTGTCAGGCTGCGGCGGCCGGGGTGATAGTGACGTCGAAGCCGAAGCCGAGGCCGTTGAGTTATTTGATGGCGTTGTTCTGTTCTTGGCTTTGATCGGGTCCAGCCGGATGAAGTGGTCGCCCACCGCCGAACCCGCAGCGACCTGCCCGGCTACACGTCCACCCGTGCTGCCGGGCCCACCGGCTTGGAGTCCCGGACTCCGGCAGGCCCGGCCGGACCCGCTCCCACCTCCCTTGCTCCCGGGCAGTCCAGCGCGCACGATGACAGATGACAACAAGGACCGCTCCGCACGGACCGGCCTGACAACCACAACGGAGGATTCATGACCAGGGACGCCAATATCCACGCCCAGGATCGCTTCGGCGCCGCCGTGAACACCGGCAGACCCGATGACTTCGACGACGTCGTCGCGGCCGGCTGTGTCGACCACGACCCGGCACCCGGACAGGGGCCCGGCCCGCAGGGATTCAAGGACCTGTTCACAGGGTTGCGCTCTTCTTTTCCGGATCTGCACATCGACGTCGAACACCTCACAGCCACCGACGACGACGTCGCGTTCGCATACACGCTCACCGAGACACATCTGGGACCGCTGATGGGCCAACCGCCCACCGGCCGGAGCTTCACAATCCGGGGCATGCAGATCGGACGCTTCGAAGACGGCAAACTCGTCGAACGCTGGGGCAGCAGCGACCAGCTGGGCATGCTCACCCAACTCGGACTGGCCCCGCAGCCATGAAAATCGTCCGCGCACTGGCCGCCGGGGCCGCAGCCGGCGCCGCCGGGACCACAGCCCTGAACACCCTCACCTACCTGGACATGGTCTGGCGGGCCCGCCCCGCCAGCAGCACCCCCGAGGCCACCATCGAAAAACTGGCCGACGTCTCCGGCGTGAGGATCCCCGGCAACGAGGAAGAACGCACGAACCGGATAGCCGGCCTCGGCCCGCTGACCGGACTTGTCGTCGGCGCCGGCGTCGGCGCGGTCCTCGGGCTTGCCCGGGAGGCCGGATACCGGCCCGGACTCCTCGGTTCGTCACTGACCGCGGCGGCCGGCGCACTGATCGGCAGCAACGGCCCCATGACCGTTCTCGGAATTACCGATCCCCGCACCTGGTCTCCCGCGGACTGGGCCAGCGACATCATCCCGCACCTGGCCTACGGCATCGTGACAGGCGCCACGCTGCACGCACTCGATCCGGGCACTTCCCGCCGCCTCTGACCGGGCGCGTACGAGCAACACTACGGCTCCCCCATGTCCGCCGGGGGCGGAGATGCTGATGACGCCGGCGCAGGACTCATGAAACTTATGGTGCCGATGATCAACCGCACAATGAAGACAGAAGACGCACAGCCGACCAACCTCAAAACACTCTCGAATCGGCGTAGCGCAAGCAACCGGGGCCGTCCACGGGTGGGCCGGCCCATTCGACAAAGTCCCGGGCCAGCACCGTCAACAATGGCGTATTGCGCGCGGATTAAGGCATGGATATCCGCGCCAGAACCACGGCAAGGTCGCCGAGGGACTCCACGGTATGGTCCGGTCCCGTGAAGTGGGTCGGGTAGGCACCCCGGGCCCGGTTGATCCACGCGGTGGCAAGGCCGGCCCGGGCGGCGCCGTGAATATCCCACGGGTGGACCGCGACCAGCATCATCTGCCCCGGTTCCACCCCGCAGGCGGCGGCCGCGTACTCGTAGGATGCCCGGGCGGGTTTCCAGGCCGGAGCGTCTTCGACCGAGAGCAGGAGGTCGAACGCGTCACGGATCCCGGCCGGAGTGAACAGGGTTTCAGCAACCGTGGTAGACCCGTTGGTAAGGGTAATCAGCCGGTATCCGGCATTTTCGAGTGCCCGGACGCCCTCGGGTACGTCCGGGTGCAGCCCGAGTCCGGCCATGCCGGCCATGACGTGGTCCACCGCCTCGTCCAGGCCCCGATCCAGGGCCACCCCGCCGAGGAGCCCGCGCAGGACCTCGGCCCCGATGTCGGCGAACCGGCCGTTGTCTCCGGCCGCGGTGAGCGCGAACCCGTCCCTCAGCAGCGTGGCGAACCACAGCGAGGCCAGCGGCGGAGCGGCACCGACTTCGGCGAACCGTGCCCCCATGGGAGACATGTCGGAGAGCGTTTCATTAACGTCGAACACAATGACGGACGGCGGCGTAGGCATAGCTTCCCCTTGCAGGTAGGTGTTCCCGGCTATTTGTCCTTTAACGTGACACGGTCGTTGCTACACCCAAAGTCCGGATGCCGCAACGACCGGGAGAACCTAAGCCCGGTCGACTCAAGCCTCAACTGTGCGGTGGACGCGGGATGATGCGGCTACTGGCGCTCGAACATGTTGAGAATGTTGCCCTCGCTGTCCGTGAACCAGGCAGCCCCACCGGTGTCCTCGCGATGCCGTTCTCAGTCTTCAGGCCCGGAAAGTCCCGCAACAGGAGAGCAGGTTTTCCTCGTCCATGTTGTCCGCGGGCTCGAGTCCAATCACGTCCCGATAATCGAAGGCAACGGCACCACCTCGTAGCCCGTGCCGGATGCTCGCGGTGACATTCCGCGCGGGAACGTCGCTCTTGCCGCATGCGGCTGGCAGGTTCCCCGGACCTTCATCCGGGACTGATGGAGTTGGCACAGACACCTCATCTGGGTGCGCTGGCCCTGCGGAGCCGGAGCGGCGTAGGCTCGGTGCCATGAGCATTGATCCGAAGCACGGTGCACAAGACCAGCAGCCGCATGAGGTTGAAATCCTTGACCACCAGGAATGCTGGAGGCTGCTGCGCAGCGTCACGGTGGGCAGGCTGGCGGTCTGGGTTGACGATCATCCGGACATCTTCCCGGTCAACTACAAGGTGGACCACGGGACCCTCGTATTCCGCACCGCAGACGGCACCAAGCTGCAGGCCGCCACGGGCGATACCCCCGTCGCCGTGGAAGCGGACGGGGTGGACCCCGACGGCGGCGTCGCCTGGAGCGTCGTGGTCAAGGGCCAGGCCGCCGCGGTCCGGAACCAGCAGGAACTCCTGGACAGCGTGGGCCTCCTGCTGTTCCCGTGGCAGGGGGGCAAGAAGGAGCACTTCGTCCGGATCACCCCCGACATTGTCACCGGCCGGCGCTTCAAGGTGGTGCCGCCCCTGACCTGGTGGACGCCGCTGGATGACGCCACCCGTTCCGGACTCGAATAAGCCAGGACTTCCCCGACTGGCTCGCAGTCCTTGCCGTTTTCAGTGTTCAAAACGGCAACAATTGCGAGTTAGTTGGGCTCAGGCGAGGCGGGTGATTTCCACGCTCACGCTGAGGGCGGATCCGCCGCCGCCGGACAGGATGCCCTTGAGCGGCGGAACGTCGCGGTAGTCCCGGCCCCTCGCCACGGTGACATGGAAGTCGCCGGCGGGCTTGTGGTTGGTCGGGTCCCAGCTCCGCCATTCGCCGTCCCACCATTCCAGCCACGCGTGCGACTGCCCGGCCACCGTCTCGCCGAGTTCCGCCGTCGAACGCGGGTGGAGGTAGCCGGAAACGTAGCGGGACGGGATGCCGCAGCTGCGCAGCGCCCCGATCGCCAGATGGGCCAGGTCCTGGCACACGCCCTGGCGCTGGTTCCAGGCCTGCTCGGCGTTGGTGGTTACGCCCGTGGAGCCCGGCATATAGGTCATTTCGCCGCGCATCCAGTCAAAGACCGCCAGGGCGGCCTCATGCGGGTTCCGGTCCCCGACCACGCCCGGGATGATGCCCAGCACCTCGGCGCCCGGCCCGGTGAGCTGCGACTGGGGAATCCAGTCGCTGAACTGGCTCAGGGTCTCCGGAGCAGCCAGCACGTCCCAGCCCACGATGTCCGCCTCGGCCGGGATCCTCTCGACCCGGTGCACCTCGACGGTGGTGGTGGACAGCACCTCCAGGTGCTCATGCGGCATCTGCATGTCGAAGGCCGTCACCCGGGTGTCCCAGAAGTCCCGGTAGCTGCTGACCGCCGCCTGCGCGGGCGAGACCTTCATCGAGGATTCCAGCACCACCTGCTGGGGATCCGTCAGCGGCGTCATGCGGGCCTCGTTGTACGAGAGCGTCACGCGCTTGTTGTACTTGTAGGCCGTCCTGTGGATGATGCTCAGCCGGGTCATGAAACTTCTCCCACCCAGGCGAGTTCGTCGGCCTGATTGAAGTACTTACGGGAAATGGCGTCCGAGGCCTGCGAAACGGCTTTCTGCACCCGTTCCATGTGCTCCGGCAGTTCCGACATCAGGTCGTCGGTGCGGTGGAACTCCAGGAACGTCCGGGCCTGGCCGACGATCCGGCGGGCGTCGTTGATGAAGCCGACGCGCTGCGCCGACGGGTCCAGCTTGGCCAGGCATTCGTCGGCGTCGCGCAGGGCGTACACGATGGACCGCGGGAACAGCCGGTCCAGGAGCAGGAACTCGGCGGCGTGCTGGTCCCCGAAGGCGGCCCGCCGGGTGCGCAGGAAGGATTCGTAGGCGCCGGCGCAACGGAGCATGTTCACCCAGGACATGCCCGCGGAGAGCACATCGCGGGTGGAGAGCATGCGCGCCGTCATGTCGGCCCGTTCCAGGGACCGGCCCAGGACCAGGAAGAGCCAGCTTTCGTCGTGGCTGACGGTGGTGTCCGCGAGCCCGCTGACCATGGCCGTGCGTTCCAGCACCCAGTTGCAGAACCGGTAGGTCCCCACCACGTCCTTGCGGTGCTGGTTGAGCCCGTAATAGGTGGTGTTCAGGCTCTCCCAGAGCCCGGAGGACACCGTTTCCCGGGCGCGCCGGGCGTTTTCCCGGGCGGCGCCGAGGGAACCGGCGATGGAGGTGGCGCTGCCCTTGTCATACGCCAGGGCGTTCAGCAGCTCGGGGAGGCCGAAGTCCTCGCTTTGCGGGCGTGCGCCCATGACGGCGAGGAGCTCCTGGGCCACGCTGCGCTGCTCTTCCATGGGCAGGTGGTTGAGGCGTTCCAGGTGGACGTCCAGGATGCGGGCGGTGCCGTCGGCACGTTCCACATAACGGCCGATCCAGAAAAGGGACTCGGCAATACGGCTAAGCATTCGCGGTTACCTCCTGCGGGTCCGGGCTCTGTGGGGCTGGGCTCTGTGGGGCTGGCTCCCCCGGGGTCAAAAACCGGCGGGACAAGACGGTCAGCCGTGCGGTGCCGGTCACTGCTGCTGCTCCGCCTGGCGGTCGCGCCAGTTGCTCTCCACGGGCCAGACCGAGACCCGCTCGCGGACCGTGATGGCCTCCCGCGGCAGGGTTTCCACCGGCACCTGCGGGGAATCCGCGAGCACCCAGGTGTCCTTGGAACCGCCGCCCTGGCTGGAGTTCACGATCAGTGAGCCCTCCTTGAGCGCCACCCGGGTCAGGCCGCCGGGCAGGACCCAGACGTCGTCGCCGTCGTTCACGGCAAAGGGCCGGAGGTCCACGTGGCGGGGGCCGAACTTGTCGCCGCTGAGCGTCGGGACCGTGGACAGCTGCAGCACCGGCTGCGCGATCCAGCCGCGGGGGTCGGCAATGACGCGTTTGCGCAGCGCCTCCAGCTCCTCCCTGGACGCGTCCGGGCCGATCACGAGGCCCTTGCCGCCGGAGCCGTCCACCGGCTTGACCACGAGTTCATCCAGCCGGTCCAGCACATGTTCCCGGGCTTCCTTCTCCTCGAGCCGGAAGGTGTCCACGTTGGCGATGACGGGCTCCTCGCCCAGGTAGTACCGGATCAGCTCGGGCACGTAGCTGTAGACCAGCTTGTCGTCGGCGACGCCGTTGCCCACGGCGTTGGCGATGGTGACGCCGCCGGCGCGGGCGGCGTTGACCAGGCCAGGGCAGCCGAGCATGGAATCGGCGCGGAACTGCAGCGGGTCCAGGAACTCGTCGTCGATCCGCTTGTAGATGACATCGACGCGCTGTTCGCCGGCCGTGGTGCGCATGTAGACGCGGTTGCCGCGGCAGATGAGGTCCCGGCCCTCGACGAGCTCCACGCCCATCAGGCCGGCGAGGAGGGTGTGCTCGAAGTAGGCGCTGTTGAAGACACCGGGGGTCAGGACCACCACGGTGGGGTCGTCGACGCCGGAGGGCGCTGTCTTGCGCAGGGCGGACAGCAGCCGCCGGGGGTACTCTTCGACCGGCCGGATGAGCTGCTGGCCGAACGCCTCGGGCAGTCCCTTGGCCATGGCCCGGCGGTTCTCCAGGACGTAGCTGACGCCGGAGGGGACCCGGACGTTGTCCTCCAGCACCCGGAAGGTGCCCGCGGCGTCCCGGACGACGTCGATCCCGGAGACATGGACCCGGACGCCGCCGGCGGGCTCGAAGCCGTGCACCTGGCGGTGGAAGTGGGCGCTGGTGGTGACGAGCTGGCGCGGGATGACGCCGTCTGAGACCACCGTCATCTTGTCGTAGACGTCGTTGAGGAACGCCTCGAGCGCACGGACCCGCTGGGCCACCCCCTTCTCCAGGACTGTCCATTCGTGCGCCGGAATCACCCGGGGCACGATGTCCAGCGGGAACGGGCGTTCCTCCCCCGCGAAGTCGAAGGTGACGCCGCGGTCCAGGAAGGTCCGCGCCATGGAGTCTGCGCGGGCGGTCACATCGGCGAGCGAGAGTTCACGAAGGGCCCCGGCAAGCTGCCCGTAGGACTCCCGGGCCTGTTGCCCCGGGGTGAACATCTCGTCGTAGGCGCCGGTGCGGCCGGCGGCCTCCGAGTAATCCTGGAAAAGGTCAGACATGGCCACTAGCCAACCATCTTTTTGTTTCTAAATCATTTCGAGGGACCGGCGGCGCCATCCCGGCGGGTGCGCGTGCCGCGCCGGTGACGCGGCGTTTCGGTTTTCGCGTGCGCGTGCGGCAAAGTGGGCAGGTGCCCCCGTTCCGTCCGAAACCCGCAGGAGCGCCCAGGCCCGGCGCCCCGCGCCTGAGGCTGGCCGCCGCGCGCCTGCTGGCCGCCGCGCGCCTGCTGGCCGCCGCGCGCCTGCTGGCCGACGCCCCGGGCCTGCTGGCCG
>NZ_JAGPOT010000086.1 GCF_018224015.1 Pseudarthrobacter albicanus
AATTCCCGGGCCCCGGCCTCTCATTCCCAGGCCGTCAGCGGGCCGCCCAAAGCTCCGAAGAGCGGCCCGGAAGCCGTATCCCATCTCCGGATTGCCCCTTGTTCAGCGCTCTCCTAGACTTGGATGCACCATGGATATGTTGTTTGACCCCTACGCCGACGGACCCTTCCAAGCTGCCTCCAAGGCGGGGGCGCCCACCAAGTCCCCTGCCGGATCAGCCGCCGGGAACGGAATCGCGGCCCCAGGTGCGGCCCCCGGCTCAGGCCCAGGTGCGGCCCCCGGCTCGGCCCACGGCGCGGCGCCCGGTTTGGGAGCGGACCCGGCCTACGCGGGAGATTCTGCTGGCTGGGACCGTCCGGCCCTGCCCTCCGCGGAGGAGCTCCTGGAGGGGCTCAACCCGCACCAGGAGGAAGCCGTCAAGCACGCCGGCAGCGCCCTGCTGATCGTCGCCGGCGCCGGCTCGGGCAAGACCCGGGTGCTCAGCCACCGGATCGCCTACCTCATCGCCACCCATCGGGCGCACCATGGCGAAATCCTGGCCATCACCTTCACGAACAAGGCCGCGGCCGAAATGCGCGAGCGCGTCGAGGCCCTGGTCGGCGGCCGTGCCAAGACCATGTGGGTCTCCACCTTCCACTCCTCCTGTGTCCGGATCCTGCGGCGGGAGGCCAAAAACGCGGGCCGTAACTCCAACTTCTCCATCTACGATTCCGCGGATTCGCTGCGCCTGATCACGCTCGTGGCAAAGAACCTGGAGCTGGACCCCAAGCGGTTCGCGCCCAAGGCCATCCAGCACAAGATCTCGGCGCTCAAGAACGAGCTGATCGACGCCGACAGCCACTCCTCCAGCGCCAACTACAACGACCCCTTCGAGCGGGCCGTCGCCGAGGTCTTCGCCGGCTACACCCAGCGCCTGCGCCAGGCCAACGCGATGGACTTCGATGACCTGATCGCCGAGACCGTGTACATGTTCCGGGCCTTCCCGGCGCTCGCGGATTCCTACCGGCGCCGCTTCCGGCACGTCCTCGTGGACGAGTACCAGGACACCAACCACGCCCAGTACGCCCTGGTGCGCGAGATCGTCGGCGAGGGCCCCGGCGCGGCCGAGCTCACCGTCGTCGGCGATTCGGACCAGTCCATCTACGCCTTCCGCGGCGCCGATATCCGCAACATCGTGGAGTTCGGGAAGGACTACCCGGACGCCCGCACCATCAAGCTGGAGCAGAACTACCGCTCCACCCAGAACATCCTGAGCGCTGCCAACTCGGTCATCTCCCGCAACCCCAACCGGCCGGAGAAGCGGCTGTGGACCGCGGAGGGCGAAGGCCACAAGATCATCGGCTACGTCGGTGAGAACGAGCACGACGAGGCACAGTTCATTGCCAAGGAGATCGACCGCCTCCAGGATGAGGACGACCTCCGCCCCGGCGACGTCGCGATCTTCTACCGGACCAACGCCCAGTCCCGCTCCATCGAGGACGTCCTTGTCCGCGTCGGGCTGCCGTACAAGGTGGTCGGCGGGACCCGGTTCTACGAGCGCAAGGAAATCAAGGACGCGCTCGCCTACCTGCGCGTGCTGGTCAACCCGGACGACGACGTCAACCTCCGCCGCATCCTCAACGAACCCAAGCGCGGCATCGGCGACCGTGCCGAAGGCGCCGTGGCGGCCCTCGGCGAGCGGGAACGGACCTCCTTCATGGCCGCCGCCCGCCGCGCCGAGGAGGCGCCCGGCATGGCCACCCGCTCCGTCAACGCGGTGCTGGGTTTCGTGAAACTGCTCGATGACCTGGCCGAGGTGGCCGCCGGCTCCGGCGCGGCCGCAGCCCTGGAAGCCGTGCTGGAACGGACCGGCTACCTCGCCGGGCTCCGCTCCAGCACCGATCCCCAGGACGAATCCCGGGTGGAGAACCTGGCGGAACTTGTCGCCGTCGTGCGCGAATACGAACGTGACAACCCCGAAGGTTCGCTGGGCGCCTTCCTGGAGCAGGTGTCCCTCGTGGCCGACGCGGACCAGATCCCCGATGCGCCGGCGGGGACCGCCGACGACCTGGCCGCCGCCGTCGCCGAGGCCAAGCGCCTGGGCGTCGTCACGCTGATGACGCTGCACACGGCCAAAGGCCTGGAGTTCCCCGTGGTGTTCCTCACCGGCATGGAACACGGGCTGTTCCCGCACCAGCGCTCCGCGACGGATCCCAAGGAACTGGCCGAGGAGCGCCGGCTGGCCTACGTGGGCCTGACCCGGGCCCGGAAGCGCCTGTACCTGACGCGCTCCGAGGTGCGCAGCATGTGGGGCCAGAGCCAGTACAACCCCGCGAGCCAGTTCATCGAGGAGATCCCCGCCGGGCTCGTGGAATGGAAGCGGGAAGGCTCCAGCCGCCAGGCCGGCGGCTGGGGGAGCGGCGCCCCCATCGGTTCAAGCCGCTACGGGGGATCCTTCTGGGGGGCCGGCACCGCCCGAGGCGCCGAGGCCAGCCCGTCCGCAGGGTTCAACGCCGACGTCCCGGCCGCCATCGCGAAGAACCGGGTCCAGCCACAGAAGGAGATTGTGGCCGTCAGCGTGGGCGACAAAGTCAACCACACGAGCTTCGGCAACGGGACCGTCCTTGCCGTGGAGGGCGCGGGGGACAAGTCCGTCGCGAAGGTGAAGTTCGACGTCGGCGAGAAGCGGCTCCTGCTCCGCTACGCCCCGCTTACCAAGCTGGACGCCTGAGCGCGGGGGCGGTCAAATTCCCCGTAATCTAGGGGTTTTTCTACGTTCCATAGAATAGTGTCCTTCCTCACATAACAGGTACTCTGGAACGGGCCGGTCCGCAGGAAGGACTAGAGTTCCGAAAGGAGTATTGCGCCGTGTGGCTCGTTTCCAAGCCTGTCGCAGGGTGCGTTTATTCCGCAGCCCGGTAACCGCGAGTACGCGGGGTCCGGCTGTACAGAAACTACTTCGACGTAGAAGGACACTAACCCGTGGACCTGTTTGAATATCAGGCGCGCGATATGTTCGAGGCGCACGGTGTACCCGTGCTTGCTGGCATCGTGGCGTATACCCCTGAAGAAGCAAAGGCAGCTGCCGAGAAGATCGGCGGCGTAACTGTCGTAAAGGCGCAGGTCAAGGCCGGAGGCCGCGGCAAGGCCGGCGGCGTCAAGGTCGCCAAGACCGCCGATGAGGTGTTTGAACACTCCACCAACATCCTCGGCATGGACATCAAGGGCCACACCGTTCACAAGGTGATGATTGCCCAGGGCGCGGATATCGCCGAAGAGTACTACTTCTCCGTCCTGCTGGACCGGGCCAACCGCAACTACCTGGCCATGTGCTCGGTTGAGGGCGGCATGGAAATCGAGGAGCTCGCCGTCGAGCGCCCCGAGGCCCTGGCCAAGATCGCGATCGACCCGGCCGTCGGCATCGACCAGGCCAAGGCCGACGAAATCGTTGCCGCTGCAGGCTTCGCCGAGGAACTGCGCGGCAAGGTCGCCGGCGTGATCCTGAAGCTCTGGGATGTTTTCAAGAAGGAAGACGCCACCCTCGTTGAGGTCAACCCGCTGGTCCTGACCGGCGCCGGCGACATCGTCGCCCTCGACGGCAAGGTCTCCCTGGACGAGAATGCCGGATTCCGCCACCCGCACCACACGGCGCTCGAAGACAAGGACGCCGCTGACCCGCTGGAGGCCAAGGCCAAGGCGCAGGACCTCAACTACGTCAAGCTGGACGGCTCGGTGGGCATCATCGGCAATGGTGCCGGCCTGGTCATGTCCACCCTGGACGTCGTTGCCTACGCCGGTGAGAACCACGGCAACGTCAAGCCCGCCAACTTCCTGGACATCGGCGGTGGAGCGTCCGCCGAGGTCATGGCTGCCGGCCTCGACGTCATCCTGGGCGACGAGCAGGTCAAGTCCGTGTTCGTCAACGTCTTCGGCGGCATCACCGCCTGTGACGCCGTGGCCAAGGGCATCGTCGGCGCACTGGCCGAGCTGGGTTCCTCCGCGAACAAGCCGCTGGTCGTCCGCCTCGACGGCAACAACGTCGAGGAAGGCCGCCGCATCCTGGCCGAGGCCAACCACCCGCTGGTTACCCTGGCCGCCACCATGGACGAGGGCGCCGACAAGGCTGCCGAGCTCGCCAACGCAGCGAAGTAAAGGGACCCGACTATGTCTATTTATCTGAACAAGGACTCCAAGGTCATCGTCCAGGGCATCACCGGCGGCGAAGGCACCAAGCACACCGCCCTCATGCTGAAGGCGGGCACCAACATTGTCGGCGGCGTCAACGCCCGCAAGGCCGGCACCTCGGTCCTGCACGGTGACAAGGACATCACCGTCTTCGGCACCGTCAAGGAAGCCATGGCGGAGACCGGGGCCGACGTGTCCATCGTCTTCGTGCCGCCGGCCTTCACCAAGGACGCCGTCGTCGAAGCCATCGAGGCCGGCATCGGCCTCGTCGTCGTCATCACCGAAGGCGTGCCGGTCCAGGACTCTGCCGAGTTCTGGGCCCTGGCACAGTCCAAGGTCGACGCCGGCGGCAAGCAGGTCACCCGCATCATCGGCCCGAACTGCCCCGGCATCATCACACCGGGCGAGGCCCTCGTCGGCATCACCCCGGCGAACATCACGGGCAAGGGCCCCATCGGCCTGGTGTCCAAGTCGGGCACCCTGACCTACCAGATGATGTACGAACTGCGCGACCTGGGCTTCTCCACCGCCATCGGCATCGGCGGCGACCCGGTCATCGGCACCACCCACATCGATGCCCTCGAAGCCTTCGAAGCCGACCCGGAGACCAAGGCGATCGTCATGATCGGCGAAATCGGCGGCGACGCCGAAGAGCGTGCCGCGGACTACATCAAGGCCCACGTCACGAAGCCGGTTGTCGGCTACGTGGCAGGCTTCACCGCTCCGGAAGGCAAGACCATGGGCCACGCAGGCGCCATCGTCTCCGGCTCCGCGGGCACCGCCCAGGCCAAGCAGGAAGCCCTCGAGGCTGCCGGCGTCAAGGTCGGCAAGACGCCGTCCGAAACCGCCAAGCTCCTGCGCGAAGTCCTCGCAGCGCTCTAGGCTCCAAGCACCACAGCACCACAGCAACGCGGGGTCACTTACGGCCCGTCCCACCCGGTGGGATGGGCCAAAAGTGACCCCGCGTTGTTTGTTTAAGTACAGCACGACGGCGGCCGCCCACCTTCCCCGGGAAGGTGAGCAGCCGCCGTCGTACTGTGTTCCGGCCGGAATCCGGCCCTAGACCTTGGCGCCGCTGAGGAGCTCCTCGAGCCGTTCGTAGCCTTCGGACATGCCGCCCTCCATGCCGGACTGCGCCATGCCGTCGCGGGCCTCCATGCTGGGGTAGACCGCATGTCCGCGCAGCCGGCAGCGGCCGCCGCCGAGGTCCTCAAAGGTCATGGACTCGATGCTGACGACGTCCGGGTAGCCGTCGAACTCGAAGGTCTGGATGGCGAACTCATTCTCCCGGACCGTGTGGAAGACGCCGCTGAAACGGTAGGCGCCGTCCGGGCCGGTGTGGGTGTAGCGGTAGCTGCCGCCGGTGCGGAAATCGTAGTGGTCGATGTCCATCTTGAGGCCGCGCGGGCCGAGCCATTGGGAGACGAGCCCTGGTTCCTTGTGCGCCCGGAAAACGTCGGCGACCGGGAAATCGAACTCGCGCTCAAAGTCGATGAAGGGCAGGCCCTCCGGGACAGTGAGTTTCAGTGCGTTGCTCATGATGCGTCCTTTGCCTGTGTGCCGCGTGCGGCGGCACGGGATTGAAGCACGGCGTCGAGGCTGCGGTACTGCCCCTCGCGGACCAGCCGGTACTGGTCGATCCAGGCGGTGAGGGCCTCCAGCCGTGCGGGATTCAGGTGGACGGGCCGGCGCTGGGCGTCACGGGTGCGGGTGACCAGCTGCGCCTGCTCGAGGACCTGGATGTGTTTCGAGACCGCCTGTTTGGTGATCGCGAACGGTTCCGCCAGTTCATTGACGGTGGCCGGGCCCCGGCTGAGCCGGGCGATGATGCGGCGACGGACGGGGTCGGCGAGGGCCAGGAAGGCCGCGTCCAAGGTGCCGTCGTCGGAGTTCATCGTGCTGCAGGCCTTTCAAGATCAGTGATCAACTAATTCATTGATCAACCATCTAGTTGTTAAAGCCTACTCCCCCCGCTGGCGGCGCGGAAGGCCTTTCGGAGATTTGTCCTTGCGATCATCCTGTCAAGATTGTTAGTATGTCAGGACAAAGTTTCTAGGGAGATGAAATGCCATTAGTGCGAATCGACGTCAATGAAGGCCGCAGCGCCGAACAGTTGCGAGAACTAAGCCAGGGGATCCATGACGCGATCCTCGCGGAGTATGGAATCCCGGAGCGGGACTACTTCCATGTCCTGACGGAGCACGCGCAGGGCCAGATTTTCGCCCAGGATGCCGGGCTCGGCTTTGAGCGCACTCCCGACGTGGTCATGATCCAGATCTTTACGCAGGGCGGCCGGAGCCAGCAGGCAAAAGCGAGTCTGTTCGCGGCCATTGCGGCCAGGCTCGCTGATGTGGGCGTTGCGGGCGAGGATGTCTTCATTGGCTACGTGGAAAACACGGCGGGCGACTGGTCCTTCGGATTCGGCCGCGCGCAGTACGTTACGGGGGAGCTGGCGGTCCCGCGGAAGTAGTCCATGCCGTGTCATCGCGGCTGGCAATGAACCGCAAAGTGCGCCAAATGCAAGTTGTAAATATGTCAGAACAAACCTTTGACAGGACATGAATTCTGGTGCAGAGTAGTGGATGTGGCCCCGCTCACGCGAGGTCCGCCCAGGCGCCGGGCCCACGCCCGCAGAGGTACACAGTCTCAACAGAAAGGTCCACGATCACCGTGACCCACGAATTGCTCACGATCGGGCGCATCAGTGTTGATATCTACCCGAACGACATCGGGGTGGACCTCGCGGACGTACAGTCCTTCGGCAAGTATCTCGGCGGCTCCCCGTCCAACGTTGCCGTCGCTGCCGCACGCCACGGGCGCCGTAGCGCCGTTATCAGCCGCACCGGCGACGACGCCTTCGGCACGTACCTCCACCGTGAACTGCGCAAGTTCAAGGTGGACGACACCTTCGTTACTCCGGTCAAGGAATGGCCCACCGCGGTCACCTTTTGTGCCATCATGCCGCCGGATGATTTCCCGCTCTACTTCTATGGGCGTTTCCCCACGGCGCCGGACCTGCAGATCAAGGCCGCGGAGCTGGACCTGGACGCCATCCGGGACGCCGGCATTTTCTGGTCCACCGTGACCGGGCTCTGCCAGGAGCCCAGCCGTGAGGCGCACCTGGCCGCGCACGCAGCCCGCCCGCGCACCGGCCTCAAGGACGGCCAGTTCACCATCCTGGACCTGGACTACCGCCCCATGTTCTGGGCCTCCGAAGAGGAAGCCCGGGCCCAGGTCGCCAAGATCCTGCCCCATGTCACGGTGGCTATCGGCAATGACAAGGAATGTGCCGTCGCCGTGGGTGAGGGAACCCCGGACGAGCAGGCGGACCGTCTGCTGGCCGCCGGCGTGGAGATCGCCGTCGTCAAGCTTGGGCCGGAAGGCGTTATGGCAAAGACCCGCACCGAACGCGTTGTCTCCGCGCCAGTCCCGGTGGAGACCGTCAACGGCCTCGGTGCCGGCGACTCGTTCGGCGGGGCCTTCTGCCACGGACTGCTGTCCGGCTGGCCGCTGGCCCAGGTCCTGGATTACGCCAACGCCGCCGGCGCCATTGTGGCCTCCCGCCTCTCCTGCGCCGATGCCATGCCGACGCCGGAAGAGGTCACCTCGCTGCTGGCCGAACGTGGCCGTCTGGCTCCGGGGCAGTTTCTTCCCGGCCAGCACGCCCCCGAAGGAGCAGCACTGTGAGCCTCTACGCCTCCCAGCCGACACCGGCCCCCACGGCCGCGGACGACGATCCCCGCCGCTACGAGCACCTGAGCACCATCCGCCTGGAGGATCCGGACGCAATCGCGCGGGCGGCGAAGGCCCGCCGCCGCCATCCCGGCCCCAAGTACGGCCGGCAGAACTTCATTGTTGCCGCCGACCACCCGGCCCGCGGCGCCCTCGCCGTGGGAAACGATCCCGTGGCCATGGCGGACCGCCGTCAACTGTTGGACCGTCTCCAGATTGCGCTGGCCAATCCGCTCGTTGACGGCATCCTGGCCTCTCCGGACATCATGGACGATCTCCTCCTGCTGGGTGCGCTCGACGGGAAGCTGGTCTTCGGATCGATGAACCGCGGCGGCCTCTCCGGCCTGGTCAACGAGTTCGATGACCGCTTCACCGGCCACACGGCCGCCGCGCTGGAAGCGCTGGGCGCCGACGGCGGCAAGATGCTCACGCGGATCTGCCTCGGGGACCCGGACACGGTGTCCACGCTCGAAGCCACAGCGAAGGCCATCGATTCGCTTGCCGAGCGAAAGCTGATCGCCATGGTGGAGCCCTTCCTCTCCGTCCGTGAACACGGCAAGGTCCGCAACGACCTCTCCACCAACGCCGTGATCAAGTCCATCGCCATCGCCGAAGGCCTTGGCTCCACGAGCGCCTACACCTGGATGAAGCTGCCGGTGGTGGCCGACATGGAGCGCGTCATGGCGGCCACCACCATGCCGACAGTGCTGCTGGGCGGGGACCCGGAAGGAACGCAGGACGAGGTCTTCGCCAGCTGGGAGGCCGCTTTGGCCCTCCCCGGTGTCCAGGGCCTCACCGTGGGCCGGACCCTCCTGTATCCGCAGGACGGCGACGTCGCCGGAGCCGTGGCGACCGCCGCCTCCCTCCTGAACGGCACGCCCGCCCGTAACCGCACCGCAGAAGCATCGGAGTGACCCATGTCAACACGCAGAATGACGGTCGCGCAGGCCGTCGTGGAGTACCTGTCCAGGCAGTACACCGTTGACCGGGTCGGCGGCCAGGATTACCGCGAACGGCTGATTCCGGGCACGTTCGGCATCTTCGGCCACGGCAACGTCGCCGGCGTCGGCCAGGCCCTCAAGCAGTACCAGCAGCTGGACCCGACCATCATGCCGTACTACCAGGGCCGCAATGAGCAGGCCCAGGTCCACCAGGCCGTGGGCTACGCCCGGCACACCCGCCGGCGGCAGACCTTCGCCATCAGCACCTCGATCGGACCGGGCTCGACCAACCTGCTCACCGGCGCGGCGCTGGCCACCACGAACCGGCTGCCCGTGCTGCTGCTGCCCAGCGACACGTTCGCCACCCGCGCCGCGGACCCCGTGCTGCAGCAGCTGGAACGCCCGGACGCCTACGACGTGACCGTCAACGATGCGTTCCGGCCGCTGTCCAAGTTCTTCGACCGGGTCTCACGCCCCGAACAGCTGTTCTCGGCGTTCCACCACGGCCTGCGCGTCCTGACGGACCCGGCCGAAACCGGCGCCGTCACCATTTCGCTGCCGCAGGATGTCCAGGCCGAAGCCTTCGACGTGCCAGAGGAGTTCCTGGCCGAACGCGAGTGGCGCATCCGCCGCCCGGACGCCGACGACGAGGACATCCGCCGCGCCGCCGAGGCCATCCGCGCCGCGAAGCGCCCGCTGATCATCGCCGGCGGCGGCGTGCTGTACGCCTACGCCAACGTCGAACTGGCGAAGTTCGCCGAGCTGACCGGCATCCCGGTGGGCAACACCCAGGCCGGCGTCGGCGTCCTGCCCTGGGACCACCCGTTCTCCCTCGGCGCCATCGGCTCCACCGGCACGACGGCGGCCAACGCCATCGCTGCCGACGCGGACCTGATCATCGGCATTGGCACCCGCTACGAGGACTTCACCACCGCCTCGCGGACCGCGTTCCAGAACCCGGACGTGAAGTTCATCAACATCAACGTCGCACCGATCGACGCCTACAAGCACGGCACCGCCCTGCCCATCGTTGCCGACGCCCGCAAGGCCCTGGTCAAGCTGAACCAGGCCCTGGGGGGCTACCGCATCGGCGCGGACCTGGAACAGGCCATCGCGGCCGAGAAGACCCGCTGGAACGCCACGGTCGATGAAGCCTACGATACCCGGTTCACGCCGCTGCCGGCCCAGAACGAGATCATCGGCGCCACGAACCGCGCCATGGACGCCCAGGACGTGGTCATCTGCGCCGCGGGCTCACTCCCCGGCGACCTGCACAAGATGTGGCGCGTCCGGGACGCGTTCGGCTACCACGTCGAATATGCCTACTCCTGCATGGGCTACGAAATCCCGGGCGGTCTCGGCGTCAAGCGCGCGGCGCTGGCCGAAGCCGCTGCGGGCGGCGCGCAGCGCGACGTCGTCGTCATGGTCGGGGACGGCTCCTACCTGATGATGCACACCGAACTCGTCACGGCCGTCGCCGAGCGGATCAAGCTCATCGTCGTCCTGATCCAGAACCACGGTTACGCCTCCATCGGCTCGCTCTCCGAGTCCCTGGGTTCCCAGCGCTTCGGCACCCAGTACCGTGCCCTGGATGAGGAGCACCACAGCTTCGACGAAGGCGAACGGCTCCCGGTGGACCTAGCCCTGAACGCCGAAAGCCTCGGCGTGAACGTCATCCGGATCGAACCGGGGGAGAAGGTCATCGCCGAACTCGAACAGGCCATCCGCGATGCCAAAGCCGCTCCGGAACGCGGCGGCCCGATCGTGATCCACGTTGAATCCGATCCGCTGCTGGACGCCCCCGGCTCCGAATCCTGGTGGGACGTTCCGGTGTCCCAGATCTCGGAACTCGAATCCACCCGGCGGGCTTTCAAGACCTACACCGACCACAAGAACCGCCAGCGCAAGCTGCTGGGCTGAATCCCTTCAGAAGCTGAACCCCTTCAGTAACAGACCAAGGAAGTCCATTATTATGTCGACGACGACCACCACCAAGACCATCCACCACTTCATCAACGGCGCTGAGACCGCCGGCGAGGGCGACCGCACCCAGCCCGTCTACAACCCGGCCACCGGCGCCGTCTCCGCGGAGCTGCGGCTGGCGAACCGGGCGGACCTGGACGCCACCGTTGCGGCCGCCAAGGCGGCTGCGGCCAGCTGGGGCGACATCTCCCTCGCCAAGCGCACCGCCGTGCTGTTCAAATTCCGCGAACTGGTCGCCGCTCATGTGGACGAGCTCGCCGAGCTGATCACCGCCGAGCACGGCAAGGTCCTCTCCGACGCCAAGGGAGAAATAGGCCGCGGCCTGGAAGTCATCGAGTTCGCCTGCGGCATTCCGCAGCTGCTCAAGGGTGACTACTCGGACCAGGTCTCCACCGGGATCGATGTCTTCTCGTTCCGCGAGCCCCTCGGCGTCGTTGCGGGCATCACCCCGTTCAACTTCCCGGTCATGGTGCCGCTGTGGATGGCGCCGATGGCCATCGCCACGGGCAACGCCTTCATCCTCAAGCCCTCCGAGCGCGATCCGTCCGCCTCCATGCTGCTGGCCAGGCTGTGGAAGCAGGCCGGCCTGCCCGACGGCGTGTTCCAGGTCCTGCACGGCGACAAGGAAACCGTCGACGGGCTCCTGACCCACCCGGACGTCGACGGCATCTCCTTCGTCGGCTCCACCCCGATCGCCAAGTACGTGCACGAGACAGCCACGGCGCACGGCAAGCGTGTCCAGGCACTGGGCGGGGCGAAGAACCACGCGATCATCATGCCCGACGCCGATTTGGACAGCGCCGCGGACCACCTGGCCGCCGCCGCCTTCGGTTCTGCCGGTGAACGCTGCATGGCCATTTCCGTTGCTGTCGCCGTCGGCGACGCCGCCGAACTGCTGGTCAAGAAGGTCGAGGAGCGTGCCCTGGCCGTCAAGGTCGGCAACGGCACCGCCCCCGGCGCCGAAATGGGTCCGGTCATCACGCCGGCCTCCAAGGAACGGATCGTCAGGATCGTCACCGAGGCCGAGCAGGCCGGTGCCGCCATGGTGGTGGACGGCCGCGACCTGGTGGTCCCGGGCCATGAGGACGGTTTCTGGGTGGGCCCCACCGTCCTGGACCACGTCAAGGCGGAGATGACCGCCTACACCGAGGAAATCTTCGGGCCCGTCCTGGTGGTGGTCCGGGTGGACGACCTCGATGCAGGCATCGCCCTCGTCAACTCCAACCCCTACGGCAACGGCACCGCCATCTTCACCTCCTCCGGCGCCAACGCCCGCAAGTTCCAGCGCTCCGTCACGGTGGGCATGATCGGCATCAACGTGCCGCTGCCCGTCCCCGTGGCCTACCACTCCTTCGGCGGCTGGAAGGCATCAATGTTCGGCGACAAGCACATGTACGGCCCGGAAGGCGTCTCCTTCTACACCCGCGGCAAGGTGGTCACGTCCCGCTGGCCCGAACCGACCCACGCCTCGGGTGCCTCCTACAACTTCCCGTCGCACGCCGACGACAGCCACGCCGTGCGCCACGACGGCATCGCCGAGGGTCTCCCCGACGAGCTGGCCGGGGGAGAGGACGCTGTCCCCGGACGCGCCGATGACGACACTGAAGGACGCGGCCGGCGGGACTGAACGACCTCCTACAACTTCCCCTCCAACTGACCACTCGCCCCGCGAGGAAGACTCGAGAAAGACAACGCTGTCATGACTGAAGTAGAGAACAAGCTGATCATCGGCACCGCGCCGGACTCCTGGGGCGTCTGGTTTGCGGATGACCCCAAGCAGACCCCGTGGGAGCGGTTCCTCGACGAGGTGGCCGAAGCCGGCTACAAGTGGATCGAGCTCGGCCCCTACGGTTACCTCCCCAGCGATCCCGCCCGGCTGGCCGAGGAACTCAAGCAGCGCGATCTGAAGGTCACCGCCGGCACCGTGTTCACCGCCTTCCACCGCGGCGTGGACCAGTGGGAAACGGCCTGGGAGCCGGCCCGCAAGGTTGCAGAACTCACCGCAGCCATGGGCGGCGAGCACATCGTGGTCATCCCGGCCATGTGGCGCGACGACGTCACCGGCGAAGCCGTGGAGAGCGGCGAGCTCACCGAGCAGGCCTGGAGCGACCTGTTCAGCGGCCACAACCGCCTCGGCAAGACGCTGCTGGAGGACTTCGGCCTGAAGCAGCAGTTCCACTCGCACGCAGACTCGCACGTGGGGGCGCAGGAGGACATCGAGACCCTGCTGGCCGCCACGGATTCCAAGTACCTGAACCTGTGCCTGGACACCGGCCACGCCGAATACTGCGGCGCGTCCAGCCTTGAGCTGATCAAGAGCTACCCGGACCGGATCGGCTACCTGCACCTGAAGCAGATCAACCCGGACATCCTCCGGAAGGTCAATGCGGAAAACATGACCTGGGCCGCCGCCAACCTGGCCGGCGTCATGACCGAACCGCCCAACGGGCTGCCGGACCTGCGCGCCGTGATCGAAGCCGTCGAGGCGCTGAACCGGCCCATCTTCGGCATCGTGGAACAGGACATGTACCCGGTAGCCTTTGATGTCCCCATGCCGATCGCCAAGCGCACCCGCAACTACCTGCTCTCCTGCGGCTCCCGCACCGCCGTCAACTAGACGCGGCTTGCTCAAACCTCCCGAAACCAAAGGAAAGAACAATGACTGAAACCCTTCGCGTAGCCGTCATCGGCGCCGGCCGTATGGGCGCAGACCACATCCACCGGCTCAACACCCGCATCCACGGCGCGGAAGTTGCCGCCGTCGTCGACGTCGACCTCGCCCGTGCTCAGGCGGCCATCGAAGGCATCCCGGGCGCCGTCGCCCTCGCCGATGCCGACGAAGCACTCAACAACGGTGACGTCAACGCCGTGCTGATCGCCACCCCCGGATTCCTGCACGAGGAAATCCTGCTCAAGGCGATCGCCAAAGACATCCCGATCCTCTGCGAGAAGCCGCTGACCCCGGGTGCCGAGTCCGCCTGGAAGATCGTCGAGGCCGAAGAAAAGCTGGGCCACAAGCGCATCCAGGTCGGCTTCATGCGCCGCTTCGACGCTGAGTACGCCGCCCTGGGCAAGATCATCCGCGACTCCGAGCTCGGTGAACTGCTCATGCTGCACCACCAGCACCGCAACCCCACCACCCCCACGGGCTTCACCAATGAGATGCTGATCAACGACTCCGTGGTCCATGAATTCGATGCGATCCGCTACTTCACGGGCGAGGAAATCACCTCAGTCCAGGTCCGCCTCGGCAAGGCCACCAGGAACGCCCCGGCCGGCCAGCACGACCCGCAGCACGTCCTGATCGAGACCGAGTCCGGCGTGCTGGCCGATGTCGAGATCTACGTCAACGCCAAGTTCGGTTACGAAGTGGCAACCCAGGCCTCCTTCGAGGACGGCATCGTCAGCATCGGCGGAGACAAGGGGCCGTACACGCGCACCGCCGGCCGCTGGGGCGGCACCGTCACCCCCAGCTTCGAGGAGCGCTTCGGCCCGGCATACGACGTCGAAATCCAGTCCTGGGTTGACGCTGCCCGGCGCGGCGAAATCGGCGGCCCCACCGCCTGGGACGGCTACGCCACCGCGGCCTGCTGCGAAGCCGGCGTGGACGCGCAGAAGAACGGCGAGAAGGTCGCCGTGAAGCTGAACGCCAAGCCCGCCCTCTACCGCTAGACGCGAGCCAAGCCGCAATTCCGCCGCCTGATCCACAATGGAGTGTTCCTAAGTGAAAATCGCCCTTGACCCCACGCCGTTCCACCACAGCCATGGCCTCCTGGAGTTCCCCCGGGTGGTCGCTGACCTCGGCTACGAGTACATGCAGATGACCCCGCACCCGGACTTCATCCCGTTCTTCAACCACCCCAAGGCTGATGACGAGCTCGTGGCCCAGCTGGCCAAGTCCTGCAAGGATGCGGGAATCGAGATCGCCTCTGTGCTGCCGGTGCTGCGTTGGTCAGGCCCTGATGAGGATGCCCGTGAGGCAGCGGTCCGGTACTGGAAGCGCGCCATCCAGATCACGGTGGACCTGGGCGTCGGCACCATGAACACCGAGTTCAGTGGCCGTCCCGAGAAGGCCGAGGAATCCGAGCGGGCCTTCTACCGCTCCATGGAGGAACTGCTGCCGATCATCGAACGGGAGGGGATCGACCTGCTGATCGATCCCCACCCGGACGACTTCGTGGAGGAGGGTTTGGCCGCCATCCGGGTGATCCGCGGCCTGAACTCCAAGAACGTGGGCCTGGTTTACGTGGCCTCGCACAGCTTCCACATGAAGAACCCGCCGCTGGACATCATGCGGGCGGCGGGGGACAAGCTGCGCCTGGTCCATGTCGCGGACACCATGGACCACCATGCCTCGCACGGGCTGCGCTACATCACCAACCCGCCCGGCAACCCGGTCCGCGTGCACCAGCACCTGAAAATTGGCGACGGCGACGTCAACTGGGCCGAGTTCTTCGGCGGCCTGAAGGAAATCGGCTTCCTGGACCGCGAGGACACGGTCATGGTCTCCAGCGTCTTCGCCGAGGAGGACGACGCCGCCGAGGTCTCCCGCTACCAGCTGGAAACGATGCAGCAGCACATCGAAAAGGTGAGCGTATGACGACGTCCGACAAAACGGCGCCCGCCAAAACGGCGACGAACTCAGCTCCTGCCGGGGCCGAGGCCGATTCCGCGGTCGGAGAAGCCGCAGCCCGGACAACCGGGGGAGCATCGAATCCCAGGGGCTTCATGCGGCGCGTGGCGCTGTTCTCCACGTTTGGCGGCCTCCTTTTCGGCTATGACACCGGCGTTATCAATGGCGCCCTGCCGTTCATGCAGCGGGACCTCGGCCTCACCCCGCTGACCGAGGGGCTCGTGACCTCCACACTGCTCTTCGGGGCGGCGTTCGGTGCCATCTCTGCGGGCCGGCTGTCCGACCGCTTCGGCCGGCGCCGGACCATCATGGGGCTCGCGTTGATCTTTGCGGTCGCCACCATCGCCTGCTCCATCTCGCCCAGCACCGAACTGCTGATCGCCTCCCGCACCCTGCTGGGCCTTGCCGTCGGCGGAGCGTCGGTGATCGTTCCGGTCTACCTCGCGGAAATGTCCCCGGCGGCCCAGCGCGGACGAATCGTGACGCAGAACGAGCTCATGATTGTGACCGGACAGTTCCTGGCCTTCACGTTCAACGCCGTGCTGGGCAACGCCTTCCCGGAGGCCTCCCACGTGTGGCGGTGGATGCTCGTCATTGCCACGCTGCCGGCTGTGGTTCTGTGGTTCGGAATGCTTCTGCTGCCTGAAAGCCCCCGCTGGTTGGCTTCGGCCGGCCGCTTCGGTGAAGTACTTGAGGTACTGCGCCGGTCGCGCGCCTCGGATGATATTTCCACCGAGTTCGATGAAGTCCGGCAGGCTGCGAGGGAAGATTACCAATCCAACCTTGGCACCTTCCGTGACATCACGGTTCCGTGGATCCGGCGCATCTTCGTCGTCGGGCTGGGCATGGCCGTGATCAACCAGATCAGCGGCGTCAACGCCATCATGTACTACGGCACCTCCATCCTCTCCAGCTCGGGCTTCGGTGACCAGGGCGCACTCATCGCCAACGTCGTCAACGGCGTCACTTCGGTGGTCGCCGTCGTCGTCGGGATGTCACTCATGTCGCGGTTGCCCCGGAAGTCCATGCTGATCGTTGGCCTGACCGGCACGGCATCATCCCTGCTGGCCATCGGCATCATCTCCATGCTCATCCCGGAGGGCACCCTCCGCGGCTATCTGGTGCTGCTGTTCATGGTGACGTTCCTCGCTTCCATGCAGTCCTGCATTGGCACCGTGACGTGGCTGACGATGGCCGAAATCTTCCCGCTGCATGTCCGCGGCATTGCCATGGGCATCTGTGTCTTCGTGCTGTGGATGATCAACTTCCTGATCGGGTTCTTCTTCCCGCAGATGGTTTCCTGGATTGGCGTCTCGGCGACGTTCTTCATCTTCGTCGTGCTCCAGTTGGCCGCGATCGTCTGGGTGAAGCGCGTGGTTCCGGAGACCCGGGGCAAGAGCCTTGAGGACCTGGAGCACTTCTTCAAGCAGCCTGCCGCCAAGGAACCCGTCACCGCATAGCGTTACCAGCAGGTAGCCCCGCTCCGCGATTCTTCGCGGAGCGGGGCTTTGTGCGGTTCGGGCTAGACTCCTGCGTGCAGCCTGGGGAGCGCATCAACCAGCGGTGCCAGTTCCGGCACCTCGTGCGCCTCCGCCAGGGCGCGCTCCAGCGTGGCATCGTGGACAGGGCGGGTGTGCTCCAGCAGCTTGAGGCCGGCGGGGGTGAGTTCGGTGTAGATCCCGCGGCGGTCATCCGCGCACAGGATCCGGGTCAGCAGGCCGCGGTCCTCCAGCCGGTTCACCAGCCGCGTGGTGGCGCTGGCGCTCAACGCGGTGGCGCGGGCCAGCTGCTGCATCCGCATGTGCCAGCCGTCCTGGCGGCTCAGCGCATCCAGCACGGTGTACTCCACGACTGACAGCTGCGCCTCGGCCTGGAGCGAGCGCTCCAGCTCCGCCTCGATCAGCCCGTGCAGGGCCGCCAGCGTCCGCCAGCCCTGCGCCCGGACCTCGACGGCGTCGTCCTTGATGCCCATCTGATGCTCCCTTCCAATCAGCCCGCTCCTCCCCGAAAAGCGGGCAGCCCACAAAGTAGTTGCTTGCGCGGGATAATCGCTTGTGCAACAATAAATAACGCGTCTGCAACTAATAGCTTACGCTTCCGCTATCTCCCCGTACAGTTTCGAAGGAGCTTCCCATGCCTCTCGGCCTCATTGCGCTCGCCCTCGGCGGGTTCGGGATCGGACTCACCGAGTTCGTCATCATGGGCCTCTTGCCCGAGGTGGCCGCCGACTTCCAGGTCAGCGACGCCACGGCCGGGTGGCTGATCTCCGGCTACGCCCTCGCCGTCGTCGTGGGGGCATTCCTGCTCACCGCGGCGGTGACGCGGTTCGAGCGCAAGCCCGTGCTCGCCGTGCTCATGGTGCTGTTCATCGCCGGCAACCTCGTCTCCGCCCTCGCACCCGACTACTGGACCATGATGGCCGGCCGCATCATTGCCGCGCTGGCGCACGGCGCGTTCTTCGGCATCGGGGCCGTGGTGGCGGCCGGCATGGTGGCCCCGGACAAAAAGGCCGGCGCGATCGCCATCATGTTCACGGGACTGACGGCGGCCAATGTGCTGGGGGTCCCGTTCGGCACCATGCTGGGCCAGGCCGCGGGCTGGCGTTCGACGTTCTGGGCGATCACCGCCATCGGCGTCCTGGCCCTCGGGGGGATCCTGACGCTTGTGCCCAGGACGGGCTCCGGCCACGCAGCACCCGGCGGGCTCCGCACTGAACTGCGCGCCTTCCGCTCCGGCCAGGTCTGGCTCTCCATCCTCGTCACCATCCTCGGCTACGGCGGCATGTTCGGCGCCTTCACCTACATCGCCTTCACGCTCACCGAAGTCACCGGCTTCGCCGCCTCCACCGTGCCGTGGCTGCTGATCCTCTTCGGGGTGGGACTCTTCATCGGCAACACCCTCGGCGGCAAGGCCGCGGACAAAAACGTGGACCGCACCCTGCTCGTGGTTCTCGCTGCCCTCGTCGTAGTGCTTGTGGCCTTCGCGCTGACCGCCGGCAACCAGCCCATGACCATCGCCTCCATGGTGCTGCTGGGCGGCTTCGGCTTCGCCACCGTCCCCGGGCTGCAGATGCGCGTGATGAAGTACGCCAACAGCGCCCCCACCCTGGCCTCCGGCGCCAACATCGGCGCCTTCAATGTCGGAAATGCCCTCGGCGCCTGGATGGGCGGCGTGACCATCACCGCCGGACTCGGTTACACCTCGCCGATCTGGGCCGGCGCCGGCATCACCCTGCTGGGCCTTGGCGTGATGGCGTTCGCAGCCGCTCACGCCAAGCGGAACGACGCCGGACGCACCGAAGGTCCCCGACCCACCGACGCCGGCACGGCTGACAGCCAGCAGGACAGCACCGAACTGCAGCCGGCCTGACTGATGCGGTCGGCCCGCCTCGGGACTAGGACCCCTGGCTGCCGAACGGCAGCCGGGGGTCCACGTCTTTTCCGGCCCAGGTCTGGCGGATCCAGCCGTGGTGCGGGTCATCGCTGATGAGCCAGTCGCGGACCGGGCCGGGGCCGGCCATGACGTTGAGGTAGTACATGTCATAACCGGGGGCGGCCATCGCGGGGCCGTGCCAGCCGTAGGGCACCAGCACGACGTCGCCGGTCCGCACCTCGGCCGAGACATCGATGGGCCGCTCATCGGAGGCATAGACACGCTGGTAGCCGATCGCGTCGTCCGCGCCCTGGCGTTCCGGCGCTCCGGGGGCTACCCGGGTCTCGAAGTAGTAGATCTCCTCGAGGCTGGTCTCGCCGTCCTTTTCCTCGTCGTGCTTGTGCGGGGGATAGGAGGACCAGTTCCCGGCCGGGGTGAGGACCTCGCAGACGATGAAGCGGTCTGCTTCGAGGGCCGCCGGCGTGCCGAAATTGTGGACCTGGCGGGAGCAATTGCCGGCCCCGCGCAGCTCCACCGGCGTCTCCGCGGCGGTGATCAGGCGCGTGGGGTGCGAGGCCTTCGCCGGGGCGGTGGCAACCGCTACCCGGCCGCCGTCGGCCGAAGCGATGGTCACGGCCGTGCCGGTTCCCGTGTACAGCACATCGCTGGGGCCGCTGAAGACGCTGTCCCGGCCCGCCAGACGGTACTCCTGGCCGTCCACGGTCGCCGTGAAGGATCCGCTGAGCGGAACCACGATGCGTTCCTCGGCGCCACGGTCAAGCTCGACGGCGCCGCCCGCGGCCAGCGTGGCCACCTTCAGTCCGGTGTGCGCCCAGCCGTCCACGGCAAGCGTGGAGTCGGAGGTTCCCAATGAAATGTCCCAACTGCCTTCGGCGGCGGAACCCAGCGGATAGACCCAGTTGGCCATAGATTTTCTCTTTCGGTATGTGTGCCCGGGCGCCGGAGCTTAGCGTTGGACCAGCGTCATTTCGAAGCTGTAGGAATCTGCCCGGTAGACATGGTGGCCTGTTTCCACCATGCGGCCCGTGTCATCGACGGCCGTGCGCTCCATGGTCACCAGGGCGGAACCGGGAGCAGCCTCCAGCAGCGGCGCCTGGTAATTGTTGGCGATCATGGCGCCGATCCTCTGGGATGCCAGCCGGAAGTTCACCCCTCCATTGCGGAGGATCGCGTAGAGGCCTTGGGAGCCGAGGACAACTTCATCGATGGTGGTGATGTCGTCGCGGACCCAGTTCTCCATCAGTGCGAGCGGTTTGCCGCCGACCTTCCGGAGCCGGGTGAAGTGGTAAACCTTGGCGCCGGCCGGAAGCTGGAGTGCCTCCCGGGTGGCGGCGTCGGCCTCAATGTGGGAAAAGCTCAGCACCTCGGTGGTGGGCTTGCTGCCGTTATTGGTGAGGTCGTCGTACAGGCTGGAGAGTTCCAGCGGGCGCCGCACCTGGCTGGAAACCACCTGGGTTCCGACCCCGCGCTTGCGCACAAGGAGTCCGGAACGGACGAGTTCGTCCATGGCCTTGCGCATGGTGGGACGTGAAAGGTTCAGCTGGGCGGCGAGATCGATTTCGTTTTCCAGCCGGCTGCCGGGTTCCAGCAGCCCCGTGTGGATGGCCGCCTCGATGCCCTGCACCACCTGGTGGTAGAGGGGAACGGGTGACGAGCGGTCGATGCTGAGATTGAGTTGCGTCGCCATTGAGTGCTCCCTTGTGCCGCGCGGTGTCCGATAGTGCCGGATCCTCCGCGTATGTCAGGCTATGTTCGCTTGATAGGACATACTGCCTTTTCTTTGATACTAGCAGGACGATTTGGGGGATCCAAGGGGCGGGAGGTTCCTTGCCGGCGGCCTCAGGGACTGCATACCGCAAGCTCAATCAATGAACATTAGGTCTAAACATCCTAATGTCAGGACAAACTGTTGACAATTGTGAGCCGAGTCACCATGATCTCTATAGGGGGCTAACGGAATGCAGCGAAGAGGCTGCCCTCCGGCCCCGAAATCAAAGGAGATTTATCGTGACGAAGTTCTCTTGGCGGAAGGCAGCCCTGGTGGCGGCGGTTGTCCCCATGCTCGGCCTTAGTGCCTGCTCCACCACAGGCGGGAAGCCGGCAGACTCGGGGAATGCCGCCGGCGGTGGCCAGGCAGTCAGCACCCCGCGGCTCAAAGTCGCACTCATCACCCACGCAGCACCGGGCGACACGTTCTGGGACATTGTCCGGAAGGGTGCGCAGGAAGCCGCTGCGAAGGACAATGTTGAGCTGCTTTACACCTCGGATCCCGAAGGCGGCCGGCAGGCGCAGCTCATCCAGCAGGCCGTGGACCAGAAAGTCGACGGCATTGCCGTCACGCTGGCGAAGCCTGATGCGCTCAAGGATGCACTCAAGAAGGCAACTGACGCAGGCATTCCCATAGTCAGCCTCAACGCCGGTGAGTCCGTATCCGCACAGCTGGGCGCGTTCACCCACTTCGGATCCAACGAAAAGCTTGCCGGTGCCGCCGTTGGCGAGAAGCTCGCCTCGCTGGGCCTCAAGCATCCCATCTGCGTTATCCAGGAACAGGGCCACGTGGGCTTGGAAGCGCGGTGCGCCGGCGTCAAGGATAAAGTGCCTGCCACCGAAATCCTGTACGTCACCGGCACTGATATGACCCAGGTTTCCTCCACTGTGACAGCCAAACTGCAGGCAACAGCCGACGCTGATGCCATCATCGGTCTGGGCGCCCCCTACACACTGACCATCCTCAAGGCCGTCGCGTCGGCCAACAGCAAGGTCAAGGTGGCCTCCTTCGATATGAACGCCGAACTGGCGCAGAAAATCGTGGACGGCGACGTCATCTTCACCGTGGACCAGCAGCCGTGGCTCCAGGGCTACAGCGCCATTGATTCCATCTGGCAGACCAAGCGCGGCGGGTTCAAAATCGGCGGCGGGCAGCCCGTGCTGACCGGACCCACCATCGTTGACAAGGCAGCGGCAACAGATGCCCTCAAGTTCGCCCAGCAGGGCGTCCGCTAAGCAGTTTTTTCAGCCTGGCCCGGGCATGTCCCGGGCCAGGCGCTAAGGAGAATGACCATGACCCAAACACTCACCAAGCCCCTGGCCGGCGATGAACGCGTGGGAACGCGCAACCCGCTCCAGAAACTGCTGGGCCGCCCCGAAGTCGGCGCGCTCGTTGGCGCGATCGTGCTGTTCGTCTTTTTCGCCATTGTTTCGCAGACCTTCATCCAGCCGAACGCCTTCGCCACCGTGCTCTACGGCAGTTCCACCATCGGCATCATGGCGGTGGGTGTTTCACTGCTGATGATCGGCGGCGAGTTCGACCTCTCCACCGGTGTGGCAGTGATCAGTTCGGCCCTGACAGCCTCCCTGTTCAGCTGGTACTTCACCACCAACGTCTGGGTCGGGGTGCTGCTGGCGCTGGCGGTCTCGCTGACGATCGGCTTCATCAACGGCTGGATCCTGATCAAGACCAAACTGCCCAGCTTCATCGTGACGCTGGCAAGTTTCCTGATGCTGACGGGCCTGAACCTTGGCCTGACCCGCCTCATCGGCGGCTCGGTCTCCTCGCCGTCGATTTCCACCATGGACGGCTTCAAATCGGCGCAGGCCGTTTTCGCCTCCTCGGTCAACATCGGCGGCGTCGAGGTCAAGAACACCGTGTTCACCTGGATCATCCTGGTGGCCGTGGCCTCGTGGGTCCTGCTCCGGACCAAGGTGGGGAACTGGATCTTCGCGGCGGGCGGCGACGCCAACGCGGCCCGGGCCGTGGGCGTTCCGGTGACCAAGACCAAGATCGGGCTGTTCATGGCCGTCGGCTTCTGTGGCTGGATCCTGGGCATGCACAACCTGTTCGCGTTCGACGCCGTGCAGTCCGGCGAAGGTGTCGGCAATGAATTCCTCTACATCATCGCCGCCGTCATCGGCGGCTGCCTGCTCACCGGCGGCTATGGTTCGGCGGTGGGCGGGGCGATCGGCGCCTTCATCTTCGGCATGGCCAACAAGGGCATTGTGTACGCCCAGTGGAACCCGGACTGGTTCAAGTTCTTCCTGGGCCTGATGCTGCTGCTGGCCACCATAGTCAACCTGATCGTCAAGCGCCGCGCGGAACTCAAGTAAGGGGCTGTACCCATGAACGCCAAACAGATAGACCAGCAAACGCTGCTCAAGGATGAAAAAGACCCGCTGACCCACACACCCGTTCACCTGCTCTCCCTGGACAACGTCGGCAAGCACTACGGCAACATCGTGGCCCTCACCGACGTCACCATGGCCGTGGACAACGGCCGCGTGACCTGCGTCCTGGGCGACAACGGCGCCGGCAAGTCCACGCTGATCAAGATCATCGCCGGCCTGCACCAGCACGACGCGGGCGTCTTCAAGATCCTGGGCGAGGAGCGGAAACTCAACAGCCCCCGCGAGGCGCTGGATTCCGGCATTGCCACGGTCTATCAGGACCTCGCCGTGGTCCCCCTCATGCCGATCTGGCGCAATTTCTTCCTTGGCTCGGAAATCACTGTTGGCTGGGGCCCGTTCAAGCGCATGGATGTCCAGACGATGAAGGACATCACCAAAAAGGAACTGGCCGACATGGGCATCGACCTCCGCGACGTGGAACAGCCCATAGGCCAGCTGTCCGGCGGCGAGCGCCAGTGTGTGGCCATCGCCCGTGCAGTGCACTTCGGCGCGAAGGTCCTGATCCTGGACGAACCCACCGCAGCGCTCGGCGTGAAGCAGTCCGGCGTGGTGCTGCGTTACATCCTGCAGGCCCGCGACCGCGGGCTCGGCGTCGTCTTCATCACGCACAACCCGCACCACGCCTTCCCCGTCGGCGACCGGTTCCTGCTGCTCAAGCGCGGCAAATCGATCGGCTACTACGAGAAGAAGGGCATCACCATCGAAGAACTGACGGCGCAGATGGCCGGCGGCGCCGAACTGGCAGAACTGGCCCACGAACTCGAAGAGCTCGGCGGCCACGGGGACGTGGTCAAGGAAGTCCAGGCGGAAGTGGCCGGCACAAGCGGCCACCTCCCCGCCTAGTCCATGTCCCGGAAACCCCCGGCTGATGGCCAACGCCACCGGCCGGGATTTTCCATTGCGCCGGCGATTCACCGAATCCCTCCAGGCACACACCTACCAGGTGATTGCCGCCGTCGCGTCTCGCTCGCTGAAGCGTTCGCGGGCCTTTGCCGACACCGCCGCAACCCTGATGTCAGGCCGGCTCTTCAACATGCCCGGCGATTCAGCGTCCGCTTTGCGGACGGCAGGGAGATTCGCTACGACGAGCCGGCAGGGGCCGCGGTGGTGCCGCCGATTTCCAGGAACGGAGGCACCAGCAAGTGTTCGGCCGCGCCACCGCCCAGCCGGGCGGCAGCCGCGCGAACGGCAGCCGCCGCCAGCTCCGGGCCGTTTTGGCCGATCGACGTCAGGTTGATGTGCTCAAGCCGTGCCAGCCGGGAGTTGTCGTAACCCACCACGGAGATGTCCCTCGGGACGCTTAGCCCGGCCTTGCCAAGCACATCCAGCACGCCCAGCGCGCAGCGGTCGTTGAAGACGACGACGGCGCTGGGGCGTGCGGCGCAGCCGGGCCGTCCGGCCGCGTCGAGCAGCTCGCGGGCGGCCCTAGAGCCGTCGGCCTCGGTGTTGCCGCCCGTGAAGACCGAGGCACCCGCAGCGAGCCCGGTATCCGCCATGTGGCTGAAGTAGGATTGGCGGCGTGCGGCGGACCCGACGGCGGTCCCGCCGTCGATATGGGCTATCCGGGAGTGCCCCAGCCCGCGAAGGTGGTCCATCGCGAGCCTGATTCCCGCGTCCTCGTCGCTGGAGACACTGCCGGCGGCGTCGCCGCGAACCGGGCGGAGCATGGAAATCACCGGAAGTGGCAGCTGCGCAAGCCCTGCCGCCGGCGTCGAGGGGGCGATCAGGACCAGGGCCTCCGCGCCAAGGTCCAGCAGGGATTCAACGGCCCGCTGCTCGCTGCGCCGCGGACCCGCCGCGCTCAGGGTCACGCCGTAGCCGGCCGCCTCGCCGGCCTCGTAGAGTAATTCAACGAGCTCGGCATGGTAGGGCTCGGTCACGTTGAAAACCACGCCAAGCAGGCGGGAGCGGGTGCTGCGCAGCAGCCTGGCCCGCGTATCCGGACGGTAACCGAGTTCCCGGGCGGTATTGAGGACCCTCTCTCGCGTGGCCAGGCTGGCGCCGACCGCCCCACGGATCACGATCGAAACCAGCGCCTTTGAGACCCCAGCGGCCGCCGCGACGTCCGCCATGGTGGGGCGGGGGCTCGCTGTCATGGGGTCTCCTGAGTCGTGCGGAAGGTACGGACCCCAGTCTACTAGATCGATCTAGATTTTCCGCCGATGCTGTGCGAAACTCATTAGCAGCACATCTTCTAGATCGATCTAGAAGATTTCAGCACGAGGAAAGGACGGGCCCATGGCCTACATTGAAAACCAGGCAGGGACACCCGCACGAGGCATCCGGCTGGGACTCATCGGCGCCGGCTGGATGGGGGCATTCCATGGGGAAAGCATTGTCCGGCGCATTCCCGGAGCCGTCCTTGAGGCCATCGCCGACCCAGCGCTGGACGCGGCCGCGGAGCTGGCCGGCCGGCTGGGCGTCGCGAAGGTCACGGCCGATGCGGCGGATCTGCTGGCCGACCCGGAGATCGACGGGGTCATCATCGCCAGCCCGGCCCGGTTCCACTCCGCACTGATCACCCAGGCGGCCCGCGCCGGAAAGCATGTCTTCTGCGAAAAGCCAGCCGGACTGACGCTTGCCGAACTCGGCGCGGCCCTGACTGAGGTGGATAAGGCCGGGGTGCACTTCCAGATCGGCTTCAACCGCCGTTACGCCCCTGATTTTGCTGCCGCGAAGCGTGACCTTGCCGCCGGCGTGGCCGGGAAGCCACAGCTCCTGCGCTCGCTGACCAGGGACCCTGGCACCGGCAGCATCGGCCACGCTGCCCGGATCCCTGCGTGGACCATCTTCCTCGAAACGCTGATCCATGACTTCGACACCCTGAACTGGTTCAACGAGGGCGCCGAGCCGGTGGAAGTCTACGCCGTGGCCGACGCCCTGGTGGAGCCCGACTTCAAGGAACACGGATTACTGGACACCGCCGTTGTGACCATCCGCTACAGCAACGGTGCGCTGGCAGTCGCGGAGGCGAACTTCAGTGCGCTCTACGGCTACGACGTCCGAGGCGAGGTGTTCGGGTCCAAGGGCATGGTCCAGGCGGGGCAGAGCACCGCTACCTCGGCCCGCCGCTACACCGCGGACGGTGTTTCCGCCGACACACCGCGGCTGAATGTCGAACTTTTCCGCCAGGCCTACACTGATGAACTGGCCGACTTTGCTGACAATGTCCGGGCACGGCGCGACGGCGAGACGGCGCCGCAGGCCGGGTTCACGCTGACCCCGGGTGCCGCCGACGCCCGCCGGGCTTTGGCGATGGCGCTGGCCTGCATCGAGTCGGTCAAACTCGGTGCGCCTGTGGCTCTGCCCGGAGCTCGTCTGACGGCAGCTGCGAAGGCCGGCAACTGATGCGGCTCGCGGTCTGCGCCGAAATGGTGTTCACGGAGCTGCCGTTCATCGAACGGGTCCGGCGCATCCACGGCGCCGGATTTGACGTCGAACTCTGGGACTCGCGCACCAAGGACATCCCGTCGCTTAAGGCCACCGGTGCGGTGTTCTCCTCGATGACGGGGTACAGCGCCGGCAGCGTGGTGGACCCGGCGACGGCCGATGACGTGGTCCGGACAGCCGCGGAGCTCATCCCCACGGCTGTGGAACTGGGCATCAGCCGGATGGTGGTGCATTCGGCGGAACTGGTCGATGGCGCAGCCGCCCGCCCTGTCTTCCGCTCAACGGGCAGGATGTGGACCACCGGTGTGCGCACCCTGCAACGACTGGGGGACCTTGGTGAGAAGCATGGGGTGACATTCTGCCTCGAGAATCTCAACACCATTCTTGATCATCCCGGGATTCCGCTGGCGCGGGCCAAGGACACCCTTGCCCTCGTGGAGGCAGCCGGGCACCCGAACGTCAAGCTGATGCTCGACCTTTACCATGCCCAGCTGGGCGAAGGAAACCTGATCGGGCTGGTCCAGGCGGCCCTGCCACACATCGGTGAAATCCAGGTGGCAGATGTGCCGGGCCGCTGCGAACCCGGCACGGGGGAGATCAACTACAGAGCCATCGCCGGCGCACTTGCCGATGCGGGCTATGACGGGACCGTGGGCATGGAAGCGTGGGCAAGCAACGACAGCGACGACGCCCTGGCCGCCTTCCGTGATGCGTTCACTCTTCAGCGCTGAAGCTGCCGATCACCTGCCCGGGGCGGCTGCCGGATCACCTGCCCGGGGCGGCTGTGCTGCCCCGGGCCTGCAGCGTAGGCGGCAGTAGTTCGTCGTGAGGAAGGGCAGAGTCCGGTTCCAGTCTTGCCATCAGCAGTTCCGCCGCACGCTGGCCGGCTGCGAAGCTGGCCGTGTCCACCGAAGTGAGACTGATCCTGCGAAGCCTGGCCAGCGGGGTGTTGTCGTAACCGGCAACGGAGAGATCCGCAGGCACCGAGAGCCCGCGTTCCTCCGCCGCCGACATGACTCCCAGGGCAGCCATGTCGTTGACGGCGAAGACGGCGGTTGGCCTGTCCGCCCCGCTCAACAATTCAAGCCCGGCGCTGTGGCCGGCTTCTTCGGTGAGATCGCCGGGGATCGTCCGGATGAATTCCGCCAGGCCGGCAGCCGCCATTCCCGCTGCATAGCCGCGCTGCCGGGCGGCCCCGACAGCGGTGTCGGGCGCTCCCACATGCGCGATGTTCCGGTGGCCCAGCAACGCCAGATGCGCCACCACGAGGCGGGCTCCGGCGTCGTCGTCGTTGGTCACGACGGTCACGTTTGCGCCGGGACCCGACGGCGCGCCCAGCACCACGGTTGGTACCTGTGCGGCCGCAACGGCAAGACCCGGGCTGTCCGGCATGGTCCCCACCAGGACTAGTCCTTCGATGTTCATTTCGAGCAGTTTCTTGAGCAGTGACTCGCCGCTGCGGCTGTCCAGCCGGAAGTCTCCCATAACCATCTGCAGGCCGTGTTCGTTGAGCCGGCCGTTGAGTCCCTCCACCGCGCTGACAAACCAGGGATTCCGCATGTCATTAAGGACTACTCCTACGGTCCGGCTCCGGGATTCGCTGAGCGCCCGGGCGGCGGCGTTCGGTCGGTAGCGGAGCTCAACCACGGCCCGTGCCACCGCTGTCCTCTTGGCTTCGCTGACATACCCGGTGCCGCGCAGCACCAGGGAGACGACCGACTTTGATACTCCGGCTGCGGAGGCCACGTCGAGTATGGTGGCGGCGCGCTTTCGCACGGGATCTGACACGGCATCCTCCAGCTGTTGGTGCAGTTTGTTAATACAAAGTCTTGACTCGGAACGGTGCCCTCCCATACTCTAGCAAGCACATGCTGGAACGTTCCAACATTGCCAGCTTTCCCGTTCATTGCCCGGAGCCCGGGCCCGGTATTTTTGCAAAGGAACACTTTGAAGGATGTAACTCTCGGTCTGGTCGGGGTGGGGCGTATTGGCGTCATGCACGCCAACAACATCTCGGCTCTGAACGATGTGCTGAACCCGCAGGGGATCAATGTCCGGCTCAAGCTGACTGACGTTGCCGCCGATCATGCCCGGAGCGTGGCGGCCACGATCGGCGCCGAGTTCCTGGCATCCGTGGAGGAGCTGATTGCGTCCGGCGTGGACGGGCTGGTCATAGCCACCGGCACGGGCACGCATCCGGATCTGATCAGGACGGGCGTGGACGCCGGCATTCCGGTCTTCTGCGAAAAGCCTGTGGCCATGAATGTTGCGGACTCCACGCCGGTGCTGGACTATATCCGGGACCACGGCGGAACCGTGCAGATCGGCCACCAGAGGCGTTTCGACGCGGGCTACCTCGAGGCCAAGCGCGCGTTCACCGCGGGGGAGCTGGGCTGGATCCACTCGCTGCGGGCCGTTACCTGTGACATGACCCCGCCGCCGGTGGAGTTCCTGGCAGGCTCCGGCGGCCTGTTCCGGGACTGCTCCGTCCACGACTTTGACATCCTGCGCTGGCTGACCGGCCGCGAAATCGTGGAGGTCTACGCCAAGGGCTCCAACAACGGCGATCCCGCCATCGGGGAAGTGGGGGACGTGGACACGGCGCTGGCCCTGGTGACGTTCGACGACGGCACGCTGGGCACCGTCAGCGCCTCGCGCTACAACGGGGCCGGCCACGACGTCCGCCTGGAGATCCAGGGTTCGGCCGGCTCGCTCCTCGTGGGGCTCGATGAGAAGTCCGCCCTTGCATCGGCCGAAGCCGGCGTTATGTTCCCGTCCGGGGAGTCCCACAAGACCTTCGCGGAGCGCTTCGACCAGGCCTACCGCTCCGAGCTGGCGGCCTTCGTGGAGCTGATCCTGGGCGAGCGGGACAACCCGTGCACACCGGAGGACGCGGTGGCAGCCTCCCGGATTGCCGACGCCGCCCAGGAATCACTGGAAACCGGGCTGCCGGTCAGGGTGACGCTGGCGGCCCGGAACCAGGGGAGCCGCAGCTAGCCCTGCTTCCGGACCCGGCACACTTCGACAAAGGCCCGGAAGGGCGCCAGCCGCTCCTCGGCGGCCAGTTCCAGCGCCTCGGGGTGCCATTGGACGGACGCCATCCAGCGTTCCGGATCCTCCAGCGCCTCGATGGTGCCGTCCTCCGCCACAGCCGTGACCAACAGGCCGTCGGCCACCCGGTCCACGGCCTGATGGTGGCCGGACGCGATCTTCACGGTGACGCCGTCGCTGTTCCCGTAGAGGGCCGCCACCTTGGTGCCGGGCTGCACCCGGACTTCATGCCAGGCCCACGGGCCCGCGCCGTGGACCGGGGACGGATCGTTGTGCACCACCGATCCAGCCGCCATGTCCTGGACCAGGGTTCCGCCATGCAGCACATTCAGCAGCTGGTGTCCCCGGCAGATGCCGAGCACCGGAAGGCCGGCATCGATCGAGTGCCGCGCGACGGCCACGTCCAGGGCATCCTGGGCGGGGTTCACGTCGTAGCACACCGCGCCTTGTTCCTCGCCGTAAAGGCGCGGGTCCAGGTCACCGCCGCCCGGAAGGACGACGCCGTCGAGCGCCTTGAGCTCCGCGTCCGCCGGTTCTCCGGCAGCCGGCGCCGCGCCGAGCAGCACCGGTTCGCCGCCGCCGTCGCGCACCAGTTCCACGATGTAGTCGAAGAGGTCATTGGCCTCGGCCACCCTGGGGTCGGGGTCGGAGGAACTGCTGAGGCGGACCGGAATGCCGATGCGCGGCCGGCTGCCGAGGGAATGGCGGGAAGTCTGCATGACTTATTCTGCAACAAGATCCGAGGGCCAGGACTGCCGGATGGACAACAGCTATCCCGTGTCCCGCGGCCGCTGTGTCCCGTCCGGCTACAGATCCTTCCGGCACGGGGCCCGGCCCAGCGCCTGCAGGCCGTTCAGGTCGCCGGCAGCCAGGCCGTCCGGGGCGCCGATCTCCGGGTACATGAGCTGGCTCGGATCATCGACATGATCGAGCCCCATCACATGGCCCAGTTCGTGCAGGATCACTGCCGTGGCGTACGCGGCCCCGTCCGCCCGGGTGAGCTCCTCGGTGATCTGCGGGGAATCGAGTTCCAGGCTGCCGGTGACGAAGCTCTTGGGGCCGTCACCGTAGCTGAAGTGGGTGCTGCCGCCGGTGCCGATCACGCGGCCTTTGAGCTGGGGGGCCTGTTCCGGCGTCGTCCACGCGATCAGCAAGGGTGCCCACCGGTCCCCGTAGGCATCCTTCTGGTACGGGGCCCGCGCCTGCGACGGCGTCTCGGCGGTGGCGTTGTCCTTGATGAACGTGATGCCGGTGGCCAGCGACACCGTGTTGATCGCGTCTTCCACGAGCCGTCCGGCGCCCGCGGGCGCCAGTCCGGCATTGACTACATAGTGCAGCGGCCGGCAGGGGGAGTAGCCCACCGGCGAGCCGTCCTCGTTCGTCGCGAGGAACTTGTAGGAGTTGCTGACGGCGGCGGGTTTCCGCGGCGTCCCCAGCGGCTCGTCCTGTTCTTCGAGCCCGGGCGGGGGAGCATCCGTGCGGGATCCCGCCGCGGTGCCGCCAGGCTGCTCGCCCGAGGCCCCACCTGAGCCCTGCCCGGCAGATGCCTGGCCCGACGCCTGGCCTGACGCCGTTGGCCGGCCGTCGGGCCCGGTCCCGCGGTGGACCTCAAAGAGCCCCGCGAAACGGGGGTCCCCGTAGACGACGCCGGCCGCGAGGAAGGCGGCGCCGGCGATCAGGGCCGCCGCCACCAGGTTGCGGACGATGCGCAGGGCGGTGCGTGAGCGGCTGTGCCGTGGCCTCCGGTCCCGGAAGCCAGGACCTTCCACTATGCGACCACCGCGCCAAACGCCAGGCCCAGCAGGTACGTCGCGCCGGCTGCGCCCATGCCGATGGCGAGCTGGCGGAAGCCGCGGGTGGCGGGGGATGTGCCGGAGAGGAGCCCGACGACGCCGCCGGTGAACAGCAGCGCCAGGCCCACCAGGACGGCGGAGACCGCGAGCGCCGCGACCCCGGTCATGCCGAGCAGGAACGGGATGATCGGCACGATCGCGCCGGAGGCGAAGAAGCAGAAGCTCGACGCCGCCGCGCTCCAGGCGTTGCCGACGGCCTCGTGCTGGTCGGGCGCCTCGGGGCGTTCCGGCCACAGCGACAGGCTCGGATCGCAGTCGCAGTCCAGCAGGCCCATCCGCTCGGCGACGCGGTGTTCGGCCGCCTCCCGGGACATTCCCCGGGCCAGGTACACCAGCAGGAGTTCGTTGTGCTGGATGTCCAGCGCGGGCGCCGCGGCAAGGGTGATCTGGGTAGGAAGGGTCGCGGCCAGGAGTTCCCGCTGCGACCGCACCGAAATGAACTCGCCGGCCCCCATCGACAGCGCCCCGGCCAGCAGGCCGGCCACGCCGCTGAGGAGGACCACGTGGCTTCCCACCCCGGAGGCGGCCATGCCCATGACGAGGGAGAGGTTGCTGACCAGCCCGTCGTTCGCACCGAAGACGGCGGCCCGGAAGGTGCCGGCCAGCCGGTTGCGGCCCCGCGTGGCGAGCCCCCGGACGACTTCTTCGTGGATCTGCTCGTCGGCGGCCATCGCGGGGGTGGCGGAGGGGTCGCGGGAGTAGGGCGAGCGGCTCTCGGCGCGCTGGGCCAGGGCCAGGACGAACACGGAACCGAAGTGGCGCGCCAGGAAACCCACAAACCGGCTGCGGAGGGACGCATGGCGCGGCCGGCCGGCGTCCTCGCCGAGCAGCTGGAGCCAGTGCGCCTCGTGGCGGCCCTCGGCCTCGGCCAGCGCGAGCAGGATATCACGCTCTTCGCCGTGCCGGTTCTGGGCCAGGTCACGGTAGACGGCGGCTTCGGCCCGTTCGTCGGCGAGGTACTGGCGCCAGCGCTTGATGTCCGCGGCGCTGGCTGCCGGGGCATCGTGACGGGGGGCGGTTTCGCGGTTCCCGGGGGTGCCGGCGCGGTTCTGGTCGGCGCGGTTCTGGTCAGATTCGGCGTGCTGAAACACGAAAGCTCCTGGGCTTGAAAGGGCATGGTGCGGCCCCGTTGCGTTTCAAGACTACCCGGAAAACCGGCCGATTTCCGGCTGGTGATCCTTAGCCGAAAGTTTAGGCGGACCTGAAAGATCCTGCCGCTGCGGGGCATCCGGCCGGTGGCCCGCGGGAACCCTTGACCCTCAAGGTCCGCGGTGTTCGAATGAAATCCACGGCGGGTTCTCCGGCAGGCCCGCCGCCGGGCATCGGGGTCCCGGCCCTGGTGAGCGGACAGCCCGGAACACTGCCGCCAGCGCGAGCGCACGGAGGTTGCACCATGGACAACACCGGATCACAGCCAGCAACGCATCCGGCCCTGCCGGTGCGGGATACCGTCGAGGCCGATCCCGCCTACGATTTCGCCGAGGACACCCCCGTGGATGACGGGGAGTGGGACGAGGCGGGCGAGCCGGAGGAGCCGGTCGACGAAGACGAGCGCGTCGTGCCGCTCGACGCGGACGAGTTCCGCGAACCGGAGGACGAGGAGTAGCTGGGGCATTGAACGGTTAACGCCGACGGCGGCGCCTCCCCCGGGAAGGGGAGGCGCCGCCGTCGGGCGTTCCGGCAGTCCGTGCCCGGCCCGTCCTAGGAGAGCGCTGAACAAGGGGCAATCCGGAGATGGGATACGGCTTCCGGGCCGCTCTTCGGAGCTTTGGGCGGCCCGCTGACGGCCTGGGA
>NZ_JAGPOT010000087.1 GCF_018224015.1 Pseudarthrobacter albicanus
CACCGACAACCGCCAGATGGTCAGCGGTCAAAATGTCACACCCAAATGCCACCATAAGAACCATCAGGCAGCCGGTAAGCCCTGACCCACTGGAAACCACGCCTCATGAAAGATCGAGGCTAAAGGCCTGGAAGGATTCTCTGCATCCCGGAGACCCAATAGCTCGAGAAATCTGTCATGCCATTTTTCTGCCAACGTCTCCATGACTTCGACCGCCCTAACGTCGGTAATACGGACTATCCGGTTTAGGTAGTCACGCTCGACCGTTGCCTTGAGACGAGTGTACGGGTGCTTTGACAAGGTGCCCAGAGATCGATGCAAATCATCCCAAATGTGGCCCTCTTCGAACTTACCGTCTATTTTTTGCCCGGATGGGAGCAGCAGGACAAGACGTTGCGGTTCGCGATGCAGTGACACAAGCTTTCCAGTTAGGGTCAGCGTGTCTTCACTAATATGGTCGAAGTTTTCCCAAAAAGACTCTCGAATCTCAGCAGTGAAAAGTGTCTCATTCCAGACACCCTGGGCGTCTGGAACCAGAAATGCGGCACTTTCTCCCGGTTGAAATGACTTGCCGACCTGCCGCAACTTCGGTATGCACTCTGGTGGGAAGTCTTCGGGAATCACGGTATTAGCTACGATTTCCTGAAAGGTCCGCTCCATGAGATCCCGGCTCGCCTCATATGGGTCGTTAAGGAGAGTCGCTGACCCGCCGTCTCTCACGATGACAGGGATGCTACTTCCTTGGGCGAAGCGCTCAATTCTTAAGACTGGGGCAGACGGATAGTTGCCCTCCCTGATTCGCTTAGCGCCCTTGGTGCGACGCCACATGATCGGAGCCAAAGCCATAATCAAATCGTTTATTTGCGCGAGCTCGGCCATGGAGGCTAGGGGCGGGGCGGCTTGACCCTCGAAGCGGCCGCCTTTGAAACGGAGATGAACGAAGCTGGACTGCATTAGAGCGTGGGCACCATCCGTCGAGGTGGTCTCGTGGCTGGCTCCGTCGCTGGTCATGTTGTGATGTTAGCGAACCTTTGCTATTTCTATTGAACTGAGCCACTTCGTGTCTAGGTAGTAACGCCAGGAGGTCGCGATTGTGCCTCAATCTGCGTTGGGCCTAGGGAGTCCTTTGCACAATGCGGTACACCGTGCTCCGGGCGACCTTGAAGAGCTCGGCGATCTCGGTGGTGGTGTGGTGTCCTCCCTTATATAGGGAGTCGAGGTGGGCTTCCTGGCTCTTGGAAAGTTTGGGTTGTTTGCCGCGGAGCCGGCCCTTGGCTTTGGCGACCTGCATGCCTTCGCGGGTGCGGGCGCGGATGAGGTCGGATTCGAATTCGGCGCCCATGGCCAGGACGTTGAAAAGCAGCCGGCCGACGGGGTCGGTGGGGTCGTGGACGGATCCGCCGATGCTGAGCTTCACGTTCCGTTTGGTGAGGTCTTCGATGATGTCCCGGGCATCGGGGAGGGAGCGGGCGAGCCGGTCCAGTTTGGTGACGACCAGGGTGTCGCCGGCCCGGACGGCTGCAAGGGCTTCGCGCAGGCCCGGCCGTTCCCTGTTCCGGCCGGTCAGGCCGTGGTCGACATAGATCAGGTCTTCGGGCACGCCGAGGGCGGCGAGGCCGTTCCGCTGCGCGGTCAGGTCCTGTTCATTGGTCGATACCCGGGCGTAGCCGATGATGTGGGCGGTCATGGCTGCAACTGTAGCGGTTGGGCCACCTAAGCGGGACAGTTTTGCGGGAGGGGTTAACGCGAATCTGGGAGTCCAGTGTCTATATGGGATTTTTCGCGAAGGGGGAGGGGGTGGAAGGTGTCGCGGTGGGGGGACCGGCTCATGGGACGTCGTGCGGTCAGGTGAACGCCGTCGTTGGCGGCCGATCAGAATCCGTTCGGCGGCGGACTCGGCGGACTGCCGATGCGTTTCGACGAACGGCAATGTTGCAGCCTTGGAACCATCGTCGGAGTTCAGCTTCGCCGGAGTCGCGCGCCTTTGCGCGGGTTTGATGTCTTCACGTGAAAGAGACACTCCTTGGCGATGACTGACACTGTCAGAAGCATTTCGCCGGTTTTCGACTGATTATTCAGGAGACGGGTTTCCCACCGGCAAGCAGGGTTCCGATGTAGGCCATGCCGAGTCCGGTCAGCAGCGCCGCAGTCCCTACGCTGCCGGTGATCAGACCGGGCCCGTGTCCGTAGGTGACAAGGCGGATCAGGCCCAGGACGATCATCACGGCCCCGACACCGTACAGCAGGACGCGCAGCCGGAGCACGGTGCCGGCGAAGGCGATGAGGGCAAGAACGAGAAGAACCACCGCTTGTACCGGATTGACCGGCACCAGCTTGAGCGGGTCATAGTCGATGAGCGCGAATACGGCGCTTGCCGCGGTGACGGCACTGAGCGCAAGTGCCCGTCGCCGGGTTCCCTGATCCAGTCCGGCCCGGGAGGTGCCGCGGGGACCGGTCATGATGCCCTCAGCGCCCACGTGGCCAGGCGGTTCGACGAGGTCCGCCAGCGCGGACGGAGCAGGCCGTCGAGTCCCGCGGCCCGGCCGGCGGCCGTGGCGATCAGCACGGCGTGCACGGCGAGCATGAGGTAGTAGGACCAGTGCCACTCGTTGGGTGCGTTGAGGACGGACATGGTGATCGCCAGTGTCTGAAGGATGCCGAGCGCGGCCCAGAACCGGGTGAGCAGGCCGGCGAGCAGGAACGCGCCGAGGCTGAACTCGACCAGCAGAGTCGCATAGCCGAACAGCGTGAAGTTCGGTAGCACGACGTACTGGACCAGCCAGGAGAACGGCGGGACGACGGGGTGCTCGACGGCGTAGCTGGTGAACTGGAAGAGACCCGTATGGTCGTTGCGGCCGAAGTCGGGCGGGATCTTCCAGCTGACGTTCTGGATCCACAGCAGGGCCACGGCAATTCGCAGGCCAGCGATGACGGCACGGGCGGCCCTCCCGGCATCGAGTCCCTCGTCGGCTGCCGTACCGCCCGTCGTCGTGGGTTCAGCCAGATCAGACACGGCAGGATGCCTTCGCCTGTTCTCCCGGAAGGGTGTTGGTGCAGCGGGCGGGCTCGGCCGGCCATCCCGCTCGTCCGCCGTGTGTACGGGCGACCGGTGCCTCGACGTGGGGGGTCATGGCTTCATGGTAGACCCGGTCGGGTCCTTTGGGGACCCGGTGGATCTTACGGACGGCAGACATCCGGTGCCTGCGCACCGGAAGCTGGTCTGTCCGAGGACCAATCCGGATTTTGGAGCCTGGCTACGCGCAGGGGAAGAGTCTGGCGGCGGCGCCGGCGGCAGCCCATTGCTCGGCGAAGAGCCGGTAGACCTCACTAAGCGCCGGCCCCAGGGGCTCGATCTGCGTGCTGACCAGGGCCCGCTCGTCCGTCGCGGCCACCGGGTGCCAGTACACCCCGTCGGCGGTGACGGTGACTTCAGGGACCAACGATTCGCGGCTGAACTGGACCCCGGTGTCGGCGGCGCCCTGTTGCGCGACCGGGCGGATGACCTGGTCTGCCCGGGCGATGCCCAGCCCGTCGAGGAAATCGTGCAGGGCGGCCAGATCGGCCGCGTGGGGCGAGGCGATCGTCGCAGCGACCCGGACCCGGAACCCCTCCCCGAGTGCGACGCCGATGCCGGCCACCGCCCGGGCCCAGCTGCCGGCACCCCGGTGCCCGTCGTGAACGTCGGGGGTCGCGGAGTCCAGGCTGATCTGCAGGGCGAACCCCTCGCGCGGCATCGCCTGCAAAGCGCGAAGCCCGGGCCCACGAAACAGCATGCCGTTGGTCAGCAGCGTGGTGGGCAGCAGCCGGACACAGTCGGCCACGATCCGCGCGATCTCGGGCAGCAGGAACGGTTCACCGCCGGTGAGATATACCTCGTGGACGCCCCAGTCGGCGCCGGCCCGGACCAGGCGGCCGATCCGTTCGACGCCGAGCTCCCGGCGCTCGGCCCTGGGTGAGGATGCGGCACAGCAGTAGTCACAGGCCAGGTTGCAGTGGAAGTTCGTGTAGAGCCAGAGCCTTGCCCCGGGCAGACGGTCAGGTCCCAGCGTCGCCGCCGGGTCCGGCAGGCGGCCGCGGCGTACCAGGACGGCGCCAAGGCCTGCATCGGCGGGTGAGGTGGTGATGAGGGTATTGCCCGTTCGTTCGCACCACCGTCGGACCAGGTCCAACTCGGATGCTGAGCTGATGGTTACCGCACCGGTGGCACCCTCGGCCAGGGCCCCGGCCATGCGCATCAGGTCCAGGATCACCACCACTTGGTCACCCCCTGTTCCTCGACGGCGGCGAACAGCCCGGCGTAGCCGTCCAGTTCGGGCCGGACCCAGCGGTGCAGCCCCTCGAGCTCCAGGATCCGGCGGTGCGCGGGCCGTCCCCAGTCCATGGCCAGCAGTGTGCTCACCCACGGCTCGTGGCGTTCGGCGGGCAGGGTGTCCAGGGCGGTGAACATGCAATGGCAGTAGGGCTCGGTCTGCCAGACCGCCTCCAGCGCTTCGGGCATCAGCTCCCCGCCGCCGATGCCGTCCCAGGTGGTGATCCCGATGGCCGCGACGTCCGCCTCGCCGGCGAGTACCGCGTCGATGGCATCCAACTCACTGCGCCCGGTATCACCGTGCTTGCCGATATCACTGTCAAACCGCGTCACCTCCAGCCGGGTGACGTCCACGCCGGCCCGTGCCAGATAGTACAGCGGCAGAATGGCGGCCTGGGCCGAGTCCGCCGAGCCCAGGGCCAGCCGCCGACCGGCGATGGAGTCCGGGCCGGACAGCCCGCTTCCGGTCCGGGCGACAAACACCGTCGCGAACCGGGTGTCGGTGTCGCGCATCGCCAGTGCCCGGGCACGGCCGCCGGTCTGCAGGACGGTGCGCACATAGGCCAGGTTGGTGTTCCAGGCAATGTCGACCTGTCCGGCCCGAAGCGCCTCGACCTGACGTCCATAGTTGGAGAACAGCACGAAGTCCATCGGAGCCGGCGACTCCGCGAAGTACTCACGGATGCCCTCCCAGATGGGCACCACATTCGGGGTGTAGGCCACGGCCCCGATCAGCAGCTGCTCGGACATCTTCACGCCCCTTAGAACAAAGGCAGGCCGGTGATGGCTCTGCCATAGAAGTCGTAGAGCGCGTCCGCCGTCGGCGCCATCACCGAACCCGCCCGCGCGTCACGGAAGGCCCGCTCGACGGGCAGCTGCCTGGAGAACGCCGCACCCCCGCAGACGCGCATGGCCGCGTCGGTGATCTTAAGCGCCGCATCATTGGCCGAAGCCTTCACCCCGAGCACGTGCAGCATCGTGTCTTCCCCCGGGGCTGCCACGCTGCCCGCGGCATGGGCCAGGTAGGCACGCTGCGCTGCCAGGCTGATGGCCATCCGGGCTATCTGGGCCCGGATGGTCGGCAACGCGGACAGCGCCTGACCCAGGTGTTCGAGCCGTGTCGCGCCAACGTGCTCGACAGTGGCTCGGGTAGCTGCGGCCGCCAGTCCGAGCGAGACCGCCGCGTTGCCGAGGTTGAACCACGGGAGCACCGTCTGCATCATCAGCGCGAAACCCGCCGCGGGCTCACCGAGCCGGTATCCTACGGGGATCCCGACGTCGACAGTCATCGGTGCGGAGTCGTTGCCGCGCAGCCCCAGCCCGCGCCAGGGACCTGCAGCGTTCAAACCCGCGGCGCCTCCCGGAACGGCATACAGGTCCACCTCACCCGGCACCCCCGAGGGCGCACCGGTCGAGACCACATAGACATCGGCGTGAGCGGCCGACGTCACCCAACTCTTGTCCGCGCTCAACCGGACCGTATCCCCCTCGGAGGTCGCCATGGAGACAGGCGCCCAGAAATGCGACCGGGATCCCCGCTCACTGAAGGCCAACGTGCCCAACGTTGCCCCGCTCGCCATCCCGGCCAGCAGGTCGGGCAGATCCGGAGGCGGCGCGGCCGCAATCGTGACCGCGGCGGCGGCATGCATCAGATAGATCATCGCCGTTGAACCACACGCCTCCGCCAGCGCGCAGACCACCTCCGTGAACACCACCGGCCCGGCGCCGGCACCGCCGGCCTCGACGGGCAGCACCAGCCCCAGCAGTCCGGAAGCCCGTAACTCCGCGACCGCCTCAACGGGGAACACCCCGTCGGTGTCCACCCTCTCGGCGTGCTCCCGCGCGACCCTGACGACATCCTCCAATGCCTGGCTGGTTGACATTTGGCGCATCATTTTCCGTCCGTCGGGCCCACGCGGGCAGGGCATGTGCCAGCCAAGATCTGCTGATCATGGTCACGGCCAGCACCCCTTGAGTATCCACGCCGCCCGGGCCGCTGACCAGAGGCGAGACCTTACGGTTCCCGAACGCCCGGGCGCGGCCGCACCCGGGCGGCGCCATCGACGAAACCAGCCGGCATGGACTATTCATCACGGAACCGACCCAGCGGCGCGACGGTGATCGGGGCCGAACGGGGTGTGAATATCTGCCCCGTGGCTCCCGCGCGGACGGGTCCGCGCGCTTCATTGGACCAGCCCTAACCCTGCCGCTTCCCCGGGTAACCATGCCACGGCGGAACGGTGGGGACGAAAAACCGGTCGCTTCCGGATACGCCGCTTTAATCCAGATGGTCAGCTTCCCGCTGGCCTCGAACCCGGCCAGTCCTGGACCGACCGGAGGTCGCTTTGGATACACCCCCGCATTCATGGGGATCCCGGTCGTCTCAGCCTCTTCACGCCGCTGCCGTGTCGGCGCCGATACAACCACCAGGAGAGCTGATTGCGTCAACTGAACTGGACAATCCTGTCAGCCACCGCGGCCGCGGTCGTGGGTCACCATCAGGATGGGGGGCTTTGGACACCAGCGAAGGGACCGTCTGCCGGGGCAGGAAGCGGAAGAGCAGGGGCTCATTCGGTGGCAACCTCGCCCGGACTCTTCCAGGCCATCAGACCCTACTGTCCCACAAAATATGGGCGGCCTGACCGAAGGTGCCGAGACCGTGGCAGTGCACAGTCTGTGGCTGATCTTCCCGGGTGCCGCGTGGGAAATCGCGTCCGTTTGGGCGCTGCTGGTTGCGGTCAGCGGCGCCCATCGGATTCTCGCCGGCTACCGGTACCTGCGGTGAGGTGCTGGCCTGTCCAGCCAGCGGCGCCGCACCCGGATCAGCACCGCCATGGCCCGGCGGACCACCGGGGAGGCCAGACGCTCCCTGACGTCAGCGACGGCGGCATTCCAGACCCCGTCCGAATAGGTAGGGTAGGGGTGTGTCGTCCCGGCAACATCGGACGTTGTTATCCCCTTGTGCACTGCCGGGGTCAGTTCAGCCAGGGATTCCCCGGCCCGCGGGCCGACGATGGTGCCGCCCAGGATTTTCCCCCGCCGGTCTACGATGAGCCGGGTGAAGCCGCCCGTGGTGTCCTCGGTCACGGCCCGGTCGACATGGGTGTGCCGGACAGTCCGGGCACGGTGCTTCAGACTGTTGTCGGCGGTAGTAGCCCGGCGGCGGCCACCTCCGGGGATGTGAACGTCACCCGGGGCACGGTGCCGCTGACCTGGCGTGGAGCCCGAGTACCGCGTTCGAGGCCGCTACGGATGCGTGCACGCCGGCCAGGTGGGTGAACTGGGGGTTCGCGGTCACATCTCCCGCGGCCCAGGTGAGCGGGTTGGAGGTCATCATCCGCGTATCTGTGAGGACATGGCCGAGCCCGTCCATCCTCACCGTGACCCGTTCCTGGCCAAGGCCGGCGGTCCGGGGCGAGCGTCCGGTGGCCATCAGGACCGTGTCCGCATCAACGGTGGCGCCGTCGCCCAGCCGGAGCCGGGATCCGGCGTCCGTGGTGACGGCGTTCTCTATGGTGGTGTTCTCCAGGATGCGGACACCGTCGGTTTCCAGGCTCGCCCGGACCAGGTCGGCGGTGTCAGGGTCTTCTTGGGGAGGATCCGGGAGCGGACGATCATGGTCACTTGCGATCCCAGGCGGGCGAAGGCCTGACCGAGTTCGCAGGCGATCGGGCCGCCGCCGACAATGGCCAGGCGGACCGGAAGGGAGCCGGGTTCCCAGATCGTGTCCGAGGTCACCACAGAGGCGGCATCCAGTCCCGGGATGCCGGTGGCGACCGGTGTCCGGCCGGTTGCGATCAGGGCCTGCCGGAAGCGGATCGTCCTGCCGTCGACCTCGGCGACGCCGGGTGCGCGGAACGTCAGGGTGCCCTTGAGGACTTCAACTCCGGCGTCTTTGAGCGCCGCGGGCGAATCGACAGGTTCGATGGTGTTGATCGCGGCGAAGATGCGTTGGCGGACCGCAGCGAATTCCGGTGGTTGGCCCGTGAGTGCGCGTGCTGTCGTTGCGTGTTCGGCGGCCGACAAGAGGGTCTTGGACGGGACGCACCCGGTCCACAGGCAGTCACCGCCGGTGCGGGCCCGTTCGACCAGAAGGGTTCGCGCTCCGAACACGGCTGCCGTCTTGGCGCCACGATTCCGGCCGTCCCCCCACCCACTACCAGGAGGTCAACGATCCGGTTCTCGGCTGCCATTATGGACTCCCCTTGAGTGATGTTGAATGCCGGACATTGTGTCCGCCGCCGTGTGGTCTTCCGCGACCGTGCCGCTGCGGCGGAACGAACCAGACGGAGGCCCCAATCCGCGATAAATACACGCTGTTTGCCCCGTTTTATGATCTGTTGTCGGGCGAATACCCTGTCTATCATGCCGGACGGGTTCTCGGCATCGACGCTCTGGCCCCCACAAGGGGCCAGCAGGTGCTGGATATCGGATGCGGAACGGGGCTGAATTTTTCCATGTTGCAGGAGCGCATCGGTGCATCCGGGACCATCGTCGGGATCGACCGCAGCGCCGAAATGCTCCAACAGGCGCGGCGCCGCGCCGGGGCGCGCGGCTGGGAGAACGTGATCCTGATCCAGGCGGACATGGTGCTTCTGGATCCCGGGGCAATCGCTACCCGCATCGAAGAGAGCGGGGGAGCGGCGGTTTCGGATGCTGCCCTGGCGACATACTCTCTGTCCCTGATGGGGGACTGGGAACGGGCGTGGGCGAACATGACCGGATTGCTGGCGGAAGGCGGCCGGGTCGGGGTGGTGGATATGCAGGACCCGGTGGGTTGGGCGCGGTGGCTGACGCCGCTGGCGCGGCTGGCCTGCGCGCTGGGAGGATCCGACATCTCCGCCGCCCCGTGGCGGGCAGTGGAGGAACTGTGCGTCGACGTCGTGCGCGCCTCGGCCCGGGGCGGACACCTCCAGATCCGGGCCGGGACAACCATGCCGTCCCGGACGATCTGAGCTGTCGCCTCCGTTCAACTCCGGGCGACGATAACGGGCTCCCTGCGCAGCTGCGATTGTTTTTCGCTGTGTAGCGCAGATTACTGAACGGCATCATGGGCCGGCCCTACCTTGAAGACGTCAGCAAAAAATCTTCCAGGGAAGGTCCCCGTCATGGCTTCTGCATCAACTCTTTCACGTACCACGTCCGGCACGGGCGTGGGACGTCGCGTCGTCGCCGGGGCCGCCGGCGGCATCGCTGGCGGTATCGTGTTCGGGATGCTCATGGCGATGATGGGCATGCTGCCCGTTATCGCGTCCATGGTCGGCTCCAGCTCGGCCGTGGTCGGATTCGGCGTCCACCTGATGATTTCGGTGCTTATCGGCCTGGGCCTGACGGTGCTGTTCGGTAACCGGTTCCTGACCGGATATGGCCGCGGCGCCCTCGTCGGACTGGGTTACGGGGCCATCTGGTGGGTCCTTGGCCCGCTGATGATCATGCCGGCCATGTTGGGCATGCCCCTTTTTCGCCCTGAACCTCGCCGCGGCGTTGAGCCTGATGGGCCACATGATCTATGGGGTTATTCTGGGACTGGTGGCGGTCCGCGTCCTCAAGAGCCGGGCATGACCGATACCTGCCGGGTCGATGTGGCGGCCACCGTCTCCGGAGACCTGCGACCGTGGGCACCGCGGCAACGAGAGGCCGACCCGCTGATGGCAGGACCCGCTGAACCGTTCAGTTGTTTGAATGAAGTTGATCTGTTCGCTGACCTGAGCGCGCAGGAGATCGAGGCGATGGACCTCATGGCCCCGGCACGGCTGTTCCGCCGCGGGGAGCTGCTGTTCAGCCAAAGCCAGCCCGTCAAGGCTCTGTTCATCCTCAAGTCCGGCCGGGTGCGTATTTTCCGGGTCGCCGAGGACGGCAAGGCCCTGACGATGGCCATCCTGGAACCGGGCGCGGTGTTCGGGGAAATGATGCTCGTGGGCCAGCGGATGTATGACAACTACGCCGAAGCAATTGAAGACTCAGCTATCTGCCAGCTCAGCGTGGACGAGGTGGAACGGTTCCTGCTTTCGGATCCCCGCATCGCCATCCGCATCTCCCGGCTCCTGGGCGAACAGGTCGCCCGCCTCGAAGAACGCCTCACCGACCTGGCGCTGCGGCCGTTGGCCGCCCAAGTGGCGTCCACCCTGCTTAAACTCGGCGACGCAGTGGGGCCGCCGCGCTTCGGCCAGGCCCGGACCATCCACCTGACCCACGAACAGCTCGCGGGCCTCCTCGGCTCCTCACGGGAGGCCACCAGCAAGATCATGGCTGAGCTCACGGCCAGGAAGGCCATCCGCCAGGGGCGCGGGCGCATCATCATCCAGGACCCCGACATGCTCTACAAGATGGCCCGGAGCACCTCATGATCACAGCCACTTTCCACGGCCAGGTGATCGCCTGCTCAGAGCACACGGTGTATCTGGAAGGCAACCACTACTTCCCCGCTGATTCCCTGGTCCCGGACACGTTGGAGGGCAGCTGGGTCCGGACCCTGTGCTTCTGGAAGGGTATTGCCCGCTACCACCACGTCCGCACCGGGGACCGCCGGGCACCGAATGCCGCCTGGTCCTATCCGCGGCCGACACCGCTGGCCCGGATGATCAAAGGCCACGTTGCCTTCGCCCCCGGGAGCGGTGTGATCGTCAGCGACGAACGTCTCTGACCGGCCACATCCGCGGCCCTGCCTTCGCGTGCCCCACAGTTTTGTCCTGTAAATCCAAAGCTAAGAGAGTATCCGCATGCCACGCATTCCCGCCCACACCGTTGCCACAGCACCCGAAGCGTCCAAAGGTATCGCCCGGAAACTGGAGCAGAAAATGGGCAAACTTCTCAACATCCACGCCGGAATGGCCCACTCCCCGGCCGTGATCGCCTCCTACGAGGGGACGTCCGCCGCCATCGCGGCGCACGGAAGCTTTGACGCCCGCACCCGCGAAGCGATCGCCCTGGCCGTCGGGAACCAGAACGGCTGTGACTACTGCCAGGCGGCCCACACCCTCTCGGCACGCCGGGCGGGGCTCGACGACGAGCAGATCCTCGCGATCCGCGCCGGGGAAGTGGACTTCGACGACAAACTCGAAGCGATCTCCGGCGTCGCCCGTGAAGCCGCGGCCAGGACCGGGAACGTTTCCGACGCGACCTGGCAGGCGGCCCTTGACGGCGGATGGAGCGCCGAGGAGCTGTCCGAGGCGTTCGCCCACATCGCGGCGAACCTGTTCACCAACTACTTCAACCACTACGCCGGAACCGAGCTGGACCTGCCCGCCGTCCCGGAACTGACCGCCTGACACGCCGCGAGTCGGCGGGAGCAGGCGTCTGCTCCCGTCTGCTCCACGCTCCCGGCGCCTTCCATCCGGTCCGCCGATTAGCCTCCACACCAGCAGGAGAACCATGAAGATCCCAGCCCTCCTCCGGAGCGTCGAGCTCCTCACGCGTCCGGTCCATCCGGAGAGCAGGGCCGCGATGGATCGGCGCTGGGCCGAGCTGCCCGAGCACGTGAAGACCCCGGCGCAGCTGCTGGGACGAAGTGCCCGCGGTTGCGACAAGGTCTGCGATCAGATCGCGCTCGGCATGCCGCCGGAAGCGAAAGAACGACCGCAGGGTCTTCCCGGGCTCAACGCCAAGTACGGGTGTGTCCCCAAAGAGTTCGTTCCGTTCAGCGACGGCGGCGGTCCCCTCACCCTCAGGGCGCTTCTGGACGACAGGAACCAGGCCGCCGATGTGTTCAGTACCTCCCCGCTGATTGTCCAGAACAAGCTCCTCGCCCTTGAGGATCCGCTGAACAACTTCGCCGCGCAGCAGGTACTGCCGCTGGCCCTCAAGGACCGCCGCGCCCACCCAGGCCCAGAGCCACGGCCGGGCCGATGTGATGGACCATGAAGTCCGAGGTGGTTTCGCCCATCCCGGTCGTGAACACCTTGGCCACCCAGAACCAGGCCGTGATTTCCGGGACCTTGGCCCCGGGCCGGCGTTCGGAAGCCCCTCCCCGGGCCGGCACCCCTGCCTCCAGAACGGCAGACGCGGCGCCGATTCGTGAAATGTCCTGCTGTCGGGAATCTGTCATCCCGTGATTGTGCCCCATGGTCCCTACCGTTACCTGAACATGACACTGCCTCATCCGCCCCGGCCCGGAAAGAACACCATTCCCTCCACGGCCTGCGCTGCCACGGCGTCTGTCCTGGGGGCCCGGGCGGCCGTTGCAACTGCGGAACGCAATATCAGTGCAGTCCACCGATGGAGGTCCGGCTGAAGTGCCGTCCTGGGAGCGTCGGGTTCGTTCCCGGTGCCGTGCGGCAAGGAACACAAGAGCCGCGACGGTCGACGGCCATTGGGAGCGCCTTCGCCAAGTTTTCTTGTGTCACGGTTGGAGGTCAACCCTCCCGTCGATCACCCAGTGGATGCTCAGGGTGCTCCCAGTCAGGCATCGGAGAATGAAGGAATGTATTTGGTGGAACCCGGGCCTACGAACAATCATCCCCGCATATTGGCAGCTGGTTCCGGCGGCTGCTCCTTGCCGGCGTTCGAGAGGCGCGTCCGCTGCTGAACCCAGTATCTCGGAGTGCGCTACCGCGGCGACGTCACCGGATGCGTCCTCAATAGCAGCAGCCGTACTTGACCCGGGTGATGGAGTGGAACATTTTCCGTGCACTCCAGCCTCTCCACTATGAATAAGATGCACGGCGTCGACACCAGGGCTTAGGCCGTGAGCCTGTGGACCACAAACCTTGGGACATGTCCAAGGGTGCCCGTTGACGCCGACCCCCCCGAAAGGAATCCCCGTGCCAGTGCTGCCGCCGGATCACGCAAGCGCGGCATCTTCCGGTGCCAGGCTCTTATGGCAGGAAAAGCTGCGCGGCGCGCCGGTTACGGTCGGTTTTGTCCTGGTTTTCTGGGCTGCGGGGGCGCTGTCCGCCAGCCTGTTCTCCGGCCCGGGCCCGTCCCTGCGGCCCCACGTGGCAGCGACCGCGCACTCCTTACCGGGCAACTGGTGGGCTGTGCTGACGTGTGCGCTCTGGGCACAGAGCCTGGGAGGGTACCTCCTGGGCACGTCGCTGGTCCTGGCCGTCGGCATTCCCCTGGAACGCCGGATGGGAAGCCTGAAGTTCGCCGCAGCTGCCCTGGCTTCACATGTTCTGGGCATCGGCGCTGCCCTGGGATTCCTGGCCGCGGCGCGGCAGACGATGGGGAGGCTGACCCAGGAAATGAGCGGGCATCTGTTCCTGGGTCCCAGCGCACTCATCACCGGGGCGTTAATGGCGGGGACCGCCCTGATGCCGACCCTGTGGCGGCGCCGGGTCCGCCTGGTCGTGTTCGCCTTACTGATACTCCTGGCTCTCTACAGCGGGGGGTTCGCCCACCTTGTCAGGCTCGGTGCCGCAGTCACCGGCGCCCTGCTGGGACCGGTCCTGCTGGGCCGCCTTCCCCGGTTCGGGCGCCCCGTGAGCTCCAGGCATGAAGGCCGGGTCCTGGTCGCGCTCCTGGTGGCGGTCTCGGCCGTCGGCCCGGTCGTGGCCGGCCTTGTCCCGCATGCCGCCGGACCCTTATCGGTCCTGCGTTTCCTGTTTACCAACATCCAGCCGGTTGACCCGCAGACCCTCCAGAGCCTGTGCTCCGACCCGGGGCAGGCCAGGGACTGTGCCGCCGCGCAACTGCAGCTGCGCGCCGGGGCCGGCGGCATCTTCATGGGGATCCTTCCATCGTTTCTGCTGCTGCTGCTTGCCGACGGTCTTCGCCGCGGACGCCGCTTCGCCTGGGCCGGCGCAGTGCTGATCCAGCTGGCTCTCTCGCTGCTGGCCGGCATCACCATTGCCGGGGTTCTCCTGCGGGCAGCACCGGACACCTCGGCCGTCGAGGGGATCGGCGCCATCGAAGCGTCGGGGTACGCACACCCGTTCAGCCTGATGGTGCCGTTGCTGCTGCCCGTCGCCCTGAGCATTCTCCTGCTGATAACGCGGCGGCTCTTCCTGGTGGCGGCCCCGTCGGGGACATACACCCGGCTAGCGTCGCAGGTTCTTGCCGTCGGAGCGGCCCTCGGGGCGTTCTACCTGCTCGCGGGACTGGCCCTCGCCGGCGGCTTCACGCCCGTTCCCGGACCCGCCGAACTCCTGGCCGATATTCCGGACAGGTTCCTGCCACTCGGATACATGCTGGACGTGTCCCCGGCCTTCTTCCCCCAAAGCACCGCGGCGGTTCTGCTGTACGAAGGCATCGGCGTAACCTTCTGGGCCGCCACCGCCCTTCTGGTCCTGAACACCTTCCTCCGCCCTGCCCGAATCCAGCACAACGCCGGCGCCGCACGCGCCCGGGAAATACTGAGAACACGGCAAGGGAGCTCGTTGTCGTGGATGACGACGTGGCCCGGGAACAGCTACTGGTTCTCCCCCACGGGCGAGAGCTTCGTCGCCTACCGTGTCATAGGCGGGATCGCCCTCACGATGGGCGTCCCGGTCGGCCCCTGGCCGGACAGCGAAGACGCCTTCGCGGAGTTCACCCGGTTCTGCACCGGCGAAGGATGGACACCGTGCTTCTACTCGGTCCCCCAGGACCTGCGGGACCACGCCGCGTCACTGGGCTGGCGGTCAGTTCAGGTGGCACAGGAGACGGTCCTGCCGCTGGACTCGATGTCCTTCAGGGGAAAGAAATTCCAGGACATCCGCACGGCCATGAACAACGCCGCGAAGGCCGGCATCCGCGCGGAGTGGATGACGTACGCCACCGCACCCTTCTCAGTCCTGGCCCAGATCCAGGAACTCTCCGAAGAATGGGTGGCGGACAAGAAGATGCCCGAAATGGGATTCACCCTCGGCAGCCTGGACGAACTCAACGACCCCGATGTCCGCCTGCTGCTCGCCATCGACGGCCAACACAGGGTGCACGCTGTCCTCTCCTGGCTGCCCGTCTACCGCAACGGGAAAATCGAGGGCTGGACCCTGGATTACATGCGGCGCCGCAGCACCGGGTTCCGTGCCGGCATCGAATTCCTCATCGCCTCCGCGGCGCTCAGCTTCAAGGACGAAGGATGCCAATTCGTCAGCCTCTCCGGCGCGCCCCTGGCCCGGGTGAACGCGGATTCACCGCACCTGCCCGCGCCCTCAGACCCGCAGACCGCCGGCGGCCTGGACCGGCTGCTCGACTGGCTGGGTGCAACCCTGGAACCGGTGTACGGGTTCAGGTCCCTGCTGGCGTTCAAGGCGAAATTCCAGCCCCGCTACGAACCTCTCTACATGCTCTATCCTGACGCGGCGTCGCTGCCCGCCATCGGAAACGCCGTCACCCGGGCCTACCTCCCCACCATCAAGTTCGGGGAAAGCCTTGCACTGGCCCGCCGGATGTTTCACCGCCCCAAACGACCCCGGGCCGCAGGCCGCCGCAATCCGGCACAGGTCCTCAATACCAAGCACGTGGACGGGGCCTAACGGATGAGTATCCGGGCGCAGCGCCTCCGGGCAATTTTCACGAACGCCGCCGGACCGTGGCCGGGGCCCACGCGACGCGCGGCGCGGCGTCACCGGCGGGTGCGGTCCGGTGACTGCCGGGTCCTGAACCGCCCAAGGAACGTCGGTGCGGCGGCTGTTGCGGGGGACACTGCTCAGGGCCGGGCGAGTCCGAACCTTTGGTACAGCAACGGGAGCCCGGATTTGAGGCCGAAGTCCACGGCGTCCCCGCGATGCCCGACCCCGCCGCCGACGAACCGGCGGGTGGTCATACCGGCCACCTTCGCGTCCGCCTCGGCCGTGGCGCCCTGAGGTCCGTACTTCGAGTCCAGGGCGCCGCTGGTGAAGATGGCGAGATCGTCGGAGTATTTGTGTGCTTTGAGGATGGTGGCAGGTTTCTCCGCTGTGAACGCGGCGTTGTTCCCTCCGAAAACGGTCTTCACCGTGTTGTCCACGGTGCCGACCAGCGGGTCCAGTTCCCCCGAGATGTCCAGCAGCGAGCCGAAGAGCTCCGGCCTCTTGGCCGCGAAGGAGAGGGCGCATTCGCCGCCGTTGGAGTACCCGGCTATGGCCCACTGGGTCCGGCCGGCGGCCACGTTGAGGTTCCTGCGGACGTAATTGACGACGTCGGTGGTGACGTAGGTGTAGACCTTGCCTTTGGCGGAATCAACGCAGACCGGATTCCGGTAGGGATCGCCCAATTGGTCGATGGTGAGCACGATCGGCGCCAGACCGTTGTTTCGCTGCGCCAGGGCATCCAGCTGCTGAACGGCGGATTTGCTCTGTTCGGGCCCTCCCGGCTGGCCCATCATCATGACGATGATCGGCAAGGCCGGCGGATTGTCCACCAGGGCCGCGGGCGGCAGATACAAGTAGGCGTCGCGGGCGTGGAAACCAGACGCGTCCGCCGGTATCGTGACTGTGCCGCTCCGTCCGGCAGCCGGGATCCCGGCCGGGGGCTTCCAGCTTTGCCACAACGCGGCCCCACCCTGCGTCTGCTGCGCCGGGTTGAGTTTGGGCAGGGCCAGATGTTGTGTCTGGTTCATGCCCAGCATGGCTCCCAACGTCGGGTTCAGGCCGTACCCGGCGTTGATCCCCAGCGCCGCCGTCACAATGAACACCAGACAGGCGACGACGGCGGCCGCTTTGCGCCACCAGCGTGAGCGCCACAGGTTCACGACGGCGAGACCGACGCCGGCGAACGCAGCGATGACCCAGGTGCGGGTGTCCGCGTCCAGTGGCAGGCCGAAGACGTTCAGCACGACTTCGCAGATGAACAGGGCAGCGGCGCCGGTCAGGGCGCCGCCGGCCACGCCCGCGGTGGCGGTGATGATCCACGAACGGCGTCCTGGCCCCGCAGCCCCGCGGCGCATCGGACGCGGCAACAGCACCGGGCGTACGAGCAGGTAGAGCGCTGCCAGAGCGGAGACGGCATAGATGGCGTAGAGCAGTGACTTGTCGACGATATTGAGGTTGAAAAGCTGTTCCACCCCGCCTCCTCCTGTTTGGCCTGGCCCGTGCTGGCAGTCCCGCTAGGAACAGATCCACGGCGGCCGCCGGCAGCGGCCCCACGGGACTTTATAGCACGCCAGACATCACGGACGCTGGGAATCGGGCATCCACAGCCGGCTGCAATCTTCAGCCGCTATGATCAGCCGCGGTGACCGGACGGGCAGTCCGGGACAGGTTCAGCGGTCTCACCGCCCCGGCACTCCGGAAGATGCAATTCCGGCGGGACGGCGGCCGCGCTGCCCGGTCTGCAACTCGAAAATCAACGCCAATGTGGTCGGCAGGTGCCATGGAAAAATTCATTCTGGCTCTCAACATCGTAGACGGGCCCCTGATCGTCGCGTCATACGTGCTCAGCGGGGTCCTGGGCGCCACTCTTCTGGTGCGACGCGCCCGTAGGCCGGTGGCCATCACGGTACTCTCGGGCGCAGCCGGCGCCGTGGTCGGGGCCGTCACCTGGTCCGCCAGGAGGGAGTCACCGGCTGGGTCGGTTACACCTCCCCCACGACGGATGACCTGCCAGGCATCGAAGCGTCGCTGGGGCTGCACCGCCTGCCGTGGAGGACGCCGTCCACGAGCACCAGCGGCCCAAGCTCGACCGCTACCCCACGCGGCGGGACCGTGTAGTGCCCGTCAACTTCATGATGGGAGCGACTCCGCGTAAGCGGGGCTCGATGAGGTTGTTCCATAACGGCAGCCACAGCAGGATGCCGGCCGTGCTGATCAGCAGCGAGCCGATGACGTCGCTGGGATAGTGCACGCCCAGATACAGGCGGGAGAGGCCGACGGCGACAGCCAGCAGTGCGCCGCCTATGGCGGTGATCGTGCGTTGTGTGCGGGTGCGTGCGAGCACCAGGACGACGGCCCAGGCCACGGACGCGGCAAACGCGGTGTGGCCGCTGGGAAAGCTGTTGTTGCCGGTCTCCATTACCAGCGCTTGCGTCGCGGAGGCGGGGGGCCTGAGCCGGGCGACGCTGAGCTTGCCTATTTCCGAGGACAGCCAGCCGGCGCTGGCGAGGGATCCGAATGCCAGTGCGGTGAGCGGTTTCCGGAGTCCGAACGCCAGGACCAGGCAGGTCAGCAGCAGGATGATGATGTTCCCGCCAGGGGAGAACAGGGTGTTCAAGGCCAGCGCCGGGCCTGTCTGTGCGGTGGTCCGGCCAGGGATCAGGCTTTCGTCCCAGGCGAGGTCCGGTCCGGGGGAGCCGTAGAGTTTTGCCAGGATTCCGATGGTGAGCGCGCTGGCGAAGAGGAGTGCCGACGCGGGCAGCAGCCACCACGAACGCCCCGGCAGGTGCAGGGGTGGGACGGCGTGGGCGGGCGGCTTCATTTTCTTCTTTTCCTTTGGGGTCGGCGCCCGCGGCGCGGACAGTAGCCCCTGGTACTGCATGGAGGAGCGTATGCAGTTAGCAGTTTCCCACCGGTTCTTGGGAGGATGCTGGGAATCACCTGTTGCGTGCCGACTTCAGGGAACATATCGGCGTAGACGTGGCGGGCGTAGCCGTCCAGTGCAGCTGTGCAGCGTGTTAGGCGTCGCGTTATTTGACGATGGCGGCGTCACATCCGGTGACGACGGGCCGGGCATGGAAACGCCCCGCCGGTGGGTTTCGGCGGGGCGTTCGTCGTCGGGCTGACGTGGTGGCCGTCATCGGTGACGGCGGTTTTACTCACTGTTCTCGGTGATCGCGGACTGGGCCGCTGCGAGGTCCACGATGGCCTTGTTCCCGGCGTAGGTCGCGATCAGGGCGGAAACGGCGAGGTTGTTCACGGCCCTCGGGTAGCCGCGGGCGGCCTGGTGGATCGCGGCGACGGCGTCGTCGGAGAACGGGGTGTCGGACCGGCCGGCGAATTTGTGGTGGTGGCGGATGTAGTCCGCGGTGGCGGCCAGGTCCATGCCCGTGATCGCGAACCTGGTGGAGATCCGTTGGTCCAGGGCGGCCAGGACGGCGAGTTTGAGCCGGCGGCGCAGGGTGGGCTGGCCGACGAGGATCAGGGCGAAGTGCGAGCCGGTGTCCATCCCGGTATTCGTGAGCATGCGCAGGGATTCCAGGTCGGTGTTGCCGAGCAGGTGCGCCTCGTCGATGACGACCACGGGCAGGCGGGCGCGTTCGTCCAGTTCCCCGGCGAGCAGGGACGCGGTCTGGTGCGCCAGGACCCCGGAGTAGAACGCTGGCTGCCCGCCCAGGGCGGTGACGATCTGGGACTGGACCCCGCGCATGCCGATCGTGGGGTCCGCGATGTAGATGACCTGGTGCCGGGATGCTTCGAGTTGTGCCAGGGCTGCGCGGACGGCGACGGTCTTGCCGGCGCCGACTTCACCGGTGATCACGCCCATCTGGCGCTGGGCGACGCACCACTGGATCCGCGCGATCGCTTCCCGGTGCCCGGGGTGCGGGTGCAGTGCCTGCACCGGAATGGAACGCCCGAACGGCATGCGGGAAAAACCATAATGCGACTGCAGGTTCGAGATGCTCACAGGGCCTTTTCCGGGATCCGGGCCGCGGCGGTCGCGGCGGCGGTGGTGATTTTGTCGTAGCTGATCGGGGCGCCGGTCATCGCGGTTTTGTGGCGGGTCTCGACCAGGCGCAGGTAGTCAATCCCGGACGCGGCGTTCCTGGCGCCGGCGTCGGCGTCTTTGGCGGCGTTGACGGCCTTGGGATGGACATGCCGTCGGATGTCGAGCAGGACAGCTTCCCCGGCCGGGACACCTCCGGCGGCGGTGACCGCGCCGGCCAGGAAGACCAGCTCGGCGCACTCGGACTCGTCCTGAACGCGGTCATCCTGTGGAACACCCGTTACATCGACGCGGCCCTGACCGCTCTGAGAGATCAGGGCATCCCATCGACGACGCCGATGTCGCGATGTTGTCTCCTCTGGGAGACGCGCACATCAATGTCCACGGCCGATATGCCTTCACCGCGCTCTCAGATGACGCCCTCCGGCCCCTGCGTGATCCGACGACACCCACCGACGACGAATAACACGACGCTCACAATCGATTGTTGTTTACCGTGGCGTCGCTGCGTCTGCGGTGGGCGGGGCACCTGCTCCAGGGACTGTGCAGCCTTCTGGTCGGGGATGGACTGCTGTCCGCCGTTGAAGTTATCGCCACCGAAGCGCGGCATCGGCTGGGTCACGAATTTTCCACAAGCTGCCCGATGACAGCTGCCATGGCCGAGGCAATGTTCGCGGCTGGCTGTGTCTAATCACCGGTGTGAGTGGCTGAGGGATGCGCTGACATTCTGTTGATCCGGGAGATCCGACGGAGCCGGGGTTCGATGAGGTTGTTCCATAGAGGAAGCCAGAACAATATTCCCGCGGTGCTGATCAGTAGGGAAGCGGCAACATCGGTCGGGTAGTGGACACCCAGGTACAGCCGTGACCCGGCCACTATAATGGCGAAAATACCACCCACGACGGCGGTAACCGCACGCTGCGTTGGGGTGCGGGCGAGGACCAGGACCGCACCCCAGACCAGGGCGGCCGCGAATGCCGTGTGGCCGCTGGGAAAGCTGTCGGACCCGTTTTCCCGAATCAGTGCGTGCGTCACTGAACCCGGGGGCCGCAGTCGGGCGACCGTGATCTTTCCGATTTCCGAGGACAGCCACCCCACAGCAACCGTGGAGCCGAACGCCAGGGCGGTGAGCGGCCTGCGCAGCCCGAACATCAGGATCAGGCACGAAAGTGCGAGGATGACGACGTTGCCCGCTGGGGAGAGGGCGTCGTTGATGATTGTGGCGAGGGTCGTCAGGGCCGGGTTTCGATCAGGTATGAGGCTGACGTCGACGTTGAGATCCGGTCCCGGGGAGCCGTAGCGTTTCGCCAGAACCCCCATGGACAGGGTGAGAACGAACAGGATTACGGACACCGGCAGCAGCCACCAGGAGCGCCAAGGCAGGCGCAGGGGAGGGATGCCGGAGATGAGGTGCTTCAACGTCTTTCCTTACGGGAGTACGGTCTCGTAGACCTGTTGGGCGTAGCCTTCCAGGGCGCCGGTGCAGCGGGTCAGGTGTTCCTGCGCCGTTGCGGCCTGGGAGAGACGGAGGACGTCGCGAGACTTTAGGTCCCGGTACCAGCGACGCAGCCGTTCCAGGCTTTGTTCTTCTTCTTCGAGTTCTCCGAAGGTGAATTTTGACTTGGCGATCTCACGGGCTATCTCATCCTCGAACTTCCCGCAGTCGGCGATGAGCTCGGCCCATTCCTCGGCCCTCGCGGCCGCAAACGCTTCGCGGAAAAGTGCCTTACCGGCATCGTTGCGGGGTGCTGCATCAACGACGGTGAGCGTGCCTGATCCGCGCTCGGCGAGTTCCCCGGCCCGTCCCAGTGCGGATTCGAAAGCCGGTAACGCGGGCAGCACCCAAGTGCCGTGGGAGACGGGAACGGCCCCGGCCCGGCGCAACTCCCGCCATACCGACACGCGGTGCCGGGACGGCTGGGCGGGGATCTGCACGAGAACCAGCAACCACCCGAAATCTTCCATCGTCACACGCATAAATGTATCATTTGTTACTTGAAGGCCGGATTTCTGCCGGTTGGCGCGACACGCGAGGAGCAGGCCGTGAACCAGGATCCGGTAGTCGAGCACTTCCTGAGAGGGGCCTGCGGTCTTTGTACCCGGGGAAGCGGTGCCGGGTGAGCGCGTTCGTGGACAGCATCCTGAACGTCAATCCGGTCCTGGCGTTGACCCTGGTGGGGCTGCTGGTGTTCGCTGAGGACGCTTTGTTCATCGGGTTCGTGATCCCGGGAGAGACAGCGGCGGTCCTCGGAGGCGTCGTCGCCAGCCGGGGCCACGTGGAGCTGTGGACGATGATGGTCCTGGTCGTGCTGGCCGCCATTGTGGGGGACACGGTCGGCTACGAGATCGGCAAACACTTCGGCCCCCGGGTCCTGAACCTGAAGGTCATGAACAAACGCCGCGCCAAACTGGACAAGGCGCAGGACTTCCTGCGCCGCCGGGGAGGATCAGCGGTCTTCCTCGGCCGGTTTGTGGCGTTCTTCCGGGCGGTCATGCCTGCCCTGGCCGGGACGTCCCGGATGCACTATCCCCGGTTTCTGGTCTTCAACGCCGCCGGCGGCCTGGTCTGGGGCGCGGGGTTTGTGCTGCTGGGTTTCCTGGCCGGCAACTCCTACGAAGCCGTCGCCAAGGCAGCCGGACGCGACATCACGGCCGTGGTGCTGGTGGTGGCCGTGATCGCGTTCATCGTCTGGCGCGTGCGCAAAGCACGCCGGGAACGCCGCGCCAGCGCGCCCGTTCCCGGATCCGCGCCGGAGCCCGAGCAATGACAGCCGACGCACAGGGCGCCGGGGTTCCAAGCCCCCGGCGGCATCTGTTCCCCCTGTATGCGGCCGGCTTCACCACGGCGTTCGGTGCCCATGCCGTGGCGGCGAACCTCGGCGCCTACAGCATCGGCCACGGCCAGTCCCTGCTGCTGCTCGGGGCGATGCTGGCCCTGTACGACGGGGCCGAGGTGCTGCTCAAACCCGTTTTCGGGACACTCTCCGACCGGATCGGCGCCAGACCGGTCCTGCTCGGCGGCCTGGCCGCCTTCGCCCTCTTTTCCGCGGCCTTCGTCCTGGCCCGGGATCCGGCATGGCTGTGGCTGGCCCGACTGGGCCAGGGCGCAGCCGCCTCAGCGTTCTCCCCGGCAGCCTCTGCCCTGGTTGCCCGGCTGAACCCCGCGGGCCGCCAGGGCAGAGCGTTCGGCTCCTACGGGTTCTACAAGAGCATCGGATACACCGCCGGTCCGTTGATCGGAGGAACACTGGTGGCCTCCGGCGGGCTGGAACTGCTGTTCACCCTCACCGCACTCCTGGCACTGGCGGTAGCCGTGTGGGCCTTCCTGGCCGTGCCCGTGGCGGCGCCGCTGCCCCGTGGCCGGCAGACCGTCGCTGACCTGGCCCGGCGGCTGGCGGACCGGTCCTTCCTAGCCCCGACCGCCGCCCTGGAAGCCGCGACGGCGGCCCTGTCCGTCGGCGTCGGCTTCCTTCCCCTCTCGGGGGCAGCAGCGGGTCTCGGGCCCGTCGCCACCGGAGCTGCCGTCTCGGTCCTGGCCGTCTGCGCCGCCGTCGCCCAGCCCCTCGCCGGCCGGGCATCCGATACACCAGCCCGTCATCCGGGCCGCCTCGCGGGCCTGGGCCTGGCGCTCACGGCCGTAGGCCTGGCCGCCGCCATGCTACCCGGGACCGCCGGGCTGCTGGCGGCCGCCGCGGCCATCGGCGCCGGAACGGGCATCATCACCCCGGTTGCCTTTGCGGCCCTGGCCGCCGCCACACCGCCGGAGCGGCTGGGCCAGACCATGGGCGCCGCCGAAGTCGGCCGCGAACTCGGCGACACGGGCGGCCCGCTGCTGGTAGGGGCGGTCGCCGCCGCCACGGGCCTCGCGGCCGGCTACGGCGCACTGGCCCTCCTGACCGCCGCCGTCGGAGTATTCATCCGTCATCCCCGCACCGCAGGCATGTCCCCGGCAGTCGCGGACACGGGCCGGGACCGGACGGAGTCGGGATGAATCAAACCGCAATTCCGCCGCACGGCGGACGGAAAAGGCGGCCGGGAATGATCAGCGTACAGACGCTTAGGTACGGGGCAGCCTTGCTGGCCGTTGTTGTTTTTACTGCCCTGAACGCCTATCTGCTGAATACCCTGGATGTTGTCGGGATCCCGTTGATCTTTGCGGCCGCCTTGCTCGTGCAGCTGCTGTTGATCATTCTGTTCGTCTTCAGCCTGATCATGGTCCTGCGCACACGCTGAAAATCGCGTGGTCGATACTGGTCTCCGCCTGGGAAGGCGTCCGGGCCAACACCTACGTCGTACGGCTCCGCCGACGCCACCCGCGCCTCGTCGGCTGGGCCGGCCGCCGGCTCTCGATGAAACGGCCAACCGGGCTCGTCCTGACCATCGGCGCCGCGGCCGCGGCCGCGGCCCTCTGGCTTTTCATCAGCGTCACACGAGTGGTCGTCCTGAAGACCTCGTTCGCCGGCATCGACCAGCGGATCCTCAATCTCGTGCCGGACATCCGCACCGACGGGCAGAACACGTTCTTCATTTTCGTTACCTTTGCCGCGAGTTCGACGTCGGTTATCGTTTTCCTCATCATCCTGAGCCTGGCGTCCTGGCGGCGGCGGCAATGGTGGGTACCGGTCCTGCTGGCGGCCGCCTTTGGCCTGGAACGCGCCACCTCCACGGTGATCAAGCAGATCGTCGCACGGCCCCGGCCGGACCGCTCCCTGGGCTTGCTGACCGAAAACAGCTTCAGTTTTCCCAGCGGACACGCCCTGACAGCGACCGTCATAGGTGGACTCACCGCCTACCTGCTGTGCCGCGCCATCAAGTCCTCCATGGCCAGGCTACTGATCGTCCTGGCAGCGCTAACCGCCGTCTTGCTGGTCGGAATCAGCCGGATATATTTGGGCGTCCACTACCCCAGCGACATCCTGGGCAGTCTCGGCCTGGGTTTGTTTCTTCTCGCCGGCATCATCACACCGTTGGAGATCAACGACCGGTTCCACCTGGTCCAACCGGTGAAACTCAGCGCCGCGGTCAAACAGCCGCTGCTAGTCGCCGTTGCCGCTCCCTTGCTGTTCGCCGGGATATTCGGCGCCCAGCTCACGCCCCTGACCGTCCTTGAACGTCAGGAGACAGCCCAGGCGTTGCCTGCGTTGGACGCGGCCGCCATCAGGCAGCTGCCCATCTACAGCGAAACATTGACCGGGGCCAGAATGGAACCGATCAACTTCATCTACCTCGGCAGCCAGCAGCAGATCGAGGACCTGTTCAAAAGGGCCGGATGGTACAAAGCCGACCCCTCGACCCTGGGCAACACCCTGCGTTCCATCCTCGTCGCAGTACGCAACGAGCAGTACCTCACCGCTCCGGTCACGCCGTCCTATCTGGATGCCCGGCCGGAGACAGTGGCATTCGAAAAACCCACCGACGCCAACACCCTGGTACAGCGGCACCACACAAGGATCTGGAGAACCAATTTCACCATCGGCGGCCAACCCGTGTGGGTCGCCACGGCCAGCTTCGACCGCGGCATCGGGATAGGAACGACGTCCGGATTGCCAACCCACCACATCGACCCGAATATCGACGAGGAGAGGGCATACATCCTGCAATCGCTGAAAGTGGCACAGCCCCACCTGATGCACGTCGTGGACGCCCAGCAGGGACACAACGCAACCGGCGACGGATTCTTCACCGACGGCCAGGCCGCTGTACTCAATCCCGAAAACCTGAACCCGTAGTTGCAGTGCACCCCGCCGGACGGCGCCGATAAGCAACTGTCCCCGCCGTCCGGTCCATTCGCATCCGAAGCAGACCACCGTCAACTAACGGCCAGTTCTGAGACGACCCCGCCCCCAGGCGACGCACCGACACCAATCCGTCCACAACCCATCTCACAACAGGTCGGCGAATACCGGTGTTGTGAGATGGGTTGTGCGACAGTAGACGAATGGCGACCCAACATTTCGATCTCATCGGCTACACCCGCGTCTCCACCAACGGACAAGACGCCCAACTCCAACGAGACGCCCTCAAAACGGCCGGCTGCGGCCGGATCTTCGAAGACAAAATCTCCAGCCGCGCCACCGCCCGCCCAGGGCTCGCCGAAGCCCTCGACCATCTCCGTCCGACAGACACCCTGTGCGTGTGGAAATTGGACCGCCTCGGCCGGTCAGTGAAAGAAGTCCTCACCATCGCCGATAGCCTCCACGACCAAGGAGTCAGCCTGCGGATTCTCACCGGCACCCTCACCGGGACCTACAACCCGACCGGAGAAGGGAAATTCTTCTTCGTCATGATGGCTGCGTTCGCCGAACTTGAGCGCGACATGATCCACGAACGAACCATGGCCGGCCTCGCAGCCGCCCGGGCCCAAGGCCGCACCGGCGGCCGCCCAACAGTCATGGATACCGACACCCTCTCAGCCGCCCGGGCCAGACAGGCCAAAGGCGAAAGTCCCACCCGGATCGCTAAGGCGCTCGGCGTCTCCCGCGCGTCCATCTACCGCCACCTCCCAACCGGCAACCCCCGAACCGTGCCACCGGGACAGAATCCTTAGCGCCAACCACTGTTCCGCTGCAGGTCAGACCCCTGACTGGTCCGGTTCGCTCGCTGAGGCGCCGTCCGACGGCGCCGCCGGAGCAACCGAAGGCGTATTTTTGACTGTCTTCCTGGCGTCGGCCGCTCCGGCCGGTCCTCGATTCCCGGGGCGCGGGCCGCGTTCGGGCTGCGCCGCAGGAATCAATGCGGCCCCGTTCGCACGGCCATACCGGTTGTTCCGGGGCTACGATTTGCCTTGGGCCGCGTCGGCAGCCGTGCGCCCGCCGCCGGGTCCGCGGAGGAGATACGCGGCGGCGACGGCCATGAGCATTCCCGTGACGGGGCCAAGAATGTAGATCCACAGGGAATCGTACTGCCCTGCCACGAGGGCCGGACCGAAGGAACGGGCCGGGTTCATGGAGGCCCCGCTGACCGGGCTCGCCCACAGGCCGGCAAGGACAACATAGGCGCCGACGGCGAGGGCGGAGAGCGGGCCGATGTTCTGCGCGCCCGAGGATGCGCCCAGAATTGTGCTGACCAGCCCCAGTGTCAGCAAGGTTTCGATGATCAGGGCCTGCCCGGGCATGAACCCGTGCGCGGGGTGGTTGCCGCCGGACTGGTTTTGGAGACCGAAGGTCAGCCACAGAATCGTCGCGGCGGCACTGGCACCGAGCAGCTGGGCCAGGATGTAGCCCGGGACGCGGCGCCAAGGGAAGTCACGGCGCAGGGCGAAGGCGAGTGTGACGACGGGGTTGAGATGTGCCCCGGAATTCGTCCCCATGAACAGGATGACCGCCATGACGGTCAGGCCGGGGGCCGTGACCGCGGCGGCGCGTCCTACGCTTCCTCCTGTTGCTGCATCAATGACGTCGGCCCCCGCTGCGGCCAGTACGAGCAGGAATGTCCCGAACAGCTCACTGAAGAGCCGACGGAATTCGTGGACGGGGTCGTTGAACTGGCCCGCCTGCGATCGTTGGGCCCCGGACAGCCCGAGACCGGCAAGATCGTCGGCCGCCCGGCCAGGTTTTGGGCTGGTGTTCGGGTCTGCAGACGCCGGCTGAGCCATCGGGTCCTCCTTGTCCCTCTGTCGTACTCCGATTATCATCCTCCGGCCTCATAGCGGCCACCCCGCCGGGAGGCTCGCCCCGGAGCACCAGCAGTCTGTTTTCATGGGCCGCCGTGCAATCCGTGGCGATCGGCACTTGCCCGGGGAGCGGGCGTTTCTGGTCCGCACGATGTGCTGGTCCTCGACCGGCGCGCCGTCGTTCTCTGGGCGGGGTGGGTGTTCCGGGGCGCCGGGTCCTGGGTTCTCTTATCTGATCCCGGTGGTGAGGGCTTCGGTGAACCCGCGCACCGGGCCGCGCCTGCCGCTGGTGAGCGCTCGTCCGAGGATGAAAAGACCGGCCAGTGGCCATTCGATGACGCCGATGGTGGCGAGCAGCCCAATCCCGGCGGCATACGCTCCGTCGGGTTTACGTCATTCGTGCCGTCCTCACGTGCCGAGTGTCGTTTGCGTACGGCGCACTACCGCTGCCCGGCTGCCGCCTCAGTCTGGCGGTTTTGTTCGGGCTCCGCGCTGGTGGGTTTCCAGCTTCTCCTCGGAATCCCGGCGACGCTGGCCCACGGTGCGTATCGGCTGCGTGGACGGCCTCCGCGGGTGCTCTTTATCCGGGCCCTGTGCGTGATCTTCTTCGCCGCCAGGGGCCGTACCGCGCTGCGTGTTCTCGCTCATACACGCATCGTCCCACCGCGACAGCCCGGACACTAGGGAACGGTATCCGGCGTCGGAGCCGAACAGCTCAGCCGGGCCGAGGGTGGGCCACCGGCCCCAGGCCTGCGTGCGGTAGCTGCCGTACCCGGTGTCCTCACCGTTCCAGAACGGTGAATTCGCACTCAGGGCCGCCAGGACCGGAAGCCAGATGCGGATCCGGTCCAGCACGGCCGCACGTTCCTGGTCCGAACCGACGCAGACGTGGACATGGAACCCGCACGTCAACTGCTCTCTGGCGGTAAGACCGAAGCCGTCCATCATGGCCTAATAGCGGGAATCGGGTGTGGTGTGTGTCGCGGCCGGGACCTGGGACGTCGCCAGTGCCACGGCCCTGGCGGCAGCGTCGGCCGCGGCGGACCTCCCCAACAGGCCATCAAGGCTGGAGCAGGGACTGGTCTGCACTTCGATCTGCTCCTGTTTGAACTCAGCCGACAGGACCGGGCCACCGGCCGCCGGCAAGGTGCGATCGGGTGCCCTGCTGACGGCCAGCAGCTCGCCGGCCCGGGCACCGGGCAGCCGCCGACCGGGTCCACGATCACCAGCTCCTCCTCGACCCCGAATGTGCGCATACCGTCATTGTGGGCCAGTGACCCACGTTTTGTCCGACACCGGTTCGACCCAGCACACACACGTACGCGGATGGGCCCGGGAGGTCTTTCAAGAAATCGACATGGTGTGGACTCCCGGATGTTCTATGCTGATGCATAGTTGGGGATCGTCAGCCTGCTTAGCGCTGTGCGGCAGCGAAGATCAGGAGGGAACGATGAGCAGCGGAGAGGCCCGCCAGCCCAGATCTCGTCAAACAGCGGGAGTCAGGACGTTGCTGGGCGCCCGGGGGAAGCCGGTACTCCAGGCACCCGCCCCGCCGAGCGAAACGGAGCAATCACCTCATGAAAACACAAACCATGACCCACACGGTCACCGGCGACACCGCGGAACCGGTGACCGCGCCGGTTCTTCCGGCCGACGACCGGGCAGGGGACGGGTACGACTGGATGGACACCCTCGAAGGCACCGCCTGGTCCGTCCTGCCGAACTGGGGAAGCGAGGGATGGGACGCCGGATCCTGGCCCTACATCATCTTCGCCGTCGCCCGCACCCGCGACAGCGGCGGGGAACTGTTCGGCTACGGAACCTACGTCGAAGGCGACACCTCCACCTAGTGGTTCCGGTTCCAGGACGCCTGCTTCGAAGCGATCACCGCCGAGGTGTTCTTCCACTGGACATCAGGCCAGTCCGACGGCCCGGACAACCTCCCCGCCACAGCCGCTGAACTGCCGGAGCAGGACCGTAAGGGGTGGCGTGTGAAAAAGTGAATTATCCGACGCTAAGGTTTTGCCGGGCGTCGTGCGCTTCCGGGCCGGCAGCAAAGCCGAATCCACCGGGCACGTGAATGCACCTGCTCCGCTACCGGTTCGCACCACGGATCCGGTCACGAGTCCGACCTGGCGATCCAGGAACACTACACCGACACGGCCGGATTCACCGACCATCTCTTCGCCCTCATGTCAACATCCGCCGGGCACGCCTGGGCGGCCGCCATGTCGCCCTCCTCACCGCGGACCGGAAGGGAAGAATCGTCATCGACGACACCGCCTGCCAGATCCACCCTGAGCTTCCGTGCCCCTTCGTCCCCGGCGTCGAAGACTGGAAAGCCGCTGTGGAAACGCCTCCGGCACTGGGTGGATTCTGGATGACTGAAGCTTTAGCGAAGTTTTAGCCAAGTATTCGGGTTTCCGATTGAAGGCGCGTCCGCTTCCAACTTAGGCTGACGCGCAGCCGGTATCCCCGGACCCCACTGCCCGCGCCGCCGGGCCGCATGTCATTGGAGCACTACTCATGTCACTAGCCAAGAAGCTCGGCGCCGTCGTTCTGACCGCCGCCGTCCTCACTGGAGCCGGAGCCGGTATCGCCAACGCGGCACCGACGAAGGCGCCGGGCTCCGTATCCGCCAAGGCCACCGAAGCGGGGGCCAAAGCGGGTCTGAAGAAGCAGGCCGCCGCCGCGAAGGCTGCCGCAGCCAAGGCAAAGGGTGTCGCCGCGAAGGCTGCGGCCGAAGCGAAGAAGGGCGCCGCGGCCAGCGTTGCCGCTGACAAGCGCGCCGCCCAGACCGCTAAGGTGATCGAGAAGAAGGCCTCCGCGGCCCAGAAGAACGAAGCTGGAGCGGCGAAGTCTGCCGCGGCCAAGGCCAGGGCGGCAGCTGAGAAGGCGGCCGAGGCAGCTGATGAAGCAGCCCAAGAGGCAGCCGATGCCGCCGCCGAAGCCGCAACGGCTGAAGAGGACGCCGCCGCCCCTGCCCCCGTCACCGGCCAGCCGACCCCGGAGGACCCGGCAGAACAGCCGGCTGCCTGACCTGACATGCCCGGAAGTACCCCTTCCCGCTTCGGCGGGGAGGGGTACTGCTGCGTTCAGACGCCTTTGGGGAATCGCCGCACACAACCCGGTCAACAGCCCCGGGACCCCGGAGTATGCCGTGTGAGGGGACCAGGACGAGCCCGAGACCAGATGAACGAGGGCGGCTTCCCGAAACGGAGCCGTACTTCCAAGGCGCCGGGACGAATACCGCCGACGAGATCATCTCCACCCCGGATGAAACCCTGCGCCAGTCCGTCCGGTAGCTTGGCTTGAGGAACGGGTTACTATTCCTGATGACTAATCCCGTGTTATCCCGGTCAGTCGCCGGCTCCCGGGGTGAAGTAATTGTGGGTGTCCAGATACTTCACCGTGGGCGGTGCTGGGATACCGACTTCGGCGCTGAACGGGCCGATCTGGTCCTTCGCGAAGGCGTCGTAGAGTTCCTTCGTCTGCCACAGGTCGGGGACGAGGATCCCGCCGTCGGTTGCGGCCACCCAGTGGCCGAGGGCACCAGCCGGCCCAGGCCCTCCCGGAGTAAGGCCCATCTTGCTAAGTCGTATTGCTCCAACGTGGCGCCGGCAAATCGCGGCGCCGGAGTGGTCGAGTCACTAGCCATGCCTGACCGGCCGGGGTGATGAAGGCATGCCTGCGCGACTTGGTCCTATGCCTGTTGTCTTCCCCCAGGCCCGATGACGCTCATGGGCCGGGGGTGATGTGGTTGGCTCGGCACCATTGACGGGCATGCCGTGCCTGACGCCGGTGTGTCCGTTCCTTGGAGCCGGGTTTCAGATGTTGTCGTCCGCAGGGGGAGACTGTTCGTCCGTCGCCGGCATCGGGAGGTAGTAGGCGGAGTGGTACCGGTGGTCATCGCCGGTCAGCACCCAGGCTGCTCCCTTGCGGACGCGGAAGCGTTTGTTCACCGCCGTGCGGTCGTGGCGGATTAGGTGGGCCAGGACCCGTGCCATGACGTCCTCATGCGTGCACAGGACGGTTCCTGTCCCGCGCGCCTGCGCCACCAGTCCCAGAGTGTCCTCGATGCGGCCTGCGGCCAAGTGTTTGGATCGTTCCACGTCAAGGGATTCCCGCCGGGCGAGTTCGGCGACGGTTTCAACGCAACGGGCCGGAGGGGACGATAGAACGCGCTCTATGTTGAAAATCGATCCCAGCACCGCCAGGGACTGCGCCGCTTTTTCGCCTTCGACCGCGAGCGGCCTGCTGTCATCGGAATGCTTCCATTCGGTGTGTTTCGTGGCTTGGGCGCCGCGGACGAGCAGCAGCATTTTTTCCCGCGCAGGTACCGGGCGCACACCCAACTGCGTCTGCAGCTGGGTGCCCAGGGCGATGATGGCGGGCCGGTCCCGCGGTTCGGTTACCGTTCGTAAGGCGGCGGGTAGGGTGAGCCATCGGACGGCGTCGACCTCCTTATTGGCGGTGAAGTGTCCTGACTCCGCGGCCGCAGCCCAGTAGCGGACCGATTTGGTTCTGTTCTTGCTGTCTTCATACCGGATGCTGGGCAGTTCGGCCCCGAGGCGGCATTCGAAGCCGGTTTCTTCCCGCACTTCCCGCGCCGCGCATTCCCGGCCTGATTCTCCGGGCTCCGCTTTGCCCTTGGGGATCGACCAGTCCCCATGGCCGGGTCGGTGAATCAGGAGTACTTCGAGGGCGCCCTTACTGCCGATTCGCCAGGGCAGGGCACCATAGGTGCCCGGAAGGGTCTGGCTCATGCGGTTGTCTCCGTCTGTGTCAGGGCCAAGGCGCGTGCTGGAGTGTCCCGTGAGTGCTGGAGCGTATCCAGACGGCTGTAGAGACCGCCCGAGGCCACTAGGAGAGCGCTGAACAAGGGGCAATCCGGAGATGGGATACGGCTTCCGGGCCGCTCTTCGGAGCTTTGGGCGGCCCGCTGACGGCCTGGGA
>NZ_JAGPOT010000088.1 GCF_018224015.1 Pseudarthrobacter albicanus
ACGGGGCCATGCTGGCCAAACTGCGGAACATGGGCGAAGCCTGCACCGCCGCCAACCGGTTCATCGTGCACGAATCCCTGTCCGGCGAATTCAGCCGGCGCCTTGCGGACCGCATGGGCTCCCTGAAGCTGGGCCGCGGCTCGGCGGAAGGCACCAACATCGGCCCCCTGATCGACGCCAAGAGCCGCGCCAAGGTGGACGAACTCGTCCAGGACGCGGTCGCCGGCGGAGCTACAGCCCTGACGGGCGGGGCACCGTCGGAGGGTGACGGGTACTTCTACCCGCCCACGGTGCTGACCGACGTGCCGGCAACCGCGCGGATCCTGAAGGAAGAGGTGTTCGGGCCGGTTGCCCCGGTGGTCAGCTTCAGCACGGAGGCGGAGGCCATTGCCCTGGCCAACGACACCGAGTTCGGGCTGGTGGCCTACGCCTACACCCGGGACCTCAACCGGGGGTTGCGGCTCTCCGAACAGGTGGACGTGGGCATGTTCGGGCTGAACACCGGCATTGTCTCCAACCCGGCCGCCCCGTTCGGCGGCGTCAAGCAGTCCGGCATGGGCCGCGAGGGCGGCACCGAGGGAATCGAGGAGTACCTCGAGACCCGCTACGTCGGCATCGCGGACCCCTCCTGATGGGGAAGGAGGCCTGATGCGGATCCTGGTCACGGGCGGCACCAGCGGGATCGGTGCCGCCCTGGTCCGGGAGTCCCTCCGCTCCGGTCACACGGTGTTTACCACCGGGCGTGACGCCGGCCGGCTCGGGGCGTTCCTGGACTCCTGCCCCGCCGCCGGACGGGTCCATGGCGTTGTGGCCGACGCGGGGGACTGGGGCCAGACCCGCGACGCAGTTGCTGCCGCCGTCGACGCCCTGGGAGGTCTGGACGTCGCGGTGGCCAACGCCGGATTCTCCGCGCCCGGAGACCTGGCCGACGGGAACCCGGAATCCTGGCGGGATATGGTGCTCACCAACGTCTACGGGCCCGCAATCCTGGCCAAGGCGGCCCTGCCCCAGCTCACGGCCAACCGCGGCCATTTCGTCCTGATGGGCAGCACGGCCGGACGGAAGGTGTACCCGGGCAACCTCTACACGGCCACCAAATGGGCGGTCACGGGTTACGCCGAATCCCTCCGCCAGCAACTCGTGGGGACAGGTGTCCGGGTGCTCCACATCGCCCCGGGCCACGTTGACACCCCCCTCTGGAAGGAAGCCCCCGACGCCGCCATCGGACCGGAGGCCGTCGCTACGGCGATGTTGTGGGCGCTCGCCCAGCCTCCCGGCGTCGACATCTCGGACATCACCATCCGCGCGACGGGACAGGAATTCTAAACACTGAGGCCCGGTCGAAACAGCCAGAACCCGCCGCCCGGCACCACAGATTCGCCCAGGAGTGGCTCATGTAAGGAACCCGGTGTATGGCGTTGAAGGAGGGAAATCATTCTCCGGCGCGGTGATCAATGTGTTCCGGGTAGGGCAAAGACACTTGAGAGAATGACTGCATGGAAGAACCTGAGGCCAAGATCGTGGACGGTCTCGAGTGGGTTCTAGAGGTTCGCGTGCAGCTGTTCGACAGCGAGCCCGAGATATGGCGTCTGCTGGAGGTCTCAGGTTCCTTGCCTTTGGACCGGGTCAACGAGGTCCTGCAGGCGGCGTTTGTGCGGCAGGATGCGCATCTGCACCGGTTCACCGGCAGCGATCCCTTAGCGCGGTTGCGGCCGATCGATGGCGAGATACCAGAGGCTTTTCAGTGGGTTCCCGCAGATTTCTGTGATGAACCGACGGACTTGCCCGAAGCAGACTGCACGCTTGAGCAACTTTTCGCCATGGCACCTGGAGCGGAGTTCTACGAGTATGACTTCGGTGACAGCCGGCTTCACCGGCTCGAGCTGGTCAGACGCCGACCCTCCGAGGCCACGGACCCGCCAGTGTTGCTGCTCGATGGGGCCCGGCGTGGCCCGCTTGAGGATTCGGGTGGATTCCCCGGGTAGGAGGAGATTCTTGACGTGCTGGCTGAGACTTCCCACAAGGATCACGTCGAAGTTTCGGAGTGGGCGGCCGAAGTGACTGACGGCCACGGGCCTTTCGACCCGGGCTTTTTGGACATGCCTGCGAGAAACCGCGCTCTCGCCGGCGGTTAGGTTCGCGCCGGTGAAAAGACTCGCGTTCGCGCCACGCCGGAAGCAGTGTTGTGATTCCACGGCGAAACACCGTGAGGCTTGTACGGCGGTCGCAGACGGCGGCGCCAACCCGAAATAGATGGGTCGGCACAGGCCCTAATGATCGGGATTCCGATGGAAGGCCCGCCGGGTGCGGATCCCGTGTCCCTAGTGCTGGTAGATCTCCCGCCGGTGGCCCATGGCGAGGACCAGGACGATGAGCTGTGCGTCCCGGATCTCGTAGATGATCCGGTAGTCGCCGGTGCGGACACGCCAGTCGCCGCTGTTGCCGGAGAGCTTCTTGGCGCCAGGGGGACGCGGAGTGTCGGCGAGGAGTTCAATGGCGGCCTGGATGCGCCGGCGGGCGTCGGGCGGGAGCTTGCGCAGCTGCCGGACGGCGGCCGGCGCGAGCTGGACGGCATAGCTCACGCCAGGCCCAGCTCCGCCTTGACTTCCTCCCACGGCACCGGGCCCTCGCCGGTGTCGGCCATTTCGGTCCGCGCTGCGTTCGCGGCGCGGAGGTCCTCCAGGTCCTCGGCGGCCTCAATCAGGGTGGCGAGATCCCCGGCATCGATCAACGCGGCAACGCGGCGGCCCCGGCGCAGCAGGTACACCGGTTCATGGCTCACCCGCGCGGTATCGACCGCCTCGGAAAGCCGGCTCCGTGCATCGGTCACAGTCATCTCACTCATGCCCTAATTTTATCCGGGTTTCGCCGAAATGTACATAAGCGCTATTAGCGCGGAAACGCCGATAATGGACCTTTCGTCACCCAGCTTGAGGTAATCACGGCTATTGGCGCCGGGGGAAGCAGCCGAACGGGCGCGGGGGAGGGGCCTCATCCTGCGCCGTGACTTTGGACTCCCTGGCTGCTTCGGAGGAATAGCGGGGGTTCCAGTGGTCTTGTTCAAACTGGGGCGTCGACGACCGGCTGCCTCGTGAAAGGACCTCCTTGCCTACCTCCTTTATCCCGTTCACCATGCGCGCCACCGTTCGCGAAGACCACAAGCGCTCCTTCCGCACCGACATAGAACGTCTTACCGGCGGGCACCGTGGTTGGGCGCCGCTGGACGTCGTGAAGTCCACCGATACCCAGGCGCTGCTGAGCGGAGCGATCGCCCAAAGCGTTCACACCGCCACGGACGCGAGCCTTGCCCGTTACTTTCAGGACCGCTTTGTCGCCGACAACGACATCCATCTGGATCTCACCGTCAGCATCCGGCGTTAACAGACGCCCACGCAAGCCCCGGACTCCGCCCGGCTCCGTCCCCAGCAGGACGCCGTTGCCGGATACGACCTGACCTTCACCCCCGTCAAAAGCGTCTCAGTCCTCTGGGCACTGGGAGACGCTGAGACCCGCCGCATGGTCGAAGACGCCCAGCAGGCAGCCCTTGCAGACTCCCTCGACTACCTCGAACAACACGCCCTGGCCACCCGCTCAGGAACCAACGGCATCGCCCAGACCTCCGTCAGCGGTGGCCTGACAGCAACGAGTTTCCGGCACCACGACTCCCGCCTGGGAGACCCCAACCTGCACCACCACGTCGTTGTCTCCAACAAGGTCCAGGACGAGGCAGGGAACTGGAAGACCATCGACGGCAAGCTCCTGCACCGTTCGGCGGTGGCCGTCTCGGAGAACTACAACACCCGACTCCAAGCCCACCTTGAAGCGGCCGGAGTCCAGTTCGAGGCACGCACCGTCAACGGATCCAAGCAGCCCGTCATGGAAGTTTCCTCAGTCCCCAGGGAACTGACGGCCATGTTCTCCAAGCGCAGCGAAGGGATCCGCGCGAGCCTTTCCGAACTCCGCAAGGCCTACGAGGAACAGCACGGCCACGCCTCCGATACGGCGGCGCTGATCAAGCTCGCGCAGGCCGCGACGCTCAACACCCGCCCCGACAAAGAAGCAGCCAAGACACTCGAAGACCAGGCCCGGCTGTGGCGCGACGAAGCCCACACGCTCTACAGCGAACAGGAACTCGTAGCGCTCACCAGTGCCCGGACCAGGCCGGCGCTGGCCACTGCGACGGGCATCGACGTGCACGCTGCTGCCCGGAGCATCGTTGCCTCCGTTTCGGATAAGCGCTCGACCTGGACCGCGCAGAACGTCATGGCAGAGACCAACCGGTGGGCCAAGGAATATGCGTCCCAGAACGGGCCGGTGCCGGCCGATGCCCTCGAAGATGTTGTGTCCGCGAGCCTGGGCACCGCTTCAGTACGCATCACCCCGGACCAGGTACACGGCCGCTTTGAAGCACTGACCCGCAACGCCGGAACAGCGGACTTCAACCACCGCACCGACACCCTCTACACCTCCACAAAGATCCTCGAAGACGAAAACCTGCTCCTGCGGGCAGGAACAACAGAGGTCATCCCCGCAGCGTCCATGGAAGACTTTGAGACTGCCGTTGCCGCCCACAACCACGCCGTCGCCACCGGCGAAACATCACACCCACTCGATGAGGGACAGATCGCCCTCGCCCGCGACTTCGTCACCTCCTCCAAACTCCTGGCCGTCGGCATCGGCGCCGCCGGCACCGGCAAATCAAGCTCCATGGGACTCGTCCGCGCCGCCATCACCGGCGCCGGCGGCCGCGTCATCGGCCTCGCACCATCAGCCGTCGCGGCAGCGAACCTGGGCGAACAGCTCGGTGTCCACGCAGCGACCACGGACAAGTTCCTGCACATCAACCACGGCTCCGACCCCGCGCACCCGCCAGCGGCTCCCGGACCGTTCACCGTCACCCCCGGCACCCTCGTCATCGTTGACGAAGCCGGAATGCAGGGAACCGGCAAACTCGCGGACGTCGTCCGCGAAGTCCAAGCCCACGGCGGCCTCGTCCGCTTCCTGGGGGACGACCGGCAGCTTTCCGCCGTCCAGGCCGGCGGGGCACTGCGGCTACTGATCAACGAAATCGGCGCCACCGAACTGGACACCATCCACCGGTTCACATCCGAAGAAGAAGCAGATGCCTCGCTGCTGCTCCGCACCCCCACCGAGAACGAAACAGACCCGTTCGCTTGGTACAAAGACAACGGCCGGGTCCAGGCCGGGAGCATCGAAACGATCGAAGGACTCGCGTTCGGCGTGTGGCAGGAACGCCTCAACGCCGGCGACGCGGCCGTGATGATGGCACCGACCAACGAAAGCTCACAGCGGCTCTCCGAACGCGCCCAGGCCTACCGGATCGAAACCGGCGAAGTGATAGGCGCAGGGGCAGGTGTGCAGCTGCGCGACGGCTCCACCGCATGGATGGGGGACACCATCGTGACCCGCTCCAACGACTCCACCCTGAAAACCAAGCGCGGCCGGGACGTGGTGAAGAACGGCGACTTGTGGGCCGTCGAGGAAGCCCACGATGACGGGTCGCTCTCCGTCGCCCACCTGGGCCACGGCGGCAAGGTCCGGCTGCCGGCAGAGTACGTCACCGACCATGTTCACCTGGGTTACGCCCTCACCACCCACCGCGCCCAAGGCATGACCAAAGACGCCGGTATCCCCATCCTCGACGCGGCCACCACTCGAGAGAACGCCTACGTCGCGGCCACCCGCGGCCGGGACGAGAACGCGCTCTTTGTCGCCGTCGAAGACGGGCAGGACCGGGACACGGTGCTGGCCGCCATCGCCACCAACCACAGCCGCGAAACCTCAGCCCACGAAGCCCTGGGCACCGAGTACGAACGCATCAACAACCCCCTGGCCCTGGCGGACCAGTACCGGCACATCACCGAGGAAGCGAACAAGATCCGTATGGCCGCCATGGCCCGCGAAGTCCTGGGCGAGGACGCCGAAACGTTCGTGGCCACCGAATCCTGGGGAGCCGTGGCCACCAACCTGGCCAAAGCCGAGCACGATGGCTGGGACCCCGCGAGGCTCCTGAGAAACGCCGCGACGCAGCGCGACTTCGACGGTGCCGAAGACAAATCAGCGGTGCTGTCCTGGCGGATCGAATCCATCGTGGACAAGGCCCCCGAAGTCCTCGCCTCAGCCGGCGAAAGGCCGCTGGCCAACCTCACCGATGATCAGCTGGCCGCCCTCAAAGCAGACGTGACCCAAGCCGGTCAGGACCGCGCCCAGGCGCTGGTAACGACCAAGGCCACCGAAGGACCGCAGCCGGCGGATCACTGGACCAACCGCCGCCACGGGGCCCTCACTGACGGCGAGCTCGAACGCCGGATCTTTACCTCCCGGTTCGTTGCCCGGGAAACCGAAGCCATCAACAACCCGGCCATCGCCCGCCGGAACCAGTACCGGCTCCGCGCCCTCGAACAAGAGCAGAAGATCCGCACGGAACAGGCACGCACCGGTAAGAACCCCTCCGAGGCGGCCGAACGCGGGGCGCGCAGCCAGTACGCGAAGAACGCACCAAGTGTGGCCACCGAACAGGGCCGCGCCCTCTCGCACCAGGTCATTGCCGCCCGCGTCCGGGCAGAGGAACGCCTGCGGTCCCTTACCCCCGGCACGCCCGTGGCCGCCGGGACGGCGGACCGGTTGCCCGAATGGCTCGCACCCGCCCGGCCCGCCACCAGCGCATACCTGCCCCAGGAATGGCGTGAAGAACTCACCACCCGCCGTGAAGTCCTCACCGCCCGCCTGGACGAACGAGGCCACCTCCTCGCGGCCGAACCGCCCGTGTGGGCGCAGCAGCTGGGCCCCGTCCCCGAAAAGCCTGAAGCCGCGCAGCAGTGGCGCGACACCGCAGCCGAGCTCGAAATGTTCCGTGCCCGCTACAACGTTCCCGAGACAGAGGCGGTCCCCGTGCCCGAAAACCTCCGCGCCGAAGAGATTGGCCAGGACCTCCACGACCGGGCCGTGACCGTCAGCAAACGCTCCCGCGCCCTACCGGACCACGCCACCGAACAGGACCGCCTCCAGGCGGCAGCTGAGGCGCTGGAACGCAACAAGGGCACCCACGCCCCAACCGCCCCGGCACAGGAAGCCACCGACAAGGACCGCCAGACCAACGCCCAAGAACCCGCGGCCGTGACACCCGCCCAGGTGGAGAAACCCCGCGTCATGACCCGACTCCAGAAACTCGTCGCCGAGCAGCAAGCCAAGAAAGCCGCCGACCAGGCACCAGCCGAGAAAAAACCCGAGACCGATGCCCAGCGCCAATCACGGCTCATGGCCGAACGCGCCCAGCGCGAACAGCAGCGAACCGCGGCCGAAGATCTACGCGGCCCCGGCCTGGAACTATAACTACGCCTGTTGGCACCAGCCATTGCAGCGCCGGCACGGCATCGTCGGCGCGCACGTGAGAACGTCAATCTGGTTTGAGCCCAGGTTGGCGGTAAATCGCAGTCTCATTCGGACCCGGGGCGCTTCAGAAAACGGAAAAAATACCACGCTAAGCCTTGGAAGGTGATCGTAGGGGCCTGAGTTTGCCCGTGCCGATCCTGTGCGGCCTGCAGGACAATGAGGTGAGACACCGGATTTCAGCCCGCCTCGGCGGTGGCCAGCGGCGGTTTTCCGTTTAGCTCGCGGCGGGCAGTGCGTCCGGGATCCGCGGCTTGGTGTTTCCTGCGAAGGTGAAATTGGCGTCGTCGCCTTCGCCGTCCACGTCCACCACCACGATGTCGCCGGCGTGCAGCTCGCCGAAGAGGATCTTCTCGGAGAGCTGGTCCTCGATTTCGCGCTGGATGGTGCGGCGCAGCGGCCGGGCACCCATCGCGGGATCGTAGCCGCGGGTTGCCAGGAGCACCTTGGCCGCGGTGGTGAGCTCGATGCCCATGTCCTTGTCCGCCAGGCGCTGCTCCAGCCGGGCCACGAACATGTCCACGATCTGGATGATTTCGTCCTGGGTCAGCTGGGGGAAGACAATGACGTCGTCAACACGGTTCAGGAACTCGGGGCGGAAGTGGGCCTTGAGTTCCTCCGTGACGCGGGCGCGCATCCGGTTGTAGCCGGTCTGCGTGTCCGTGCCGGACTGGAAGCCGGTGGCCACGCTCTTGGAGATGTCGCGGGTGCCGAGGTTGGTGGTCATGATGATCACGGTGTTCTTGAAATCCACCACCCGGCCATGGCTGTCGGTCAGGCGGCCGTCCTCCATAATCTGCAGCAGCGAGTTGAAGAGGTCCGCGTGGGCCTTCTCGACTTCGTCGAAGAGAATCACGGAGAACGGACGGCGGCGGACCTTCTCGGTCAGCTGCCCGCCCTCGTCATAACCGACATAGCCGGGAGGGGCACCGAAGAGACGCGACACCGTGTGCTGCTCCGAGTACTCGGACATGTCCAGGGTGATCAGGGCGTCCTCCTCGCCGAACAGGAACTCGGCGAGGGCCTTGGCCAGCTCGGTTTTGCCGACGCCGGTGGGGCCGGCGAAGATGAACGACCCGCCCGGACGCTTCGGGTCCTTCAGGCCGGCACGGGTGCGGCGGATGGCCCGCGAGACCGACTTTATCGCCTCCTCCTGGCCCACAACACGCTGGTGCAGCTCATCTTCCATCCTCAGCAGACGGCTGGATTCTTCCTCGGTGAGCTTGAAGACCGGGATACCGGTGGAGTTCGCCAGCACCTCGGCGATCAGCTCCTCATCGACTTCGGAGATGTCGTCCATGCCGCCCGCCTTCCATCGGCGCTCCCTCTCTTTGCGCACGGCGACGAGCTTCTGCTCCTCGTCGCGCAACGCCGCGGCCCCCTCGTAGTCCTCCGCATCCAACGCGGACTCCTTCGCCGTCTTCATCGCGGCGATCTTCTCGTCCATGATCTTGAGCTCCGGCGGGGCCGTCATCCGGCGGATACGCAGCCGCGCACCGGCCTCGTCGATCAGGTCGATCGCCTTGTCCGGCAGGAAACGGTCCGAGACGTAACGATCCGAGAGGTTCGCGGCGGCGACCAGCGCGCCGTCGGTGATCGTGACCCGGTGGTGCGCCTCATACCGGTCACGCAGGCCCTTGAGGATCTCGATGGTGTCAGCCACGGAGGGTTCCTTGACCTGGATCGGCTGGAAGCGGCGCTCCAGCGCAGCGTCCTTCTCGATGTGCCTGCGGTATTCATCCAGCGTGGTCGCACCGATGGTCTGGAGTTCGCCCCGGGCCAGCAACGGCTTCAGGATCGAGGCCGCATCGATGGCACCCTCGGCGGCACCGGCACCTACCAGGGTGTGGATCTCGTCAATGAACAAAAGAATGTCGCCGCGGGTGCGGATTTCCTTCAGGACCTTCTTCAACCGCTCTTCGAAGTCCCCACGGTACCGGGAACCTGCAATCACGGAGCCGAGGTCCAGGGTGTACAGCTGCTTGTCCTTGAGAGTCTCCGGGACGTCGCCGCTGACAATCGCCTGGGCCAGGCCCTCGACGACGGCCGTCTTGCCGACGCCCGGCTCACCGATCAGCACCGGGTTGTTCTTGGTGCGGCGGGACAGGACCTGCATGACCCGTTCCATTTCGGATTCGCGCCCGATCACCGGGTCCAGCTTGTTCTCCCGCGCAGCCTGGGTCAGGTTGCGGCCGAACTGGTCCAGGACCACGGAACCGGCCGGAGTCGCTTCAGCCTGGTCCTGGCCGGGGCCGGGGCCGGCGCCGGCGGTTTCCTTGCCCTGGTAGCCGGACAGCAGCTGGATGACCTGGTTGCGGACCCGGCCCAGGTCAGCGCCGAGCTTGACCAGCACCTGGGCGGCCACACCCTCACCCTCGCGGATGAGACCGAGCAGGATGTGCTCGGTGCCGATGTAGTTGTGTCCCAGCTGCAGGGCCTCGCGCAGCGAGAGCTCCAGCACCTTCTTGGCACGCGGCGTGAAGGGGATATGGCCGGACGGGGACTGCTGGCCCGGGCCGATGATCTCCTGCACCTGCTCGCGGACACCGTCGAGCGAAATGCCCAAGGACTCAAGGGCTTTGGCGGCAACACCTTCACCCTCATGGATCAGACCCAAGAGGATGTGTTCGGTACCAATGTAAC
>NZ_JAGPOT010000089.1 GCF_018224015.1 Pseudarthrobacter albicanus
GAGCGAAATGCCCAAGGACTCAAGGGCTTTGGCGGCAACACCTTCACCCTCATGGATCAGACCCAAGAGGATGTGTTCGGTACCAATGTAACCGTGGTTCAGCATGCGTGCCTCTTCCTGGGCAAGCACAACCACGCGACGGGCACGGTCCGTAAATCGCTCAAACATTTCGCCACACTCCTGGCTGCCGCCTACCTTGATGCTACGTCGCCTCAGGCCCCCTTGGGGTGTTCGCGCCAGATCCAGGCCCTTTGCGCAGAGCTCCTGACGGTGACCACGGCCAAACAGGGCCCGAAACCTCAGCCGGCTATCCGGGCAAAACCAAATGATTCCACGAAACAGCCCAGGCGGGCATCTTGACGGTGATGATTCTCGGGCGCTCCATGGCTGTCGCCAAGGGACCCGATGGCAGCTCCCGCGCCGGGGTGGACGGACGACTGCTGCATCATCGCCCGCAAAATGGGCAATTTCGAACTCGAAATAGCCCTCATGGAACGCTGGCGTCGAACGTGCCGGCCGAGTTCAGGGAGCAGGCCTTGGAGCGATCCGGATTCGCCAAACGGCTGGCCAAGGCCCGGATGCTGCTGGAAAAGGTCACCGTCCAAGGTGGGGTCGTCCGCGAAGTCCGTCCTCCGACCTGAGGATCCGAATTCCGTCTCCGCCGGTACCGCGGGGATGCGCGTCGTAGCCGTTTTGAATGAGTTCGTGAAGAAACCTCCCGCGATACTCCTTTCAAAGAATTTCCGGGCCTGAACGGAGATCCTCCATTCGGTGGCATGTCATCGCTGGTCATTGCATTTAGTTGGAAAAGGTGAGTAAAACGTGAGTGACCGTGGCCTACTGTCAATCTGTCCTGCCTATTTGGGCGGGGGACAGGTTCTTGACGGTCGTCGGCTGCTGCGACGATGTCGCGTCGGAAAGCACGTGCGCATAAGGCGGATCGCCAGCCTAGCGGCGTCGGCGAGCCAGCCAGACGATGAGCACCAGTACGGCGACGACGCAGAGCGCGACAGGACCAAAACGGCGCACCAGTATCGGCCACATGGTCGAGCCAAGGTCCAATTCGGCCGCCGGCACGGACTGGGGTTTGAACGGAGACTCTCCCGCCGAAGGCCGGGTTACCGGTGGCGCGGCCCGCGGGCCCGTGGAGGCGGGCTCGGCTGGTTCCACGGTGTCCTGTGCTGTCGCCGAAGGTCCCGTGGTCGTCCCGGCTGCCGGTTCCGCGGTCTGCCCGGCCTCCCCGCCGCCCGCTTTCCCGACCACGCACTGGACAAATTGGGCCAGCAATTTGTCCGAGATGTCCTGGATGACACCCCGGCCGAACTGGGCCGGTTTGCCGGTGACGTTCATGTCGGTGGCCACGTCCACGGCGGTGCCGTCGCCATCCCGCGTCAGCACCGCTGTCACCGTGGCACCTGCCGTGCCATTGCCGCGCTTGTCCTTCCCGGTCGCGGCAATGACCACGGTGTGCGAATCCTCGTTGCGTTCAAGGAATTCACCGGTGCCGGCATACATCATGGCGATTGGTCCGAGCTTGACCTTGACCGTTCCGGTGAACCGGTCGCCGCTCACGGATGTGAGAGCCGCTCCCGGGAAACACGGCGCGATATCTTCCAATTGGTTGAAGGAATGCCAGGTGTCCTCCAGCGAACCGGGAACGACGAAGTGATGTTTGAGTTCCACGTCTGCCTCTCGCCGTGTTCCGCTAGAGCCCCGCGGCCGTGACGACCGCCCGCCTGGTCAAAACCTCCGCAAGATGGCGCCGGTAAGCTGCGTCGCCATTGAGATCGCTGGCCGGATCGGTCCCCTCGGCTGCGTGCGAGCTGGCGGCCGCGATCGCGTCCCGGGTCAGCGGAGCACCCGCCAGCGCCTGCTCGACCGCCGTGGCCCGCACAGGAGTGCTGGCCATATTGGTCAACCCGATCCGGGCCTCGGCGATGGTGCCGCCCTCCACCCGGACCATCGCGGCGACCGCGACGATGGACCACTGCTGGGCCACCCGGGTGAACTTCTCGTAGTGCGCGCCCCAGCCGGTGTACTTCGGCACCCGCACGTGGGTCAGAATCTCGTCCTCGGCGATTGCGGTGGTGAAGTAGCCCTGGAAGAAGTCCGCGGCGGCCACCCGGCGTTCCCCGCCCGGGCCGGCCAGGATGAACGTCGCCTCTGCGGCCAACACCGGCGCGGGCAGGTCGCCCGCCGGGTCGGCATGCACCAGGGCGCCGCCGAACGTGCCGCGGTGGCGGACCTGCGGATCCGCCACCGTTGCCGCGGCCTTTGCCAGCAAAGGCACATAGGCGGCCACCAGCGGGTCGGTGGCCACCTGGTGGTGCGGTGTCATGGCGCCGATCAGCAGGGCATCCCCGTCCTCGCGCACCCCGGCCAGCCCTTCAACCCGGCCCAGATCGATCACCATCTGCGGGTCGGCAAGACGCAGCTTCATCACCGGGATCAGGCTTTGCCCGCCGGCCAGCAGCTTCCCCGAGTCGCCGGCCAAGGCCAGCAGGCTCAACGCCTCCGCGACGGTATTGGGCGCGGCGTAGTCGAATGCGCTCGGAATCATCGGACACCTCCGGTCATCTTGGCTTCTTCAAGTGCGGCCCACACACGGGACGGCGAACAGGGCATCCTGATGTCCTTCACGCCCAGATGCCGCACCGCGTCCAGAACACCGTTGACGATGGCGGGCGTCGAGGCGATGGTACCCGCCTCCCCGACCCCCTTGGCCCCCAGCTGGTTGGTGGTCGAGGGCGTCTCGGTGCGTGCCGTGGTGTAGTGCGGCAGGTCGGGTGCGCCGGGAACCAGGTAGTCCACAAACGAGCCCGTGACCAGGGTTCCGGCGTCGTCGTACACGGCCTCTTCATAGAGTGCCTGCGCGATTCCCTGTGCCAGACCGCCGTGCACCTGGCCCTCCACAATCAGCGGATTGACCACAACCCCGACGTCGTCCACGCAGACGTACTTGCGGATCGAGACCCGTCCGGTCTCGGTGTCCACCTCAATGGCCGCCAGATGGGTGCCGTGCGGGAAGGAGAAATTCTGCGGGTCGAAGGTCGCGTCGGAATCCAGGTTCGGCTCAAACCCGTCCGGCAGGTTGTGTGCCGAAAAAGTCGCCAGCGCGATTTCACCCAGCGCCGTCGACTGATCGGTGCCCTTCACGCTGAACCTGCCATCGGCGAACTCGATGTCGTCTTCGCTGGCCTCCATGAGGTGAGCGGCCACGACCTTGGCCTTCTCGATCACCTTGTCCGCAGCGGCCAGCACCGCCATGCCGCCGACTGTCAGCGACCTGGATCCGTAGGTATCCAGGCCCCGCTGGGAGATCTGCGTGTCGCCGTGCAGCACTTCGACGTTCTCGAACGGCACGCCGAGCTTGTCCGCCACGAGCTGGCTCCACGCGGTTTCGTGGCCCTGGCCGTGGGAGGAGGACCCGGTGACCACCTCGATGTTGCCGGTGGGGAGCACGCGCACCTGGGCGTGCTCCCAGCCGCCGGCGCCGTAATTGAGCGCACCGAGCACCCGGGACGGCGCCAGTCCGCACATTTCGGTGAAGGTGGAGATGCCGATGCCAAGCTGGACTGGGTCCTTCGTTTCGCGGCGACGGGACTGCTCAGCCCGGAGCGCATCGTAGCCGAAGAGCTCCAGCGCCTTCGCGGTCGCCGCCTCGTAGTTGCCGCTGTCGTATTCGAGTCCGGCAACGGTGGTGAACGGGAATTCCTCGTGTTTGATCCAGTTCCTTTCCCGGACCTGAAGCGGGTCCAGACCCAGTTCGGCGGCGAGTTCGTCCATCATCCGCTCGATCGCAAAGGTGGCTTCCGGACGTCCGGCACCGCGATATGCGTCGGTCCACGCCTTGTTGGTGAACAGGTTCGTGCATTCGAACCGGTAGGCCGGGAACTTGTAGATCGAGTTGTACATGAAGGCGCCCAGGATCGGGATGCCGGAGGTGACCAGGCCCAGATAGGCTCCCATGTCCGCCAGCAGACTAACGTCCAGTCCTGTGACGATCCCCTCCTTGGTGGCCGAGAGCTTCAGCCGCTGTACCTGGGCCCGGCCGTGGTGGGCCGCCATCAGGGATTCGCTGCGGGTCTCGGTGTATTTGCACGGCTTGCCGGTGTGCCGGGCCGCCAGTACGGTAATGGCCTCTTCGGGGGTCACCTGCAATTTTCCGCCGAAGCCGCCGCCGACGTCGGGGGCGATCACGCGCACCTTGCTTTCCGGGATGGCCAGGGTCAGAGCCAGCATCAATCGCAGAATGTGCGGTATCTGGGTGGCGGACCACACAGTGATCTGCTCACCGGTGGGGTCCACTACCGTCGAGCGGGGCTCCATGAACGACGGGATGAGCCGCTGCTGGTAGAACGTACGCTCAATGAGGACCTCGGCGCCGTCCAGTGCCTCACGGATCGGTTTACCGGTGCCGGCCTCGCCCGAGTCAAAGACCCAGGTGGCCGATTTGTTGGTGCCCAGGCCCGGGTGGGCCAGCACCTGGTCCTTCGCCGCTTCCTCCAGATCCAGGACGACGGGCAGCCCCTCGTAGTCGACGTCGACCAGCTCGACAGCGTCGCGGGCGGCGGCGGCGCTGCGGGCGATGATGCAGGCAACCACCTCGCCGGCGAAGGCAACCTCATCGACGGCGATCGCCGGGTGCGCGGGGGCCTTTTGGTCGGGCGTAATCGGCCACGCGTTGGGCAGGCTGCCCTGCTCGGCGGCCACGTCGGCTCCGGTGAGCACCGCAACGACGCCGGGGGAGGACTTCGCGGCGGCGACGTCGACCGAGGTGATCTTCGCGTGGGCGAACGGACTGCGTACCATCGCCAGATGCAGCATGCCGGGCAGCGTGATGTTGTCGGTGTACCTGGAGCGCCCGGTGATCAGATGGGCATCTTCCTTGCGGAGGCGGGCCCTGCCGACTTCGGCGGTGGTCATGCCACACCTGCCGTTTCCGTTTCGTCGCTGTCCGAGGACACCGTGCCCTCCGCGACGGCCCGGACCGCGGCAACAATGTTCTGGTACCCGGTGCACCGGCACAGGTTCCCCTCCAGACCGTCCCGGATTTCCTGTTCGGACGGGTGAGGGTTTTCTTCCAGCAGGGACGCCGACTGCATGATCATGCCCGGCGTGCAGAAGCCGCATTGCAGCGCATGGCATTGGTGGAAGGCCCGCTGCAGCGGGGCGAGTTTCCCGTCCCGGGCCAAGCCTTCGATGGTGGTGACCCGGTGGCCATCGGCCTGGACAGCGAACATGGTGCAGGACTTCACGCTGACGCCGTCCAGATGGACGGTGCAGGCGCCGCAGTTGCTGGTGTCGCAGCCAATCAATGTCCCGGTCTTCCCTAGCCGTTCGCGCAGGTATTGAACCAGCAGCAGCCGCGGCTCGACGTCGTCGGTATAGCTCACATTGTCGACTTCGACGGTGATCGTTTTGGAACTCGCCATTGAGATCTCCTCTCGCTGGGAGGACGGGCCCGGCTGCCCGGCTTCCAGTCTTGATGTGTCACACGTTACATCAAGCCGAAGGGTTGCGGGTCAGGGATTCCCACGTTCGTGCGCTGCGTCCTCATGGCCGGGGTCGGCCATGGGCTCGTGGTGGATCCGCGCGTCCATGCTGCTCAATCGTCCGCCTTCCCCGCCCCAGTGCAGCGCAATGATTTCGGCGGCGATCGAGACGGCCGTCTCCTCGGGCGTCCGGGACCCCAGGTCCAGACCGATGGGGCTGGAAAGTTTGGACAATTCGGCCTCGGTCAGGCCGGCCTCGCGCAGCCGCTCCAGCCGGTCGTGGTGGGTGCGCCGGGACCCCATCGCCCCCACGTAGGCCACGTTGTGTCGCAGCGCCACCTCAAGCAGCGGCACGTCGAATTTCGGATCATGGGTGAGCACGCAAATCACCGTGCGGTCATCCACCTGGCCGGCGCCGATCTGCGCCTGCAGGTAGCGGTGCGGCCATTCCACCACCACCTCGTCCGCCTGAGGGAAACGCGACGCCGTTGCGAATAACGGACGCGCGTCACAGACCGTGACCCGGTAGCCGAGGAAGCTGCCCTGTTTGGCGACGGCGGCAGCAAAGTCGATCGCGCCGAACACCAGCATCCGCGGGTGCGGGGCGAAACTGACCGCGAACACGCGCATCCCCTCGCCTCGCCGCTGGCCGTCCGGCCCATAGCTAAGGGTGGCATTGCGGCCGGCAGCCAGCAGGCCCTGCACGTCGTCGCAGACCGCGTGGTCGGCGCGGTCGCTGCCCAGGGATCCGCTGAATCCGTCCGGGCGGACCACCAGGTGGCGGCCGAGCCAGGCCGGATCCGGGTGTTCGATCACGGTGACCACGGCCACCGGCCGGCCGGCGCCGACGTCGTCGGCCACCTGCGGCAACTGCGGGAAGGTCTCGGTGGAGACCGGTTCGACGAAGACGTCCAGGATCCCCCCGCAGGTCAGGCCGACCTCGAACGCATCGTCGTCGGTGATGCCGTACCGCTGCAGCACCGGCCGACCGTCGTGGGCGACCTCGGTGGCCAACTCGTAGAGCGCACCTTCGACACAGCCGCCGGACACCGACCCGACCGCGCGGCCGTCGGCGTCGACCATCATTGCTGCCCCCGCCGGCCGCGGCGCGGACCGGAAGGTACGCACCACCGTACCCAGTCCCACGGTGTGGCCGGCCCGTATCGCGGCAACCAGATCATCCAAGACCTCACGCATTGGCAAGCACGTCCAACAATTCCTCGAAACTTTGCATTGAGTGCCCCCCTATAAAGGAGTCAACGTGCGGCAGCACCGCCGTAATCCCCCGCTGTATGGGCTCGTATCCCACTTTGCCCCGATGCGGGTTGGACCAAACAATGCGCCTCGCCAGGTGATGCAGCCGCTCGGTCTGGCGGCCCAGCAGGGCGGGGTCGCCCCGCTCCCAACCGTCGCTGGCAATGACGACGACGGCGCCGCGTGCCACCACGCGCTGGCCCCAGCGGTCGTTGAATACCCGCAACACTTCCCCCAGCCGGGTTCCGCCCGACCAGTCGGGTACGGCGCGGCCCGCGAGGGCAAGCGCTTTTTCGGTGTCCGGCACCCGCATAGCGCCGGTCACCCGGGTCAGCCGCGTGCCCAGGGTGAAGACCTCCACCTGATGCGGGGCGGCCTCCACGACCCGGTGGGCGAGCCGCAGCAGGCTGTCCGCATAGGGTGCCATCGAGCCCGAAACATCGATCAGCCAGACAACCCGGCGTGGTTTGCGCGGCGCCCGGGCACGGCGCAGCGGACCCGGTTCCCCGCCGCGGCGCAGCTGGTCGCGCAGGGTCCGCACCCGATCGACGTCGCCGTGCCGGTCCGGGTGTTTGCGCCGGGTCTGCCGGGTCGGCAACCGCACCGGCAGCTCCTCGAACATCCGGTGCAGCAACGCCCGCTCGGCGTCATCCAGCGTCGCCACGTCCCGGTGCCTCAGCCGCTCCCGGCGGCTGGCGATCGCCCTCAGTTGGTTCCGGCCGTCCTCCCGGCCGCCGCCGTCGTCGTCCAAAGAGGCCCCGCTGACGGACGTTGCAGACGGTGAGACGCGGGTGGCGGAGGAATGCTCCACTGAGAACCAGGCCTCGAAGGTCCGCTGATAGGTCGGCAAGTCGTCCGGCGAGGCGCACAGAGTTGCCCGGCCGGCCCAGAAAACGCTGGCGCGGCGGTCCAGGGCGAGCCTGCCTACGGCATCGACGAAGCTGCGGGCCCGGTCCGCGGTCACCATCACCCCGGCCGACCGCACCGCAGCGGCAAATGCCAGGAGGATCTCCTCGGCGCTGTGCTCCACGGCCGCCATCAGTCAGCCGAGCATCCGGGCCATGGCTGCCGATACCCGCTCGGTGTCTTCACGGTACTTGCAAAGCGCGCCGATGCTCGCCGCGGCCGAGGCCAGGTCGAGCTCGGCCCGGCCGAGCTGGTGCAGAGCCCGGGCCCAATCCAGAGTTTCGGCCACGCCGGGAGGCTTGAGTATGTCGTCGGAAGCCCGGATCTGCTGGACCACGCGTACCACCTGTTCGGCCAGCAGCGGGGGGACTTCCGGCAGCCGCGTGCGCACGATCTCCACCTCGCGGGCCAGCCCCGGGTGGTCGATCCAGTGATAAAGGCATCGCCGTTTGAGTGCATCGTGGACGTCACGGGTCCGGTTGGAGGTGAGCACGACAATCGGCGCGGTGTCTGCCTTGACCGTGCCGAACTCGGGGATTGAGACCTGGTAGGTGGAGAGCACTTCCAAGAGGAATGCCTCGAACTCGTCGTCGGCACGGTCGATTTCGTCGATCAGCAGCACGGCAGGGCTCTGCTGCAGCGCCTTCAGGATCGGCCGCGCAAGCAGGAATCGTTTGTCGTAGAGCGAGTGCTCCAGCTCGGCCACGCTCAACCCCGCCCCACCGCCGGCCTCCACGCTGCGCAGATGCAGAATTTGAGCGGTGAAGTCCCAGTCGTACAGCGCCTGCGTGGCATCGATTCCCTCGTAGCACTGCAGCCGGATCAGTGGCAGCCCAAGGGCCTGCGCGAGGGCCTCGGCCAGGGAGGTCTTGCCGGTACCTGGTTCCCCCTCCAGCAGCAGCGGGCGTTCCATGCCCAGGGCGAGGTAGCCGATCGTGGCCAGGCCTTCATCGGCGAGGTAGCCGGTGGACGCCAGCATTTCGGCCAGTTCTGCGGCGGAGCTGATCGACGTCTGCGTCATGGCACCAGCATAGGGCCACTGATCGACGGGGTCCGGGGATTCGAGGCCTGTCGCCAGTGGGGAAACACATCATGCAGCTGCCGCGTGGTCACGGAGACGAGGCCGATCACGACGAAGTTCATCACGGCGGCAACCCAAAGCTGCCTGACTACCTAGGACCACTCGCCGGCGACACGGCCGACGATCTCGGCCCTATCCGATGATCCGGGCGATCCTGGACACCAGCGTATTCATCGCTCTGGAATCCGGGCGCCCGCTCGACCGAAATAACCTGGCGGAGAAGGGCTGTCTGCATCATCACTATCGCCTAGCTCCACGCACGAGTATATGCGGCAACCGACACTGACTCCCGCGCCCGCCGGTTGGAAACCGTGGAAGCCCTGACCGCCACGACGGTGCTACCCGTCAATGAGGCCGACGACCGTCAATACACGGTGTTCCAGATCCTTGGAATGAGACGACGACGCCCGCAGCGGTGTCAGGTGTCCGCGGGTCCGGTCCGGGCGATCAGGCAACCCTGTTCAGGCTCCGCGCGGCCACTGATCGCAGCCTGGCGGTGGAATGGCTGTCCGGGGAAGGCCGGACGATTTGTCCGGTGCCGGGAGCTGCGGGCCGGGATTCCTGCTGCCGGGTGGACGGTTTCGGACAGGTCCGTGATCAGGCCCATTCCCGCATACTCGCGCACCCCACTGATGCCGCTCACGGCAGCCTGCTTGTCCGGGAAGGACCTGGAGAGGGCCATCACGGTTCCGTCGGGGGCTTTCAGCGTGAACCTGTAGCCAAAATCCTCGTCAACGAAGAGTTCGAAAGTTCCGGTCATTGCGGTCCTCCTGGAGGCGGGCACACAAGTCTGTCAAGCCCCGGGTTGGTACTGCGCCAGTGGCCAAAGGCTTCCGGCAGGGGCAGGCACGCCCCCAGCACCCGCACGCGCGGACCCGCCACCTTCACCACGGAGAAGAACAGAACCCGCCGGCCAAGGACCGGCTCCGCCGCGCACCGTCGGACCCGGCCGTCGAACGTCTCGACGTGATTCCATGCCGGGGTGAAAGCACCCTCTGAGAGTCGGCCAATTCGAACTGCGACTAATGGCCAACGAAAGCCGACGGACAGCCGGGCATGATCGACTTCATCGCCTCAGCAGCTATCTCTGGAGACATGAATCGGGTCGGACTCTTGAACCGGGCTTTAGGAACACCTTTCTGGGCGATTTCGGGCGTTTCTTCGCTTCATCTCCTGAAGTTCCCCTTCCAAGTATCTGAGACACCGCAAACGTGCTGCGCAGCCCCCGGGGTCCGGTGATGGCTCCAGCGACCGTCTCAGGGGAAGAAGCGCCCTTCCCACAGTGTTTTAACGGGCACAGGCTGCCATGGAAGCAGGGGAGATGAGGTGCCATGGTGAGGATAGCCATCGTGCTGGGAAGCACCCGCCCGGGCAGGGTCGGGAAAGCGGTCGCGGGCTGGGTCTATGAGCAGGCGAAGAAGCGTTCTGATGCACAGTTCGAACTTGTCGATGTGGCCGACTTTGGTTTACCGCTGCTGGATGAACCGCTCCCGCCCTCCCGCGGGCGGTACCGGAACGAGCATACGAAGGCCTGGGCGCAGGTCATCGCCTCCTTCGACGGATACATCATCGTCACCGGCGAATACAACCACTCCGTGCCGGGGGCACTGAAGAATGCCATCGATTACCTCTACCGGGAGTGGAACAACAAAGCCGTCGGTTTCGTCAGCTACGGCAGCGCCGGCGGGACCCGGGCGGTGGAACATCTGCGGCAGATCGCCGCCGAAGTGCAGATGGCCGATGTCCGCGCCCAGGTCTCCCTGCCACTGGCCACGGAGTTCGCAAACTACACCACGTTCACCCCGTCGCCCCTGGCGGTGCAGGGCCTGGGACCGGTCTTCGACCAGGTCATCGCGTGGGCCGGCGCCCTCAAAACGCTGCGCCCCTGAAGGAGAAAGCGGCTAAAGCACGGCAGGAACCTCCCGGAGCATCCGCCGGCGGGATGCGTCCGGCAGGTAGCAACGGTTCCCTCGTCGGCGCCGCCTGCCACGACGACGGCGATGTCACCACCGGACTCTGCTGTAACTGTGGTTTCGGCACCGCCCCCAGGCGAGGACTTCATCGAGCACTACAATCACCACAGGCCCCACACGCACTCAAAGGCGCCTCACCCACCAAACGCGTCACCAACGTACCGGGTCAGTACATCCGGGCGGGCAGCTTCTAAAGCGCCAGGCGGTGGTAGGCGGAAGCAAAATGTATGAGCGGGTCCGGTACCTCCGACCCCGGAGCGTCACCGCCCAACGCAACTACCTCTCCTACGACGAGCAGATGTGTAGCCGCCGGATGGATGGCAACCGTTCTCAGCTCGAAGTACGCGATCGATCCGTCGAGGATCACCGATCCGGTGGCCGGGCCACGGCGGTACGGGACCCGGGCCAGCAGGCCCTCGACCGGGGTCCCTGGACTGGCCAGCCAGTCCGCCGCGCCTTGGTGCTTGCTGCGCAGCAGACTCAACGCCCATGTGCCCGTCGCGGCGACCGCTTCGCCGATGCGTGAGCCCGCGTAGAGGCTGACCAGCATCGTGGGAGGGTCATAGGAGACGGAGAGAAAAGCAGTCACCGTTGCCGCGTAGTCGCGCTTGCGCAGGGATGTGGAAACCACAGCGACGCCGGCGGAGATGTCCGCGCTGAGCACGCGGTACAGATCGATGTCCGCCTGGGAGGGCTGTTCGCCGTCAAGGCGGTGCGCGTCCAACGTCCCGGGACTCTCCATAAAGTACATCGTTTCACGCGCCGAACCATAGGAGTGCTGTTATCCCTGCACTGGAGATCCCCGCATCAACCTTCTGCGTTGAGCGCCGCTTTTCCCCGTGGCTGCATCGTGGGACCATGCCTGCATGAGCGAAAGTGAAAACAATGGTGCGGCGCCCCCCGCCACTGATGGAGCGGGAAGGAATGACCCGGCGCCGGCAAGCAGAGAACATCAGGCAGCGCCGCCCACCCAGGGGATGCGCACCGTGGGCGAGCGTCGCCGGGATGCGGAACAGAAGCTTGAGGAGCATCAGCAGGAGGCCCGCCACAAGACCAAAGCCGAAGACGGCCCCGGGGAACCCCCGGTGAGCCAGTAACGGCCTTTGAGCGGCTTGAGGCGGCCTTTCGTCAACGGTGCGTCGGCGCTTGAGGAACCGAAGCGAGGAAGTCCAGGCATTGATTGGCCCCGGACTCATGGCCTGAACGTTCGTAACCGCATACGGTGAACGGCGGCACGTCCTTCAAACCTTGCCGGGAGCAGAGAACGACCGCGACCGGGGGAGTCCGGCCACCCACAGCCCGCCGCGCAGCGGACGACCCTCCCCGGCGTGGGGTGGGTGCATTGCCCGCGGGCGGGGTCTACGTTCGGGGTTTTCACAAGGAGTTTCGACCAGACTTGCCCCGTCCTGATGTTGCACGGTGTCCGCGCACTTCGGGTCTGGTCACCGGGCGCGGCCCCCAGCATTGCCGAGCCCGGTGACTATCCTGGCAGCAGCGCCCGGCCGGTGACGGCCCTGCTGCGCGGCGGCTCACAGGCAGGTGTGAGACCCTATCGATCCGGGACGGCAGCGGCACAGCGAAGCGCCTGAGAACCGCCATCGGTGAGTCAGATGCGTTTCACGGAGTGCCGCGTCGGTGCCCTTGACGGCGCATCAGGAACAGTCAACCAACCCGATGCTGTGTCTATGTCAATCTCATCCGGGTTACTGGAAACGGAAAAAATCCCACGCTAAGCCCTGCCCCGACTCGGCACCCAGGGCTGGTGCAAAGTCGTGTGCGGGGTTGTGGCGCTGATGCCGGCATGCCCGGCGCAAGTGCTCTTAATACAGGGGAACCCCCGGTAAACAGGTGATCGTTCAAAACCGCCGTTCAACAGGCGTTCCGTCATGACGTCTTCGCCCATCCAGACCCTTGTTGGCCGGCTGGAGCAGCCGGCTGGTGACAATGGACCCGGGCGTCACGCTGGCCACGCTGCTGGACGCGCTCTCCTGCGTTCCGGACCCACACAAGCTCTTGGGCTTGGGCACTGTCCTGACGACGACGAGGGCTGGGCGGGTAGGCTCGACGGCCGTTGCCGAGCAATGGCACATCGGTGGAGTGTCTTGCAAAGCTTTTACTTGTTGAGACATCCGATCCGACCCCAGGAAGACAGGGCACTTTCGCACTGCGGCACGGAACGGCAATGTCTCGACAAGTCGTCTCATAGCATAGCGTGTCTCAGGTACTTTCTTAGGGGTTTATGGGGCAGACTGCGGTCATGTCACTTCTCGGATACACCCGGATCAGCACCGCCGGCCAGGACGACCAGCTCCAACGTGACGCCCTCACCGCGGCAGGCGTCCAGGCCCGGGACATCTACTCCGATGTGACCTCCGGAAGTAAGGAGGCCACGAGCCGCCCCGGGATGCAGAGGCTCATGGGCTACGCCCAAAGCGGTGACACGATCGTGGTGTGGCGCATCGACCGGCTCGGCCGATCCCTGCTCGATGTCCTGAACACCGTCAACGGGCTCCGGGACAAGGGAATCATGGTCCGCTCGATCGCCGACGGAATTGACCCGGAAACAACCACGGGGCGCCTGATGCTGAACATGCTCGCCACCTTGGCCGAGTACGAACGCGAACTCATCGTCGAACGCGTCAATGCCGGCATCACCGCCGCCCGCGCCGCCGGGACCATCTTCGGCCGCCCCGTGACCGACCCCGCCCTCACCGCCGAAAAGCTCCAGATCGTCGCCACGGCCCGTGCCGAAGGAAAAACCGCACAACAGGCCGCCCAACTCGTCGGCTGGAGCCGGGCCACCCTGTACCGGCACCAGCAAGCCAACGTCCGGCTGAAGGACTGAGAGGGACCGGCATGGAACGGGGAAGGCCAGACCCTCCATCCACGACTGCCTCGATCCCATCGGCCCCAGAGCCATCGGCGCAGATGCCCAGACCGTCCGACGTTCAAAACAACGCCGGAGGAGCCCGCGCGTGCGGCCCCGGAACCGCAGTCCGGACGCTGGGAAAACCGTCGACCCGGGCTACCAGTGGCAAATGTGAATGACTTGATTCTCCGTGTCCGACGGGTGGCATGGCCGGGCTTATCGAGAACCCAGGTTTTCAGAAGGAGGGCCAATGCCCCGTCGTTCAATCCTGTCCGCCGCCGAGCGGCACACCCTGCTCGCCCTGCCCGAGGGCGAGGAAGAGCTGATCCGGCACTACACCCTCAATGATGCCGATCTGGCCCTCATTCGCCAGCATCGCAAGCCGGAGAATCGGTTGGGCTTTGCCATCCAACTTTGCTACCTGCGATTTCCCGGCACCATCCTTGGCACCGACCAAACACCGGACCCACCGGTGTTGGCCATGGTGGCCGCGCAGCTCGGCGTTCCGGTCGAGAGCTGGGACGAGTACGGCCGGCGCGAACAGACCCGGCACGAGCATCTCATCGAGCTGCAAACGGGTTTCGGATTCAAACTATTCGGACTGAGCCAGTACCGGGCGGCGGTCCATGAGCTGGTTGAGCTGGCGTTGCAAACGGACAAAGGCATCGTGCTGGCCGGCGCCCTGGTGGAAAGCCTGCGCCGCCAGCGCATCGTCGTCCCGGCAGTGGATGTCATCGAGCGGGTTTGTGCCGAGGCGATCACCAAAGCCAACCGGCGCATCTACGCGGCATTGACCGGTGACCTTTCAGATGATCACAAACACCGGTTGGATGGTCTGCTCAAGCGCAGGGAGGAAGGCAAGTCCACCCGGCTTGCCTGGTTGCGCCAGTCGCCGGTCAAACCGAACTCGCGGCACATGCTCGAACATATTGAGCGACTCAAAGCCTGGCAGGCGCTGGAGCTGCCCGCCGGCATCGAACGGCAGGTCCATCAGAACCGTCTGCTGAAGATCGCCCGTGAGGGCGGGCAGATGACGCCGGCTGATCTGGCCAAGTTCGAGCCGCAGCGCCGCTACGCGACCCTGGTCGCGGTGGCCGTAGAAAGCACGGCCACCGTCACCGATGAAATCATCGACCTGCACGACCGCATCATCGGCAAGATGTTCAACACCGCCAAAAACCGGCACCAGCAACAATTCCAGGCGTCCGGCAGGGCGATCAACGACAAGGTGCGCCTGTACGGGAGCATCGGCAAGGCGCTGCTGGAAGCCAAGGAAAGCGGCACCGACCCCTTCGCTGCCATCGAGTCCGTCCTGTCGTGGGATGCCTTCACGACCAGCGTGACCGAGGCGCAAAAGCTTGCCCGGCCCGGGGACTTCGACTTCCTGCACCGCGTGGGCGAAAGCTACGCCACGCTGCGCCGCTATGCCCCCGAATTCCTGGCCGTGCTCAAGTTCCGGGCGGCACCGGCCGCCAAGGATATGCTCAAGGCCATCGAGGTGCTGCGTACCATGAACGCGGATAGCGCCCGTAAGGTGCCGGACGATGCGCCACGGGGATTCGTCAAGCCGCGCTGGGCAAAACTGGTCGTCACCGAAGACGGGGTCGACCGGCGGTATTACGAGCTGTGTGCGCTGTCGGAGTTGAAGAATGCGCTGCGCTCGGGCGATGTCTGGGTGCAGGGCTCGCGCCAGTTCAAGGACTTCGAGCAATACCTGGTCCCGGCGGGGGTGTTCAGCGATCTGTTGGCGTCCGGCGGCTTGCCGTTGGCCGTGGCCACCGATTGCGACGAGTATCTGCATGGCCGGCTTTCACTGCTGGAGCAGCAGTTGACGGTGGTCAACCGGATGGCCGCAGCCAACGACCTGCCCGACGCCATCATCACCGGGTCCGGGTTGAAGATCACCCCGCTCGACGCGGCCGTCCCCGACGCGGCGCAAACACTGATTGATCAGACGGCGATGCAGCTGCCGCACGTCAAGATCACCGACATGCTCATGGAAGTGGACGGGTGGACAGATTTCACCCGCCACTTCACGCACCTGAAGACCGGCGACAGCGCGAAGGACAAGAAACTCCTGCTGACAACGATCCTGGCCGACGGCATCAACCTCGGGCTGACCAAGATGGCCGAGTCCTGCCCCGGCACGACCTACGCCAAACTGTCCTGGCTGCAGGCCTGGCACATCCGGGACGAAACCTACTCAACTGCCCTGGCCGAACTGGTCAACGCCCAATTCCGGCAACCTCTCGCCGGGAACTGGGGCGACGGGACCACCTCGTCATCCGACGGCCAGCGGTTCAAGGCCGGCGGCAGGGCCCAAAGCACCGGCCACGTCAACCCCAAGTACGGCACGGATCCCGGGCGGATGTTCTACACCCACGTCTCGGACCAGTACTCGCCCTTCAGTGCCAAGGTCGTCAACGTCGGCGTCCGCGACTCAACCTATGTCCTCGACGGCCTGCTCTACCACGAGTCGGACCTGCGCATCGAGGAGCACTACACCGACACAAACGGGTTCACCGACCACGTCTTCGGCCTGATGCACCTGCTGGGATTCCGCTTCGCCCCACGCATCCGCGACCTGGGCGAGACCAAGCTGTACATCCCCAAAGGGGACACCCCCTACGGCGCACTCAAGCCCCTGATTGGTGGCGCCCTCAATACCAAGGCCATCCGCGCCCATTGGGACGAGATCCTGCGGCTATCCACCTCGATTAAACAAGGCACCGTGACGGCCTCACTGATGCTGCGCAAGCTCGGCAGCTACCCCCGCCAGAACGGCCTGGCGGTGGCCCTGCGCGAGCTGGGCCGGATCGAACGCACCCTGTTCATCCTGGACTGGCTCCAAAGCGTCGAACTCCGGCGCCGGGTAAACGCCGGGCTCAACAAGGGCGAGGCACGTAACGCCCTCGCCAGGGCTGTGTTCTTCAACCGGCTCGGCGAAATCCGGGACCGTGGATTCGAGCAGCAACGCTATCGCGCCAGTGGCCTCAATCTCCTCACCGCCGCCATCGTGCTCTGGAACACCGTCTACCTCGAACGAGCCGCAAACGCGCGACGCGACCAGGACCCGGAATCCCACGACGCGCTCCTGCAATACCTCTCACCACTGGGTTGGGAACACATCAACCTCACCGGCGACTACACCTGGCGCAGCAGCGCCAGGATCGGCACGGGCAAATTCAGGCCCCTACGATCACCTTCCAAGGCTTAGCGTGGGCAGGTTCAAGCGGTCATCGCAACACCTTGATGATTGAAGGATGTTGATGACTGATCGTGCCGATCGTTTTTCCGAGCGTCTCGTTGCCGAGAAGATGGTCCATTTCTGGGACCTGCGCGATACGGGAATGACCGCAGAAGCAATCGCTGTTGAGCTCGGGTGGAAGACTACGGCGGTGTTCTCCGTCCTGCACGAACACGGTGGCGTGCGCCCTTCCTGGGCCCGGCCAAGCAAGGGCAGGTCCCTGTCCTTTGCCGAGCGGGAAGAAATCATGCTCTACCGGGCCCAACGGTTGTCCGTGCGCGAGATCGCCCGCCGCCTGGGCAGGGCTGCGTCCACGATCAGTCGTGAACTACGCCGCGGCGTGCTCGGAAGGAACTCCTACCGGGCCGCGGCGGCACACCGGATCGCCTTCAACAACGCCCGCCGGCCCAAACCGGCCAAACTGCTCGAACCGGGCCCGTTGCGGGACCGGGTGAAAGCCGACCTGGCGAAGTGGCTCTCACCGGAGCAAATCAGCGGACGCCTCAAACAGGAGCACCGATACGAACCCGACATGCAGATCTCCCACGAGAGCATTTACCAAGGGATCTACCGTGCCCGCCCGGGAAGGCTTGTCCGACGCCTGGAGAAGGTGACCAGGACGGGGCGTGCCGTGCGTAAACCCCGCCGGAAGCGGAACCACCGCACTGGACGAATTCAGAACATGTCCCCACTCACCGCCAGGACATCCGATGCCGACAACCGGCTGGTTCCGGGGCGCTGGGAAGGGGACCTCATCACCGGGAAAGCCGGGAAATCAGCCATAGGAACGCTCGTTGAGCGGTCCAGCGGCACGATTCGCCTGCTGCGAATAGGGAACCACAAGCCCCGCGCCCATATCGTCCGTGACGAACTCATCCGTGTCTTTACCCAGATGCCGGGCCACCTCACCAGGTCACTGACCTGGGACCAGGGCGTCGAGATGCACAGGCACCAGGAAACGACTGCTGCAACGGGGATGCCGATCTACTTCTGTGAGCCCCGTTCGCCCTGGCAGCGCGGGTCCAACGAGAACGCGAACAAACTGCTGCGTCAATACTTTCCCAAGGGAACCAGCCTGGCCGGCTACACCCAAGCCCACCTCGACAAGGTAGCCCAAGCCCTCAACGACAGGCCCAGGAAACGCTACGACTACGCCACCCCGAATGAGAGACTAAAGACCCTCACTGTTGCGATGACCGCTTGAACCTGCCGTTGCAACGACCGCCTGAATTCGCCAACGTCACCCGGGCACGGTGCCACTGACCCGGCGTTTGAGTCCGAGCACCGCGTTCGAGGCCGCCACGGATGCATGGACGCCGGCCAGGTGGGTGAACTGCGGGTTCGCGGTCACATCTCCCGCGGCCCAGACGAGCGGGTTGGACGTCATCATCCCGGCATCCGTGATCACCCGGCCGTCCGTGTCCAGGCTTACCCCGACCCGGTCCAGGCCAAGACCCGCCGTCCGGGGCGTGCGTCCGGTGGCCAGCAGAACCGTGTCGGCGTCAACGGCAGAGCCGTCCGAAAGCCGGAGCCGGGATCCGGCGTCCGTGGTGAGGGCGTTCCCGACGGTCGTGTTCTCCAGGATGCGGACCCCATCGGTTTCCAGGGCCTCCCGGACGAGGCCGGCGGCGTCGGGATCTTCCCTGGGGAGGATCCGGGAGCGGACGATCATGGTGACCTCGGACCCGAAGCGGCCGAAGGCCTGCCCGAGTTCGCAGGCGATCGGGCCGCCTCCGATGATGGCCAGCCGCCCCGGCAGGGTCTCGAGTTCCCAGATCGTCTCCGAAGTCACGCTGGCCCCCGGGTCCAGGCCCGGGACGCCGGTGACGACCGGTGCCCCGCCGGTGGCGATCAGTGCCTGCCGGAAGCGGATCGTCCTGCCCTCAACCTCGGCCACCCCCGGGGCACGGAACGTCAGCGCGCCCTGGATGACCTTCCCCGGCGTCCTCGAGTGCCGCCGGGGAATCGACGGGTTCGATGGTGTCGATCGCGGCAAAGATGCGTTCCCGGACGGCGGCGAAGTCCGGCACTTGCCCGGTCAGCGCCCGCGCGGTCATGGCGTGGCCGGCCGCCGAGAGGAGGGTCTTGGACGGGACGCATCCGGTCCACAGGCAGTCACCGCCCGTGCGGGCCTGTTCGACCAGAACGGTCCGCGCTCCGAACCCGGCCGCCGTTTTGGCGCCCACGATTCCGGCAGTCCCCCCGCCGACCACCAGAAAATCAATGATGCGGTTCCCGACTGCCATGATGGACTCCTCATAAGTGACGTTGAATGCCGGACAGCGGCCGCCGGTCCGGTCTTGCGCGACCGTGCCGCTGCGGCGGAACGAACCAGAAGGAAGCCCGCCATCCGCGATAAATACACGCTGTTTGCCCCGTTTTACGACCTGCTCTCGGGCGAATACCCTGTCTATCACGCCGGGCGGGTGCTCGGCATCGACGCCCTGGCCCCCACGGCGGGCCAGCAGGTGCTGGACATCGGATGCGGAACGGGGCTGAATTTTCCGCTGCTGCAGAAGCGCATCGGCGCCTCCGGGACCATCGTCGGCATCGACCGCAGCGCCGGAATGCTCCGCCAGGCGCGGCGGCGCGCCCGGGCCCGCGGCTGGGAGAACGTGATCCTGCTCCAGGCAGACATGGTGCTGCTCGATCCCGGGTCGATCGCCGCCCGCATCCAAGCGGGCAGGGGAGCCGCGGTTTCGGATGCTGCCCTGGCGACCTATTCGTTGTCCCTGATGGCGGACCGGGAGCAGGCCTGGACGAACATGACCGGGCTGCTCTCCGCAGACGCCCGGGTCGGGGTCGTGGATATGCAGGACCCGGTCGGATGGGCGCGGTGGCTGACGCCGCTGGCGCGGCTTGCCTGCGCGCTGGGAGGATCCGACATCACCGCCGCCCCCTGGCAGGCCGTCGAGGAACGGTGCGTCGATGTCCTCCGCGCCTCCGCCCGCGGCGGCCACCTCCAGATCCGGGCCGGAAAAATGATGCATGCCGGATGAGATGAGCCCTCGCGCCGTTCACATCCGTGGCTCTACCGGAGCCCAGTGCACAGCTGCCGGCATCTATTCTTGCTGTGTAGTGCAGATTACTGAACGGCATCATGGCCCGGCCGTACGTTGAAGACGTCAGCAAAAACTCTTCCATGGAAGGCCGCCGTCATGGCTTCTGCATCAGCTCTCCCACACCGCACGTCCACCACTGGCCTGGGCCGGCGCGTCGCCGCCGGGGCCGCCGGGGGCATCGCCGGCGGTATTGTGTTCGGGATTCTCATGGCGATGATGGGCATGCTGCCCGTCATCGCGTCCATGGTCGGCTCGAGCTCGGCCGTGGTCGGGTTCGGCGTCCATCTGATGATTTCGGTGCTGATCGGACTCGGCCTGACGGTGCTGTTCGGCGACCGGTTCCTGACCGGGTATGGCCGCGGCGCCCTCGTCGGGCTCGGTTACGGGGCCATTTGGTGGGTCCTGGGCCCGTTGATGATCATGCCGGTCATGATGGGCATGCCCTTGTTCGCCGTTGACCTGACCGCGCTGATGAGCCTCATGGGCCACCTGGTCTATGGCGTTATTCTGGGACTGGTGGCGGTCCGCGTCCTGACGAGCCGGGCATGACCGACACCTGCCGGGCCGGCGTGGCGGCCACCGTCTCCGGAGACCTGCGACCGTGGGCCCCGCGGCAACGAGAGGCCGACCCGCTCATGGCAGGACCCCCAGACCCCTTCAGCTGTTTGAACGAAGTTGATCTGTTCGCTGACCTGAGCGCACAGGAGATCGAGGCCATGGACCTCATGGCCCCGGCCCGGCTGTTCCGCCGCGGGGAACTGCTGTTCAGCCAAAGCCAGCCCGTCAAGGCGCTGTTCATCCTCAAATCCGGCCGGGTGCGCATTTTCCGGGTCGCCGAGGACGGCAAGGCCCTGACGATGGCCATCCTGGAACCGGGCGCCGTGTTCGGGGAGATGATGCTCATCGGGCAGCGGATGTATGACAACTACGCCGAGGCCATCGAGGACTCTGCGATCTGCCAGCTCAGCGTGGACGAGGTGGAACGGTTCCTGCTCTCGGATCCCCGCATCGCCATCCGCATCTCGCGGCTTCTGGGCGAACAGGTCGGCCGCCTCGAAGAACGCCTGACAGACCTGGCGCTGCGGCCGTTATCGGCCCAGGTGGCGTCCACCCTGCTCAAACTCGGTGACGCCGCGGGGCCGCCGCGCTTCGGGCAGGCCCGGAGCATCCACCTGACCCACGAACAGCTCGCCGGCCTCCTGGGCGCCTCCCGGGAGGCCACCAGCAAAATCATGGGCGAGCTCACGGCCAGGAACGCCATCCGGCAGGGCCGCGGGCGCATCGTCATCCAGGACCGTGACATCCTCTACAAGATGGCCCGGAGCTCATCATGATCACCGCCACCTTCCACGGACACGTGATCGCCCGCTCGGAGCACACGGTCTATCTGGAGGGCAACCACTACTTCCCCCGGGAATCCATAGCGCCGGACACGCTGCAGGACAGCTGGCTCCGGACCCTGTGCTTCTGGAAGGGCATCGCGCGTTACCACCACGTCCGCGCCGGGGACCACCGGGCACAGAATGCCGCCTGGTCCTACCCGCGGCCGACGCCCCTGGCCCGGATGATCAAAGACCACGTTGCCTTCGCCCCCGGCGGGGGCGTCATTGTCAGCGGCGACCGGCCCTGACCGCCAACAGCTGCGCCGCTGTCTTCTTTCCCGCCCCACAGTTTTGTCCCCAAAATCCAAAGATAAGAGAGTATCCGCATGCCACGCATTCAGTGACGTTGGCTGCGGCTGCAAAGGTGATGCTGGAATGTGCCGAGGTCCAGAGTGCGGGGTTGGGTCCGGCTGAGGCGTGGACCCGGTTGCAGGCGGCCGTATCGAGGGAGCGGCTCATGGCCGCGGTGGCGACGGTTGAGGAGTTGGCCCCTGACGCCGGGGATGACGCGGACCAGGGGCAGGCTGAGCTGGTGAAGCGGTATGCCACGGTCCGGCCTTTTTTGGCGGTGATCGCTGACGTCCTCCCGTTGGCTGCAACGCCGGCGGGCACTGCGCTGTTGACCGCCGTGCGCGGCTTGGGGAGCCTGGTTGGACGCAAACGGGTGACCCCGTCAGAGATCGTGGACGAGGTGGTGACCGGGACGTGGCGGCGGCTGGTGTTTCCCGGCCCGGAATCGCCGGATGAGATCGTGGATCACCGGGCGTACACGCTGTGCGTGCTCGAGTCGCTGCACCGGGCACTGGCGGGGCATGGTGCCGTCCCGGCCCCGGGGGCCGGTGTAACGGATTGATCACGGTTGGGGGGGTACCCATCCGGGGCGGGTTTGTTGTCGAAGTACTCCTGACAGACAAACGCCGGCCCCGCCGGGGATTCATGGTTTTGGACCATGTCCCCCGGGGAACGGACAGGACCACCAAT
>NZ_JAGPOT010000009.1 GCF_018224015.1 Pseudarthrobacter albicanus
GTTTTGGGCGCCCAAAACGACAACAAATGCGAGCCAGTTGGGGGATTCACCCGGGGGAGCGCAGGACGGTGAAGCCTGCCCCGTGTTCCGGGAGGCCGTGTTCCGGGAGGCCGGGGCCGGGGAGCACGACGGCGATCGGGGCGCCCGGCGCCGTCACGCGCCCGAGTTCGCGGACGACGTCGTCCCTCTCCCCGGGCGGCAGGCCCGCCAGGGCGTCCACCGCCCAGACCGCGGGAAACACCGAGTCGGCAAACGGCAGCACGGCGTCGGCAGCCACCGAGGCCTCCAGGCCCCTGGCGCGCGCGGAATGGATGTTTTCCTCGGACGGGTCCACGCCGGTGAAATGGATGCCGGACGCTACGAACAGGAGCCCGTCCGTGCCGTGGCCGCAATCGAGGCCGAGCACCGAATGCCGGCCCTCGGACTTGAGCAGCGCCACGAACCCGGCCAGCCGGTCCTCCCGGATACCTGCCATAGCTCCAGTCAAGGACGGTGGCGGCCCAAAGACAATGGCCAGTTATCGGCCGTCCAGTCGGAAACCGTTCAGTTGAAGACCACGGTCCGGTTGCCGTCAAGGAGCACCCGGTGTTCGGCGTGCCACTGCACGGCCTGGGCCAGCGTCCGCGCTTCCACGTCGCGGCCCATCTGGACGAACTGTTCGGGCGTGCGGCGGTGGTCCACCCGGATGACTTCCTGCTCGATGATCGGACCCTCATCCAGGGCGGCCGTGACGTAGTGGGCGGTGGCGCCGACGAGCTTCACGCCGCGGGCATGCGCCTGGTGGTACGGCCTGGCGCCCTTGAAGGACGGAAGGAAGGAGTGGTGGATGTTGATGGCGCTGCCGGTGAGCTCGGCGCACAGGTCGTCGGAGATGATCTGCATGTACCGGGCGAGGACCGTGAGCTCGATGTCGTGCTCCGCCACGAGGGCGCGGAGGGTGTCCTCGGCCTGGACCTTGGTGTCCGGGGTGACCGGGATGTGGTGGAAGGGGATGCCGTAGAACTCGGCCAGGCCGGCCAGGTCCTGGTGGTTGGACACGATGGCCGGGATCTCGATGGGCAGGGTTCCGGAGCGCTGAAGGAACAGCAGATCGTTGAGGCAGTGCGCCGAGGTGCTGGCCATCAGCAGGGTGCGGACCTTGCGGCCTGCCGGGTTGAGGCTCCACCGCATGCCGAAGGCCTGGGCCACCGGCTCGAGTGCGGCCTGGAGCCCGGCGTGCGGCGCCGCCGTCGTGGCCTCGACCCGCATGAAGAAAGTGCCTGTGCTCTGGCTGCCGTACTGCTGGGAGTCCGTAATATTGCAGCCCGCCACGAGGAGGGCGCCGGCGACGGCGTGGACGATTCCCGGCCGGTCGGGGCAGGAAAGGGTCAGGATATAGGAGGCAGTCAGCTGGTCGTCAATCACGTAGAACAGCCTACCCGCGCGTAACCGCGGGCCCGGGCACCGGGCGCGGCCACCGGGTGCGGGCAGGGCCCTGGGGTAGGCTTAACCCGTCGCAACTGGCGTTGGGTGGTGAACCACCAGGGAGCGGCACTCACGAAGACCACGGATCGTACGCCTGGGCCGAGGGTCCTGTTTTGCCGGCTGGCAGCACGATGCTGCCAGCCCGCCGCCGGCACCCGCTACGGGTGCCGGTCCCCGGCTCGTGCCCCGTCTTCCGGGTGCCGTAATCTGGGGGCGCCGCAGCGGGCCAGCCGGTAACCTGACCTTAAAGCAGTGCCGTCGCCTAGCCAGGAGTTATCCGTGACCACTTCCGTTAGCCTTTCATCCGCCGCCGTGAGCAACCAGCCGCTGGCCGACCTTGATCCCGAAATCGCCGCAGTCCTTGCCCAGGAGCTTGGCCGCCAGCGCGGCACCCTGGAAATGATCGCCTCCGAGAACTTCGCCCCGCGCGCCGTCATGGAGGCCCAGGGCTCGGTCCTGACCAACAAGTACGCCGAGGGCTACCCGGGCCGCCGCTACTACGGCGGCTGCGAGTACGTCGACGTCGCCGAGCAGCTGGCGATCGACCGCGTCAAGGACCTCTTCGGCGCCGAATACGCCAACGTGCAGCCGCACTCGGGCGCCCAGGCCAACGCGGCCGCGCTCGCCGCCATGATCACTCCGGGAGACAAGATCCTGGGCCTGTCGCTGGCCCACGGCGGCCACCTGACCCACGGCATGAAGCTGAACTTCTCCGGCAAGCTCTACAAGGTTGCCGCGTACCAGGTCGAGGAAGACACCTTCCGGGTCGACATGGACAAGCTGCGCGCGCAGGCCGTCGCCGAGAAGCCGCAGGTCATCATCGCCGGCTGGTCCGCGTACCCCCGCCATCTCGACTTCGCCGCCTTCCGCTCCATCGCCGACGAGGTCGGCGCGCTGCTCTGGACGGACATGGCCCACTTCGCCGGACTCGTGGCCGCCGGCGTGCACCCGAGCCCGGTGCCGCACTCCGACGTCGTGACCTCCACCGTGCACAAGACCCTCGCCGGCCCGCGCTCCGGCGTGATCCTGGCCAAGCAGGAATGGGCCAAGAAGCTCAACTCCGCCGTCTTCCCGGGCCAGCAGGGCGGCCCGCTCATGCACGTGATCGCCGCGAAGGCTGTGGCCTTCAAGATTGCCGGGACCGCTGAATTCAAGGAGCGCCAGGAGCGCGTCCTGGAAGGCGCCCGGATCATCGCCGACCGCCTCAACCAGGCCGACCTGGCCGACGCCGGCGTGTCCGTCCTGACCGGCGGCACGGATGTGCACCTGGTCCTGGTGGACCTGCGCAACTCCGCGCTGGACGGCCAGCAGGCCGAAGACCTGCTGCACTCCGTCGGCATCACCGTCAACCGCAACGCCGTGCCGTTCGATCCCCGCCCGCCGATGGTCACCTCGGGCCTGCGCATCGGCACCCCGGCCCTGGCCACCCGCGGCTTCGGTGCCGAGGAGTTCACCGAAGTTGCAGAGATCATCGCCGCGGCGCTGAAGGCCGGTGCGGCCACGGACGTGGAGGCCCTGCAGTCCCGCGTGGACAAGCTCGCGGCGGACTTCCCGCTGTACCCGCAGCACGAGCAGTGGTGACGCGGATGAGCAACCCGGCCCGGGAAACAACGGCCACGGCAACAACGGCGCAGATCCTCGACGGCAAAGCCACCGCCGCCACGATCAAGGCCGAACTGACCGAACGCGTTGCCGTGCTCAAGGCCCAGGGCGTCGTCCCCGGCCTGGGCACCATCCTGGTGGGCTCGGACCCGGGCAGCACCTGGTACGTGGCCGGCAAGCACAAGGACTGCGCCGAGGTGGGCATCACGTCCATCCGCCGCGACCTGCCCGAGGACACCAGCCAGGACGAACTGCTGGCCGTGGTCCGCGAGCTTAACGGGAACCCGGAATGCACCGGCTACATCATCCAACTTCCGCTGCCCAAGCACATCGACCAGAACACCGTCCTGGAGGCCATGGATCCCGAGAAGGACGCCGACGGCCTGCACCCGATGAACCTGGGCCGGCTCGTGGCCAGCGTCAGCGGGCCCATGACGTCCCCGCTGCCCTGCACGCCCAAGGGCTGCGTGGAGCTCCTGACCCGGCACGGGATCAACCTCAACGGCAAGCGCGTGCTGGTCGTCGGCCGCGGCGTCACCATCGGCCGCCCGGTGGGACTCCTGCTCACCCGCAAGGACGTCAACGCCACGGTCATCCTCGCCCACACCGGCACGGTGGACCTGCCCGCCGAACTCCGGCAGGCCGACGTCGTGATCGCCGCAGCCGGACAGCCGCACATGATCAAGGCGGGCGACCTCAAGCCCGGCGCGATCGTGCTCGACGTCGGCGTCAGCCGCGTCGACGACGGCAACGGCAAGGCCGTGGTCACCGGAGACGTGGACCCGGCTGCTGCCGGCGTCGCCGCCTGGCTGTCCCCGAACCCCGGGGGAGTGGGCCCGATGACCCGCGCCATGCTGCTGGCCAACGTGGTGGAAACCGCGGAACGCCACGTGGGAATCGCTTAGCCCGGTGGTCGAGCCTGTCGAGACCTGATTTCGACGGGCTCAATCACCGGTCCGCCCCAGGGCTCAATCGCCGGTCCGGCAGGGCGCCTACTCCCGCGGGAGTAGGCGCCCTGCCCCGTTAATGCCCCGACAAGCAGACGACGCCGGCCCGCTCCGCCGCTAGGCTCGGGGTATGCAGCGCCGATTCCAGGGTCCGCCCACGAGCTTCGTGGTGATCGCCGTGGCTTCGGTCCAGGTGGTGGGCACCCTCTTCGCCGCAGCCCGGCAGCCGGACCACAGGCCGCTGGACGCGCTGGCCTTCGCGCTGCTGCTGGCCGGCCCGGCCGCGCTGTCCCTGCGGCGCCGCGCACCGCTGGTCATGCTTCCCGCAGCCGTGGCAGCCGCCGGGGCCTACCTGGCCCTCGGCTATCCGTGGGGGCCGGTGTTGCTCTCGCTGGCGCTGGCCCTGATCCTCACCGCCGCAGCCGGCAAGCGCTGGCAGGCATGGACCGTGGCCGCACTGTGCGCCGCTGCCGTGACCATCGGCTCGGTCCTCAGCGGCGCTGAGACCGCGCTGGTCCGCGCGTTCGCGGGCACCGCCTGGCTGGCCATCCTTGTCCTGCTGGGCGAGGGCATCAGGCTCAGGAGCGAGCGGGTGGCCGAACGGCACCGCCAGCGCGAAGCCCGGGAGCAGGCAGCGCGGGATGAATACCGCCTGGCGCTGGCCCGCGATATCCACGACGTGGTGGCCCACTCGCTCTCCCTGATCAACGTCCGGGCCTCCGTTGCGCTGCATCTGGGCGACCGGGATCCGGAGCAGTTCCGGCCGGCGCTGGAGGCCATCAAGGCGGCCAGCAAGGAATCCCTGGACGAGGTCCGCCAGCTGCTGGGAGTGTTGCGCGACGATGTCCCGCTCGGCCCGGCGGCCGGTCGCGGGCTCGGAAGGCTGCCCGCACTGGCCGAGACCGCGCGCCGGGCCGGACTCGAAGTGCGGCTGGAGGAGCGGATCGAGGTCCCGCTCACGGCTCCCGTCCAGGAGGCCGCCTACCGGATCGTGCAGGAGGCCCTGACCAACGTGGTGCGGCACGCCGGAGCCGGCCGGACCGCCGTCGTCCTGGCCGCTCCCGCTGCCGGCCCGGACGCCGGACGGCTCACCGTAACGGTCGACGACGACGGCCGTGGCGCTGCCGGGGCCGCCGAAGGAAACGGGGTGACCGGCATGCGGGAAAGGGCTGCGGGGCTGGGCGGAACCGTGGAGTTCCTGCCCCTGGACCCGGGCTGGCGGGTCCGGGCGGTCCTTCCGGCGGCGGGGGTTCCCGGGCCGGCGCCGTCGTCCCGCGGCACGGGGAACGGCCGGCGGTGATCCGCATCCTGATCGCCGATGACCAGACGCTCATCCGCGCCGGATTCCGGGCCCTCCTGGACGCGGAGCCGGACATGGACGTGGTGGCGGAATGCGGCACGGGGGACGAGGCGGTGCGCCTGGCGGCCCGGGACAGGCCCGACGTCGTGCTGATGGACATCCGGATGCCGCACGGCGACGGGCTGGACGCCACCCGCCGGATCCTGGCCGATCCCGGCCTCGCGGGAACGCGGGTCATCATCCTGACCACCTTCGAACTCGATGAGTACATCGCCGAAGCGGTGCGGGCCGGGGCAGCCGGGTTCCTCGTCAAGGACACCGAACCGGCGGAACTGCTCCGCGCCGTGCGCGTCGTGCACGACGGCGACGCGCTCCTCTCGCCCTCGGTGACCCGCCGGATCATGGCGGCGCTGGCGGTGCAGTCCCGCGCCGCCACACCGCCCACGGCCCTGGACCGGATCACCGAACGCGAACGGGAAGTCCTGCAACTCGTGGGCGAGGGGCTTAACAACGCGGAAATCGCGGAGCGGCTCTTCATCACCCCGCTGACCGCGAAGACCCACGTGTCCCGGATCATGGCCAAGCTGCAGGTCCGCGACAGGGTGCAGCTGGTGGTCCTGGCATACGAATCGGGCCTCGTCCGGCCCGGCTGGGCCGGGTAGTGGCCTGCCGGGCTGCCGGCGAGGGTGCGCCGGGCGGGGCGGACGGTGCGGGTGCACCGGGCGGACTCCCGCCGGAGTACGCCGGGCGGGGACAATGACTCCCGGCGGCGGACGCGGCGCGAACGCCCGCGCGGAAGACTCGGTACAGGGCCGGAAACACGGCCCGAACCGAGAGTCTGGACAACTGACATGATTACCTCAATGACCGCGGCAACCGCCGACGTCCTCACCACCTACGGGCCCTGGCACGACGGCGGATTCTCGCCCTGGTTCCTGCTGTTCCCGCTGTTCTGGATCCTCGTGATCGGCCTGTTGATCTTCATCGGCCGGCGCACGTGGCGCTCCAACCGCCGCTGGGCCGCGACGCAGGGCGGCGAAAGCGTGCTGCGGGAACGCTATGCCCGCGGAGAAATCGACGAGAACGAATACCGCAAGCGCCTGCAGGTGCTGCGCGGCGACACGAAATAGGCCGGCGCGGGCCGGGGGATCCGTTGGGTCCGCCCGGCCCGGGGCGGGCTGGGCTGGCCCGGGCCGGTTCCCGGCGCAGCGCCGACGCAGCCAGCAGTCGAAGACAAGGAGCAGGCTTGTGTCCTCATCGGTGCTTTACATGTCGATGTCCCTGGACGGGTACATCGCGGGTCCGAACGACGAGCCGGGAAACCCCGGCGGCGATGGCTTCGGCCGGCTGCACGAGTGGTTCATCACCGTGGACGGGGAGTTCTTCCGGCCGTCCGGGGCCGCCGGGGAGTTGTTCGACGAGATGAACGCGCCCGGTGCGGTGCTGGCGGGCCGGTGTACCGCGGAGCAGGCCGATCACTGGAAAGGTGATCTTCACGGTGTCCCGATCGTGGTGCCCAGCCACCGGCCGCCGGATCCCTCGGTGGCGGACTATCCGTTGGTGATGTATGTGGCCGCCGGCTGTTCGAGCTGTTGCCGTCGCGCGTCGAGCTGGAGGTCATGCGGGTGATCGACACACCGGAGGCCACCCACATCCGTTACCGGGTCCGCCGCTGAGCCGGCCGCGGCGGACCCGCCCACGACCATCGACCCGCTGCTCAGGCCGCTCCTCAGGCCGCCGCCGGTGTCATCCGCAGCGCCAGCATCCCGCCTTCGAGGAGCCGCGGTTCAACGATCCGCAGCGTGTGCCGGGTTCCGTCCTCCGGCAGCATCTTCTTGCCGTGCCCGAGCACGATGGGCGAAACCAGCAGAACGTACTCGTCGACGAGATTCTCCGCCATGAGCGTCTTGACGAGCGTGGGGCTGCCCCAGACGATCACGTTCTCCCGCTCGCGAAGGGCGCGGACCCGGCCGGGTATGTCAGCGGCGATAATCGTGCTGTTGTTCCAGCCGGCGTGTTCCAGGGTGGTGGACACGACGTACTTGGGCATGGCATTGAACTTGTCGGAGATGAAGTCGCCCGATCGCGACGGCCAGGCGGCGGCGAAGCCGTCATAGGTGACCCGGCCGAGCAGCATCGAGTCCGCCTCGGCCAGCACTTCGCCGTTGAACGCGCCGGTGGCGTCGCTGAAAAACGGGCCCGTCCAGAGCTGGGGCTCCTCGGCGACGTTGTCCAGGGTGGTAAAAGCGGTGACGGTGAGCTTGCCCATGAAGATCTCCTTCGGCTTGGTGACGGTTGGCCTGCAGCGCGGTTGGCCTGCCGCGCCCGGATGTGCAGAGCCTGCACTTCACGACATTGTGCGCGGCCTCCGCGACCCTGGACAAGGTATCGGCTCAGCTGAAGTCGTTGTTGCACTGTCCAAAAGCGACCGCGAACCCGTGATTCCGATGACGGGGAATGGGCCGAATTCGAGGAACATTTCGATAAAAGCAAAGTCCAGTTCGGCAACTGCGGGCCACCCTACGCCACCCCCCTGCGAGCACGAGCATGCCTGCATCCGTTGCCCCATGCTCCTCGTTGACCCTGTCATGATCGACCGCCTCGACGAGATCAACACCGACCTCACCTTTGAGTGGGTCAGTTGGTGCGGGATCTTTTTCATGAGAGGTGGTCCTTGGATTGAGGGGGTGATGGGCGGAAGCCCTCAGGGGGCGGCCCCGCGGGTTGGCCGGCCGCCGTTCCTGCAGGACGTCAGCGGGGATGTTGGGTATCAGACCGTCGTCAGCACGGGGACGGTGAGTTTACCGTCGCGCATGGTGGCGACAGAGTCGGTCAGGGGGACGAATTCGGTGTCGTGGGTGACCATGACAGTGGCAACCATGAAGTCGTCGGTGACGCGGCGGAGGAGCCGGACGATGGAATCGCTGCGTTCGTGGTCCAGGGCCGCGGTTGGCTCGTCCACGAGCAGGACCTTGGGATGGCCCATCAGGGCGCGGGCGATGTTGACCCGCTGCCGCTGGCCGCCGGAGAGCTGGTGCGGGCGTTTGTCGGCGCTGGAGCTGAGTCCGACGATGTCGAGGAGTTCGGTGGCTTTGGCCCGGGCAGCCTTGAGGGGTTTTCCGCGCAAGTGGTCGCCGATGATGAGTTGTTCGACGGCGGTGAGGGACGCGAGCAGGTTCGGCTGCTGGAAGATGATGCCGATGTTCTCCCGCCGCAGCGCGGTGAGGTCCTTGTCCCGGAGCCCGGTGGCGTCGGTGCCGTCGATGATCACCAGTCCATGGGTGGGGCGGACGAGGGTGGCGGCGGCGGCCAGCAGACTGGATTTTCCGGATCCTGACGGGCCGACGAGGGAGATCATCTGGCCGGCTTGCACGGTGAGGTTCACGGCGTCCAGGGCTTTGATGGTTTCGTCCCCGTCCGGGTATTCGAGCGTGACGTTGACGAGGTTCAGGGGGCTGGGAGTGGAGGACATGGTGTTACTTCCTTTCAGAATGTGCACGGGTCGGAATCTGTGGCGGGGCCGCGGGCGGGACCCGCTGGCTGCGGAGGGCCTCTAGTTCCCGCCGAGGGCGATCAGGGCGTCGACCTTGGTGACGCGGCGGACGGCCAGTGCCGCTCCGGCCAGGCCGAGGGCGATGATTCCGAGGATGGGCAGGAGTGTCGTTGCGGGGTTGACCAGGAAGGGGGCTGCCCGGGCTGCGAAGAAGCCGCCGAGGATGCCGATCCCGCCGCCGATTCCGGCCCCGGCCACCAGGACGATGGCGGCCTGGGCGATGGCGTCGCGCAGGACGTAACCGCCGGATGCTCCCATGGCCTTCAGGACAGCGATGTCGCGGGTCCGCTGGACGGTCCATACGGTCAGGAAGGCCACGATGACCAGGGCGGAGATGCCGTAGAGGAAGGCCTGCATCAGCGTCAGGGAGCCGTTTTCGCTCTTGAAGGAGCCCAGGGCCTGGAAGGATCCGGTGCGCGAAGCGCTCACGCTGTTCGCTGCCGCGTTGGCGGCGGCCTCGTCAACGGTGGCGCCGTCCTTGTAGGTGATGGCGGCGACGGTTCCGAGCTGGTCAGGGTCGGTCAGGTGGGCGAGTTTGGCCCAGGTGGGCAGGGCGGTCCAGATGACACTGGTGTGGGAGTACCACCGGTCCTCGACCACGGCGCTGACAGTCAGTTCGGTTCCTCCGACGCTGGCCTTGTCCCCGATGTTCAGGGACAGAGCCGTGGCCACGGTCTTGCCGATCACGACAGTGTCGGCGGTAACGGGTGACGGTGCCAGCTGGCCGTCCGGTGCAACGCCGAAGACTGCGACGTTGGTGGTCCCGGTGCCCGTGCCGCCGTCTGTGGCCACGGACTGGAACCGGGTCTGGCTGATGCCCAGGGCTTCGGCGTTTTGGACTCCGGCCCGGTTCTTCCAGCTGTCGACCTGCGCGGCGGTGACTTCACTTTCCGTGAAGGATGCCTTGGGCTCGTTTGTGCCGGGGGCGCCGAAGACGATGCTGTCCACCGCCTTGGACGCGACTCCGCCGCCGTGGCTGCTGCCGAGTTTGTCGATCGCTGAGGTCGACTGGTCGCCCAGGCCGGCCGTCAAGCCGGAGAGCATGACGAGCAGCAGGGTGATCAGCGCGATGACGCCGCCCATCAGGGCGAACCGTCCTTTGGCAAAGCGGATATCGCTTAGGGCAAGAAACACGTTTTTTCTTCTTTCAATTGGTGAGGCAACGGCAGGGAGGTCTCTTGTATCCACTCTCCCGCGGGTCGGAACCGGCACCATCGGGGAGTCGGTTGATAGGCGGGGGAAGAACGGTTGATCCCCGGGTCAACCATGTGGTTGATCCCGCCCGGGCCGGGCACGCATAAGCTGATCCAATGCCTGCCACGGAACCACTCCGCCCCCTGGACGAGTCCGATCTCAACGGACCCGGCGACCCGCTCAGCGGCCTGGACGCTGCACCCTCCGTTGCGATCCTGCGCGTCCTGAGATTGACGCTGCACGTCGGCTTCGCCGCCCTGCTGGGTGTGGCTGTCCTGAGGCTGCTGGTCTCCGGTGGCGGGGACCCGCTGCGGTATGTCTGGGCCGGGACCGCGCTTGTTCTGGCCGGGGTTTACCTGACCGGCACCATCCTGGAAAAGCGCTTCGCCGCCGGCACCACGGGTTTCGATCCGCGCCGCTACGGTGTCCTGTGGCTGGGGCTCGTCACCGCCCTGTGGGCCATCCTGCTGGCCGGGAGCGCCGACTTCGCCTGGCTGGCATTCCCCCTCTTCTTCCTCCACCTGCACCTGTTGCCGCGACGGATCGCGCTGTTGACCATCGCGTTGATGACGGCGGCGGTGATCGCCGCCCAGTGGGCCGCCAGCGGAGTCCCGGCCCCCCAGGTGGCGGTCGTCCTGGGTCCGCTGTTTGGTGCGGCGTTTTCCGTCGTCACCGGGCTGGCCTACCTCGCGCTCTACCGCGAGGCGGAGAACCAGCGCCGTGCAGCCGATGAACTCCGCCGGACCCGTGCGGAGCTGGCAGCTTCCCAGCACGACGCCGGCGTGCTAGCCGAGCGCGAACGGCTGGCCCGGGAAATCCACGACACCCTTGCCCAGGGGCTCTCCAGCATCGTGCTGGTGGCCCGCGCGGCGGAAAAATCGCTCTCCGACGGAGATACCGCCGCCGCTGCCGCACGCTTCGCGCTGGTGCAGCAGACCGCCTCGGAGAACCTGGCCGAAGCCCGGAATTTTGTCCGCGGGCTCTCCTCCCCGCACCTGCAGGAATCCTCCCTGGTGGATTCCCTGCGCCGGCTCTGCGAGAGTACGGAAACCAGCGCCGTGGCCCGGGGCTTAGAGTTGCGGTGCCGGTTTGAACTCGACGGCGACCCCGTTGAACTGCCGCAACCGTACCGGGTGGCCCTGCTCCGGGCCGCCCAGGCCAGCCTCGCCAACGTCAGAGACCACGCCAAAGCCAGCAACGCCGTGGTGACCGTCGCATTTCTGGGCAGCGAAGTCACCATGGACATCTTTGATGACGGTGTCGGCTTCGACCCCGCAGGGTTGGCCGCCCACATGAATGCCCGGACGGACGGGAGCGGTTTCGGGATCCCGGCCCTGCAGGAACGGGTGACCGCGCTGAAAGGCTCTCTCGAACTCGAATCAGCACCGGGGGAGGGGGCCGTAGTGGCTATCCGCCTGCCCCTGGACGACGTGCCTGAGAGGGAAGAACAATGAACGACATCCGCATTCTGCTGGTCGATGACCATCCCGTGGTCAGGACCGGGCTGCGGGCCATGCTCACCGAATTCGAGGGCATCTCAGTAGCAGCCGAAGCAGCCGACGGCGACGCAGCGCTCAAGGAACTAAAACGGTTACAAACCCTGGGCGACCCGGTCGACGTCGTGCTCATGGACCTGCAAATGGGTGCCGGCATGGACGGAGTCACCGCGACCGCACAGATCAGGCTGCTGGAAGTGGCCCCGCCGGTCCTGATCCTGACCACCTACGACACGGATGCGGACATCCTGGCCGCCGTGGAGGCAGGCGCCAGCGGGTACATGCTCAAGGACGCACCGCCAGAACAGATCCGGCAGGCCGTGCTGGCAGCCGCCGCCGGCCAGACTGTCCTGGCCCCCAAAATAGCGGCCCTGCTCATGAACCGGATCGCGAATCCTGCTCCTGCCCTCACCCCACGGGAAATCCAATTGCTCGGGCTGCTGGCGACCGGACTGTCCAACCGGGCCATCGCAAAACAGACCTTCATCTCCGAGGCAACCGTGAAAACCCACCTGGTGCACATCTACGGAAAGCTCGGCGTGGACAACCGCACCGCAGCCATCGCCGCAGCAACCCGGCGACGCATCATCCGGGCCCCTGGTCAGTAGCTGCATGCGCTGAACCGAGGCGCTTCCACAACTCGACCATGGAAGTCGCGTCGTGAAAAGTGCCGAGGCGTCGGGGATCACGGGGGTTGAGAGGTGACGAACCGGATCGCTTGCAAGGTAATCCAGGCACTTCCCATCGGCCGAGAATGGCCCTTGGAACTGGCCGAAAGCCGCCGGGCAGCCCACGCCGGCACCGCGCGCCCTTTCCTTGTTCGAACGCCGCTACTAACGTGGTGCGGGTGGCTGAACTCCAGTCGAAAGCGTCCCCCGTGGACAGGCCCCCCGGCGCCGGGGCGCCGCAGTACGTCATCACCGCCGGGAACCTGACGAAGTACTACGGCGACGTCGCCGCCGTCGACGGTATCTCCTTCCGCGTGGCGGCCGGAGAGGCCTTCGGGCTGCTCGGGCCCAACGGGGCCGGCAAGTCCACCGCGATGAAGATGATCGGCGGGGTTTCCCGGCGGACCTCCGGCAGCCTGAGCGTCATGGGGCTGGATCCGGACCAGCACGGGCCCGAGGTCCGCGCCCACCTGGGCGTCGTGCCGCAGCAGGACAACCTGGACGAGGAACTCCGGGTCCGGGACAACCTGCTGGTCTACGGACGCTACTTCGGCCTGCCGATGAGCTACCTGCGGCCCAAGGCAGACGAACTGCTCGAATTCGCCCAGCTCACTGACAAGGCCAGGTCCAGGGTCGACGCGCTCTCCGGCGGCATGAAGCGCCGCCTCACCATCGCCCGCTCACTCATCAACGAGCCCCGGATCCTGCTGCTGGACGAGCCCACCACCGGCCTGGACCCGCAGGCCCGGCACATCCTCTGGGACCGGCTGTTCCGGCTCAAGGAACAGGGCGTCACGCTCATCCTGACCACCCACTACATGGACGAGGCCGAGCAGCTCTGCGACCGCCTGATCGTGGTGGACAAGGGCAGAATCATGGCCGGAGGCTCACCGGCGGCCCTGATCCGCGAACACTCCAGCCGGGAGGTCCTGGAGCTGCGGTTCGGCTCGGACCGGAATGCGGGCATCGGCGCCGAACTGGCAGGCATCGGCGAACGGGTGGAAACCCTTCCGGACCGCGTGCTGATCTACGCCCACGACGGCGAAGCCGCCCTCGAGCAGGTTTCCGCCCGGGGACTGCGCCCGCTGGCCTCCCTGGTGCGCCGCTCCTCGCTCGAGGACGTCTTCCTGCGCCTGACCGGCAGGAGCCTCGTTGACTGAGGCGGCACCGGGGGGCCAGAGGCCCCTGTCCCAGCCGCCACACGCCGCACCCGTGCACGCCCACGCGCCCGCCGTCTCGGCGGCCCGGGCGCGGCGGTGGGGGGCCTTCTACTACGCCGAGCAGGTCCTGCGGGTCATGAAGGGCTACGGCTGGACCATCATCATGTACGGCGTCGGGCAGCCGGTGGCCTACCTCTTCGCCATGGGCGTAGGCCTGGCGACGCTGGTCGAGGCCAACGGCGCGCCGGGCTTCGGCGGCGTCAGCTACCTGGTGTTCATCGCCCCGGCCCTGCTGGTCTCCGCCGCCGTCATGACGGGCGCCAGCGAGTTCACCTTCCCGGTGATGGACGGCTTCAAATGGCGCCGGGTCTACTACGGCCCGCACGCCTCGCCGCTGACCCCGCAGCAGATCGCCGCCGGGCAGATCATCGCCGTCACCGTACGTTTTGTGCTGCAGTCGGCCCTCTTCTTCGCCGTCATCGCGCTGTTCGGGGCGTCCCCCGGCGGCTGGGGCGCGGTCTCGATCGTGGTCGCGACCCTGGCCGGGCTGTCCTTCGGACTGCCCCTGATGGCCTACGCGGCGTCGATCACGGACGACAAGGGCCAGTTCGCCATGGTCATGCGGTTTGTCGTCACCCCGCTGTTCCTCTTCTCCGGCACGTTCTTCCCGCTGGACACCCTGCCGCCCGCGGTGCGGTGGATCGGCTGGATCTCACCGATCTGGCATGGAACCCAGCTGGGCCGGGTCTTCACCTACGGGTACCAGGAGCCCCCGCTGCTCACCGCCGCCCACCTGGTGTTCCTGCTGGCCCTCAGCGCCGCCGGCTGGACGCTGACCAGGCGGCAGTTCGCCCGGCGGATGGGCCCATGAGCGTCACGGAGGCCGCCCGCAACCGCCGCTACGGGGCGCTGTACTCCCGCAACGTGCGCGCCGTCGTCGGGCGCGGGCTGATGGCCACCAAGAGCAGCAACGCGCTGGTCATGCTCTCGGGCTTCTTCGAACCCGTGCTCTACCTGATCTCCATGGGCGTGGGCCTGGGCGCCATCGTCGGTCCGGTGCAGGGACCGGGCGGGCAGGAGATCAGCTACGCCGCCTACATCGCGCCGGCGCTGCTGGCCGTCTCGGCCATGAACGGCGCCGTCTACGACTCCACCTGGAACGTCTTCTTCAAGATGAACTTCGCCAGGCTGTACCAAGGCATGCTTTACACCTCGCTCGGGCCGCTGGACGTCGCCATGGGGGAGATCTTCCTGGCCCTGCTGCGCGGGCTCCTGTACGCCACCGGCTTCACCGCGGTGCTGGGCGTGCTGGGGCTCATCACCACGCCGTGGGCCGTCCTCATGATTCCGGCCTCGGTCCTGATCGCGTTCGGCTTCGCGAGCCTCGGGATGGGCATCACGAGCTTCATGAAGACGTTCCAGCAGATGGACTGGATCAGCTTCGTGATGCTGCCGATGTTCCTGTTCAGCGCCACGTTCTACCCGCTGAGCGTCTACCCGCAGCACATCCAGTGGCTGATCCAGGCCATGCCGCTGTGGCACGGGGTGGAGCTGCTGCGCCAGATCAGCGTGGGGGTGTTCAGCCCGGCCACCGCGGTGCACCTCGGCTACTACCTGGCCATGGTCGCCGTGGGCATCCTGCTCACCACGGGCCGACTGCGCGCGCTCTTCCTGAAGTAGGGCGGTCCCGGACCCCAACTGACTAGCAGTAGTTGTCGTTTTGAGCACCCAAAACGACAACTACTGCGAGCTAGTTGGGATGGACGGCGGCAGCGCGTTCGCCCGGGGTGGAAGCGTCCGGCGGCGGGGGCCGCGTTTGAGACAATGGAGTCATGCGAACTCTGGGCAGCCTCAACTCCTCGTCCAAACCGGCCAAGGGCGGGTTCTCCATGTTCCGGATCAGCGGGCCCGGCATGATGGTCTTCATCATCGCGTTCCTTGTCGCCGTCATCTTTGCGGCCAACCAGAACGACGTCGTGGGCTGGGTCGTGGCGATCATCGCCGCCTTCTGGCTCGCGCTGGCATCCTTCGTCGTCTTCAGCATCCAGAAGGCGGCCAAAAAGGCCGGAGCCAAGCTCAACGAGGCGCAGAACGCGTTCAACGCGGCGACCGGCCGGGCGCCTTCGACGGCCAGCGCCGACCACGGCGGCACCCGCCTCGTGGGGGCGCGCCGCGAAGCGGACGAGGTCCGCGACCTCAAACTCGACCACTCCTTCAAGATCGTCCAGGTCCAGGCCCGCGTCGTCGAGGACGAACGCGCCAAGGGGGCGGCCGCGGACCAGGACAGGATCCGCCGGGCCCTGGAGACCATCGCCATCACCGCCACCAACGCCCGCGACATGATCAAGTCCGGCGGCGCCGACGAGCCCGTGGCCGGAACCATCATCGACTAGAGTGGATCGGGTGATCTCGGCATTGAAGAAGGACCACCTTCGCATCGCATCAGTCAACGTCAACGGCCTGCGCGCCGCCTACAAGAAGGGCATGGCGGAATGGCTGGAGCCCCGCGGGGTGGACATCCTCTGCCTCCAGGAAGTCCGGGCACCGGATGCGATCGTGGCGGAACTCCTCGGTGAGGGCTGGTACATCCTGCACGCCGAAGCCGAAGCGAAGGGTCGCGCCGGCGTCGCCATCGCCTCCCGCGAAGAGCCCCTCGCCACCCGCACCGGGATCGGGGACGACTACTTCGCCACCACCGGCCGCTGGGTCGAGGCAGACTACACCGTCCGGAACGCCGAGGGCCAGGCCTCCCGGCTGACGGTCGCCAGCGCCTACGTGCACTCCGGCGAGGCCGGCACTCCCAAGCAGGACGACAAGTTCCGATTCCTCGACGTCATGGTCAACCGGCTGCCCGAGCTGGCCAAGCACAGCGACCACGCCCTCGTCGTGGGCGACCTCAACGTCGGCCACACCGAGCTGGACATCAAGAACTGGAAGGGCAACGTCAAACGTGCCGGCTTCCTTCCCGAGGAGCGCGCGTATTTCGACCGCTTCTTCGGCGATGAAATCGGCTGGAAGGATGTTCACCGGGGCCTGGCGGGTAACGTCGACGGCCCCTACACCTGGTGGTCGCAACGCGGCCAGGCCTTCGACAACGACACCGGCTGGCGCATCGATTACCACCTGGCCACGCCCGCCCTCGCTGCTGCCGCAGTGTCAGCCGTCGTCGACCGGGCACCGTCCTGGGACACGCGCTTCTCCGACCACGCCCCGCTGGTAGTGGACTACCGGCTCTAAGCCCCTGAAGGTTTTCACATCATGACGACTCCGACCACCCCTGGTACCAAGAAGCGCATCCTTTCGGGCGCGAAGCCCACCGCGGACTCCCTGCACCTGGGAAATTACATCGGTGCTGTCCGCAACTGGGTGGACATGCAGTCGGAATACGACGCCGTGTTCTTCATTCCCGATCTCCACGCGATCACCGTGGACTTCGAGCCTTCCGAGCTGGCCAAACGCACCCGCGTTGTCGCCGCCCAGTACATCGCCGCCGGCATCGACCCGGACAAGAGCATCTTCTTCGTCCAGTCCCACGTTCCCGAGCACGCGCAGCTCGCCTGGGCCCTGAACTGCATCACCGGATTCGGCGAAGCCTCCCGCATGACGCAGTTCAAGGACAAGACCCAGAAGTCCGGCGCCGACGCGGCAACCGTAGGCCTGTTCGCGTATCCCACGCTGATGGCCGCCGACATCCTCCTCTACCAGACGGATCTGGTGCCCGTCGGCGAGGACCAGCGGCAGCACCTGGAGCTGACCCGCAATCTGGCCCAGCGCTTCAACACCCGCTTCGGGCACACCTTCACCGTGCCGGAGGCCACCATCCTCAAGGCCACCGCCAAGATCTACGACCTGCAGAGTCCCACGGCCAAGATGTCCAAGACCGGCGGGTCACCCCACGGTTCCATCCAGCTGCTGGAGGACCCCAAGATCGCGGCCAAACGCATCAAGTCCGCAGTGACGGACACCGGCACGGAAGTCCGCTTCGATGCCGAAGCCAAGCCCGGGGTGTCCAATCTGCTGACCATCTATTCCACGCTGACCGGCAAGTCGGTGCCGGACCTTGAAACCGAATACCAGGGCAAGATGTACGGCCACCTCAAAGCGGATCTGGCGGAGGTGATGGTGGAGTTCCTCACGCCGCTGCGGAACCGTACCAACGAGCTCATGGCGGATCCGGCAGAGCTGGACAGGCTGCTGGCCCGGGGCGCCGAGCGTGCCCGCGAAATCGCGTCGGTGACGCTCAGCCAGGTCTACGAGCGCATGGGTTTCCTGCCGTCGCTGAGCCTCGCGGGAGTCTACTAGCCCGATGGCGTCCGTCAGCAAAGCCACCGCAGACGACACCGGCCGGGCCACTGCCCGTGGCGCGGGCCCCCGCCGGAACGGGCAGGACCGCAGCGAGGGCATCAGCATCGGCGTGATCCTGGGCTTCCCGCCGGACATTGCCGAGGAACTCCAGCGCTGGCGTGCCTCGTTCGGGGACCCCATGGCCGGCGTCATCCCGGCACACATCACGCTCGTCACCACCACCCTGACCCAGGACTGGGAGGCGACCTGCCGCCACGTGCGGGAGATCGCCCGCCGGCAGCCGCCGTTCACCGTCACCATCGCCGGCACCGGGTCCTTCCGGCCGGTCTCCCCGGTGGTCTTCCTCAACGTCGACGACGGCTTCGAGGACTGCGTCAGCCTGCACCGGCAGCTCCAGGCCGGGCCGCTGGAGAGCGAGTTGCCCTTCGCGTACCACCCGCACGTCACGGTCGCCCATGACGTCGCGCCGGAAAGCCTCGATGAAGCCGAAACCGCGCTCAAGGATTACCGGGCCACGTTCCCGGTCGCTAGCATGGGACTTTACGAGCACGACGACAACGGCATCTGGCAGCTACGGGAAGAGCTTGACTTTGGCACCGAACCCGACGACGACGGCGGCCGCGCCGCCTGCTGAACCTCCCCTTCCCACCGATCTTGCCCTGCTGAAGCGCGAAGTCATCCGGAAACGGGTCGACTGGGGCAGGGCCCGCCGCTCCGGCGGCGGACCGCTGGCCACCCTGCTGCCGCTGGTCCAGTGGCTCCTCGCCCGGCTCAACGCGTTCCGGCCCATGCGCGCCTTCCAGCACTACAACCTCCGGCACGGCCCGCTGATGAGCGCCGGCATCGGCTTCAGGATGTTCTTTTCGATCACGGGCCTGCTGGCCACCGGTTTCTCCGTCGCGGGGCTGCTGCTGCGCGGGCAGCCCGCCCTGCTGGACCGGATCATCAGCTCCGTCGTTTCCAGCGCTCCCGGCCTGTTGAAGGTCGACGGCGGTGAGGGCCTGGTTGACCCGCAGGAACTGCTGAATCCCAACGGCCTCGGCTGGGCCGCCGTGATCGCCGCGGCGGTGACCCTGGTGACCTCGCTCGGCTGGATCGACGGCCTGCGCGACGGCCTGCGCGGCGTCATGGGGCTGGGTCCGCGGAAGCTGAACCCGGTCCTGGTCAAGCTCCGCGACCTCGGTACCCTGGTGCTTTTGGGCCTGGCCCTGGTGATCAGCGCCGGCGCCTCGCTCGTGTTCGGCACGGCGGCCGGCTGGGTCACCGACCAGCTCCGCCTGGATCCCCTGGTGGCCGGGCCGCTGGCCACCTCCATCAAGATTGCCGTGCCCCTGCTGCTGGGCTGGTGCACGGCACTGATCATGTTCCGGCTCGCGGCGGGGCTGAAGCTGGCCCGGCGGGCCCTGCTGGAAGGCACCATCCTGGCCGCCGTGGGCACCGGTGTGCTGCAGATCTTCAGCGCCGAGCTGCTGGCCGGTGCCGGCCGGAACCCGATCCTGGCGCCCTTCGCCATCATCATCGGCCTGCTGATCTGGTTCAACCTGGTCAGCCAGGTCTACCTGCTCTCCGCCGCCTGGGCAGCGGTCCGCGAGACGGACCTGAACGCCGGCCCCGCGGCGGCGACGACAGGATGGGGCGCCCGCCAGGTGCAGCCGGGCAAGACCCCGCCCGCGGGAAAACAGTCTGCGGGAAGTCAGCCTGCCGGCGGTGTGTTCAGGCGTCGAGGTACTGGTCGGCCCACGCCGAGATGATCTTCGCGGCTCGCGCCGCCTGGCCCTTGCCGGTCAGCAGGTGGTCGCTGCCCTCGAGCGAGACGAAGCTGCGCGGGTGCCGGGCCGTCTGGAAGATGGTGCTGGCGTTCTCGATCCCCACCGTGTTGTCGGTGGGGGAGTGGAGCACCATGAGCGGCTTGTGCAGGGCCCTGATGCAGTCCGTCAGGTCGGCGTTTTCGAGATCCTCGACGAAGTGCCGGCGGATCTGGACCCGCTTGCCGCCGAGATCGACTTCCGCGCTGCCCTCGCTGAGGATCCGGTCCAGCGCCGCGTCGAAGACGTGGGCCACGTGCTTGGGCGAGAACGGGGCGCCCACGGTGGCCACGGCGTCCAGGTCCGGGATCAGCCGGGCGGCCGCCAGGACCGCGGCCCCGCCGAAGGAATGCCCCACGAGCAGCGAGACCTGCCGGCCCGAGGCGCCCATGAATTCGGCCGCCTTCACGGTGTCCGCCACCTTGTGGCTGAAGGATCCCTCGGACCACAGCCCGGCGGACTCGCCCAGGCCGAGGTTGTCGAAGCGGAGCATGCCCACCCCGTTGTCCGCCAGCGCCTTGCACATCCGGGACGCCGCGGGGCTGTCCTTGCCGAGCGTGAAGCCGTGCGAGAAGACGCCCCAGCCCTTCACCTTCCCGTCGGGGACGTCGATGATGCCGGAGAGCAGTTCACCGGTGGAACCGTGGAATGAGACTTTTTCGGAACGGGACATGGCGGCCCTTTCGTTTAATTCGGATTACGACGACGGCGCCCCCACCCGGAAGGTGAGAGGCGCCGTCGTCGTACTGCTTGGGGAGTGCGGCCGTCAGACCTTGCGGGACAGGATGGCCTGCTTGACCTCGGCGATAGCCTGCGTGATCTGGATGCCGCGGGGGCATGCCTCGGTGCAGTTGAAGGTGGTGCGGCAGCGCCACACGCCTTCCTTGTCGTTGAGGATCTCCAGGCGCATGTCGCCGGCGTCGTCGCGGGAATCGAAGATGAAGCGGTGCGCGTTGACGATTGCCGCCGGGCCGAAGTACTGGCCGTCGGTCCAGAACACCGGGCAGGACGAGGTGCACGCGGCACACAGGATGCACTTGGTGGTGTCGTCGAACCGCTCGCGGTCCTCGGCGGACTGCAGGCGTTCCTTGGTGGGCTCGTGGCCGCGGTTGACCAGGAAGGGCATGACTTCGCGGAAGGACTGGAAGAACGGCTCCATGTCCACGATCAGGTCCTTCTCCACCGGCAGGCCCTTGATGGGCTCGACGGTGATGGGCTTGGACGTGTCCAGGTCCTTGAGCAGCGTCTTGCAGGCCAGGCGGTTGCGGCCGTTGATGCGCATGGCATCGGAACCGCAGACGCCGTGGGCGCACGAACGGCGGAAGGAAACACTGCCGTCGAGTTCCCACTTGACCTTGTGCAGGGCATCGAGGACGCGGTCGGTCCCGTACATGGTCACCTTGAAGTCATCCCAGGTGGATTCCTCGGAGACCTCGGGGTTGTAGCGGCGCACGCGCAGGGTGACATCGAAGGACGGGATCTCCCCGCCGCCTCCGATGTGGGCGGGCAGTTCGATCTTGGAGGCTGGCTCAGCAAGTTCAGCGGTCATCTTAGTACTTCCTCACCATCGGCTCGTAGCGCGTAAAGACAACCGGCTTGGTGCCAAGCCGGATGCCGGCGATCGCCTCCGCAGAACCATCCGCAGGGGCATGCTCATCCTTGTACGCCATGGAGTGCTTCATGAATTTTTCGTCGTCGCGCTCGGGGAAGTCCTCGCGGAAGTGTCCGCCGCGGGATTCCTCGCGGTGCAGGGCGGCCACGGTCATGACCTTGGCCAGTTCCAGCAGGAAGCCCAGTTCCACGGCCTCGAGCAGGTCAAGGTTGAAGCGCTTGCCCTTGTCCTGGACGCTGATGCGCTGGTACCGCTCCTCGAAGGAGGCGATGTCCGTCAGGACCTGGTTCAGCGTGTCGGCGGTGCGGAACACCTGCATGTTGGCATCCATGGTGTCCTGCAGTTCCTTGCGGATCGCAGCGACCTTCTCGGTGCCGTCGGAGGTGCGGACGTGGTCCAGCAGGTTCAGCGTGTAGCCCTCCGGATCGGCGGGGAGTTCCACGTAGTCGGCGGTCTTGGCGTATTCCGCTGCGGCGATGCCGGCGCGCTTGCCGAAGACGTTGATGTCCAGCAGTGAGTTGGTGCCGAGGCGGTTGGAGCCGTGCACCGAAACGCAGGCGACCTCGCCGGCGGCGTAGAGGCCCGGGATGACGGTGTCGTTGTCCTGGAGCACCTCGGCGCTGATGTTGGTGGGGATGCCGCCCATGGCGTAGTGCGCCGTCGGGAAGACCGGAACCGGCTCCGTGTAGGGCTCGACGCCGAGGTAGGTGCGGGCGAACTCGGTGATGTCCGGCAGCTTCGCGTCGATGTGCGCCGGCTCAAGGTGGGTCAGGTCAAGGAGGACGTAGTCCTTGTTCGGGCCGCAGCCGCGTCCCTCACGGACTTCGTTGGCCATGGAGCGGGCCACGATGTCGCGGGGGGCGAGGTCCTTGATGGTGGGGGCGTAGCGCTCCATGAAGCGCTCACCCTCGGAGTTGCGCAGGATGGCGCCTTCGCCGCGGGCGGCCTCGGAGAGGAGGATGCCCAGGCCCGCCAGGCCTGTCGGGTGGAACTGGAAGAACTCCATGTCCTCCAGGGGGATGCCGCGGCGGAACGCGATGCCCATGCCGTCACCGGTGAGGGTGTGGGCGTTGGAGGTGGTCTTGAAGACCTTCCCGGCGCCGCCGGAGGCGAAAATCACGGACTTGGCCTGGAAGACGTGCAGTTCGCCGGAGGCGAGGTCGTAGGAGACGACGCCGGCAACGCGCTTCTGCTTGTACGGCGTGCCGTCCTCGCGGACGGCGTCCTCCTCGACGGTCAGCAGGTCCAGCACGTAGTACTCGTTGTAGAACTCGACGTTGTGCTTGACGCAGTTCTGGTACAGGGTCTGCAGGATCATGTGGCCGGTGCGGTCGGCGGCGTAGCAGGCGCGGCGGACCGGGGCCTTGCCGTGATCGCGGGTGTGGCCGCCGAAACGGCGCTGGTCGATCCGGCCCTCGGGCGTGCGGTTGAACGGCAGGCCCATCTTTTCCAGGTCCAGGACGGCGTCGATCGCTTCCTTCGCCATGACCTCGGCGGCGTCCTGGTCCACCAGGTAGTCGCCGCCCTTGATGGTGTCGAAGGTGTGCCACTCCCAGTTGTCTTCCTCGACATTCGCCAACGCCGCGCACATGCCGCCCTGCGCCGCGCCGGTGTGGGACCGGGTGGGGTAGAGCTTGGTCAGTACTGCTGTTCGCGCGCGCTGGCCGGATTCGATGGCCGCGCGCATCCCGGCGCCACCGGCACCGACGATGACGACGTCGTACTTATGGACCTGCATACCAGACGCTCTTTCTCTCAAAATTCGCTATAAGACACCGGCCGGCGGAGCCTGGCCGGTGAATTCTCGTGACATCCCGGCCTGCGCTGGGCAGGCAGGGACCGGTTGCCGGAACGGGCCGCCAGCAGGTGGTGCTGATCATGCCCGGAGGGGCACCGGCCCGCTACGGGTGCGCCGTTAAGGCGCGGGGCAGAAACCGCCCGGCAGCTGCACACCGTTGACCACGGGGCACGGGTTGAAGGTGAAGATCACCAGGGTGCCGAGGATGATGATGACGGCGGTGGCCGCGAAGAGGACAATCTTCAGCCAGAGGCGGGTGGAGTCCTTCTCGGCGTAGTCGTTGATGATGGTCCGGACACCGTTGGTGCCGTGCAGCATGGCCAGCCACAGCATCGCGAGGTCCCAGACCTGCCAGAACGGGTCGGCCCACTTGCCGGCGACGAAACCGAAGTCGATCGCGTGGATACCCTCGCCCACCAGGAGGTTGACGGTCAGGTGTCCGAAGATCAGGACAATCAGGACGACGCCGGAAAGCCGCATGAACAGCCATGACAGCATTTCGAAGTTTCCCTTGGAGGAACCGCTGCGGCGGTACTGCGGCGCAATGCGCCCGCCCGCCGTGGTCTTCTCGCTGATTTGTCCACTACTGCTTTGTCCACTGCGTGGGGCCTTGATCTCTGTTGCACTCATGGCTTAGTGGCCTCCAAGGGCGAGGGAAAGGTGGCGGATGGAGAAGCCAACCATGACGACGAGCCACAGGGCCAGAACCGTCCACAGCATCTGGCGCTGGTACTTCGCGCCCTTCTTCCAGAAGTCGACGGCGATGATCCGCAGGCCGTTGAAGGCGTGGAACACGATCGCTGCGACAAGGCCCGTTTCACCCAGGGCCATCAGGGGATTCTTGTAGGCGCCGATCACGGCCGTGTAGGCCTCGGGGGACACACGCACCAATGAGGTGTCCAGCACGTGGACCAACAAGAAGAAAAAAATCACTACACCGGTAATGCGGTGTCCAACCCAGGACCACTGGCCTTCACGGCCGCGGTACAAGGTGCCAGCTGGTTTTGTCGGCACTGAATAAACCTCCCTGCAACGCAGCGGCGCTGGCATGGGATCCACGCGGGGGGAACGCCTGCTGCGAGAGCACTCAAAAGCTCAAGCCTAAATCTAGGCTTCGCTCACAGCTTATTCAATTCAGCGGGGGGATCGTGACGGCGCCCCGGCGCGGTATTCATCCAGTTTTGAGACTAACGCCACACCGGCGGGCGTTCAAGCGGATCCGGGGGCCAGGTTCACGGGCTATCCGGCGGTGGTCGGCTAAAGTAGGCCGTGATGAGTACAAACAAGATGACAAGCCAGGGTTCACCACTTGACCGTTTCATTGCGGTGATTCCCGCCGGCGGGGTGGGGACCCGCCTCTGGCCGCTGTCACGGGCAGCCGCCCCCAAGTTCCTCCACGACCTCACGGGATCGGGCAGTACTCTGCTGCGCGCAACCTACGACCGGCTGGAGCCGCTCACCGGCAGGCACGTGCTTGTGGTCACCGGAACGGCGCACCGCGCGGCGGTCTGCCGGCAGTTGCCGGAAGTGCAGGAAGCGGATCTGGTGCTGGAAAGCGAACCCAAGGACTCGGGGGCGGCGATCGGACTTGCCGCGGCCATCCTCTACGAACGGGACCCGGACACCATCATGGGCTCCTTCGCCGCGGACCAGGTCATCAGCCCCGACGAGTTGTTCCGGGATGCCGTCCGCGAGGCGATCCACACGGCCGCGGCCGGCAAGATCGTCACCATCGGCATCAAGCCCACCCACCCCTCCACAGGGTTCGGCTACATCCGCTCGGGTGCCTCCCTCAACATCCCCGGCGCCCCCAGTGCCCAGTCCGTCGTCGAGTTCGTGGAGAAGCCCAGCGAGGAAGTCGCCCAGCAGTACCTGGACAGCGGTGAATACGTCTGGAACGCCGGCATGTTCGTGGCCCCGGTTTCGCTCATGCTCAAGCACCTCGAGGCCAACCAGCCCGAACTCTTCGCCGGCCTGCAGGAAATCGCCAAGGCCTGGGACACCCCCCTGCAGGACGAAGTCACGGCCCGCGTCTGGCCGACCCTGCCCAAGATTGCCATCGACTACGCCGTCGCCGAACCCGCCGCCGCCGCCGGCGACGTCGCGGTGGTGCCCGGCGCCTTCCGCTGGGACGACGTCGGGGACTTCGCCTCCGTGGGCCGGCTCAACAGCGCCAAGGAAGTCGACGACGTCACCGTCATCGGCGAGGGCGCCCGGGTGTTCACCGAAAACGCCAGCGGCGTGGTGGTCTCCGACACCAAGCGCGTCATTGCCCTGATCGGCATCAAGGACGTGGTCATCGTGGACACCCCGGATGCCCTGCTGGTGACCACCAAGGAACATTCCCAGCGGGTCAAGCAGGCCGTCGATGCCCTCAAGGCCAAGGGTGACACAGACGTCCTGTAGCAGTGCAGTGGCCCTGCCCGCGCAGTGCAGTGGCCCTGCCGGTGCCGCCGGGGCGGCCCCGGATGTTCAGGAATCCGTAATGCGCCGTTCGCTATGCCGCTAATCATTGTCCGGTCGCTAGAGTTAGTCAGTGCACAACTACACTACTGAAGCTGAGCCCACCACTCTGGTGGGGCCGTGGCTGGAGCCCCTCCTGCCGGAGCTGATCGCTTTCCGCCGTGACCTGCATGCGCACCCCGAGCTGTCCTTCAAGGAGTTCCGCACCACGGACAGGCTGGCGAAACGGCTCGAGGCTGCCGGCCTGAAGCCGCGCCGCCTCGACGGCACCGGCCTGACCGTGGACATCGGCGAAGGCCCCATCGCAACCGCCCTCCGGGGCGACATCGACGCCCTGCCCATCATCGAGGAAACGGGCCTGGAGTTCGCGTCGAAGAACCACGGCGTCACCCATGCCTGCGGGCACGACGTGCACACCACCACCATGCTGGGCATCGCCCTGATCCTGCAGCGCATGCACGAGGCCTCGCCGCTGGGCGGCTCGGTCCGGATCGTCTTCCAGCCCGCCGAGGAAACCATGCCCGGCGGAGCGCAGGCCTGCATCGAGCAGGGCGTCCTGGAAGGCGTCCCGCGCATCCTGGCCCTGCACTGCGATCCCAGGATCGAGGTGGGCAAGATCGGTACCCGGATCGGCGCCATCACCTCCGCCTCGGACACCATCAAGATTGAACTCTCGGGACGCGGCGGCCATACCTCCCGCCCGCACCTGACCGAGGACCTCGTTTTCGCCCTGGCGCAGATCGCCGTCAGCGTCCCCGCAGTGCTCTCCCGCCGCGTCGACGTGCGCAGCGGCGTCTCCGTCGTCTGGGGCCAGATCTCCGCGGGCTCCGCGCCTAACGCCATTCCCGGCAGCGGCTACATGGCCGGCACCATGCGCTGCCTGGACCGCGACGCCTGGCACGGCGCCGGCAAAATCCTCGACGAGGTCGTGCAGCAGGTCGCCGCGCCCTACGGCGTCGACGTCCGCCTGGAACATACCCGCGGGGTCCCTCCCGTGGTGAACTCCGAACAGGAGACCGCGCTGATTGAAGCCGTGGCCCGTGCGGAAATCGGCGAGGGCTCCGTGGTCCTGACACCCCAGTCCATGGGCGGGGAGGACTTCGCCTGGTTCCTCGCGGACATCCCCGGGGCCATGATGCGCCTGGGCACCAGGACCCCGGGCGGGGAAGAGTACGATCTGCACCGCGGAGACTATATCCTCGACGAACGGTCCCTCGGGATCGGCATCCAGGTCCTCACCGCGGCCGCGCTGCGTACCCTCCGCGACCTCTAAGCCGCACCGCGCACCCACCCAAACCACCCAAAACCCCCCGCGCGAACCCACCCAAACCCCGCGCGAACGTACACTTGGGGCCCCGATTTCGACGGTTTCGGGGCCTCAAGTGTCCGTTCGGCCGGGGGTGCGGGCACCGGATTGAGTTGTGCGCAATTGAATTGCCCGCTACCGTAGGGGGATGACCGATGCTCCCCGCCTCCACTCTCCCCGCCTGAACAGGCAGCTGTGCTTCGCTATGTACTCGGCGTCCCGCGCTGCCACGGCCGCCTACCGGCCCATGCTCGAGCAGCTCGGCCTGACCTATCCGCAGTACCTCGTGATGCTGGTGCTCTGGGAGGAGCAGCCGCGCACCGTCCGGGCACTGGGGGAGGAGCTGGGACTCGATTCGGGCACCCTCTCGCCCCTGCTCAAGCGGCTGGAATCCTTGGGTTTCGTGGAGCGGCGGCGGTCCGCCGCGGACGAGCGCAGTGTCGAGGTTTTCCTGACCGACGCCGGCACCGCGCTGAGCGCCGGGGCCGCCGGCATCCCGCAGCGGCTTGCGGAGGCCGCCGGACTTTCCGGCGCAGAACTCGACCGGCTCCGGGAGACCCTGAACCGGCTGACCACCGCGCTCCATTCGTCCCGCTGAGGCCAGACCCCGGGCAGTGGGCCGCGTGTGCCTCCCCGGACCCGCGCATTTCGCGTCCAGTCCCCGCGCCTATCCCGCGCAACAGACCTGTACTTCCCACGCAACAGAACGGAATCCCATGAAGACTCTCTACACGGCAGAAGCACTGGCATCGGGCGAGGGCCGCGACGGCAACGCCCGCACCCGGGACGGCAAGCTCAACGTGACCCTGGCCAGCCCGGTGGAACTGGGCGGCAACGGGGAAGGCACCAACCCGGAGCAGCTGTTCGCCGCCGGCTACGCGGCATGCTTCCACTCCGCATTGCGCGTCGTGGGACGCAAGGAGCGCGCGGACCTGACGGATTCCGCCGTTGCGGCGAAGATCCACTTCGGCGCCCTCGCGGACGGTGCCGGCTACGGCCTGGCCGCCGAGCTCGAGATCGCCCTTCCCGCCGTCGACCGGCAGACCGCCGAGGCGCTGGTGGCCAAGGCCCACCGGATCTGCCCGTATTCCAACGCCACCCGCGGCAACATCACCGTCGCCATCACCATCCTGGCGACCGCCGCATGAGCGCCGACACCGCCGCAAACAGCCCCACCACCGCCCTCCCTGCGACCACAAGGGAAATCCGGCTGGCGTCGCGGCCGCACGGCCGTCCCGTGCCGGAGAACTTCCGCCTCGCGGAATCCCGGCTGCCTGCACTCCGGGACGGCCAGGTGCTGGTCCGCAACCTCTACATCTCGGTGGATCCCTACATGCGCGGCCGGATGAATGACGCCAAGTCCTACTCCGCGCCGTTTGCGCTGGACGCCGCGCTCGACGGCGGCGCCGTCGGCGAGGTCATCGCGTCCCGGGCCGAAGGGCGGAGGGTGGGTGACGCCGTCGTGCATCTGCTCGGCTGGCGGGAGTACGCCGTGGTGGAGGCCGCGGCGACCACCCTGGCGCGCACGGACCTGGCCCCCGCCCCGGCCTTCCTCGGCGCCCTGGGCATGACGGGGCTCACGGCCTACGCCGGGCTGCTGAAAGTGGCCGGGTTCCAGCGCGGCGACGCCGTCTTCGTCTCCGGGGCTGCCGGAGCGGTGGGCTCGCTCGTGGGGCAGATCGCCAAGGCCGAGGGCGCTTCCCGCGTGATCGGCAGCGCCGGAAGCCCCGAAAAGGTCGCGCGGCTGCTCGAACTCGGCTTTGACGCGGCGTTCAACTACCACGACGGTCCGGTGCGGGAACTGCTCCGGGAGGCCGCCGGTTCAGAGGGCATCGACGTCTACTTCGACAACGTCGGCGGCGAGCACCTCGAGGCGGCACTCGCAGAACTGAATGTCGGCGGACGCGTGGCCCTGTGCGGGGCGATTTCCCAGTACAACGCAACCGTTGCCCCGGCTGCCCCGCGCAACCTGGCCGTCGCGATCGGAAAGCAGCTGACCCTCCGGGGCTTCCTCGTCGGCGGGCAGCGGCAGCACGCGGCAGAATTCGCCGCCCGGATGTCGGGGTGGCTGGCCGACGGCACCGTGCGCTACGACGAGACAATCGTGGACGGGCTGGAAAACGCGCCGCAGGCCTTCATCGACCTGCTGGACGGCGCCAACACGGGCAAGATGCTCGTCCGCATCTGACGCCCCGGCCGGCGCGAACGTACACTTGGGGCCCCGATTTCGACGATTTCGGGGCCCCAAGTGCCCGCTCGCGCAGACGGCGGCTACCGCCTGGTAACAAGTTCTCAACAATCCGGGAAATCACGGCCGGCTGTGCTGTCTGGACGTGTCCCGGGACACTAGGGTAGCTTCCATCAGAGCGCCGCTCGTCGTAGCGCCTACTCTTTCGTCCTGGAGGAAAATTGAAGAACTCACTGCGAGCAACCCTCAAACGCGGTTCCATGGCCGGAGCCGCCACCGCGGGCATGGCCGCTCTTCTGCTGACCGGCTGCGGGTCCGCCCCGTCCGGATCCGGCGCGTCAGGCTCCGCGGCGAAATCGGATTACACGGCCTGCATGGTGTCCGACTCCGGTGGATTCGACGACAGATCGTTCAACCAGTCCGGCTATGAAGGCCTGCAGCAGTCGGTCAAGGACCTCGGCATCCAGGAGAAGCACGTTCAGTCCAAGGCTGACACGGACTACGACCCCAACCTGCGCTCCATGGTGCAGCAGGGCTGCAAGCTCACGGTCACTGTCGGCTTCCTGCTCGGCGACGCTACGAAGAGCATCGCCGAGGCCAACCCGAACAGCCACTTCGCGATCATTGACTACAACGACCCCACGTTCCCCAAGAACGTCAAGCCGATTGTTTACGACACGGCCCAGGCAGCATTCCTGGCGGGCTACCTGGCCGCGGGAACGTCAAAGACCGGGAAAGTGGCCACTTTCGGCGGCATTAACATCCCGACTGTCACGATCTTCATGGACGGCTTCGCCGACGGCGTGAAGTACTACAACGACAAGAAGGGTAAGAACGTACAGCTCATCGGCTGGGACAAGGCCAAGCAGGACGGCACCTTCGTCGGTGACTTCAAGCAGGTCGACAAGGGCAAGGTCCTGACCCAGGGCTTCCTGGACCAGGGTGCGGACATCGTGCTCCCCGTCGCCGGGCCGGTGGGTTCCGGCGCAGGCAGCGCCATTGTGGACGCCAAGTCCAAGGGCAAGGACGCCAAGCTGATCTGGGTTGACTCCGACGGCTACCTGACCGCCCCTGACTACAAGTCCGTGATCCTGTCCTCGGTCCAGAAGACCATGTCCACCGCTGTGGAGACGGTGATCAAGGATGACAAGGACGGCAAGTTCGACGCCGCGCCGTACATCGGCACCCTCGAAAACGGCGGTGTGGCCCTGGCGCCTTTCCACGATCTCGATTCCGCCGTGCCGGCGGAGCTGAAGAGCGAACTGGACCAGCTGAAGAAGGACATCGTTTCCGGAACCGTCAAGGTTGAATCAAAGTCCAGCCCGACCAAGTAGGCACCAAACCGCGGGGCGTGCTGCCCTTCCGCCGTTACCCCGGCCGAAGGGCAGCGCCAGTGTTTTGCTTGCCAGTGTTTTGCTTGCCGCGTTTTGCTTGCCAGCGTTCTCCTTGCCGCCCTGCTCTGCCCAAGGACTCCTGCGGACACTAGGCTGTGATTACCCGCTGCCCCGCCGCCGACAACGCGCCGGATCAGATCCATACACACAGATTGGTTGGGGTTTTGAAACTCGAACTGAGAGGGATCACGAAGCGATTCGGATCCCTGATAGCCAACGACCACATCGATTTGGTCGTAGAGCCCGGGCAGGTCCACTGCCTGCTGGGGGAAAACGGCGCAGGGAAGTCCACCCTGATGAACGTGCTCTACGGACTGTACGACCCCACCGAAGGTGAAATTCTGATCGACGGCAAACCCGTCGTCTTCAAGGACCCCGGACAGGCGATGGCGGCGGGCATCGGCATGGTCCATCAGCACTTCATGCTGATTCCGGTCTTCACCGTGGCTGAGAACGTGGCGCTGGGCAACGAGGCCACCAAGGCTGCCGGGCTTCTCAACCTCGAATCCACGCGACGGAAGATCCGCCAGATTTCCGAGCAGTACGGGTTCGACGTCGACCCCGACGCCGTTGTGGAAGACCTGCCCGTGGGCGTCCAGCAACGCGTCGAAATCATCAAGGCCCTGGTCCGGGATGCAGAGGTCCTGATCCTGGACGAGCCCACTGCCGTGCTCACTCCGCAGGAGACCGACGAACTGCTTGACATCATCCGTCAGCTCAAGAGGGACGGGAAATCGATCGTCTTCATTTCCCACAAACTGCGCGAGGTGAAGGATATTTCGGACACCATCACCGTCATCCGCCGCGGCAAGGTCGTAGGCCAGGCAGAGCCTACGGCCTCACCCACAGAGCTGGCCTCCGCCATGGTGGGGCGGGCAGTGAGCCTGACGCTGGACAAGGCACCCGCCAAGACCGGCGAGGTCACGTTCAAGGTCCGTCACCTGACAGTGATCGACCACAACAGCCAGCACGTTGTCGACGATCTGTCCTTTGACATTGCCAAGGGCGAGGTGCTCGCCATCGCCGGGGTGCAGGGCAATGGCCAGACGGAACTGACCGAAGCCATCCTTGGGGTCCAGCCGCACGCCTCGGGATCCATCACCCTGGATGGCGAGGAACTGCTGGGCCGCAGCGTCAAGCACGTTCTCGGAGCCGGAGTCGGTTTCGTTCCCGAAGACCGAACGCTGGACGGACTGGTGGGCACGTTCTCGATCTCCGAAAACATGATCCTGGATCTCTACGACAAGGCACCCTTCGCCCGGGGCGTCGGCATGAAGCCTGGCGTGATCGCCGACAACGCCGCGAAAAAGGTCGAGGAATTCGACGTCCGGACACCGTCCGTGTCGGCGGCCGTGGGCACTCTCTCCGGGGGCAACCAGCAAAAGGTCGTGCTCGCGCGCGAACTGTCCCGGCCGCTCCGTCTGTTTATTGCTTCGCAGCCCACCCGGGGGCTGGACGTGGGGTCGATCGAATTCGTCCACAAGCGGGTCATTGCTGAACGGGACCACGGAACGCCCGTCATGATCGTCTCCACCGAACTGGACGAGGTGATGCAGTTGGCCGACCGGATCGCGGTTCTTTACCGGGGACGGCTGGTGGGCATTGTTCCCGCCACCACCTCCCGCGACGTGCTGGGCCTGATGATGGCCGGAGTCCCGGCCAACGAGGCCGAAGCCAGCGTCGCAGCCCACTCCGACAGCCGCCCGACGCCGGCCGCGGTCCCGGATGCGGCTGGCCGCGAAGGAGAAACACATGTCTGAGAAGACGACCCCGGAGCCGGCAGCCCAGGCCCGCAAGCACGCCACGGATCCCGCTGGGCCGCCGAAGGCCGCGCAGTCCCCGTCCGGGGCCGACGCTGCAGATGCGGTCCTTGACACCGCCGAATCGGACGTGGTCCTTGACGCCGCCGGCGGCCAGATCCCGCCGTCGGCCGTTCCGGCAGCGACGCAACGGCGGAACCTGGATGGCGGCGCTTCAGTGCTGCGCCAGATCTTCGCCGGCAACGCCATGGTTTCCGTGCTCTCCGTGCTGCTCGCCATTGTGCTTGGCGGCATCCTGATGGCGGTGACCAATCCCAAGGTTGCGGCGACAGCAGGTTATTTCTTTGCCCTGCCCGGGGACCTGCTGACCGAGGTGTTCCGCCCGTACACGGCCCTCGTCCAGGGATCCATCTTCAACTGGGCAGGGGCGGACCTGGCCGCGCAGCTGTATCCCATCACAGAGACGCTCACCGTTGCCACCCCGCTGATCTGTGCCGGACTGGGTGTGGCACTCGCCTTTCGTGCGGGCCTGTTTAATATCGGCGCGCAGGGGCAGATCATTTTCGGCGCACTGTTTGGCGCTTACGCCGGTTTCGCCTGGCATCTTCCCGTGGGGCTGCACCTCGTGGTCGTCATCCTTGCCGGACTCGTCGGCGGCGCGATATGGGGCGGCGTTGTCGGCCTGCTGAAGGCCAGGACGGGGGCGCATGAAGTGATTGTGACGATCATGCTCAACTACATTGCGAACTTTCTTCTGCTGTTCCTGCTGACCACTCCGGCCTTCCAGCGCAGGGGCTCCACCAACCCCATCTCGCCGTTCCTGGACTCCAGCGCTCTGTTCCCCGGACTGCTGGGCCCTCAGTTCCGGCTGCACGCCGGTTTCATCGTTGCGATCCTGGCCACGGCATTCGTCTGGTGGCTGCTGAACCGGTCCACCATCGGCTTTGAATTCCGCGCCGTCGGCGCCAACCCGAGCGCTGCCAGGACCGCCGGAATCAACGTCTCCCGCAGCACCATCGTGGTGATGGCGATCGCTGGCGCCCTGGCCGGCCTGGCGGGCATAGCCCAGGTGTCGGGGACGGAAAAATACCTTTCCGGCGGTGTGGCCGCCTCCATCGGCTTCGATGCCATCACCGTCGCGCTGCTCGGACGCTCCACGCCGTGGGGCACCTTCTTTGCCGGACTCCTGTTCGGGGCCTTCCGCGCGGGCGGCGTTGCCATGCAGGCCCAGACCCAGACCCCCATCGATATTGTGCTGGTCATCCAGTCCCTGATCGTGCTGTTCATCGCGGCACCGCCGCTGGTCCGTGCGATATTCGGACTGAACCCCCGCAAGAAGAAGTCCACCAGGGGTAGTACCGCCGCTTCAACCGCCGGCGGCGTGAAGAGCGGAGCAGCAGCATGAGCGCCACCTCACAACCTCCCGCCAGCCAGCGGACCACCGATGGCCCTGCACAGTCCAGTGGTCCGGCCGGCGTCAAGACGGGCACCGCTGAACTCGTGAGCTGGAAAGCCGGCATCGGACTCGGGCTTCTGGCGGTGCTGGGCGTAATCCTGTTCGGCTTCCTGGCCAACACCAAGACAGCCGGGTTCCGCATCGCCGAGGCCCGCGACCCCAACGCCTCAACAGCGGCAGCCTGGGTAACCCTGGTGGTGGCACTGGCTGCCGCCGCCTACTTGGGATACCTGTGGACCAACCGGCGCCGCACGGGTGCGGCTGTGGGGCGCTGGATTCCGGCAACCACTGTCGCGGCGGTCGTGGTCCTTGGCCTGGCCGCCCTCGGCGTTGCCCGGGTGGAAAAAATCGCCCTGCCGTCGATGGCGCTGGGCTGGATCTGCTCCGTCCTGCTCCTCGCGATGGCCGCGTACGCCTGCTTCCTGACGCTCCCCCATCGCCGGATCCCGGGCTGGCTCGGCGGCGTTTTCGCCGTCGTCTTCCTGATCGGTTTCATGGTCTGGATCGTTGCCGGGGGCCGGGACGCCGAGCCGTCGATCTCGCTCGGCGGCCTCATGGCGGGGGCGGTGACGCTCGCCGTTCCCCTCGTGTTTGGCTCACTCTCCGGCGTGCTCTGCGAGCGTGTCGGCGTTGTCAATATCGCCATTGAAGGGCAGCTGCTGCTTGGGGCGTTTTCGGCAGCGGTGGTGGCCACCGTGACGGGCAACGTCTACCTCGGACTGGTCTCTGCCGCTGTAGCCGGCGGGCTGGTCTCGCTGGTCCTGGCCGTGGTGAGCATCAAATACCTGGTGAACCAGATCATTGTGGGCGTGGTGCTCAATGTCCTGATCAGCGGGCTCACCAGCTTCCTGTTCTCCACCCTCCTGACCGCCGACCCGCAGCACCTGAACAAGCCCGGCCGGCTCGAGCCTGTGGACATCCCGTTCCTGGTGGATATCCCGGTCATCGGCCCCATCCTGTTCCGCCAGTCGCTGGTGGGCTACCTGATGTACGTGGCCGTCATTGTCGTCTATGTCGGGCTGTTCCATACCAAGTGGGGCCTGCGGGTCCGGGCAGTGGGGGAGCACCCCCAAGCTGCGGACACCGTCGGCATCAACGTGAACCGGACCCGGTTCCGGAATGTCCTCATGGGCGGGGCGGTCGCCGGCATCGGCGGGTCCTTCTTCACCCTGGTCTCGGTGGATGCGTTCAGCAAGGACATGTCCGGCGGCCGCGGCTACATTGCGCTGGCTGCCATGATCTTCGGCCGCTGGAACCCGATTGGAGCATTCCTGGCCGCCCTCCTCTTCGGTTTCGCGGACAACCTGCAGAGCATCATCACCATCATCGGCTCACCTGTTCCCAGCCAGTTCATGGCGATGCTGCCCTATGCGCTGACGGTGATCGCGGTGGCCGGACTGGTGGGCCGCTCCCGTCCGCCGGCCGCCAGCGGCATACCCTACGTCAAGGGCTGAGCGGCGTGGACGGACAGGACGTCGACTGGAAGGCCCTCGAGGCCGCGGCCGTCGCGGCCATGAAGAACGCCTACGCGCCGTATTCGAAGTTCCCGGTCGGGGCCGCGGCCCTCACCGGGGACGGCCGGATCGTGAGCGGCTGCAATGTCGAAAACGCCAGCTACGGGCTGACCCTCTGCGCCGAATGCGTCCTCGTGGGCAATCTGCAGATGACCGGGGGCGGCCTCCTCCGCGCCTTCTACTGCGTCGACGCCCACGGCACCATCCTGATGCCGTGCGGACGGTGCCGGCAGCTGCTGTACGAATTCCGGGCTCCCGAGCTGGAGATCATGACCACCCAGGGCATCAAGACCATGGACCAGGTGCTGCCCGACGCCTTTGGCCCCCACCATCTGGAGGAACCCCGGTGACGCAAACCCCCAATCAGCCCGAAGCGTTCGACGCCGTCGACATCATCCGCATCAAGCGGGACAAGGGCGTGCTCAGCCCTGCCCAGATCGACTGGACCATCGACGCCTACACCCGCGGTGCCATCGCCGACGAGCAGATGGCCGCCCTGAACATGGCGATCCTGCTCAACGGCATGGACCGGGCCGAGATTTCGCGCTGGACGGCGGCGATGATCGCCTCCGGCGAGCGGATGGACTTCTCCAGCCTGCGGCGCCCCGGCGGCGGTGTGAAGCCAACCTCGGACAAGCACTCCACCGGCGGGGTGGGGGACAAGATCACGCTCCCGCTGGCGCCCCTCGTGGCGGTCTTCGGAGTTGCGGTACCGCAGCTGTCCGGCCGCGGCCTGGGCCACACCGGCGGCACCCTGGACAAGCTGGAATCGATCCCCGGCTGGCGCGCGGCGCTGAGCAACGAGGAAATGCTCGCCCAGCTCGAGGACGTGGGCGCGGTCATCTGCGCGGCCGGGGCGGGGCTGGCCCCCGCCGACAAGAAGCTCTACGCACTGCGGGACGTCACCGGAACGGTCGAGGCCATTCCGCTGATCGCCTCCTCGATCATGAGCAAGAAGATCGCCGAAGGCACCGGTTCGCTGGTGCTGGACGTCAAGGTGGGCAGCGGTGCATTCATGAAGGACGAGGCCCGGGCCCGGGAACTGGCCGAGACCATGGTGGCCCTCGGCAAGGACGCTGGCGTCAACACCGTCGCCCTGCTGACCAACATGGACACGCCCCTGGGGCTCACCGCGGGCAACGCGATCGAGGTCGAGGAATCCGTCGAGGTGCTCGCCGGCGGCGGCCCGGAAGACGTCGTCGAACTCACCGTCCGGCTGGCGGAGGAGATGCTGGCGTGCGCCGGCGTCCACGACGCCGACCCGCGGGCCGCGCTGAAGGACGGCCGGGCGATGGACGTCTGGAACCGCATGATCGCCGCGCAGGGCGGGGACCCGCGGGCCAAGCTGCCGGTCGCCAGGGAGTCCGAGGTCATCTATGCGCCGGCCGACGGCGTGCTGGTGCAGCTCGACGCCCTGGCCGTCGGCGTCGCCGCCTGGCGCCTCGGCGCCGGGCGCGCCCGCAAGGAAGACGCGGTCCAGGCCGGTGCCGGCGTGCGCCTGCACGCGAAGCCCGGCGCCGTGGTGCGCGCCGGCGAGCCGCTCATGACGCTGCTGACGGACACCCCGGAGAAGTTCGCCCGGGCCAGGGAAGCGCTGGAACACGCCGTCGTGATCGCCCCGGAAGGCTCGCGGCCGGCCCAGCAGCTCATCATCGACCGCATCGCCTAGGCTAAAGCGGTGCAGGCGATCAACGACTTCATCCTGGCTGCCGCCGGGCAGCCCTGGGTCCTGTTCCTCGTGTTCGCCTGCTGCGTCATCGACGGCTTTTTCCCGCCCATCCCGAGCGAATCGGTGGTGGTCGGGCTGGCCGCCGTGGCTGCCACGGCCGACGTCCCGGACCCCGCGTTCCTGATCGCCACCGCCGCCGCCGGCGCCTTCCTGGGCGACAACACCGCCTACCTGATCGGCCGGGGCACCGGAACGCGCCGCTGGGCGTGGATGCGCGGGCCGCGCATGCAGAAGGCCTTCCTCTGGGCCGGACTGGAGCTGCGGAAGCGGCCGGCGTCGCTGATCCTCGTGGCGCGCTTCGTCCCCATCGGCCGGGTGGCCGTCAACCTGACAGCCGGCGCCACACACTACCCGAGGCCCAGATTCATGAGCCTGACGGTGCTCTCGGCGTTGCTGTGGGCCGGATACTCCGTGGCCATCGGAATGTTCTTCGGGCAGTGGTTTGAGGACAACCATCTGCTGGGGGCAGTGATCGCCATCATCTGCGCGATCGTCCTGGGCATCGGCGTGGACCTCGGCATCAGCAGACTGCGCGGGAAGATTCCGGAGGAAGCGGATAGTGCCGCGCCGCCGTCGGAGGTTTAAGACGGCGGCGTCCCGGGCCGCACAGGCCGCCGCTGAGGCGCGCGCACTCCGGCCTGGGAAATTCTTGGCCGACGGCGGATTTTATCCGTGAAGGCGTAGCGGATCCATTCACGCCATGGGACACTGAAGAGCGCTTTTCCATCACTTTCTAGGAGCACTGCCTGCGTGGAATTCATCAATGAGGCCATTCTCCATGCCGCGGGCCAATGGTGGATTTATCCGACGCTGCTGGTGTTCTGCTTCATCGACGGCTTCGTGCCGATTCTGCCGAGTGAAACACTGATCGTTGCCCTGGGCGCCCTGTCCCTCTCGTCCGGGCAGCCGAACATGTGGCTCGTCATGGCCGCCGGCGCCCTCGGGGCCATCGGCGGGGACAACATGGCATACCTGCTCGGGCGGCACGTCGGCGTGGAACGCTTCCGCTGGATGCGCAAACCGAAGGTCCAGCGGGCCATGCACTGGGCCCGCTACGAGTTGGACAAGCGCGGCGCCATGCTGATTTTCACGGCCCGCTACATCCCGGTGGGGCGTGTGGCGGTCAACTGGATCGCCGGCACCACCGGCTATCCCCGCCGCCGGTTCGTCATCCTCGACATCTGCGCCTCCATCACCTGGGTAGCCTATTCTGCCGGGATCGGCATCATGGCCGGCACCTGGGTCCACGAACACCCGCTGCTGGGTGTGGGCATCGCCATTGCCTTCGCCATCGTGCTCGGCATCGTGATCGACCACCTGCTGACCTGGCTGCACCGCTGGCGCGACACCCGGGCCGCTGCCGCGGCGGCCAGCCGGGCCGCCGCCGATGCCACCGCCACCGACACGGCGGCCGGCGGCGGGGCCTTGTCCATGACACCGCCGGCGCCCGCCGACGTCGAAGCCTGATCTCCCGGCCCGGTAGTAGCACCCGCCAACACCCCGCCCGGTGGCAACACCCGGCCCTTGGATATCCGGCTGGCATTGCACGGGCTCCGACCTTAGGGTGGGAACGTGACTGAGACTATTCCTGACGCTGCCCCTGACCTCGAATTCGATCTGAAGGGCCTCCCCAAGGTTTCCCTTCACGACCACCTGGACGGCGGACTTCGTCCGGCCACCATCATTGAACTTGCGGAGGCGGCCGGCCACACCCTGCCCTCGACCGACCCCGTCGCGCTGGGGGAGTGGTTCCGCGAATCCGCAGACTCCGGCTCGCTGGTGCGGTACCTCGAGACCTTCGACCACACCGTCGCCGTGATGCAGACGAAGGAAGGCCTGTTCCGCGTCGCCCAGGAGTTCGTCGAGGACCTGGCGGAGGACGGCGTCGTCTACGGGGAAGTGCGCTGGGCCCCTGAGCAGCACCTGCAGCAGGGCCTGAGCCTGGACGACGCCGTCGAGGCCGTGCAGGCCGGGCTGGAAGCCGGGGTGGACGCCGTCGCCGAAACCGGGCGCGAGATCCAGGTGGGCCAGCTCATCACGGCCATGCGCCACGCGGACCGCGGCCAGGAGATTGCCGAACTGGCAGTCCGCCACCGCTACAAGGGCGCGGTCGGCTTCGACATCGCCGGCGCCGAGGACGGCTTCCTGCCCTCCCGTTTCAAGGACGCCTTCACGTATCTTGCCCAGCACAACTTCCCGGTGACGGTCCACGCGGGCGAGGCAGCGGGCCTGGACAGCATCCAGTCCGCGCTGGTCGACGGCCGCGCCCTGCGCCTGGGGCACGGCGTGCGGATCGCCGAAGATGTCACCGTCGAATTCGACGACGACGATAGCGACGACGACGCCGCAGCCGACGGCGGGGATGAAGTGAACGACAACATCGGCATGGTGACCCTCGGTGAGCTCGCCAGCTGGGTCCGCGACCGCGGCATTGCGCTGGAGATCTGCCCGTCCTCCAACCTGCAGACCGGCGCCATTGCCGGCTTCGGCGAGGGGATCGAAAGCCACCCGCTGGACATGCTCTACCAGCTGGGCTTCAACGTCACCATCAACACGGACAACCGGCTCATGAGCGGCGTGACGCTGACCGACGAGTTCGAACTCCTCGTGGAGACCTTCGACTACGACCTTGACGACCTGCTGGAGCTGACGCTGAACGCCGCCGAGGCCGCGTTCCTTCCGCTCGAAGAAAAGGAAGCGCTGGTCGAATACATCAACGATGCCTACGCGGACCTTGGCTAAAGAGGACAGCTTACCCGTCCAGGGGTTGGTGGCAGTGCTGGCGGCGCTCCGCGAGCACTGCCCCTGGATGGGTGCCCTCACCCATGAGTCCCTCGTGGAGTATCTGCTCGAGGAGGCCTACGAGGTCGCGGAAACCATCGAGGCCGGCGGTGATGAAGCGGAACTGAAAGGCGAACTCGGCGACGTCCTGCTGCAGGTGGTGCTCCACTCCCGGCTCGCGGAAGAACGCAACGCCTTCACCTTCGACGACGTCGCCCGCGGCCTCGCCGCCAAGATGATCCGCCGCAATCCGCATGTCTTCCGCGCGGACGGCTCGCTGCAGGATTCCTTTCCCGCCACCATGGAGGACATCGTCCGTACGTGGGACGCCGTCAAGAAGGCGGAAAGGCCGGACCGCGGGCACGCCCTCGAGGGGGTTCCCGCCGCGCTTCCTGCCCTGGCCCGGGCACAGAAGCTCCTGGACCGCGCCGAACGTGCCGGGCTGCCGGCCCTCCCGCAGCCCGGCCCTCCCGGACCAACCGCCCCCGCTGCCACCGCCCCCGCGCCTGCCACCGCCGCGCCCGCCACCGAGGAGGAACTCGGCGAGCTGCTGTTCGGCATCGTGGCGGCCGCCCGCGCCGGCGGGCTCGACGCCGAACGCGCCCTCCGCGGGGCAGCCCGCCGCTTCCAGGACCAGCACGGCGCCAGCCATAACGGCGCCAGCCATAACGGCGCCAGCCATAACGGCGCCAGCCATAACGGCGCCAGCCATAACGGCGCCAGCCATAACCCTGTCAGCCACAACACCGGATCATGACGTCCGGGTACCGGCCAGGTTTCCGTAACCTCCGGCGCTCTCGACTACGCTAGTAGCGACCCGGACGCCGGGTGTCAGCCTGATTCCCAGCTAGAGTCCCAGCAGTCAGATTCCCAGCCGATCGCTTCACCCAAAGGAGCATATTCATGGCGCTTATCGATGCCATCCACGCCCGCGAGATCCTCGATTCCCGTGGCAACCCGACCGTAGAAGTTGAAGTTCTGCTCTCCGACGGCCAGATCGGCCGCGCGGCAGTTCCCTCCGGAGCCTCCACCGGCGAGCACGAGGCCGTTGAACTGCGCGACGGCGACAAGGGCCGTTACCTCGGCAAGGGTGTCCAGAAGGCCGTCGACGCCGTCATCGACCAGATCGCCCCGGCCCTGATCGGCTTCGACGCCACCGACCAGCGCAGCATCGACCAGTCCATGATCGACCTGGACGGCACTGCCAACAAGAGCAAGCTCGGCGCCAACGCCATCCTGGGCGTGTCCCTGGCCGTCGCCAACGCCGCCGCGGCCTCCGCCGACCTGCCGCTGTACAAGTACCTGGGCGGCCCGAACGCCCACGTCCTGCCCGTCCCGCTGATGAACATCCTCAACGGCGGCTCGCACGCCGACTCCGACGTCGACATCCAGGAATTCATGGTTGTGCCGCTCGGCGCCGAAACCTTCTCCGAAGGCCTGCGCTGGGGCGTCGAGGTCTACCACGCGCTCAAGGCCGTGCTGCAGGAAAAGGGCCTGTCCACCGGCCTCGGCGACGAGGGCGGCTTCGCGCCGAACCTGCCGTCCAACCGTGCAGCCCTGGACCTGATCCAGGAAGCCATCAAGAGGGCCGGCTACACCCCGGGCACGGACATCGCCCTGGCCCTGGATGTTGCCTCCTCCGAGTTCTTCAAGGACGGCGCCTACCAGTTCGAAGGCAAGTCCCTGAGCTCCGCCGAGATGAGCGAATACTACGCCGGACTCGTTGCCGACTACCCGCTGGTCTCCATCGAGGACCCGCTGGACGAGAACGACTGGGAAGGCTGGAAGACCCTCACGGACAGCATCGGCGACAAGGTGCAGATCGTGGGCGATGACCTGTTCGTGACAAACCCGGAGCGCCTGCAGACCGGCATCGAGACGCAAACCGCCAACTCGCTGCTGGTCAAGGTCAACCAGATCGGTTCACTGACCGAAACCCTCGACGCCGTGTCCCTGGCCCAGCGCGCCGGTTACACGACCATCACCTCGCACCGCTCCGGCGAGACCGAGGACACCACCATCGCTGACATCGCCGTTGCCACCAACGCGGGCCAGATCAAGACCGGTGCCCCGGCCCGCTCCGAGCGCGTCGCAAAGTACAACCAGCTGCTGCGCATCGAAGAGGAACTCGACGACGCCGCACGCTACGCGGGCCGCAGCGCCTTCCCGCGTTTCAAAGGCTAGAACCCGCAAAAACCGGTGGCCGGTGGCTATGGTTGAAGGACCATGGCCACCGGTTTCTGCTTTGGCGTGGCCCACCGCAAGCCAGCCCGGCAAGGACCGGGCATTACAGGAGTGACATGGCTACCCGCCGTCCCAAGGTCCCCCGGGCCACGCCTGCGGCCCCGAGGTCCCCGGACACGGGCGACGGCGGCGACGTCGTCCAGGGCGATTTCGGCGGTGTGCGCGGCAGCGGAACAGCCAGCGGAACCGGCAGCGGAACCGGGACAGCCGCCTCAGCCGTAAAACCCGCGGCCGGCAACCCGGCAGCGGGCGTTCCGGGGTCACGAAGCCCGGGGTCACAAAACCCGGGGCCACGAAGCCCAGAAACCGGAGAACGGCAGACCGGAGTGCCGCCGACCGGAGAACAGCGGGCCGGCCAACGGGCGGCCGGGCCCGGCGGCCCGGGAAAGCGTCCGGCAGGTGCCGGCACGGGGCCGTCCGCCCCGAACCGGACGCCCACGGCGAAACGCGGCACGGACGGGCCTGCGGAGTCCCTCGATCCCGTGCCCGCCAAGGCGTTCTCGGGCCGCATGCTGGCCCTGGCGGTCGTCATGGTTGCCATCACTATCATGCTGGCGCCCACTGTGAAGATCTTCCTCGACAAGCGCGCCGAAATCGCCGCGCTCCAGGCGGATATCACGGCCAAGCAGGCGCAGCAGACCGACCTCAAACGCCAGGTCTCGCGCTGGCAGGATCCGAACTACGTCAAACAGCAGGCCCGCGACCGCATTAACATGGTTATGCCCGGTGAGACGGGCTACTGGGTCTTCGGCAGCGATCTTCCTGCCGGGCAGTCCGGTGGCGCGGCCGGCGAAGGATCAGCACAAGACCCGGCCGACCTGCCGTGGGTGGACGCCCTCTGGCAATCCATCAGGCGGTCGGCAACAGACTAGAAGCGGCGCCCGCCGCGGGATTGTCCGATGGACGATCCTTTACAGGGCAGGAAGGTGCCGCGCCAGTGGACGAGAACCGAGTGGACGAGAATTCCAGCGCCGGGACCCAAGTGGCGGCGAACCCGGCACGCACGCCGGAGGAATCCCGCCGGCCGTCAGCGGCGGACCTCGATGTCCTCAGCCGCCAGCTGGGACGACCGGTGCGTGACGTCGTGGAAATCCCGGCCCGCTGCGTCTGCGGCAACCCGCTCGTGGCGGCCACCTCGCCCCGGCTCAGCAACGGCACGCCGTTCCCCACCACCTTCTATCTGACGCACCCGGTCATCACCGCTGCGGTGTCTCGGCTGGAGGCCGCCGGCCTGATGAACGCGATGAACGATCGGCTCGGGGCTGACACGGCGCTGGCCGCGGAGTACCGCGCCGCCCACGAGGCCTACCTCGCCTCCCGCGCCGAGATCGGGGCCCGTGCCGGCATCGGGGCCGTGCCCGAAATCGCCGGCGTGTCCGCCGGCGGGATGCCGACCCGCGTCAAGTGCCTGCACGTCCTCGTGGGCCATTCGCTCGCCGCCGGGCCCGGCGTGAACCCGCTCGGGGACGAGGCCATCGCCGCGATCGGCGAATGGTGGACCACGGACCGCTGCTACTGCGACGGGGCCTGGGATACCGGCGGGGAGGCACCCTCGCGGGACCTCAGCCGGCACGGGCCGCAGGGGCTGCCCGGGATCGTCGGGCGTCCGGCCCCGGTGCGCAAGCCCCGCACCGAGGAGTCCGGTGACACCGGCAACGCCGGCAGCGACAGTGCCGGGGCCGGCCAATGACCCGGGTCGCCGCCATCGACTGCGGAACGAACTCCATCCGCCTGCTCATCGCAGATGCGGCAACTGACGGCGGCGCCCCCCGGCTGGGCGACATTGTGCGGGAAATGCGCGTGGTCCGGCTGGGCCAGGGTGTGGACGCCACCGGTGAACTGGCCCAGGAAGCCCTGGACCGCACCTTCGCCGCCGCGCAGGACTACGCGGGGCTGATCCGCCGCCACGGCGCCGGGAAAGTGCGCTTCGTGGCGACCTCCGCCACCCGGGACGCCCGCAACCGCCGGGTCTTTGTCGACGGCATCCGCGGGATCCTGGGTGTCGAGCCGGAGGTCATCACCGGCGACGAGGAAGCGGCGTTGTCCTTCGCCGGCGCCAGCAGCGTCCTGCCCTCACGCGGCGCGGATCCCGTGCTCGTGGTGGACCTGGGCGGGGGCAGCACCGAATTCGTGCTGGGGGACGCCGGCGGCGTCATCGCCGCCAAATCCGTGGACGTCGGCTGCGTCCGGATGACCGAACGCCACCTGCGCAGCGACCCGCCGACGGCGGACCAGATCGCCGCGGCGGAGGCCGACGTCGACGCCGCGATCAGCGAAGCGGCACTGCTCGTGCCGCTGGAACGCGCCACCGCCGTCGTCGGCGTCGCGGGCTCGGTCACCACCATCACAGCGCACGCGCTGCGTCTGCCGGAGTACTCCCCGGCGGCCATCCACGGCAGCGAGCTGTCCCTGGCGGCGGTGCGGCAGGCCTGCACGGAACTGCTGGGGATGTCCCGGGCGGAGCGTGCCGCGCTGCCGTACATGCACCCGGGCCGGGTGGACGTGATCGGAGCCGGCGCGCTCATCTGGCGGCGCGTCCTGGAACGCCTGGCGGACGTCACGGACGGCCGGATCACCACGGCCGTGGCCAGCGAGCACGATATTCTTGATGGAATCGCCCTCAGCATCAGCTGAAATTGCGCATCACCGGGTGCACAGCGCCACCAGCTGTACCGCCGATAGGACGCGAATGACCAGAGCAACAGCCCGGCCCCGCCGGACCGCCTCCGCATTGATGGCTTTGGCCCTTGCCGGCGGAACTTTCACCGCGGCCCTGACGGATGCCGTCCTGGCTGCGCCGGCCGCCCACGCTGATTCCTGGCGGGACAAGGAATACTGGCTCGCCGAGTCCGGCATCACCAAGGCCTGGGAGGTCTCCAAGGGCGCCAACGTCAAGGTCGCCGTGATCGACAGCGGCGTGGACGGCACACACCCTGACCTGAAAGGTGTGCTCAGCGGCGGCGCCGACGTTTCCGGTGCCGGCGGCCCGGGCGGCCAGGAGAGCATCGGTCTGAAATCCGAGCACGGCACGCTCGTGGCGACCATGCTCGCCGGGCGCGGGCACCAGCCCGCGGGGTCCACGGCCAGCCCGAGCCCGGGCCCGGGTTCCTCCGTCGGCCCGGACGGAATCGTCGGGGTCGCACCGGAGGCCCAGCTCCTCTCTGTCTCCACGTGGCTCGGATCGGCCAACCCCGGCGGCAAGAGCGACCAGGACCAGATCCCCGAAGCCGTCCGGTGGGCCGTCGACAACGGCGCCCGGGTCATCAATATCTCGCTGGGCAGCACCTCACCGGAGTGGCCGCAGAGCTGGGACGCGGCGTTCCTGTACGCCGAACAGAAGGACGTCGTCATCGTCGCCGCCGCCGGCAACCGCATCGGCGGCAACGTGCAGGTCGGCGCGCCGGCCACCATCCCCGGAGTGCTGACCGTGGCCGGACTGAACCGCCAGGGTGCCGCGAGCATCGACTCATCGTCGCAGGGCATCAGCATCGGCGTCGCGGCTCCGGCCGAGAACCTGGTGGGGGGCCTGCCCGCGGGCGGCTACGCCGAATGGGCGGGGACCTCCGGTGCGACCCCCATCGTTTCCGGCGTCGCCGCGCTGATCCGTTCCAAGTGGCCGGAAATGCCGGCCAGCCAGGTCATCAACAGGATCGTCAGCACCGCCAGGGATGCCGGGGCCGCGGGCAAGGACCCGTTGTACGGCTTCGGCGTGCTCGACGCCGAGGCGGCCCTCAAGGCCGACGTTCCAGAAACCAAAATCAATCCGCTTGGCTCGATTTCGGACTGGATCCGGGTGCACCGGCGCGGGAATCCGGCCACGACGGCGGCCGCGGCCGGCCCGGCGCCCTCCAGCGCCGCGCCGACGCTTCCGGACGCCACGGTGCCGGCGGCAGAAGCGCCGTCGCAGCTCGACAACGCCGTCCCTGCCATGGTGGTGCTGGGATTCGGTGGCCTGTTCGTGTGCATCGTGGGAGCCGCGGCCATCCAGCTGCGGCGCGCCATGCGGGGCCCCGGAGCCGGTCCCGCCAGCCTGGAAACAGGGGTTTTGGATCCGCTGGAACCGGGCGGGCAACCATAGCTGGTGAAAAATTTCACAAACCAATGTATCCTTTAAGGCATGGCATCCTCCCCTCAGCTCCAGGACCGTCCCAGGGTACTCATCGTCGGCGGCGGGTACGTCGGCCTGTACGTAGCCCTCAAACTGCAGAACAAGATCGCGAATGCCGGTGGCATCGTCACCGTCGTTGATCCGCTGCCCTACATGACCTACCAGCCCTTCCTGCCGGAAGTTGCCGGCGGCAACATCGAGGCCCGCCACGCCGTTGTCTCGCACCGCCAGCACCTGAAGCAGACCGAACTGATCCAGGGCCGCATCACCTCGATCGACCACGCCAACCGTACGGCCGTGGTGGCACCGGCCGACGGCGGCGAAAACTTCGAAATCCCGTACTTCGACATCGTGGTCTCCGCAGGCGCCATCACCCGCACGTTCCCGATCAAGGGCCTGGCGGACAAGGGCATCGGCCTGAAGACGATCGAGGAAGCCGTTGCGCTGCGCAACAAGGTCCTCGAGCGCATCGAAGCCGGTTCACTCATGACGGACCCGGCCGAACGCGCCCGCGCCCTGACGTTCGTCGTCGTCGGCGGCGGCTTTGCCGGCATCGAGTGCATCACCGAAATGGAAGACCTCGCCCGCGCCGCGGTCAAGAACAACCCGCGCGTCAGGCAGGAGGAAGTCCGCTTCGTCCTGGTCGAGGCCATGGGCCGCATCATGCCCGAGGTCACCGAGAAGCAGGCCGTATGGGTTGTGGAGCACCTCCGCAGCCGCGGCATGGAGGTGCTCCTCAACACCTCGCTGGACAGCGCCGAAGGCACCCTGAAGCTCATCAACCTCCCGGACAAGTCCCCGGCACAGGAGTTCCAGGCCGACACCCTGGTCTGGACTGCCGGCGTGCAGGCCAACCCGATGGTCCGTTCCACCGACTTCCCGCTCGAGCCGCGCGGACGCGTGCGCGTCCTGCCCGACCTCCGCGTCGCCGGCGATGAGGGCATCGTGCCGAACGCCTGGGCCGCCGGCGACGTCGCAGCCGTGCCGGACCTCACGGGCAGCGGCCTGCCGGACGGCACCTGCGTGCCGAACGCCCAGCACGCGCTGCGCCAGGCCAAGCGCCTCGCCAAGAACCTCTGGGCCTCCCGCTGGGACAAGCCGCTCAAGGACTACAAGCACAAGAACCTGGGCGCCGTCGCCGGCTTCGGCGAATGGAAGGGCGTTGCGAACATCAACCTCGTCGGCCGCATCGGCCTCAAGGGCCCGCTGGCCTGGCTGGCACACCGCGGCTACCACGGTCTGGCCATGCCGACCGTGGAGCGCAAGATCCGGGTCATCTTCGGCTGGATCCTCGCCTTCTTCATGGGCCGCGACACCACACAGCTGATCGACCTGGACAACCCGCGCGGGGCCTTCGTCGCTGCGGCCGCCCCGGCACCCAGGCCTGCCGCCGCCCCGGCAGCCCCGGCTGCCTCGGCCGCGGAAAGGCCGGCAGCGGACGCTGCCAAGGCACGCTCCAAGCAGTCTGTCCCGGCCGACGCCAAGTAGCCCGCAGAAGCCTGACGACGGCGGCTGTTCCCTTCCGGGGGAGCGGCCGCCGTCGTCGTTGTCGGCCGTGGCGGCCGGGCGGGGAGCCTAAACTGGCTCCATGACAGCTGAAAAGGACCTCCACGCCCTGCTGGCGACCATCCATCCCGTGCTCCGCGAGGGCGAGTTCGTCTATGTCCTGTGGCCGCACGGCAAAGCCCTGGCGGGCGGCATCGCGGCCGCCGTGCGGGAGGCCGAGGGACTGACCGTGGTGTTGCCGCGGGCCGAGGCGGACCGGCTGGGGCTGTCCTATGACTTTGTCGGGGCCTGGATCACTCTCGAGGTGCATTCCTCCCTGGAAGCGGTGGGCCTGACGGCTGCCGTCGGCACAGCACTGGCCGCGGCGAAAATCAGCTGCAATGTGCTGGCCGGCTTCCACCACGACCATCTGCTGGTGCCTGTGGCGGATACGGAACGGGCGCTGGAGGTCCTGCACGAACTGGCCGCCGACAGCGGCCGGCCTCGGCCCGCGGCGGTGCAGGTGCTGCGAAGCGAACAGCCGGCGGACCGCCCCGCCATCCTGGCCCTCACCGCCGCGGCTTTCGCCGTCTCACCGCTGACCGGGCTGCCCGTCGAGGGGGAACCGGAAGAGGTCGGGCTGCTGCGCCGGCTTTTCGACTGTGCGGATTACCTCCCCGAATTCAGCATCGTGGCTGTGCTCGACGGCGAGATCGTGGGGCATGTCATCAGCACCCGTGGCCGGGTGGGGGAGCTGGAACTCCTGGGACTCGGCCCCATCGGCGTGCTGCCGCGCCTCCAGCGCCACGGCATCGGTTCCGCGCTCATGAAGGAAACGGTGGTCCGGGCCAACGCCGCGGGGGAGCGGGGCATTGCGCTGCTGGGGGACCCGGACTATTACGCCCGATTCGGCTTCGTGCCCTCCACATCCCTCGGCGTGGAGCCGCCGGACCCCGCGTGGGGCGTGCACTTCCAACTGCTCCCGCTCGCGGTCTGGCCCGGCGGCGTCAGCGGGACCTTCCGCTATGCCGGGCCGTTTAATGAACCCTCCGGCGTCGCGTAAGGGACGGCCCGGCGGGATACCATGGACCGGGCGCCCCAGTAGCCCAATTGGCAGAGGCAGCGGACTTAAAATCCGCGTGTTGTGGGTTCGAGTCCCACCTGGGGCACAGGTCAGGCGGCGGCGCCCGGGGTGAAGTAGTTATGGGCTTCCAAGTACCTCACCTTCGGGGGTTCCGGTATCCCGGCCTCTGCACTGAAAGGCCCGATCTGCTCCTGCGCGAAGGCGTCGTAGAGCTCCTTGGACTGCCAGAGGTCCGTGACGAGGATCCCGTTGTCCGTGGCTGCCACCCAGTGCCCGAGGGCACCGGCCGGACCGGGCCCTCCTGGGGTGAGGCCCATTTTGCCGATGACCTGGTCATATTGCTCCAGGGTGGCACCAGCAAATTCCATGATGACTGCAACTGCCATGTCCCTCACCTCACAACCGGCAGGCCGCAACGCGGCGGCCCACAAATGTATTGATATGGCTTGGTCTACGCTCCACCGTGGGGATCGTCAATAACCGACGGAAAGGCCACTGTCCTGCTCCGCGCGGGTTTGCTCCCCGCGGGACGTTCTTCGGACACTCCAGCAAGAAGAAGTCCGAACGGCGCAGGTTCACCACGATGGTCAGGATCATGCAACTGCCGGGGACGTGGCCGCCAGTGCGGCGCGAGTAGCCGGGACCGCAGCGACGGCGGTATGTCCGCCACCGTTGTCCCCCAACTCCACAGATTTCTCCCAGGCAACGAGTGTTATCAGGATGTGACCGTAGTCCCTTATTTTCCGGTGGGATATGCATTAGCTTGAAGCTAAATCAGGAACACCTGATCTTTCGCGTCAAAGGCCGTTCGCACCTTTAGATCGAGGAGATTATACATGACTTCACTGCCCCAGGTGGCGCCCCGCATCGCTAAGCTCACTGCGCTTAGCATCGGCGTCGCCCTTCTGGCTACGGCGTGTGGCGGTTCGCCCGCGCCGACGTCAACAGGATCCGCTTCGGCCAAGGCTGCGGGCATCTCTTGTCCCGCGCCGAGCGCGACCAGTGGCGCCACCACCCCGCCCGGCGCCGGCGGAGCCGTACCGCCGTCCTCCACGACGACTGACACGCCGCTGAAGATTGGATCGCTCCTGCCGACCACCGGGTCCCTGGCGTTCCTCGGCCCGCCCGAAATCGCCGGCGTCAACCTCGGCATCAAGGAAATCAACGACGCCGGCGGCGTGCTCGGCAAGCCGGTCGAGGTCATCCACCGCGACTCCGGCGACACGAAGACCGACATCGCCACCCAGTCCACCACGTCATTGCTTGGCCAGGGCGTCAGTGCGATTGTCGGTGCTGCCTCCTCGGGCGTGTCCAAGACCGTGATCAACCAGATCACCGGTGCGGGGGTCCTCCAGTTCTCCCCGGCCAACACCTCTCCGGACTTCACCACCTGGGACGACAAGGGCCTCTACTGGCGCACGGCACCCTCTGACGTGCTCCAGGGCAAGGTCCTCGGGAACTACATGGCCACCTGCGGGGCCCAGACCGTCGGCATGATCGTCCTCAACGACGCCTACGGAACCGGCCTCGCAAAGAACGTGCAGGCAGCATTTGAAGCAGCCGGCGGCAAGGTGGTTGCGCAGGAACTCTTCAATGAAGGTGATTCCCAGTTCAGCAGCCAGGTGGACAAGGTCATTGCGGCCAAGCCGGATGCCATTGCCCTGATCACCTTCGACCAGGCCAAGAGCATTATTCCGCTGGTGACAGGCAAGGGCGTCAAGCCCACCCAGCTCTTCATGGTGGACGGCAACATGGTCGACTACAGCAAGGACTTCCAGCCAGGCACCCTGAAGGGCGCGGAGGGCACCATCCCCGGCACGTTCGCCAAGGAGGACTTCAAGAAGAAGCTCCTCACCATCGATCCTGCGCTGAAGGACTACACCTACGCCGGCGAGTCCTACGACGCGTTGAACCTGATCGCCCTCGCAACAGAAGAAGCGAAGAGCACCAAGGGCGTTGACATCGCCAAGCACCTCAAGGACGTCTCCGAGGTCGGCGAGAAGTGCAACACGTTCCCGTCCTGCGTCACCCTGCTCCGCAACGGCAAGGACATCGACTACGACGGCCAGTCCGGCCCCATCACGTTCTCGGACGCCGGAGACCCGACGGAAGCCTACATCGGCATCTACCAGTACCAGGATGACAACACCTTCAAGGCGGTCAAGGAAGAATTCGGCAAGCTGTAAGCAGCCTCCTCCCGACTAGCAAGAGACCCCCGTCCGGTTCGGACGGGGGTCTCTTGCGTGCGCGGGAGCGGGGCGGGCCGAATCGGGGCGAAGGCGTCACGCGCGGCAAGCTTTGGCCCGCCAGGGGACTGCCCGACGCGGGAATTCAGGCTCCGGCTCAAGAGCACCCGCCCAAAAGACTGCGCTGCGTGACGCCGTCGTCGATGCGGCAGGTGACAAAAGCGCCGAGGGCGCCGGAGGCAGGGCCTTGCGAAAGCGCCGTTGTTGCGTGAGGAACGAGCGCAGGCGCCGAGCAAGGGCCTGCGGAGGCGACCGGAGCCTGCCCACGCCTCTGAGCGCCTATGGGTATTGCCCGGAAGCCTACTCGACGGTGTCGGCCAGGGTGCCCAGGTACAGCTGGATGACCTTGGGGTCCTTCATGAGTTCCCGGCCGGTGCCCGTGTACGCGTCCTTGCCCTGGTCCAGCACGTAGCCGCGGTCGCAGATCTGCAGGCAGCGGCGTGCGTTCTGCTCAACCATGATCACGGAGACGCCGGCCCGGTTGATCTCGTGGACCCGCAGGAAGGTCTCGTCCTGTTTGACGGGGGAGAGGCCTGCGGAGGGCTCGTCGAGCAGCAGCACGGCCGGATCCATCATCAGGGCCCGCCCCATGGCCACCATCTGGCGCTCGCCGCCGGAGAGCGAGCCGGCCCGCTGGGCGCGCCGCTTGCCGAGGTCCGGGAACAGGCCGGTGACGAAGTCGAACCGCTCGGAGAAGTCCTTGGGCCGCTGGAACATGCCCATCTGCAGGTTTTCCTCGATGGTCAGGGTGGCGAAGACGTTGTTGTTCTGCGGGACGAAGCCGACGCCGCGGCTGACGAGCTTGTTGGCCTTCAGCCCGGTGATGTCCTGGCCGCGCACGACCACCGAGCCGGAGTGGACCTTGACCAGGCCGAACATAGCCTTCAGGAGCGTGGACTTGCCCGCACCGTTGGGCCCGATGATGCCGATCAGTTCGCCCTTGCGGGCTTCGATGCTGCAGCCGTTGAGGATGTTCACGCCGGGAAGGTAGCCGGCCACCAGGTTGGTGACCTTGACGACCGAATCGCCGTCGTATGTGGGCTGTGCGGCGGGCGCCGCGCTGGTGGCGCTCATTCTGTGTCCTTCTCTGTGCGGCTGGGCTCATCGGCGCTGTTCTGGCCGCGGTCCGCGCCGGGGCCCTGATCCTTGGACTCGGCCTCAAGGACGTCGAGGGAGATGATGCCGGCGTTTTCGGTGCCGACGATCGACTCCTCGTCGGCTTCAAGCTCGGCGGCGAGTTCCTTGATTCCCTCGGTGTCGCCGAGATCCACGTCGTGGTGGGCGCCCAGGTAGGCGTCAATCACGGCCGGGTTCTTCATGACGTCGGCGGGCGGGCCTTCGGCAACGATCTTGCCCTCGGCCATCACCACCACCCAGTCGGCAATGTGGCGGACCATGTTCATGTCGTGCTCGACGAACAGCACGGTCATGCCCTCGGCCTTGAGGTTCCTGACGTGGTCCAGCAGTGACTGCGTCAGCGCCGGGTTGACGCCGGCCATCGGCTCATCCAGCATGACCAGTTTGGGCCGGACCATGAGGGAACGTGCCATTTCCAGCAGCTTGCGCTGCCCGCCGGACAGCGACGCCGCGTAGTCGTCCTTCTTGGCGTCCAGCTTGAACTTCTCCAGCAGCACGTCGGCCTGGGCCGTGATCTCCTTTTCCCGGCCGCCCCAGATGCCCTTGAACAGTGCCTTGGACAACCGCTCGCCGGACTGGTCGGAGGCGCCGAGGCGCATGTTTTCCATGACGGTGAGTTTGCCCATGACCTTGGTCAGCTGGAAGGTGCGCACCATGCCCATCCGGGCAACCTTGTACGAGGAGACGCCGGCAATGCTCTGGCCTTCGAACTGCCATTTGCCGGTGTTCGGGGTGTCGAAGCCGGTCAGCAGGTTGAACAGGGTGGTCTTGCCGGCACCGTTCGGACCGATCAGGGCCGTGATCTTGTGCCGGGGGATCTCCAGGTACTCGACGTCGACGGCGTTGAGGCCGCCGAAGCTGCGGGTGACGTTCTCCGCGACCACGATCGGATCGCGTTTCTTGCAGCCCGGCGCCGTCTCGCCGGCGGCAATCGGCCGGTCATCCGTCATGTAGTTGATGGTTTCGTTTTCCGCCTTGCGGGGTTCTTCGCTATGCGTGCTCATGCGAACGCCAGCTCCTTCTTGTTGCCGAAGACGCCCTGCGGCCTGAAGATCATCAGCAGCATCAGCGCGACACCGACCAGGATGAAGCGGAGCTGCCCGGCCTGGACGGTGTTCAGCCAGGTGACGGCGCCGGATTCGATCAGGCCGAACAGGATGCCTTGTGTGAGGGACAGCACGACCCAGAAGATCATCGCGCCGACCACCGGGCCCAGCACCGTGCCGAGGCCGCCGAGCAGCAGGCAGGTGTAGAGGAAGAACGTCAGTTCGGTGCCGTAGTTTGCCGGCTGGACCGCGCCGCGGGGGAGCGTGAAGACCATGCCCGCGAAGGCGCCGAGCACGCCGCCGATGATGAGGGCCTGCATCTTGTACGAGTACACGTTCTTGCCGAGCGAGCGGACGGCGTTCTCATCTTCGCGGATGCCCTTCAGGACGCGGCCCCAGGGGCTGCGCATCAGCAGCCAGACCAGGGTGCAGCAGACGATGACGAGTGCCCAGCCGACGACCCGGATGAAGAAGTCCCTGTTGTTCATGCCCAGATAGGAGCCTTCAGGGAACGGGTTCATGGCGTAGAAGTCGCCTTCGAAGGCGGCGAGGCCGTTGGCCGAACCGGTCACCGGGGTCAGCTGGTTCGTGGTGACGATGTAGCGGACGATTTCCGCCGCCGCGATCGTGACGATGGCGAGGTAGTCGGCCCTCAGCCGGAGGGTGGGAATACCCAGCAGCATGGCGAAGATTGCCGAGCAGACCACCGCGATGAGCAGGCCGACGAAGAACGGGACCTTAAAGGTCAGGGTGGAGATGGCAAACCCGTAGGCTCCCACAGCCATGAAGCCGGCCTGGCCGAAGTTGAGCAGGCCCGAGTAGCCGAAGTGGACCGCAAGGCCGAGCGCGGCGAGCGCGTAGGCCGCCGTCGTCGGGCTGAACAATTCAGCGGCGGCGCTGGAAAGAATGAATCCGAAGTTCATGGCGCTCCCCTAACCCACGCGCTCGCGGCGGCCCAAAATGCCCTGGGGCCGGAACAAGAGGACAACAATCATGATGAACAGCGCTCCCACGTATTTGAGGTCGGCAGCGAGGCCGAACACGGTGGTCAGCTCCACGAAGATGCCGACGATGATGGATCCGATCAGGGCACCGAAGACCGTGCCGAGGCCGCCCAGGGTCACGCCGGCGAAGATGAGCAGCAGGATCTGCGAGCCCATGTCGAAGGTGACGCCGGGCCGGTAGTACGCCCACAGGATGCCGCCGAGGGAGGCCAGCATGCCGCCGGCAATCCAGACAATCCGGATGACGGAGTCGACGTCGATGCCCGACGCCGCAGCCAGGGCCGGGTTGTCGGCTACCGCACGGGTGGCCTTGCCGAGCCGGGTCTTCAGCAGGATGATGCCGAGCAGGGCGATCACGACGGCGCTGATGACCAGGGACCAGAGGTTGTTGGGGGAGATGGAGACCGGGCCGAGCTGGATTTCCGCGCTCTGGGCGAACGGCAGCTGCTGCGTGGCGCCGCCGAAGTAGAACTGGATCACGTACCGGACGGCCAGCGCGAGGCCGATGCTGACGATCATCATCGGGACCAGGCCCGTGCCGCGGCGCCGCAGCGGCCGCCACAGGCCGGCGTCCTGCGCCCAGCCGAACAGGCCGCCGCCGAGCAGGGCCAGGACAATGGCCAGCCAGAACGGGAGGTTCATGGCGTTGAACACGAAGACAAGGACCGCTCCGAGCGTGACCATCTCGCCGTGGGCAAAGTTGGTCAGGCCGGTAGTGCCGAAGATCAGCGAGAGGCCCACGGAGGCGAGCGCGAGCAGGAGCCCGAAGCTCAGCCCGGCCACCAGCCGGTTGAGCAGGTTCTTGCCGAAGTCCTGCTGCTGGACGACGATGCCCTTGCCGAAGGCAAAGATCACCGAGACGTTGGAGGTCTGGCTGAAGGTGACCTTGCGGGGGTTTTCCTGGCCGTCGGCGAGCTTGATGCCCTCCGGCAGCGTGGACTCGTCAAGCTTGACCTCGTATGTTCCCTGGGTGGGGACGCCGATGGTCCATGAGCCGTTGGCTGTCGATTTGGCGGTTCCGGTGAAGTCGCCGCTTGTGGCGGTGACGGTCACGTCGGCGATCGGTGCGCGGTCGTCGCCGCGAAGAAAGCCGCTGATGCTGTTCGAGAACTGCGTGGCCGACGGGGATGGTGCCGGCGAGGGGCTCGTGGCCTGCGACGTCGGGGCGACGATGAGCAGTAGCGCGGCGGCGGTGGCAAAAACGGCCCCGACAGCGTTCAGCAGTCTGCCGCGCCGTCTCTGCGACAGGCCTCTCGGTGTACTTCTCAAATTCAAAACCTCCACATGGTGGTGTCGGTTGCGCCTGTGCAACCGCTGTTAACGGTCAGGGGGACGAGCGGCGGTGCGTTGCTGCCTTGTTGCAATGCGGGGTAACGCGCGCAGAGGTGGTGCGTGCAGCTTGTGACATCCATCACCCTGTTGGCCCATGTTACAGCCCGGGCGGGCCAATGAATGCCGTCGCGAGCAGGGAAAACGTCGCGATCGGATAACAACCGCGAGGCCCCGGCCCTCCTGCGATTCGTCGGTTCCGGCACGGGGGAGATCACGGTTGGGTTGCGGCCTTTTCCCTGCGGGAACTATCCCTGCCTTTCGGGCGTGGGAATTGGTAGCGTGATCTTTAATCAAGTCCTGACTAGGACAAAATACAGCTCACGCCCTCATCATCATTCACCCCCTTATCTGGAGGACACCAGCAATGGCACTTGGCGGAAACCCGATCTTCAACGGAAAGAATTTCCGGGGGGCCACCCAGGCACCGTCTGTCCCGCAGGCTTACGGGCAGGGCCCCTACGGGCAGAACGCCTACGGCCAGGGCCAGTACGGCCAGGTTCCGGGCCGGGCTCCCGGCCAGGTCATAGATGCCCAGGGCGGGTGGGCTGCTGCCCAGCAAGGGATGAGCCAGGAGCAGCTGCAGCAGATGTACAACCGGCCCGCCGCCGGACCTGCCGACACCGGCCGGATGACGTTTGACGACGTCATCGTCAAGACCGCGGCCTGCCTCGGCGTGCTGGTTGCCGGCGCCGCCGTCACGCTCCTCGTGGCGCAGGGCCTGGCCATGATGCTGATGCTCGTCGGCGCGCTCGGCGGATTCGTCCTCGCCCTCGTCAACACCTTCAAGAAGCAGCCCTCCCCGGCGCTGATCCTGGCCTACGCCGGGCTGGAAGGCCTCTTCCTCGGCGGTCTGACCCGCGTCCTGGACGGGATGTTCCCGGGTGTCGGCCTGCAGGCCGTCATCGGCACGCTCTCCGTCTTCGCCGTGACCCTGGTGCTGTTCAAGAGCGGCAAGGTCCGGGCCACGCCCAAGGTCATGCGGTTCTTCATGATCGCCATGATCGGCTACGCCGTCTTCGCGCTGATCAACTTGGTCATGATGTGGACCGGCGCCGTGAACTCGCCGTTCGGCCTGCGCACTTCCGTGGAGATCTTCGGCATCCCGCTGGGCGTCTTCATCGGCCTGCTGGCGATCGGCCTCGCCGCGTTCTCCCTGATCATGGACTTCACCAGCATCGAAGCGGGCGTCCGCAGCGGTGCCCCGCAGCGCTTTTCCTGGACCGCGGCGTTCGGCCTCACGGTGACCCTGGTGTGGCTCTACGTTGAGATCATCCGCCTCCTGGCAATCCTCCGCGGCGACGACTGACCAGGACCAACAAGCAAACGGTTCCAGGAGATGGGGCCCCGCCGCGGCGGGGCCCCATCTCCGTCTTCCCCGGCCGTCAGCTGGGCCGGACGCCGTCAGCTAAGCCGCTCGCTGTCAGCTGAGCCGCTCGAGGATGACCGCCATGCCCTGCCCGCCGCCGACGCACAGGGTGGCGAGGCCCAGGCCCGCATCGCGCTCCCGGAGCCCGTTCAGCAGGGTCGCGGTCAGGCGGGCGCCGGTCATGCCGAAGGGATGCCCCAGCGCTATGGCGCCGCCGTGGACGTTGAGCTTCCCGGGATCGATCCCCAGTTCCCGTGCGCTCGCCACGACCTGGACCGCGAAGGCCTCGTTGAGCTCCACGAGGTCGATGTCCCCGATGCCCAGCCCCGCGTGTTTCAGCGCCTGCCGGGTCGCCTCCACGGGGCCCAGGCCCATCAGTTCCGGGGACAGGGCGCTGGCTCCGGTGGCCACGATCCGTGCCAGCGGCTCCAGCCTCAGTTCACGGGCCCGCGCGTCGCTCATGACGACGACGGCGGCGGCGCCGTCGTTCAGCGGGCAGGCATTGCCGGCTGTCACGGTGCCTTCTGTGCGGAACACCGGCTGCAGGGCAGCGACCGCCTCGATCGTCACCCCGGCCCGCGGGGAATCGTCCCGGTCGACGACGGTGCCGTCCTTCCGCGTGTACGGCGTGATTTCGCGGGCGAAGAACCCGGAGGCGATGGCACCCTCGGCGCGGTTCTGGCTCAGCACGGCCCAGGCGTCCTGCTCCGCACGGCTGATGCCGTAGCTCGTGGCGACGTTTTCCGCAGTCTGGCCCATCGCGGTGTAGATGTCCGGCAGCAGCCCCTCCAGCCGCGGATCGGTCCAGCGCGGGTTGGCCGCGGCCCTGGCCGCGGTGCGCTTCCCGGCCGCGTCGAAGAGCGGATTGTGGGTGCCGGCGTCGGTCTCCCCGGCACCGGCCCAGTCCCGGTAGCGGGACACCGCCTCCACCCCGGCCGCGACGAATGCCTGGCCTTCCCCGGCCTTGACGGCGTGGAAGGCCATCCGGAGGGTCTGCAGGCTCGAGGCGCAGAACCGGTTGATCGTGGCGGCGGGAACGTTGTCCAGCCCGGCCAGGACGCCGACCACCCGGGCCATGTTGGACCCGGCCTCGCCGCTCGGTTCCGCGCAGCCCAGGTACAGGTCGTCCAGGCCCCGGCCGGGGCCCGCCGCCGCGTCGAAGGAGGGAAGCTTGGCGAGTGCGGCCTTCACCATCGCCGCGGCGAGGTCATCGGGCCGCTCGTCCTTGAGCGAACCCTTGAACGCCCGTCCGATGGGGCCCCGCGCAGTGGAAACTATGACGGCTTCTGGCATGTGCCCAGCCTACGCTCCGGCTCAGCCGGCAGGGCGGCTCGGCTAGGCCAGCCGGGTGGCTCCGCCCGCGGGGCGCACGCTGAAGATCTCCGGCGCGGCGTAGCTGGCCCGTGCGAAGCCGCGTTCGACGGCGGCGCGGACGGCCGGTTCGGAGCCCGCTGGGGTCAGCGCGATCGCCGAGCCGCCGAAGCCGCACCCGGTCATGCGGGCACCGATCGCGCCGCCGGAGCGGGCGGCGTCCACCGCAAGGTCCAATTCGGCGCAGGAGATCTCGAAATCGTCCCGCATCGAGGCATGGGAGGCATCGAGCAGCGTTCCGATTGCCTGCGGGCCGGCGTTCTCGAGCAGTTCCACCGTCTGCAGCACGCGGTCGTTTTCCGTGACGACGTGGCGGACCCTGCGGAACGTCTCCGGGTCCAGGAGCCCGCTGGCCTCCTCGAGGTCCTCGAACCCGACGTCGCGCAGGGCCTTCACGCCGAGCACCTCGGCGCCGAGTTCGCAGGATTCCCGCCGCGCGGCGTAGCCGCCCTCGGCATGGGAATGCGACACCCTGGTGTCGATCACCAGCAGCACCAGCCCGGCGGCTTCGGCGTCGAACGGCACCAGCCGGACCCCCTGGTCCCGGCAGTCGAGGAAGACGGCGTGCCCGGCCGTGGCCCGCAGCGAGGCGGACTGGTCCATGATGCCGGTCGGGGCGCCGACGAAATCATTCTCCGCGTGCCGGGTGGCCAGTACCATATCCTTAACGTCCATCCCGGCGGCCGTGAGGGCGTTCAGGGCGGTGATCACGGCGCATTCGATGGCATGCGAGGAGGCCAGGCCGGCGCCCCGGGGCACGTCGGAGTCCAGCAGCAGGTCCAGGCCGGGGATGGCGAGGCCGCGCTGCTGCAGCGCCCAGATGACACCCAGCGGATACTTGGTCCAGCCCCGGGCGGCCGCGCGGTCCAGGGAGCCGGCGTCCGCCGTCGTCAATCCCTGGTTGCCGAAGGTGGACAGCATCCTGAGCGTGGAATCCGGCCGGAGCCGGACGGCGACCCGGGCCGTCCTGTCGATGGCGAACGGCAGTACGAAACCCTCGTTGTAGTCTGTGTGCTCCCCGATCAGGTTGACGCGGCCGGGCGCCTGCCAGATGCCGTCGGGGGCCGCGCCGAAAACGCCCTCGAACCGGGACGCAAGTTCCTTGCTGCCGAGGATCATGCGGTGCCTTCCCACTGCTGTGCCTTCTTACTGCTGTGCCGTCCCATGGGGGGGGTGCCTTCCCAGGGACGTGGCGGATACTCCAGTTTATCGGCCGCCCTGTGCCACGGCCTGTACCGTGGTGCCATGGAGCTGAGCGAATCCCCTGGCGGTCCCGATACTCCGGTGCGGCGCTGCGCCTCCGGCAGGCAGTACGAGCTGCGGCGCGGTGACGCCCTCGCCGTCGTCACCGAACTGGCCGCCGGCCTCCGGCTGTACAGCCGGGGCGGCACGCAGCTGACCGAGAGCTACGGCGACGCCGAGATTCCGCCCGGCGCCGCCGGGATCACGCTGGCGCCCTGGGCCAACCGCGTCGAAGACGGGGTCTGGTACCTGGACGGCAGGAAGCAGCAGCTGGACATCACCGAGGTCCCGCGCAACAACGCCAGCCACGGGCTGCTGCGCAACGCCTCCTACGGGCTCGTGGACGAATCCGCGTTTTCCGTGACCCTGGAGGCGGCCATCTTCCCGCAGCACGGCTACCCCTTCCTGCTGCGGCACCGGGTCCGCTACGAACTGGCCGCGGACCTGGGCCTGGCCGTCCGGCAGACCCTCATCAACGACTCCGGCGCACGGGCGCCGTTCGTCCTCGGCTCCCACCCCTATCTCCGGCTGGGCGAGGTGCCCAGCGGGGAGCTGACCGTGACGGTGGGCGCCCGCACCCGGCTCGTGACGGACGGGCGGCTCATCCCGCGCAGCACGGAACCGGTCGGCGGGGACTTCGACCTGCGCGGCGGCCGGCAGGCTGCCGGACTGGAGATCGACTCCGCCTACACGGACCTGGAGTTCGACGGCGGGGTGGCCCGCCACACGCTCCGGGCACCGGACGGGCGGAGCGTGAGCCTCTGGCAGGACGGGAGCTGCGGCTACGTCCACGTCTTCGTGACCACGAAGTTCCCGGGCCGGGCGTTGGCGGTGGCCATCGAGCCCATGACCGGGCCGGCGAATGCCTTCAACAGCGGGGAGGGCCTCCGCTGGCTGGCGCCGGGGGAGCAGTTCAGCATGAACTGGGGCATCAGCGCGTCGCTGGCGGTCTGAGCCAGGAGGCCAGGACCTGCCCGGGGAGGCGGTTTCCCGCGCGCTTCGCAGCCGGTTTCCGCGCGTTTCGCATTCGGGGCCCGCTGGGGAATCATGGGGCTATGACGCCAGCTGAGGACGCCGCCCCACGAACCCGCTTCGATTCCGCCACCCCGGTAACCGCCCGGGGCGGCGATGGGATGCCATCCCGCCGGGCACTGACGGACCGTGAGCTCGACCAGGAGATTCCCTACGGCGTCCGGATCGCGGCGTCATGGGCCTGGCGGATCGGGCTCATCCTCCTCGTGACCGGCGCACTCGTCTGGCTGCTGGGCAAGGTGAGTTTCCTCATCATCCCCGTCATGGTCGCCGCCCTGCTTGCAGGACTCCTGAGCCCCGTGGCGGGGTGGCTGGCCCGGCACCGGGTGCCGAAGGGTCTCGCCGTCGCGATCACTGTCCTTGGTTTCATCGGCGTGATCGCCGGCGCCCTGGCGCTCGTGGGCCGGCAGCTCGTGTCCGGCTTCGGCGAACTCTGGTCCCAGGCGCTCGTCGGGATCCAGCAGATCCAGGACTGGCTGTCCGACGGCCCGCTGCATCTGACGGCGACCCAGATCGACCAGTACGTCAAAGACGCCACCGCGGCGCTGCAGAACAACAGCAGCAGCATCCTGAGCGGGGCGCTGAACTTCGGCAGCACCGCCGGCCATTTCGCCGCCGGGCTCGTCCTGTCGCTCTTCATCCTCATCTTCTTCCTGCTCGAGGGGAACCGGATCTGGGGCTTCCTGGTCCGGCTGCTGCCCCGGAAGGCGAGGCCCGCGACCTACGGGGCCGGCCGCCGGGGATGGTCCTCGATGGTCAGCTACGTGCGGGTCCAGATGTTCGTGGCGTTCGTCGACGCCGTCGGCATCGGGACGGGCGCCGCCATCATCGGCGTGCCGCTGGCGCTCCCGCTGGGGGTGCTGGTGTTCCTTGGCTCCTTCATTCCGATCGTGGGCGCGCTCGTCACGGGCGCCGTCGCCGTGCTGCTGGCCCTCGTGGCCAACGGGCCCGTCAACGCGCTGATCATGCTGGGCATCGTGCTGGCCGTCCAGCAGCTGGAAAGCCACATCCTGCAGCCCCTCGTGATGGGCAAGGCCGTGGCCCTGCATCCGGTGGCGGTCATCCTGTCAGTGGCGGCCGGATCTTACCTCGCGGGAATCCCCGGCGCGCTCTTCTCCGTGCCGATCCTCGCCGTAGCAAATACGTCAATTCGCTACATTGCCGGCAGATCATGGGAACATGATGAAGTGCTGGCAACCGCGATTCCCCAGGGCATCCCTGCAACTGACGAGGCCGGCGCGGGCAACACCATCCAGGACGCCCACCTGCCGGGCGGCACGCCCGGCCGCCACGGCGCGCCCCACAACACCGGTGTTCCGGGCAGCGATGCCGGACGGGACGCCGGAGCCTGACCCGAAGAAGGAGACTAGTTCGTGAATACCCTTGAGAGCCTGCCCGTCACGCTGGACGATGTCCTGGAGGCGCAGAAGCTGCTCGACGGGATTATTACGCGGACGCCGGTCGAGTCCTCGCGGGCCCTCGGCGCCATGGTGGGCGGCGAGGTGTTCCTCAAATGCGAAAACCTCCAGCGCGCCGGCTCCTTCAAGGTCCGCGGCGCCTACGTGCGGATGGCCAAGCTCTCCGCCGAGGAGAAGAAGCGCGGCGTCGTCGCTGCCTCGGCCGGAAACCATGCCCAGGGCGTGGCGGTGGCCGCGAAGAGCCTGGGCATCAAGGCCCGCATCTACATGCCGCTGGGCGTCGCCCTGCCCAAGCTCGCCGCCACCCGCAGCCATGGCGCCGAGGTCGTGCTGCACGGACACAACGTCGACGAGGCCCTCGCGGAGGCAAAGCGCTACGCCGATGAAACCGGCGCGGTGTTCGTCCACCCCTTCGACGACGTCGACATCGTGGCCGGCCAGGGCACCGTCGGACTCGAAATCCTGGAGCAGGTCCCGAACGTTGACACCATCCTGATGGGCGTCGGCGGCGGCGGCCTGCTGGCCGGCGTCGCCGCGGCCGTCAAGGCCCGCGCGAAGGAACTCGGCCGCGAAATCCGCATCATCGGCGTCCAGGCCGAAAACGCGGCCGCCTACCCGCCCTCACTGGCCGCCGACGCCCTGGTCCCGCTCAAGCGCGTCTCCACGATGGCCGACGGCATCGCCGTGGGCCGCCCGGGCCAGCTGCCCTTCAGCATCATCCGCGAACTCGTCGACGACGTCGTCACCGTCAGCGAGGACGCCCTGGCCCGGGCGCTGATCTTCCTGCTGGAGCGCGCCAAGATGGTCGTCGAGCCTGCCGGGGCCGTGGGCGTCGCGGCGCTGATGGAAGGCAAGATCGAAAACCCCGGAACCGTCGCGGTGGTCCTCTCCGGCGGCAACATCGACCCGATGCTGATGCTCAAGGTCATCCAGCGCGGCCTCTCCGCCGCGGGCCGCTACATGACCGTGCGGATGATGCTGGACGACCGCCCCGGCTCGCTGGCCACGATCGCGCGCATCATCGCCGAAAACGACGCCAACGTCACCGGGCTGGACCACACGCGCGTCGGCGGCTCCATCAGCATGGGCGACGTCTCCATCACGGTCAACCTGGAGACCAAGGGCCACGAACACTGCGAGCAGGTCCTCGCGGCGCTCCGGGCCGAGGGCTTCCAGCCGATCGTGGTGCACTGACGCCATGGCACTGGACGCGTTCAGGGGGGAACGGCGCGGCGCAGGCGATACGCCTGCCGCCCGCGCCCGCCGGGGCCTGCTGGTGGTGGGCTCGTTCGTGGTGCTGCTGTACCTGATCGAGATCATCAACACGCTCATGTTCCATTCCCTGAACCGCACGTTCGGCCTGCGCCCGCGCAGCCTGGACGGGATCCTGGACATCCTGACGTTCCCGCTGCTGCACGCCAACCTGGCCCATCTGCTCTCCAACACGCTGCCGCTGATCATCTTCGGATTCCTGGTGTTCCTGTCCGGGCTGCGGGTATTCGTCACCGCGCTGGCCTCCAGCTGGCTGGGCTCCGGTGCCGTGGTGTGGCTGATCGGCCTCAACGTCACCGTGGGCGCGTCCGGGCTCGTCTTCGGGCTCTTCGCGTTCCTGCTGGTGCGCGGCTTCATCAACCGAAACTGGTGGCAGATCCTGCTCTCCGTGGTGCTGTTCATGGCCTACGGCAGCATCCTGTTCGGCGTCCTGCCGAGCGTGGCAAGCTTCGTGTCCTGGCAGGCGCACCTCGGCGGAGCGATCGGCGGCGTCGCGGCGGCGCTCCTCCTGGGCGCCGGCCGGGAGGGCCGGCTGCGCACCCGCTAGAATCCCGGCCCGCCGCAGGTATGAGGCCCGGCTTGGCCGGGCAGGCCGCCGTCCGGGGGGACTTTGGAGCCGATCCGGGCACCTGGGCGGCTAAACGACGGCGTGTCCGCGCCAAAGTGCCCCCGGACCGCGCCCCCGGACCGCGCCGCGGGCCCGCGCGAGGCTGCCGGAAACAACAAACGACGCCGGCCCTCCCGCTGCGGGGGAGGGCCGGCGTCGTGGTAACCGGTGCGCTGAATCCGGGTCTTAGCCGGCGTACGGCTTGGCCGAGATGATCTCGACGGTGATGACCTTGCCGTTGGGGGCGGTGTAGCTGAGCGACTCGCCCTCCTTGTGGCCCACGATGGCTGCGCCAAGGGGGGATTTTTCGCTGAAGACGTCGAGGTCCGAGTCTCCGGCGATTTCACGGGAGCCGAGCAGGAACGTCTCTTCGTCGCCGGCGATCCTGGCCACCACGAGCATGCCGGGCTCGACGATTCCGTCGTCGGCCGGGGATTCGCCCACGTGCGCATCCCGGAGCAGCGCGGTGAGCTGGCGGATGCGGGCTTCGATCTTGCCCTGCTCCTCCTTGGCCGCGTGGTAGCCGCCGTTCTCCTTGAGGTCGCCTTCCTGGCGCGCAGCCTCGATCTTCTGGACGATATCCGCCCGGCCAGGGCCGGAAAGGTGGTCCAGCTCTGCCTTCAGGCGGTCAAAAGCTTCCTGGGTAAGCCAAGCTGCAGTTGCGCTGTTGGTGGTAGACACGGACTTCTCCTTTTTGTGGTCAAACAAGCAAAGACCCCGCCACGGTGGCCACTTTTCAGACTCAGTAACCAGCTCAGCGGGGGAAACGTATTGGTCCATTGTAGTCAATCCTGTGGATAAACCAAAGGTTGCAGCGGCGTGGGTCACCCCGCGTTATTCCGCGTTATCCCGTGTACACCGCACGCCGCGGACTATTGTGCGTTGCCCGGGACCCAGCAGCCGTCGACGACGCCGGTCACGGCCTGTGACTCGGTGCGCACCAGCGCCCGGTGCACTGTGGTCCGGCCGCCGTCCTCGCCGGCGCCGGCGGCGTTGGGCCCCACATCCACCACTTTCCAGCCGACGACGGCAAACTTGGCATCGAGGGCCTTGACCGCGCATTTAGCATCCGTTGCGGGGTCCTTGGTGACCTGGAAGTCGATTTCCGCGAGCGTGGCGTCGGGGGTGCTGTAGCCGATGTCCTTGAAGCTGACCGCGGCGGTGGCGGACGACGTCGAGATCCACGCCATGAATCCGATGCCGGCCGCGAGGGCAGCGATCAGGATGCTGCGTTTGGCAGTGCTGGTTAGCGCACGCTTCTGGCCACCGTAACGATTGGCTAGGCTGGTAGAGGCCGGCTCGGGCGCGGCAGACTGATCCTCGGAACTCACCAACCCAGTTTAGTGTGGATCCGGCGGGGAAATTTCCGCGCTCCCGCCGAACGAAACCTGCAGAAGAAAGAGGAGCCGTCCCAAGATGACAGCGTCCCCCAGCCCGTCAGCGCCGCTCCGGCTGCTGTCTGTCCATGCGCATCCCGACGACGAATCCAGCAAGGGCGCCGCCACGATGGCCCTGTACGCGGCCGCGGGCGTGGACGTCCTGGTGGCGACCTGCACCGATGGCTCGCGCGGGGACATCCAGAACCCGGCGATGGCGGGCCAGCCGCACCCTGCGCGTGACATGGCAGGCGCCCGCCGGCTGGAGATGAACCGGGCGGCCCGGATCCTCGGGGTCCGCCAGCGCTGGCTGGGCTTCGTGGATTCCGGGCTGCCGGAAGGCGATCCCCTGCCGCCCCTGCCGGCCGGCTCCTTCGCGGTGCAACCGCTGGAACGGGCGGCTGCACCGCTGGTCAGGCTGGTCCGCGAGTTCCGGCCGCAGGTGATCGTCAGCTACGACGAGAACGGCGGCTACCCGCATCCGGACCACATCATGGCGCACCGGGTGGCGGTCGAGGCCTTCGAAGCCGCCGGGGATCCCGCCCGGTACCCGGGAACCGGCGGGCCGTGGGAGCCCGCCAAGCTCTACTACGACCGTGCCTTCAGCCCGGACCGCTTCCGCGCCCTCCACCTCGCCCTGACGGAAGCCGGCCTGCAGTCCCCGTATGCCGAACGTCTCGCAGCGTGGCTTGAGGCCGACGCGGAAGGCCACACCCCGCCGGCACCCTCGCACCCCACCACCACCCAGATTGAGTGCGGGGACTTCTTTGAAGCCCGCGACGACGCGCTCCGGGCGCACCGCACCCAGGTGGACCCGGAGGGCTTCTTCTTCGCGGTGTCCGCGGCGATGCAGCGCCGGATCTGGCCGTGGGAAGACTACTTCCTCGCCCAGTCCCGGATCCCCGCCGAGCTGCCCGAAACGGACCTCTTCGCCGGGCTAAGATAGAGGCAGCCCAGTAGACGAAGCCCCGCCGCCAGATCCCACAGAAGGTTCCCCAGTGCATTCCTTGCTCCTCGCCCTGACCACAGCCCCGGCGCCGGCCCCGTCGCCGGCGCTGCGTCCGGGACTTTCCCAGGACCAGGTCACCCCCGGCCTGCTGGGCTTCCTGCTGACCGCCTTCATCGTGGTGCTGACCGCGCTGCTGATCGTGGACATGGTGCGGCGCATCCGCCGGGTGCGCTACCGTGCGCAGGTGGAGGAAGAAGGCGCTGCTGCCGAAGCGGTGACGGACGACGCCGGCCAGGACCCGCCGGCCGCCGGCGCCCCGGGTGCTGCCAACGCCGCCGATTTCCGGCCGGAAACGAACGGTCATGCAGGGCCCGGAAACCGCTGACGGCGGCCCGCCCCGGTCCTTCCCCCAGGCCGCCAACGCCCTGGGCGGAGAACCGTCTGCCTACCTCCGGCAGCACGCGGGCAATCCCGTCCACTGGCGCCCTTTCGGTGACGAGGCCTTCGCCTTCGCCGCCGCCCGGGACGTCCCGGTGTTCCTCTCGATCGGCTACGCGGCCTGCCACTGGTGCCACGTCATGGCCCATGAATCCTTTGAGGACCAGGCCACCGCGGATTTCCTGAACGCGAACTTCGTGGCGATCAAGGTGGACCGCGAAGAGCGCCCCGACGTCGACGCCGTCTACATGGCGGCCACCCAGGCGATCAGCGGCGAAGGCGGCTGGCCGATGTCCGTCTTCCTCCTGCCGGACGGCAGGGCCTTCCACGCCGGCACCTATTATCCGCCCCGGCCGATGCCGGGCCGGCCCTCGTTCCGCCAGGTCCTCGAGGCCGTCCATGACGCCTGGCTGGACCGCCGGGACGGCGTCGAAGAGAACGCCGGGACGCTGGCCCGCGGCCTCGCCGGGTCACAGCTTGGCTCGGCCGTCCGGCTCGACGGGCCGCCGGAGCCCGTGGACGCCGCGCTGCTCCCGGAAGCCGTGCGCGTGCTGGCCCGGACGGAAGACCCGGAGCACGGCGGCTTTGGCGCTGCGCCGAAGTTCCCGCCCTCCGCGGTCCTGGAGTTCCTGATCCGGCATGCCGCCGCGGCTCCAAAGGCTGCGCCTTCGGAAAGCCCGGCGCCGGAATCGTCGGCGGCGGAATCGTCGGCGGCGGAAACCGCGGCGGCGGCCCGGGACATGGCGGCGCGCACGCTCGCCGCGATGTCCCGGTCGGCACTGTTCGACCAGCTCGACGGCGGCTTCGCCCGCTACTCGGTGACGCAGGACTGGTCCGTTCCGCACTTCGAGAAAATGCTCTACGACAATGCCCAGTTGCTCCGCGTCTACGTGCACTGGGTCCGGCTCGGCGGCACGGAGCACTACCCCGCAGCGGAGGCCGCGGAGGTCGCCGCGCGCACGGCCGGCTGGCTCCTGTCCTCGCTGGGGCTTGTGACCCACACAGGGGACGCCGCCGGGGACGCCGCCGGGGAGGGCCACGACGCCGGCGTCGAAGCCCTGGCCTCGTCCCTGGATGCCGACACGGTGCTGGACGGCGTGCACACCGAGGGTGGCACCTATGTCTGGACCCGGGCGGAGCTGACCGGGCTGCTGGGCCCGGAGGACGGGGCGGCCGTGGCGCAGCTGATGAACGTCCACGCCCGCGGGAGCGTCTCGGCGGACGGTTCCCCGCTGCACCCAGGACGGGCGTCCCGCGCTGGGGAGACCGCCTTGTGGCAGCGGGTCCGGCCGCTGCTGCTGGAGGCCCGGAACCGCCGGCCGCAGCCGGCCCGCGATGACAAGGTCGTGGCCGGCTGGAACGGGCTCGCCGTCGCGGCGCTGGCCGAGGCCGGGGCCGTGCTGGACCGCCCGGAGCTGCTCGCCGCGGCCGAACGGATCGCGGCGTACCTGGAGCGCGTGCACTGGAAGCCAGCCTCCGGTGGCGGGGCCGGCACGCTCGTGCGGGTGTCCCACGCCGGGGCATCCCGGGGGATCGGGGGCCTGCTGGAGGACTACGCGTTCTGCGCCGAAGGCCTGCTCGCCCTTTATGGCGCCTCCGGCCGGACGCGCTGGTATCGGCTCGCCGAGGCCATACTGCAGGCCGCCTGCGTGCGGTTCGTGGCCGACGGAGCCCTGAGGGACACCGCCGGGGAGTCCGAGCAGGTCTTCAACGCCCAGGGCCGGCGTGCGGCGCTGGACCCCTTCGACAACGCCACACCCAGCGGCGCGGCGGCCTTCGCGGGCGCGCTGCTGGCCTACTCGGCACTCTCCGGCTCCAGCGGACACCGCGCCCTGGCCGGCAACATCCTGTTCCTGCTGCCGCCGCTGGCCACCCGGGCGCCCCGGGTGGCCGGCTGGCTGCTCGCGACGGCGCAGGCCGCGCTGGCCGGCCCGGTGGAGGCCGCCGTCGTCGGTCCGGACACACCGCAGCGGGCCGCACTGCACCGGGAGCTGCTGCTCTCGCCCAGCCCCGGGCTGGTGGTTGCGCCGGGCGAGGGGGCCGCCGGGCAGACGGTGCCTTTGCTGCGTGGCCGGCAGGCGGCCCCGGACGGCGCGCCGCAGGTTTTCCTCTGCCGCGGCATGGTCTGTGAGCTCCCGGTGGGTTCGGTCGCGGCGGTGCGCGAACGCCTGGCCGCCATGTCCCGCTGACCCTTCGTGCCGGACCCGGGAAGCCCCAGCCCAGCCCGGTTCAGCCCACCTCAGTTCAGCCCAGGACGGCGATGGCAATCGCGATGAAATGGGCGGCAAAGGCGAACACCGTGAACGCATGGAACAGTTCGTGGAAGCCGAAGTGCTCGAAGCTGAAATTCGGCTTCTTCAGGGCATAGAAGACGGCGCCCGCGATATAGAGGGCACCGCCCACGCAGATCAGCACCGCCGACGCGACGCTGGCGGCGAAGAAATCCGGCAGGTAGAACAGCGAGCCGCAGCCCAGGGCGATGTAGATCGGCACATACAGCCAGCGGGGCGCGTGCGTCCACAGCAGCCGGAACAGCACGCCCAGGATGGCCCCCGACCAGATGATCCACAGCAGCACCACCGCCTTGGGCCGGTCCAGCAGGGCCCAGGCCAGCGGCGTGTAGCTGCCGGCGATGACCAGCATGATGTTGGTGTGGTCGAGCCGCTTCAGCACAATCTTCACCCCCGGGGACCAGTTCCCCCGGTGGTAGACGGCACTCACCCCGAAGAGCAGCACCCCCGTGAAGGCATAGACCGCGGAGGCGGCCTTCAGCTCGGGCGTGGGGGCCAGGATCACCAGGGCCAGGCCGGCGGCCAGGGCGAAAGGCGCCGCGACGGTGTGGATCCAGCCGCGCCATTTCGGTTTGATCATCAGGAGTTCGGCAATCCGGACCGCAGCACCGTCCACAGCACCGTTTCCGCGGTCCGTGTGCCGGTCAGCGTGCCGGTCAGTGTGCCGTTCCGGCAGGGGCTCACGGCTGTTGCTTTGCATGCCGCCATACTAACTTGCGCGGCAGTAAGTTACCGGTGAGTAGCCAGTGTCCGGGTGGAAAGGGGCGCAGCCGTGCACGCCGCCCCGCCTTCCGGAAGGTAGCCTAGGATCTGCACTGAGTCGTACTTCAAGGAAGCCAGGTGAATCTCCGGATGGAACTGCCCGGGTTCCTTTATGGCTTCTACGAGGGCAGGATCCAGCGCTCGCTGGACCCCGGACGCATCCCCAGACACATCGGCGTCATGGTGGACGGGAACCGGCGCTGGGCCCGCCAGTTCAACGCCCCCACAAGCCAGGGGCACCAGGCCGGTGCCGACAAAATCCACGAGTTCCTCGGCTGGTGCCAGGAACTCGGCGTCAAGGTCGTCACGCTCTACATGCTCTCCACGGACAACATGAACCGCTCCGGCGAGGAGCTGGACCTGCTGATGGGGATCATTGCCAACACCCTGGACCGGCTGGACGACGACGCCGACATTTCCGTCCATGCCATGGGCGCCCCGGAACTGCTGCCCGACTACCTTGCAGAGCGGCTCAACCACCTGACGGCCCGCACCCCCGTCCGCGAGAAGATCCACGTCAACGTCGCCGTCGGCTATGGCGGCCGCCGCGAGATTGTCGACGCCGTCCGCGAACTGCTGCACGACGCCGTCGCCCGCGGGGAGGACATCGGGAAACTGGCCGACGGGCTCACCGTGGACGACATCTCGCGGTTCCTGTACACACGGGGCCAGCCCGATCCGGACCTGGTCATCCGCACCTCGGGGGAGCAGCGGCTTTCCGGGTTCCTCATGTGGCAGAGCGCGTACAGCGAGTTCTACTTCTGTGAGGCCCTCTGGCCAGCGTTCCGCAAGGTGGATTTCCTCCGGGCCCTGCGGGACTACGCCGGACGGCAGCGGCGCTTCGGCACCTGACCTCCGCCCCGCAGGGGCATCCGGCCTCCGTTCATCACGAGTTAACGTGCCGGTAACGAGAATCGCCGGAAAATGACCGCGACAACACCGCGTCGGAGATCTACGTTTGATTCATTGGAAGGCAAACCGCCGGCCAATCGGGGAGGCCAGTACATGGAGCGGATTTTCGCACCGGGTGCATGGGGGCCGCGTCCGGCCTCCGGGCCGAGCCGCCTCACCCATAACAATTCCGGGCATGCGCCCCGGGGCTGGAGTCGATGTGGCTACTTCTGAACAACTTCCCGACGTCGTTTCGGATCAGGGACGGAAAGCTACCTCTCGCGCCAAGCGAGCCATCCCTCAGGCCGGTGCAGCGGATTCTGACGCTGTCGCCGGCCGTGCTGTTTCCGGGGAAGGAACGGCACGCGGGGAAACGGCCCGGAGCTTCGTGATCGACACGTCGGTACTGCTCTCGGACCCGCGCGCGCTGCTGCGCTTCGCCGAGCACGAGGTCATCCTGCCGATCGTCGTCATCACCGAGCTCGAGGGCAAGCGCCACGATCCGGAGCTCGGCTACTTCGCCCGCAAGGCGCTCCGGCTCCTCGACGACCTGCGGGTGGAGCACGGCGGGCTGGACCGGCCCATCCCGCTGGGCCACGACGGCGGCACGCTGGTCGTGGAGCTCAACCACGTTTCCGCCGAGGTGCTCCCGGCGGGCTTCCGCGGCGGGGACAACGACAGCCGGATCCTCGCCGTCGCCAAGAACCTGGCGAACGAGGGCCGGGACGTGACCGTGGTGTCCAAGGACCTGCCGATGCGCGTGAAGGCCTCGGCCATGGGTCTGCTGGCCGACGAATACCGCAACGAGCTCGTCAAGGATTCGGGCTGGACCGGCGTCGCCGAAGTCGATGCGAGCGAAGAGGAGGTTTCCGCCCTGTACGGGCACGAGCCGGTCTTCATCCCGCAGGCGGCGGAGATGCCGACCAACACCGGACTGGTCCTGTTGTCCGGCCGCGGCTCGGCCCTGGGCCGGGTGGGGGCGGACAAGCAGGTGCGCCTGGTGAAGGGGGACCGGGACGTCTTCGGGCTGCACGGGCGCTCGGCCGAACAGCGGCTTGCGCTCGACCTGCTGATGGATCCGGCCGTGGGCATCGTCTCCCTCGGCGGCCGGGCCGGCACCGGCAAGTCCGCGCTGGCCCTGTGCGCAGGCCTCGAGGCCGTCCTGGAGCGCCGGGAGCACCGGAAGGTGATCGTGTTCCGTCCGCTCTACGCCGTGGGCGGCCAGGAGCTGGGCTACCTGCCGGGGTCCGAGGCGGAGAAGATGAACCCGTGGGCGCAGGCCGTCTTTGACACCCTCGGTGCGCTCGTCAGCCAGGAAGTGGTGGAGGAGGTGATGGACCGCGGCATGCTGGAAGTCATGCCGCTGACCCACATCCGCGGCCGTTCGCTGCATGACGCGTTCGTGATCGTGGACGAGGCACAGTCGCTCGAGAAGAACGTGCTGCTGACCGTGATGAGCCGGATCGGGCAGAACTCCAAGATCGTGCTGACCCACGACGTCGCCCAGCGCGACAACCTGCGGGTGGGCCGGCACGACGGCATTGCCGCCGTCGTCGAGACGCTCAAGGGACACCCGCTCTTCGGCCACATCACGCTCACCCGCTCGGAGCGCTCGCCGATCGCGGCTTTGGTGACGGAGCTGCTGGAGGGGGCGGAGGTCTAAGGTCCCGGTCTGAGGCCGTGGTCGGGTTTGCCGGGCCACGGCCCTTCGCCGTCGCTTGGACACGCCGCATGGAACCCGCTTCGGTCGCTGGGCGACCTCCGGGGTCCCATGCGCCGCGATGCGCTCCTTTGCGAAGAACCGCGACCCGGCGTGTGGGGGTCTTCAGGCTCCGCGATTACGAGTGGCGCATGCCACTTCCGTGCCCGGCTGTTCGGTTCTAAAGGTTTCTTGTTAGAACCGGTGATAATAACAATATTTTGTAAGAACCGAGTAGCCGGGGAGTTAGTCGCCTGCGCCGTCGTCTGCCGGTCACACGCCCGGGGACACGTCCCAGCTGATGTGCCGGCGCACGTCGGTGAGGTTCATGGATTCGGCGAGGAACAGGTCATCGAGCATGTACTCGTCCACGGCCAGGATCCGGAGCCAGTGGCCGTAGCCGGCGGACGCGTCCTCCAGCCAGCGGCTCGCCACGCACACCCCGGTGCCGGCGTCGATCCTCAGCAGGGTGCGTCCCGGGCGGCACAGCGGCGCGCCGGGGTCGCCGGGGCGGTAGCCGGAGTTGGGGATGACGGTGGTTTCCAGGGCCGGCCTGCCCTCATGGTCCACCTCGGCGAGTGGGCCCAGTTCCACGGCGTTGGAGTTCGGGAATTCGAGCGGGACCGGGGCGTTTCCTGCCAGCTCCACCGGGTCCAGGGCGGCGGCGAAACGGCCGTTGCCGAAGCCCGGTTCACCGTAGGCGGCCTCCGGGCGCCGGCGGACCAGGCCGCGGAGCCACGATGTCCTGGTGGACTGGACGTAGAAGCCGTCCCGGGAGTCGTTGATGCCTGTGGTGCTGTGGAGGACCAGTCCGTCCGCCGTCTCCAGCCGCAGCGCTCCGGGGCGCCGCAGCCAGGCCCGGACGAGGTCGGGTCCCGCCGCAGGGCCGGAGGAAGGGTCCGGGGCAGCGGCGGCGGCGGGCCGGTCCAGGTATTCGAACCGCAGCGACTGCCACTTCCAGGGCGAGGAACGGCACAGGTTCCGGAACGCTGAGGCCTGTTCCGCCGGGCCTGCGGGGGTGCGCGGCTCACGCCGGTTCCTGCTGTCCCATGCTGACATATCCACAGTTTACGCGCGGGGAAAGCCGTGGCCGGGGAATGTCCAGTAGCATCCGAGGGTGATCCAACGACTCGGCGAACTCTGGGCAGCCAATGCCGTGGCCTTCTGGCTGGTGCTGGCAGCCTGCGCCTATTTTGCGCTCATGGCCACGCGGCTGACCGTCATCGACATCCGCCACCATCTGCTGCCGAACCGGATCGTCTTCCCGTCCTACGCCGTTGCGGGGGTCCTCCTGCTGGGCGCCGCCGCCAGCGTCGTGGTGGCCGGCGGCCCGGGCCCTGCGGCCGCTTCCGACGTCGGTGCCGGGCTGTTCGGGGTGCCCGGACTGCGCATCCTGGCCGGAGGAGCGGTACTGTGGCTGTTCTACTTCCTCCTGCGGGCCGCCTATCCGCCGGGGATGGGCTTCGGTGACGTGAAGCTCGCCGGCGTGCTGGGGATGTATCTGGGGTTCCTGGGCTGGCCGCACGTCTTCGCCGGAACCTTTGCCGCGTTCCTGTTCGGCGGCCTCTGGAGCGTGGCCCTGCTGGCCGTGCGGCGCGGCACCCTGAAATCGAGCATTCCCTTCGGGCCCTTCATGCTGGCCGGCACCGCCGCCGCCATGATCCTGCTGCCGGTGTCCTGACGCCCCGGTACCCGCCGGGACATGCCCTGCCTTGCCCGCGGCCACTGGACATATGCCCCAAGCGTCCAATTCCTGGGTGCAGGACTGGACATGTCCCCCTGCCGGACTTCGTGGTCCCGGGACATGCCCTGCCTTGCCCGCGGCCGGTTCCCCATGCACACTGGGCTTCGAGGCGCGCCGGGCGCATCAGGGCGAAGTGGCCGCAGCCGGAACACAAGCAGGACGGGGACGCATGAGGGGACGACGGGGACCGCGCCCACCCGGAAGGCGTGGCAAGATGCGCCAGGTTCTGGCGCTTCCCTTGCTGGCGGCGGTCGTTGGCGGCTGCGGCGGGATGCCGGGTGCGCCGGCTCCGGGCCCGCCGGAACCCGTGCCGACTCAAAAAGTGCCATCGGCCATCCCGGGCGGCCCGTCCGGCCCGTCCGCCCCTGACTCGCCGGCGGGCTCCCCGTCCCCGGACGGCTCGGCGCCCCCGACGCCGGTATTGCCGCCCCCCTATTGCGAAGGTGGCCCGCTGGACTGCAGAATCTACCGCTCCATCGGCGGGCGGGACTCCTCGGGCGAGCTCGGCTGGCTGAACAAGCAGCCGCTCGTGGTGTCGAGCGTGTTCGTCAACGGAACGTGGACGATTGGCGTCAAGACCCCGTGCAACCAGCTGGGTGTCGAGGTGGAAGTGCGGGCCGGCCAGCTGATCCCGGGCCGGACTATCGCGACGGCCATGGCCTGCCTCGGCCCCGAAAGTGGCTACGAGGAATGGGCCACGCAGCTGTTCAGGCAACCGGTCACCCTGACACGGGACGGACGCGATCTCGTCCTTCGCAACAGCCACGGGACGGTGGAATTCGAGGACGCCGGCCCAAACCTGCTCTAGCCTCCGCCGCCAGGCGGCCGGCGGGCGCCCGCCGGCCGGACCTGTTTGGCTAGGCTGACGGTATGGCGACCCCCGACTTCATCCTCAAGCTCCGCGAAAAGATCGGCCACGAGACCCTCTGGATCCCGGCGGTGCGGGGGGTGGTGTTCGACGACGACGGCAGGGTGCTGCTCGGCCAACGCGCGGACAACGGGCAGTGGGGGCTCATCAGCGGAATCCTGGAACCCGGCGAAGAGCCCGCACCAGGGCTGCTGCGGGAGATTCTTGAGGAGACCGGCGTCGTGGCGGACACTGAACGGCTCGTGTCGGTTGACGCGGTGGGTCCCACGAGCTATCCGAACGGGGACGTCTGCCATTTCCTGACCCTTGCCTTCAGGTGCCGCCATGTGTCGGGCCAGGCACGGGTCAACGACGACGAATCCCTGGCCGTGGGCTGGTTCCGGCGTGAGCACATACCGGCGCTGATGCCGGGGCACCTGGAAGCCATCCGCCAGGCAGCCGAGCCGCACGCCGTCGTCCGATACCGGCGCTGACGCCGCCGGCTCCACGGCAGGGCGCCGCACCCCCAAAGAATGCGGCGGCCTACACGGCGGAGGAGCGCCCGGCGGGCGCTGGCGGTCAGCCGCGCAGGCGCGTGAGCCCGTCGTCGTTCTTCAGCGCGGCGTCCCCCGCGTCTCCCGGCGCGCTGGCGGCGTGCCCGGCGTGGTGCCGTGCGGCGAGGCGCTCGGCTTCGAGGCGTTCGGCTTCCTCGCCGCCCACGGCTTCGCCCCGGGCCACCATGCCGGCGGTGTCGGAGAGCGGGATCTGTTTCAGGGTCAGCGCCAGGATCAGCGCGATCGCCAGGAACGGCACCACATACCAGAACACCGGGGCCAGCGACTCGGCGTAGGCGGTGACAATCGCGTCCTTGAGCTGGGCCGGCAGCTGGGCAAGCGCCCGCGGATCCAGCGTCCGGGTGGACTGCGCGGCCTCGGCGGCCGACGCCCCGGCGCCGGTGAAGGCATTCCCCAGGGACTCGGACAGGCGGGTCGTGAAGATGGAGCCGAAGACCGCCACGCCCAGCGCTGCTCCGACCTCGCGGAAGTAGTTGTTGGTGCTGGTCGCCGTGCCGATCTGGTCTGCCGGCACCGAGTTCTGGACCACCAGGACGATCACCTGCATGATCAGGCCGAGCCCGGAGCCGAAAAAGAACAGCTGCAGGCAGATGACCCAGATCGGCGTGGCCGCGGTGAGGGTGGTCAGCCACAGCATGGCGGCCACCGTCAGGGCGGACCCCAGGATCGGGAACATCCTGTACCTGCCGGTCTTGGAGATCCGGATCCCGGAGTAGATGGCCGTGCCCATCAGGCCCACCATCATGGGCAGCATCAGCAGCCCGGACTCGGCGGCCGACGTGCCGGAGGACATCTGCAGGAAGGTCGGCACGAAGGCGATGGCGGCAAACATGCCCAGGCCCAGGGTGAAGCCGATCGCCGTGGAGTTCACGAAGATCCGGTTCTTGAACAGGCTCAGCGGAATGATGGGGTCCTCGGCCCTGCGCTCCACGAGCACGAAGGCGGCGGCGGCCAGCACCATCCCGGCGCCGAAGGCCCAGGTCAGCGGCGAATCCCAGCCTTCGTCCTTCTTGCCGCCGAAGTCGGTGAAGAAGATCAGGCACGCGGTGGCCGCGGACAGCAGCAGCACCCCGAGGATGTCGATGCGCTTCGCCGCCTTCTTGTTCGGCAGCGTGAGGGTGAACCAGGCGGTCAGGAACGCGGCGATGCCGATGGGGATGTTGATGTAGAAGGCCCATTCCCACGTCAGGTGGTCCACGAAGAACCCGCCCAGCAGCGGCCCGGCGACGGCGGAGAGGCCGAAGATGGCGCCCAGCGGCCCCATGTACTTGCCGCGGTCCTTGGCCGGGACAATGTCCGCGATGATGGCCTGGGACAGGATCATCAGGCCGCCGCCGCCCAGGCCCTGGATGGCGCGGAAGGTGACGAAGCCCCAGAAATCGGTGGCGAACGCGCAGCCGACCGAAGCGAGCGTGAACAGTGCGATGGCCACGAGGAACAGGTTCCGGCGGCCCAGCACGTCGCCGAATTTGCCGTAGATGGGCATCACGATGGTGGTGGCCAGCAGGTACGCCGTGGTGATCCAGGCCTGGTGCTCCACGCCGCCGAGCTTGCCGACGATGGTGGGCATGGCGGTGGACACGATGGTCTGGTCCAGGCTGGAGAGAAGCATCCCCGCGATCAGGGCGGAGAAGATGATCCAGATGCGTTTCTGGGTCAGCAGCAGCGGTGCGGCTGCTGCCGGCGGACTGACGGCGGTGCTCATTGGGGTCCTTCGGGGGAGGGCGGGAGGGAAGGGGTGAAAGGCTGGGAAAAAAGGGTGCGGGCCGCGGCGATGTTCTCCAGCAGCAGGTCCCGGTACGGGCGGGTGTTGCCTGCGGAGAAATAGGCCATGCTGGACTTGCGGGCGATCCCGCCGACCAGCGCCACGGCCATCCGGACCACCGGATGGTCCGGGGGGACGCCTTCCCGGGCCGCCAGCAGGCGGGAAAAGTCGGCCTCGCGTTCCTCGGACACGCCGATGACCCTGAGCATGAGCTGCGGTTCCTTCTGGATGACCCGGATCAGCTGGCGGGTTTCCTCCTCGGAGGAGCTCATCCTCTCGGACATCCGCAGCATCAGGGTCACGAGGTCCTGGAAGAGCGTGGCGGAGATTTCTCCGGGCGGGGAAGCGGCGCCGCGGAGGAAGTCCTCGACGACGTCGGCCGGGAACGCGTCGTCGGCGTGGCCGATGATGGCGTCTTCCTTGGACGGGAAGTAGTTGAAGAAGGTCCGCCGGGAAATCCCGGCCCGTTCGCAGACCTCTTCCACGGTATAGCCGTTGAGTCCCCGCTCGGCGGTCAGGGACCGGGCGACGGCGGTGATCGCCGTCCGCGTGGCGGCGCGCTTCCGCCCGCGGAGACCACCCTCAATAATTGCACTGTTGCTCACAGAGTGAAGTTTTGCACTATTTGTAGCTGAGTGCAATATTTAGCGCGAACGGACACTTCAGCACCCAACCCGAGCGCGAACGGACACTTCAGCCCGTGCCGGCCCCGAACTGCCTTAACGCCAGCGGCCGCCCGCCTTCACGGGGAAGGTGGGCGGCCGCCGTCGTACGTCGGGGGAGACTACGCCTTGTGCGGGGGACGGGTCATGGACATGACGTCCAGGGCGGTGTCCAGCTGCTCTTCGGTCAGTTCGCCGCGCTCGAGGAAGCCCATGGCCACGACGGTCTCGCGGATGGTCAGGCCCTCGGCCACGGCCTTCTTGGCGATCTTGGCGGCGTTCTCGTAGCCGATGAACTTGTTCAGCGGCGTGACGATGGACGGCGAGGCCTCGGCGAGGAAGCGTGCGCGCTCGACGTTGGCGGTGATGCCGTCGATCATCTTGTCCGCCATGACGCGGCTGGTGTTGGCCAGCAGGCGCACGGACTCGAGCAGGTTGGCGGCCATCACGGGGATGCCGACGTTCAGCTCGAACGCGCCGTTGGTGCCGGACCAGGCGATGGCGGTGTCGTTGCCGATGACCTGGGCGCAGACCATGATGGAGGCTTCGCAGATGACCGGGTTGACCTTGCCGGGCATGATCGAGGAACCGGGCTGCAGGTCCGGGATCGAGATCTCGCCGAGGCCGGTGTTGGGGCCGGAGCCCATCCAGCGCAGGTCGTTGTTGATCTTCATGAAGGAGATCGCGATGTTGCGCAGCTGGCTGGAGGCCTCGATCAGGCCGTCACGGTTGGCCTGGGCCTCGAAGTGGTCGCGGGCCTCGGTCAGCGGCAGGCCGGTGTCGGCCGCGAGCAGCTCGATCACGCGTTCCGGGAAGCCGGCCGGGGTGTTGATGCCGGTGCCCACGGCGGTGCCGCCGAGCGGAACCTCGGCAACGCGGGGGAGGGAGGCGTTGATGCGCTCGATGCCGTAGCGGACCTGCGCGGCGTAGCCGCCGAACTCCTGGCCCAGGGTCACGGGGGTGGCATCCATGAGGTGCGTGCGGCCGGACTTCACGACGTCCTTGAACTCGACGGCCTTGCGGCTGAGCGAATCGGCCAGGTAGCCGAGGGCCGGAATCAGGTCATTGATCAGCGCGGACGTGGCGGCGACGTGGACCGAGGTCGGGAAGACGTCGTTGGAGGACTGCGAGGCGTTGACGTGGTCGTTCGGGTGGACCACCTTGTCGCTGCCGGCGGCCTTGAGGGCGCGGGAGGCCAGCTCGGCGAGGACCTCGTTGGTGTTCATGTTCGAGGACGTGCCGGAGCCGGTCTGGAAGACATCGATGGGGAAGTCGCCGTCGTACTTGCCGGCGGCAACCTCATCGGCGGCGGCGGCAATCGCCTGGGCGATCTCGTCGTCGAGCACTCCCAGTTCCGCGTTGGCCTGGGCGGCGGCCTTCTTGACGCGCGCGAGGGCCTCGATGTGGGCGCGTTCCAGGGTCTTGCCGGAGATCGGGAAGTTTTCCACCGCACGCTGCGTCTGGGCGCGGTACAGGGCGTTCACGGGGACGCGTACTTCGCCCATCGTGTCGTGTTCAATGCGGAATTCGTCGGCGTTCAACGTTTCTATGGAAGTCATGGGGCTAGCATATTGGCGGGAGGCGCGTCACCGAAAACCGTGAACGCCCCGCTGCGGCCTCCCTGCCGGGGCCCTAGAGCTCGCCGATGCCGGAAACGACGTCGGCCCGGCCGTCAGCGAGGCTGTAGGCGAGCCCGATCACCGCGGCCCGGCCGCTCCCGACGGCGTCCGAGATCACCCGCGAACTGTCCACGAGCCGCTGCGAGGTCTGCTTGACGTTTTCGACCACCATGTCGTTGATGTCGTCCTGATTGTTACGCAGCGAGGTCAGCACGGACGGGGTGATCCGTTCGACCAGGCTGCGCATGAAGCCGACCGGCATCTGCCCGGTTTCGACCGCTGTCTTGGTGGCGGTGACGGCGCCGCAGCTGTCATGGCCCAGCACCACGATCAGCGGAACGCCCAGCACGCTGACGCTGTATTCGAGCGAGCCGAGCACGGCGTCGTCGATCACCTGGCCGGCCGTGCGGACAACGAACGCGTCCCCCAGGCCCAGGTCGAAGATGATTTCGGCGGCGAGCCGGGAATCGGAGCAGCCGAAGATCACGGCGAAGGGGTGCTGGTTCTCCACGAGCGAGGACCGGCGGGAGGCGTCCTGGTTGGGGTGGGAGGAGGCGCCGGCAACGAAACGCTCGTTGCCTTCGCGCAGGCGGCGCCAGGCAAGGGCGGGAGTCAGGTAAGTGGCCACGGCCTTACTTTACGGTGCCGGGGCGGTGGAGGGTGAAACTGTTTCCTGCGGCAGGTTTCCCGGGTGACGCGGCGGGCGCGGGCGCCGCGTCAAGTGACTTCACGACGGCGGCGGCGAGCACGGTGAACTCGTCCAGCTGCGCCGTCCCGGTCAGGATGACGGTGCTGCCGCCGTGGACGAGCACCATGGACTTCTCGCCCTTGCCGGTGTCGCGGAGTTCCCACTCCAGGCCGCCTGCGGTCCTGGTTCCGGTCACGGCTGCGTTCTTCGTCTGCTGCAGCAGCCAGGTGGGATTGGACTGCCGCGTCTGCACGAGCCCGATGAAGGACTCCCTGGGCGTGAGGTAGCCGACCTCCCAGGTGGGGACTCCGCTGCCCGATCCGGACTCCCAGCGGGCGTAGTTCGGCCGGAATGTGTCCCCGGTCTCCGGCGCCGCCGGTGTGAATCCCGCCACATCCGCGGCATGCTGCGCCACGGCGCCGACGTTGATGTCCGGCCGGTAGCCGCCGGTCTTCGGTGCCGGGTTCAGGAGGACGACGGGCAGGAACACGGCGATGCTCACGGCCAGCGCAACGATCATGCCGATCACCGAGGCGTTGGCGCGTTTCGCCGCCGCGGCGCGGAGGACGGGCTTGACGGGCGCCTGCGGAGCCGCGCCGGAGCCCTCCGGTGCGGCTCCGCCGGACGGGGGGGCTGGGGCGGCGGGGGACGTGTCCTGCAATTCACTCACCCTTCTATAGTCGCCCATCCGGAGCCGATCTCACATTCGGCATGGACGGCCGGCCCGGAAGGTGTGCTGCTTCACGGACGAGTCATTCAATGACCTGTGATGCTGCCCCGACTATGATCAGTATCAGACGAATCACCGCCACGGATTGATACTGCCGTGCGGGTTCAACGATCCACTCGAAGAAGAGGTTCACGTGACACCAGCGACCATGCCCCAGCAGTACTCCACGCTTTCCCCGTCGCTCGCCGTCGGGATCGACGAGCCTGACCGTAACCTTGCCCTGGAACTGGTCCGCGTCACGGAAGCGGCAGCCATTGCCGGCGGCCACTGGGTCGGCTTCGGGGACAAGAACAAGGCCGACGGCGCCGCCGTCGACGCCATGCGCTCCTTCCTCCAGACCGTGCACTTCAACGGCGTCGTGGTCATCGGTGAGGGCGAGAAGGACGAAGCGCCGATGCTCTTCAACGGCGAGCGTGTCGGCGACGGCACGGGCCCCGAGTGCGACGTCGCCGTCGACCCGATCGACGGAACCCGCCTGACAGCCCTCGGCATCAACAACGCCCTGGCCGTCCTGGCAGTTGCCGAGCGCGGCACCATGTTCGACCCCTCCGCCGTGTTCTACATGGAGAAGCTCGTGACCGGCCCGGAAGCGGCCGACATGGTCGACCTGCGCCTGCCGGTCAAGCAGAACCTGCACCTCATCGCCAAGGCCAAGGGCGTCAAGGTCAACCAGCTCAACGTCATGATCCTGGACCGCGACCGCCACCGCCCGCTCGTGGAGGAAATCCGCGAAGCCGGTGCCCGCACCAAGTTCATCATGGACGGCGACGTCGCCGGCGCCATCGCGGCAGCGCGCGCCGGCACCGGAGTGGACGCCCTCATGGGTATCGGCGGAACCCCGGAAGGCATCGTCGCGGCCTGCGCCATCAAGTCCCTCGGCGGCGTCATCCAGGGCCGGCTGTGGCCCACGAGCGATGAGGAGAAGCAGAAGGCGATCGACGCCGGCCACGACCTGGACCGTGTGCTGTCCACCAACGACCTCGTCTCCAGCGACAACTGCTACTTCGCCGCCACCGGCATCACCGACGGCGACCTGCTCAAGGGCGTGCGCTACTCGAAGGACAAGGTCCTCACGCAGTCCATCGTGATGCGCTCCAAGTCCGGCACCATCCGCTTCGTGGACGGCGAGCACCAGGCCAGCAAGTGGGAAGGCTACGCCCGCAAGAGCTAGCACCCTTCCGCGCTCCGCTCAGCGCGAACGTACACGTGGGGCCCCGGATCCAGCCGATCCGGGGCCCCACGTGTACGTTCGGCCGGGTTCTGCCGGCCGAGCGCGGCCCGGACCTTCTCGACGACGAACGGCCGGTCGCCGTCGAGGTCTTCCTTGGAGACCCTGATTTCCCTCCAGCCGAGGCTTTCGGTCACCGCCTGGCGCCGGATGTCGAGCCGGTACTGCCGGGGATCCCCGTGGTGTGCACCGTCGTACTGCAGGGCAATCAGGTGTTCCGGATAGGCCGCATCGGGCCAGACGGCGGGCTGGCCCCAACCGTTGCGGACGACATGGTTCAGCACCGGCTCGCCCAGGCCGGCCCGGCACAGGATCAGGCGCATGCGGGTTTCCTGCGGCGAGTCGGAACCGACCCGGATGTCCTGCAGCGCCACCCGGGCGGTCCGGAGTCCTCGCATCCCCGGATGCGCGGCGACCATCCGCTGAAGGTCTGCGACGGTGGCCAGGGCAACGCGGGGCACCGGGAAATCCGGTCCGTGTTCGACGACGATCGAGTCCCCGGCCGCGACCAGTTCATCCGGCGTCAGCAGGGCCGCAAGGTCCAGCCAGGTCCGGGCCGGGGAGGTGACGCGCAGGCCGTCGACGACCGTGACCGCCCCGGGCCGGAAGGTCAGGCGGTGGCCGACGACGTTGTGCCGCCGCGGTTTGCTGCTCTCCCGATCCCGCGCCACGTGGATCCGCCAGTCCTCCTGCATCCACGACGGGAGGCCCATGGCCCAGACCCGGCCGCCGGAGTGGTGGGTAATGGTCGAATCGTCGTCGAGCGCGGTGAAGGCCCGCAGGTTCGCGGTGGGCCCGCCGCTGCTCTCCGCGGGGATCCTGATGCCGCGGGAGGGGATGAAGACGTCGGGCCGGCGCGTTCGTTTCCGCGATACGCCGAGGCTGTCGGCAGCGCGGACGGTGAACGACCCGGCCAGGAGTTCAGGCGGCAATGGCAGGCGCGGCATGCTTCAGTGTGCCCGGTCCGGGCCCCGCGGATCCGGTTATCCACAGGCTTGGCTTTCCCGGCTGCGCGAACGGACACTTGAGGCCCTAAATCGTCGGTTTTCCGGGCGCCAAGTGCCCGTTCGCGCGAGGGGGGTAGGAGGCGGCTTACTTCCGGACTTTGCCGAGCAGCGTCCGGGCGGCCTGGGCAGCGCGCCGGGCGAGCTGGTAGGCGCCGTACCGGAGCTTCTTCACGGGCAGGTCCCAGGTCCCGGGGTAGGCGATTTCCCGTCCGCCGAACGATTTCTTGAACGCCGTGAAACCGGCCCATTTGTGCCCGGGCTGATCCGCCGGTGCCACCCCCCACAGGTCCACGTACTTGATGCCCTTCTCCTTGGCATCCGCCATGAGCGTCACGAGGAGCGGAATGCCCGCGCTGAGCTTCCGGTGCGAGTCGTCCAGGGCCGCATGGGCGTAGGTGCGGGTATCGGCCGAGTCATAGGCCAGGGCGGCAGCAATCGGTGCACCCTCCAGTTCGGCGATGAACAGCGTGGCGGCCCCCGCGGGCATCAGGGACCTGGCGACCTGGCTCAGATACTCGTCGCTCTGGGGTTTGAAGCCGTTCCGTGCCGCCGTCAGATGCAGGAAATCCAGCAGCACGCGGATGTCCTCCGGATCCTGCGAGGTCCGGAACGTCACATCCTTCTTGTGGATGTTCCGGTACAGGTTGCGGTTGACCGGCTTCATGTCCGCCAGGACGTCCTTGAAATCCCGGTCCAGGTCCACGATCCAGCTGAGCTCGGGCTGCTGGTTCGCCGGGGCGGGCACCAGGCCGCGGCGGCGCAGCACGGCGCCGGCGTCGGCCGCCCCGAAGCCGGCGCTGACGGGCTCGACCCGGACAAACACCGCCCCGCACCCGCGGGCCAGATCCGCCAGGGCCGCCAGCGCGGCGTCGAACGCGGCCAGGGTTTCGGCCACCGGCCCGTAGGGCGCGTACAGCAGCTTTCCGGCCGGGTTGCTCTCCTCGACGGCGAGGAAGCGCCAGCCGGGCCCGGCCTGTTCGTGGACGGTGCGGCCCAGGGCGCGCTGGAAGTCGGCCCACGCGGGGCCCTGCAGGAAATAGTCCACGGTTCAGGCTTCCAGGGCGGTGGTGACGGCGAAGGCGAGGGCGGTCCCGGCAGCGCCGGCGACGGCGTGCACGTTGACAGGGGCCTCGGCCGCGGGCAGGAAGGCGCTCGCCCCGCGGCCCAGGTGCAGGTCGCCCTTGGGCGAATCGAGGAGGACGGATCCGGCGACCACGAGGATGACGGCGGCTCCGGACTGCGCCAGCGGGACGGGCCCGGCGCCGGGCTCCAGTTCGATCCGCTGCAACTGGAACTCCCGGAACGGGGGGCGGAAGAGTTCCTGGCCCAGCAGTGTGGTCTCGGCGGCCAGCGTCGGCACCCCGACGGCTTCGAAGGCGACGGTCCTGAGCAGCTCCGGCACGTCCACGAACTTCGGGGTCAGGCCGCCCCGGAGCACGTTGTCCGAGGACGCCATGACCTCGATCCCGAGGCCGTTCAGGTAGGCGTGCACATTGCCCGCCGGCAGGTACACGGCCTCGCCGGGGGCCAGCGAGATCCGGTTCAGCAGCAGGGAGATCAGCACGCCCGGGTCGCCGGGGTACCGTCCGTTGAGGTTGGTCACGGTGGACAGCTCCGCCACGTACCGCCCCATGGGCGCGCCGGAGATCAGGGCCGCGGCCACCATGGCGGTGGCGTGGGAGACGTCCTCGCCGCCGGCGATGATGCGCTCGAAGGCGGACCTGAGGGCCGCCGGCTCGTCGGGCCCGGCGAGGTCGTCCAGCAGCCGGACCAGCAGCGGCGGAAGCTCCAGGCCTGCGAGGTCAAAACAGGCGCCCAGGTGCAGGAAGACCGCGCGGGATTCGGCGGCGGGCCGGAAGCCGCACAGCGCCTCGAACGGGGTCAGCGCGAGGATCATCTCCGGCTTGTGGTTGTCGTCCTTGTAGTTGCGCCCGGCGGCGGAGTGTTCGACGCCGGCGGCCTCCTCCCGGGCGAAGCCTTTCCGCGCCTGTTCCAGCGTCGGGTGCACCTGCAGGGACAGCGGCCGCTCGGCGGCGAGGACCTTGACCAGGAACGGCAGGCGGGGACCGAACTCGGCGATGCTCGCGCGGCCCAGATGATGCTCCGGGTCGGCGGCGATCAGCTCATCGAGGGCCAGCCGTCCGCCGTCGCCCGCTCCGCCGTCGCCCGCTCCGCCGAAGTCCCCTGCAGCGGCAGGCGCCAGTGCCACGGAGGGCGAATCCGGGTGTGCTCCGATCCACAGCTCGGCCTCGGGCCCGCCGGACGCGGGCCTGCCCAGCAGCCCGGCGATGGCCGTCGTGGACCCCCAGGCATAGGGCCGGAGGACGTTCTCGAGTTCGTACACGGGCGGGCGTCCTTCTCTTGTCAATGAAGCCTCATCGGCGGGGGCCGATTCCTAGAGCGGCGCGCACTGGCCGTTGGTGGCGACCAGGTCGCGGATCGACTGTTCGTCCCCGTCGCGCTTGAACTGGTTGAGCATTTCCTCGGTGATCGGCTCGCCGTCGGGCGTGGTGGTCACCGGGGTGAAGTCCGACGGCGGCGGCGTCGCGGGCTTGGTGAGCGGGGCGGCCCCTGCCGCGGAGAGCGGTCCGGCCGCGGTGCCCGGCCGGCGGACGGTGTCGTCCGCGGCGCCTGCCGAGGAGGCGGCCGCGAGGAGCTGGTCGACCCGCTGGTGGATCCGGTCGAAGTCCGGGACCGTGGAGAAGGAGGCATCGAAGTCCGGCGGGCCGATCGTCAGCCGGCTCATGTCCTGGCCCTTGGCCTTCATGGCCAGGTCCACGAAACTGCCGAGCTGCCCGGCGGAGATGTTCGAGTCGACCACCTTGGTGCCGGCCTTGGCGATGTCCTCGAACTTGGACAGCAGGGTTGCGGGATCCAGCTGCTTCAGCATCGCCTGCTGGACACACTGCTGCCGCTGGATCCGGGCATAATCATCCACGAACTCCCGCGAACGGCCGTACCAGAGGGCATGGTAGCCATCCAGCTTCTGGTCGCCCGCGGGGATCCAGCCGGTGGGCATGCCGTGGATGCCGTTGGCCTCATCGATCATGTCCCCGCTCAGGGGGACCCAGCCGCCGGCCTTGATGCGGATGCCGCCCATCGCATCGATCAGCCTGGAGAAGCCCTCCATGTCCACGAGCACGTAGGCCTGGACCTTGATGCCCAGCGTTCCGGACACGGCCTCGAGCGTGGCCTGCGCGCCCGGGTCCTCGACGCCGGGGTACAGGTCCTGGTGCTTATTGGTGACTTCGGTGTTGATGGCGTTGATGAGGCATTCGTCGCCGCAGTCATAGCCGTCCGGGTACAGCTTGCGCATCGGCGAGCCCTCGCTGAACTGCGCGTTCTGCAGATTCCGGGGCACCGAGATGATGGCGGTCTTGCCGGTCTTGGCGTCGACACTGATCACGGAGAGGCTGTCCGGACGGCGGCCCGTGCGGTCCGCCCCGGCGTCGCCGCCCATCATCAGGAAGTTGTACCGGCCCTCGGAGGGCTCGATGGCGGGGCCGTTGGAGAAGATGCTGCCGATGGCGTCGCGGCCGACGTTGAGCAGGTAGGCCGCGTAGCCCAGCGAGCCGCTGCTGAGGACCATGGCCAGGACAAGGGCCGCGACGACGGCGGGCCGCACGCGGGGCGCGAGCAGCACCGGCCGGATCAGGCGGAGCGTGTTGATGAACAGCGCGGCCCAGCCGAGGGCCAGCGCCGCGAGGCCGAGGACCAGCAGGAGCGAGGCCAGGGGATGGGTCAGCAGGCTGATCAGCGTGGAGCGGCTGAGCAGCAGGAGCAGGACCGCCGCGATGGCCAGGGCCCAGACCGTGAAGGTGACCCGCAGCGCGGACCTTCCCAGCCGGCGGTTGCCCGCGACCGTCTGGGCGCTGCCCGGGACCAGCAGCGTCATCAGGATCAGGACGAACGCCCGCTTGGCCAGGACCGGGGCGGCAGCGCCCGAGGGGTAACGGACCGGGTCCGTCAGGGCCTGCTTGGGCAGCGGCTGCTGGCTGTCCTGCCGCGAAGGCGCGTAACTGTTGGTCATGTGGTGATCCTTAACGGCTGCCCCGCGTGGCGGCGTTGTCATCGGAGAAAACTTCGCCCACCTTGTGCCGCAGTGCCGCACCCTTGCGCGTGGCGACGTCGTTGAGTTCCCGGGCAAAGTCCAGCAGCTCGGCCCGGAGCCTGGCCGCGAGGTCGTCGGTTCCGGCGGCAAGCACCCGCACTGCCAGCAGCCCGGCGTTCCGCGCGCCGCCGATGGAGACGGTGGCGACGGGCACGCCGGCGGGCATCTGCACGATGGACAGCAGCGAGTCCATGCCGTCGAGGGTCTTCAGCGGCACGGGCACGCCGATCACCGGCAGCGGGGTGACGGAGGCGAGCATGCCCGGAAGGTGGGCGGCCCCGCCCGCGCCGGCGATGATGACGCGCAGGCCGCGCTCGTGGGCGGTCTGCCCGTAGCGGATCATCTCGGTGGGCATCCGGTGGGCGGAGACGACGTCGGCCTCGAACGGGATGCCGAATTCCGCCAGCGCCTCGGCGGCGGCTTCCATGACGGGCCAGTCCGAGTCCGAGCCCATGACGAGGCCCACGATCGGGGCGGCGCTGCCGGAGTCCGGCCCTGCGGACTCCTGTGCTGCGGACTCCCCTGCGGGGGTGCTGGTGCTCATGCGGTCTCCTCGGAGGTTCCTGGTGCGGCGACGGAGGGGGGTGCGTCCGTTCCGGATGATGTCGGCCACGGTGGTGGCGCGCTGCCGGACGGAGTCGACGTCGGCGGCGGCGGCGCCCACAAGGTTGACGTGGCCGATCTTCCGGCCGGGCCGCACGGCCTTGCCGTAGCAGTGGACCTTCGCCGCGGGGTCGCTGGCGAGGGCGGCGGGGTAGGCGGAAAACAGGTCCTGGTTGTCCCCGCCCAGGAAGTTCTTCATCACGACGACGGGGCCGAGGAGGTCCGTGGCGCCGAGGGGCAGGTTCAGGATGGCGCGCAGGTGCTGCTCAAACTGGCTGGTGACCGAGCCGTCCTGGGTCCAGTGTCCGGTGTTGTGCGGGCGCATGGCGAGCTCGTTGATCAGGAAGCCGGCGCCCACGCCCGGAGTCTCGAACAGTTCCACGGCCATGACGCCGGTCACGCCGAGCTCGTTGGCGATCCTGATGGCGGCGTTTTCGGCTGCCGCGGCCACCTCAACGGGGATGTCCAGGGCAGGGGCGATGACTTCGTCGCAGACGCCGTCGACCTGGATGGTGTGCACCACCGGCCACGCCCGGGACTCGCCGTCCGGGGTCCGTGCGACCAGGGCAGAGAGTTCGCGGCTGAACTCCACCTTGGCTTCGGCCAGCAGGGGGGACATGGCGTCGAACCACGCCGAGGCTTCCGCGGCGTCCTGGGCCGAGGCGACGATCCGCACGCCCTTGCCGTCGTAGCCGCCGCGGGGCATCTTCAGGACCACGGGCCAGCCGGTGTCCTCGCCGAAGGCGATCAGCTCCGATACGTCGGCCACCGGGGCCCACCGCGGGTTGGGCAGCTCCAGCCTGTCGATGGCCGCGCGCATCACCAGCTTGTCCTGGGCATTGACCAGGGCATCCGGGCCCGGGTGGACGTTGACGCCGGCCTCGAGCAGGGCGCGGAGGTGCTCCGTGGGGACGTGCTCGTGATCGAAAGTCAGCACATCCAGGCCGCGGGAGAACTCGAGCAGGTGGGCCAGGTCCGTATAGTCGCCGACCGGCGCGTTGGCCACGGCGGAGGCGGCAGAGACGTCGTCAGCCTCGGCAAGGACACGGAGCTCGAAGCCCAGGGCTGTGGCGGCAGGGGCCATCATGCGGGCAAGCTGGCCGCCGCCAACAATACCGATTACAGGAAAAGTCACATGTCCCAGCCTACCGAAAACCTCGCGGTTTCCCGGCTTTTGCCCGGCCCGCCCCCGGAACCGGCGGCCGCCGGAGGGCACCCGGACTGCCCCGGACGGCTGCCGGACCGCCCCGGAGGGCCTCGATTTGCCTCGGACAGCTGCCGGACCGTCCCGGACGGCTGCCGGACCGCCCCGGACGGCCTCGATTTACCGGAGATGGCCGGTATGCCACCCCACTTGGCGGCCATTTGCGTCATCTCGGCGTCTTTGGAGGCCTGCGACGCGGCTTGTGAACCCTTGGCAGGCCGTCCCCCGTGCCCGGACGGCCTCGATTTGCCGGAGATGGCCGGTATGCCACCCCGCTTGGCGGCCATTTGCGTCATCTCGGCGGGGCGGGAGGGCGGGCGCCTCCGGGCGGCTCCCGGGGGCCCCGTGGGCGGCCTCCCGGGAATCGGCGCTAAAATAGTCAATTGGCCCACCGGCCGACAGTTCCAAGGCCACGGAGGGTCATGATTAATACACTTACTGAACGCATGCGCGGACTTGCCTCGCTTTTCTGGCGGGAAGTGGCCAAGTTCGGCGCCGTCGGCGGTATCGCGTTCATCATTGACAACGGGCTCACCTTTTACCTGATGCACGGACCCATGATCGACAGCAACGCCAAGGCCCGCTTTGTCGGGGCCAGCGTCGCCACCATCTTCTCCTGGATCGCGAACCGCTTCTGGACGTTCCGCCACCGCCGGCAGGACAACGTGGTCCGCGAGTTCCTGATGTTCATCCTCATCAACGGGATCGGTATCGGCATCTCGACCGGGCTGACCGCCGCGGCCCAGTACGGCCTTAACATCGCGGACAAGAACGTGCTGTTCCTTGCGGGCGTCTTTGGCATCCTTGTGGCAACGGTGGTGCGGTTCTTCGCCTACCGCTTCCTGGTCTTCAACAAGGAACTCGACGACGAACCGGAGTTCTCCCACGACCACGAGCTCATCGACCGGCATCCGCATACCCAGCCCGGCGTTACGGTCCCGAAGCAGTCCGTCCCGGATCCGGAAGTGCCCGACCTGAAGTCCTAGGCGGCCTGGACAGGGCCCCGCCAGGCCCGCCCGGAAGGCCGGGCCCGCCCGGAAGGCCGGGCCCGCCCGGAAGGCCGGCCCAAGGGGCTGGTCTTCCGGCTTTCAGCGGGGTGACGGCGGCACTGCGTGACCGTGGACGCGTTCGTCGGCGAGCAGTTTTTCGGTCACCTCGACGTCGGGATGCACCAGCACCACCGAACCGCCGCTCTTCCAGGCTCCAAGCGCCTGCGCCAGGACGTCTTCCAGGCCGCGGCCGGCCGGAACCAGCAGCCGCGGGCCGCCGTCGTGGACTGCCGCGAAGCCGTCCAGGAGTTCCCCGTGCGTGTGCACCGCACCTGCGGCGGTCAGCACCGCGCGCCTGGCCGCCTCCGGGTCCACGTGCGGCATGAAGACGTCGCCGTGCGAGCGCACCTCGGCGGCATAGTCCACGACGCCGGAGGGCAGCTCGCCCTGCCACCGCATGGCCAGCGCGGGCAGGGCGACCGCGAGGACGGCGTCGAAGCCGCCCTCCGCCGTGCCGGGGCCGGGGTTTGCGGTGGCCAGCAGTTCCGCCGCGGCGTCGTCGAAGACCACCTCCATCCCGAGCTGCCAGGCGGCCAGAGCCAGGATCACCGACTTCCAATGGGCCGGCAGATCCAGCCGCAGGCGGGTTCCCGGCTCGGCGTCGAGTTCGTCCTGGAGCAGGTTGCTCGTCTTTGCCACCCAGTTGTCCAGCACCCGGCCCGAAAGCTCGACGCGTTCGGCGTCCGGTCCGTACCAGGTGAGCCTGGGGGAGGTGGACTGGCCGGAACGCAGGGTCGTCATCAGTTCAATTGCCGGGATGCTCATCCCTTCATCTTGCCACGGCCCCTCCCGGCATGATGTGTGCCACAGACCCGCCTCGGCGCCTGGGGTCCCGGTGGAGTGCCGCGAGCTAAAATTCCCCGGAAATTCACCGAAAAAACGCCGAAAATGGTCAGCATCCTGATGATTCGGCACCGTCTGTGGCACGGGGCCGAAAAAATCCCGGGCGTGGCGTGCCCCCGCTTTGTGTCGCCGGTGATTATTATCCCCGCCGCGGCTTGACTCCCGGATACTTACACACGTGTAATTAGTTATCGAAGGCCAAGGCGCATCAACCGGACCACAATTCAGTGTCCGGGTCTCAGTCAAAGGCTGCAAAATCAGAGAGGGAACGCCAATGGGGCTAGCAGAGCGTATCCATGAAGAGGCCGTCGTTGCTGGGCAGGCCACGGCGAAATACCGTTCACGCGGCGTGCCGACCGACTGGTATGTGGATCCGGCCGATCCGGACGCAGCAGACCGCTACAACGAACACACCAGGGATTCCCTGCAGGAGGCGGCCACCGCCTTCCTTGCGGCGCACGACGAACTGGTGTCCGGGCCGGACGAGGACAATGACCCGCTCGACCCGCCGCTGGAACTCCACGCCGTCAGCACCGCGCAGCCGGTCTGGATCGGCTTGCCTTCCCACCAGGATTTCGACGACGACGGCGAGCTCGGCTGGCAGACCGACGCGCTCTGCGCCCAGACCGACCCGGAGGCCTTCTTCCCCGAAAAGGGCGGCTCGACCCGCGACGCCAAGAGGGTCTGCGGAGCCTGCAACGTGCGTTCACAGTGCCTCGAATATGCCTTGTCCAACGACGAGCGTTTCGGAATCTGGGGCGGCCTCTCCGAGCGCGAGCGCCGACGGCTGAGGAAGCGAGCGATCTAATTCTTCAGGAAGTACGGGTCACCGCCGTCGTGGTCTCCCACGACGGCGGTGACTTTCTCCCCAGGACCCTTGCAGCGCTGGCGGGCCAGACCCGGCCCGCGGATTCTTTCATCGGGGTCGATACGGGTTCCCGGGACCACTCGGCCGCCCTCCTCCAGCAGGCATTCGGCACCGCCAGCGTCGCTGTCTTCGAGGACGCCAAGTCCGGCATGGGCGGCGCCGTCGAGGCCGGCCTGCGTTCCCTGTCGCCCTGGCCGGCGGACAGCAGCGCGCCCGGTGCGCCGGGTCCGGAATGGATCTGGCTGCTGCACGACGACGCTGCACCGGCGCCCGAGGCCCTCGCCGAGCTTCTCCATGCCGTGGAGCGGGCACCGTCCGTCACCGTGGCCGGCTGCAAGCAGCTGGACTGGCACGCCGGGCGGCGGCTGATCGACGTCGGCCTGTCCACGAGCCGCTGGGCCGAGCGCCTGACGCTGATCGACGCCGACGAACTGGACCAGGGGCAGTACGACGGCCGCAGCGACACCTTCGCCGTCAACTCCGCCGGCATGCTGATCCGCCGCGATGTCTGGGAGGATCTCCGGGGCTTCGACCCGGCACTTCCGGGAAGCGGCGACGACATCGACTTCTGCTGGCGCAACCGGCTGGCCGGGCACCGCGTGGTAGTGGTCCCCAGCGCGAAAATGTTCCATGTTTCCCAGCGCCCCCACGCCCTGGGCAACGCGGCAGCGGCGCGCAAGGCCCAGGTCCATCTGCGGCTCAAACATGCGGCCGGCTGGAAGGTCCCGCTGCACGCTGCCGGCGCGCTCCTGGGGAGCCTGTTCAAACTCGTCCTCAGCATCGCTGTCAAGGATCCGGGCCATGGGTTCTCCCAGCTGCTCGCGACCTTCGCCGCTCTGGGCCGGCCCGCCGCCGTGGTCCGCGGACGGCGCAACGCGGCCCGCACCCGCCGCATCCGGCGTTCCGTTATCCAGGGGCTGCAGACGCCGCGCCGTGAGGTCTGGTCCCACCGGCGCTCCCTGATGGAGGCCCTGGGCGCCGATGACCGAAGCGCGCCGTCCGGGCACGACCCGCTGGCCGAACAGCCCAGTGGAGACTCTGCCGACGACTTCGCCGCCCTGACCACCTCCGAGCGAGGCTGGGCAGGAAGCGGCGCGCTGCTCGCGGTGCTCATCGCCGCGGCAGCCTCCCTCACCGGGCTGCTCAGCCTGTTCCGGGCCGAGGCCGTCTCCGGCGGCGCCCTGATTCCCGTCTCCGCCAGGCTCGCCGACATCTGGAACCATGCCTCCGGCTGGTGGATCGCCCTCGGCGCCGGCCTTCCGGGCCGCGGCGACCCCTTCGGCTACGTCCTCTGGCTCCTGGGCGTGCTCGGCGCCGGCGACGCCAACGGTGCGCTCATCTGGCTCCTGATCCTTGCCATGCCGCTGTCCGCCCTTGGCGCCTGGTTCGCCGCCGGTGCCCTGACGCAGCGGCGCCGGCTCCGGCTGGCCGCCGCCCTCGTCTGGGCCGCCGCGCCGGCCCTGCAGATGGCGCTCAACCAGGGCCGCCTCGGCGCCCTCCTGGCCCACGTGATGATGCCCCTGCTCGTGCTGGCGCTCCTGCGGGCCACCGGCACGGCCGCGGGCCGCGGCCATTATGCCGTTCCGGCCCCGGGGGAGCGGCGCCTCACGCAGGCGCCTGCCGCCAGGCCCGGCATCAACGGGACGCCCTCGTGGACCGCTGCGGCCGCCGCGGGCCTCGTGCTCGCCGTGGTCACCGCCGCCGCCCCCTCGCTGCTGGTGCCCGCAGTGATCGTGGTGGCACTGTGCGGGGTCCTGCTGGGCCGCCGCGGCCGCACCGTCTGGTGGGCGCTGCTGCCGAGCCTTGCCCTGTTCGTGCCGTTCGTTTTCTCCGTCATCGACCGCCCCCGGGCCGTGCTGGCGGACCCGGGAATGCCGCTGGGCTTTGACGCGGCACCGCTCTGGCAGCAGGCGCTGGGCCAGCCACTGAACTTTGCGGCCGACGGCGGCCTCACCGGCCTGGCTGTTTTTGCCGGTTCGGCGGCCGGTTCAGTCACGGCAGTTCCGTGGGCGCTGCTGCTGGCCCTGCTCTGCGGGGTGCCGGTGCTGCTGCTGGCACTTGCCGCCATGTTCCTGCCCGGCCGCCCGGTACCGGGACGGTCATCCCGGGTGGCACGCTGCCTGTGGGGCGCGGCGCTCCTCATGCTGGCCGGAGGCTGGCTCGCCGGCCACGTCGCCACCGGTGCCGGGACCGATGTCCTGGTCACCCCGTTCACCGGACCGGCTGTGTCCGCCGCGGCGTTTGCGTTGCTGGGAGCCGCCCTGATCGGGGCCGAAGGATTGCTCGACTCGGCCGGACGGGCCGCCGGGGCGGCCCTGGCCCGCAAGGTCCTGATCCGCACCACCGCCGCCGCCGCCATGGTCCTCCTGTTTGCCGGCCCGCTGGCAGGCCTGACCGTCTGGGCCGCGCAGAACCTGCTGCAGCCCGCCGCGGCATCGTCCGCCGGCACCGCGGCCTCCGCAGCGGGCACCGGCGGCCTCGGCACGCCCCGGCTCGTCCAGCCGGCCAAGGCCCGCACGCTCCCGGCCACCGCCATCGACCGCGGCGACGGGCCGGAACAGGCCAGGACCCTCGTGATCTCGGCCGGCGGGAACGGCAGCTACCAGGGCTCGGTGATGCGGGGAGCCGGCACCACCCTGGACGCCCTGTCAACGATCGCCGCGGCCCGCAACATCATGGGCGAGCCGGGGCAGGAACGGGTCCGGGACGATGATGCCGCCGCCGGATCCGTCCGCAGCATCGTGGCCATGATCGTCGCGGGACAGGGCGTGGACCCGCGGGCCGACCTCGAGCGGCTCGGCGTCGGTTTCGTGGTCCTGCGGGCCTCGGATACCTCTGCCCAGCTGACGGCCAGCAGTATGGACGCCGTCCCGGGGCTGGTCGCCGTCGGCCGGACCGACGTCGGCTGGCTCTGGCGGATCAGTCCGCTGAACCAGCCGGTGATCCAGGCCTCCGACGTCGCACACCGCGTGCGGATCGTCGACGGCGCCGGGGCCGCCATCGGCCTGCTCCCCTCCGAGGCAATCGGGGCCGCGGCCGACGTGCCGGGCGGCCCCGAGGGCCGGCTGGTGGTCCTCGCCGAGCGCGCCGATCCGGGCTGGAGCGCCTGGCTTGACGGCCGGCGCCTGACCGCCACGACGTCGGGATGGGCGCAGGCGTTCACGCTGCCCGCCGGGGGCGGCAAACTCAGCATCCGCTACGAGGCGCACTGGGCCCTCTGGGCCGGGATGGCGCAGGCCGTCGTGATCGGCCTGACCATCCTGCTCGCCATTCCCATGCCGGCCCGCCGGCCCAACGCGGGCCTGTCCAGGGACGAAGGCTCCCTGCGTAAGGAACACCAACATGCTTGAGGATGAAAACCCGCCACGCCGGACAGAACCGCCACGCCGGACAGAACCGCCACGCCGGACAGACCCGCCACGCCGGACAGAACCGCCACGCCGGACAGAACCGCCACGCCGGACAGGATCGCGGCGGCGCGGGACGGCGGCAGGAATCCTCTCCGCCCTGGTCCTCGTCGCCGCCGGCGGCGGACTGGCCTACGCGGCGTCGCTGTCACCCCAGAACCCTGCGAGCAGGCAGCTCGAGCCGCCCCTGGCGGCCGTTCCCGCCGGCAGCAGCACCGGCGTCTGCCCGGGCCCGGCGCGACTGCTCGAAGGCACCCCCGTGGGCACCGATCCGCAGTTCGGCCCGGAGTCCGCCAGCGCAAAGACCTCGGTGAACGCAATCGTGCTCGGCTCCCGTGCGGGGGTCCTTCCCGGCAGCCGGCTGGCGCCGCTCACGGGCAGCCCCCTGGTGGAGCTCGCCCCGGCGGCCGCAGCCGCCGTTCCCGCCGCGCCCCCCGCCCCCGCGGCGGGGCCGCCGGTGCTGCTGGCGGGCGTGGTGTCCCAGCGCGAGGTCGACGCCGTGAGCGTCCTGCGCGCCGACGCGCAGGAGAACCTGCAGGCGGCAGCCGGCGCCGTGCTGAACTACACCGCCGGCGACGGAGACCTCAGGGGCTCGGCGGCCGCGGCCTGCCAGCAGCCCGCCAACGATCTCTGGCTGGCCGGAGCGAACACGGCCCTGGGCCGCACTGCGGTCCTCAACCTCAGCAATGCCTCCGGCACCCCGGCCACGGTCAGCCTGGATCTCTTCGGCGCCAAGGGCCCGATCCAGGCTCCCGGGAGCCGTGGCCTCCTGGTGGGGCCGGGCAGCACCCGATCCGTTATCCTGGCGGGGCTGGCTCCGGGGCAGGAACGGCTCAGCGTCCGGGTGCGCAGCGCCGGCGGGCCGGTGGCCGCCGTCATCCAGCAAAGCGTGCTCCGCGGGCTCACGCCGGGAGGCATCGATTTCATCGCCCCGGGCACGGCCCCGGCCACCCGCCAGGTGGTCACCGGCGTCGACATCCAGGACCCCGCCGGCCTCGCGGCGCTGACCGCCAAGCCCGGCTTCGCCGATGCCGGACCGGCCCTGCAGCTCACCGTGCCCGGACCGGCCGACGCTGTCGTGCAAATCAAGCTGTACGGCCGCGACGGGCAGAAGGCTCTTCCGGGCGGCGGGGTGGTCACGGCAAAGTCCGGTGCCGTCACGGAAGTCTCGCTGGCCGGCGTGCCGGCCGGCCCGTATACCGTCTCCGCCAGTTCGGATGTCTCCTTCACCGCCGCCGCGCGCGTCACCAGGGGACTCAAATCCGAGGACGCGTCCGACGTCGCGTTCCCGGCCGCCGCCGCCAGGCTCGGCAGCCAGCACGTGATTCCGGTGCCCCGGACGGGGGACCGGTACCTGGTGTTCGGGGCACCGGACGGCAGGGCCAGGATCTCCTATACGCCGGTCACCGCGGACGGGAAGATCCGGACCGGCGCCGCCGCGGACATCGCCGGCGGCACCACCGCATCGATCAAGGTCCCCGCCGAGGTGGAGGGGTCACCGCTCGTGGGCTACCTCGTGTCCGCCGCGGGCGAGGCCGCGTACGGCGCCGTGCTGCTGGAGCAGGACGGCGGGCAGGATATTTCAACCATCGCCGTCGCCCCCGGGGCCACGGGCCAGGAACAGGTCCCGGTCACGCTCGGATATTAGGGCATATCAGTACCGGCGGCGGTAGACCGGATCCAGTGTTTCGGGCGGCACGCCGAGCATCTCGGCCGTGTGCTCCACGACGACGTCGTGCACCAGGTCCTGGAGTTCCTCCCGGCTGCCGCACGCCTGTTCGACGACCCGGCGGTACAGGGTGATGACCGGGCCTTCCGCCGGCGTGGCGGGCGTGTGCGCGCCCATCGGCGCGGGGGTGCGGTCCGCGACAAGCCTCTCCAGGCCCGGGGGGATTTCCTCCACGGCAAAGCGGACGCCATCCAGGGTCTTGCCCCAGATGTCGTGGAGCCGCTGGGCGGAGTCCAGGACCAGGTCGTCGAAGAGATCGGAGCGGGTCCGGTAGCCGGGCAGGGTGGGCAGCATGAGTTCGCCGCGGAGTCCCCGGCCATGCCTGTTCCTGCGGCGTTGACGGAAACTCTTCCCCTTGAGGGCCTGCCCTGGGGCGGAACCGGCGGCGGCGCGTCCGGCATCGGGTTCAGCCAACCGGACCGTGAAACCTGGATCTGGGTGCGATGACTGCATATCTCGACTCTAAACCCGGCGGATGATTTACGCGATACGGTCCGGGCCGCGACCCGCCGTCGAACGCCCGCCGGCAGGGTCACGGCCTGTCCGGGCCGCGGCGGCCGGCGACTGTGTCCCCGTACCGGATCCCCGTACCGGCGTTTCAATGCGCCGTTCCGGCGGGTGGGGGGAGTAGTCTCTGATGTCGTGGGTGCAATTCGTCTCTGTTCAAGGTCAGCCTGCCGCAATTCAGCGGTAGCCACTTTGACGTACGTCTACGCCGACTCCACCGCCGTCCTGGGGCCCCTGGCAACGTACGCCGAGCCGCACTGCTACGACTTGTGCGGGCAGCATGCCGACTCCCTGACCGTCCCCCGCGGCTGGGAGGTGATGCGCCTGGCGATGCCGGCAACCCCGGCCGGTCCCGGTCCCGACGACCTGCTGGCCCTCGCCCACGCCGTCCGTGAGGCGGCCGCCCGTCCCGCAGCCGCGGAGCCGGCCAAGGGGCAGCGCACCCTGCACCCGGCGCTCGAAGCCCCGGCCGTTGCCGAGGGCACCCGCCGGGGGCATCTGCGCATCCTGCGCGAGCCTTCCTGAGCCGCGAACTGGCGGTAGGCTGGGAACTGCAAAATCCGTAAAGCCACCGGCGCCTGTCGCGGCGCCCACCAGGGAGCGTCCACCATGCCCAAGCTCAGCCCCGAACTGTTGTCTGTCCTGCGATGCCCCGTCACCGGATCGCCGCTGGTGCAGGACGGCGATGAACTCGTCACCACCTCCGCCGATGAGTCCGGGCAGAAGCTGCGCTACCGGATCGAGGACGGCATCCCCCTGCTGCTGCCGCGGCACGACGCCGCGCCCCTTCCCGCTTCCGACTAGGCACCCCACCGAGCTACCAGCCGGCTACTACAAAGGAGTCACATGACTTTCGATTACAAGATCGCGGACCTCTCCCTGGCCGAGGCGGGCCGCCATCAGATCCGCCTCGCCGAGCACGAGATGCCGGGACTCATGTCCCTGCGCGAGGAGTTCGGTGCCAGCCAGCCGCTGAAGGGCGCACGCATCGCCGGGTCCCTGCACATGACGGTCCAGACCGCGGTGCTGATTGAAACCCTCACCGCGCTTGGCGCCGAGGTCCGCTGGGCTTCCTGCAACATCTTCTCCACCCAGGACGAGGCCGCGGCGGCCGTCGTCGTCGGCACGGGAACGGTCGAAGACCCCCAGGGTGTGCCCGTGTTCGCCTGGAAGGGCGAGACGCTCGAGGAATACTGGTGGACGGCGCAGCAGATCCTGTCCTGGCCGGGCGCCGACGCCAACCCGGACCTCGGCCCGAACATGATCCTGGACGACGGCGGCGACGCGACCATGCTGGTGCACAAGGGCGTCGAATTCGAGGCCCTCGGCGCCGTCCCGGCCGCCGCTGCGGACGAGTCCGAGGAAGGCCGCATCTTCCTGGACGTGCTGCGCGCGTCCCTGCAGGCCGATCCGCAGAAGTGGACCCGCGTCGGCTCCCGGCTGCTCGGCGTCACCGAGGAAACCACCACGGGCGTGCACCGCCTCTACCAGCTGGCGGAGCAGGGCAGGCTTCTGTTCCCGGCGATCAACGTCAACGACTCGGTCACCAAGAGCAAGTTCGACAACAAGTACGGCATCCGCCACTCCCTGCCGGACGGCATCAACCGCGCCACGGACGTCCTGATGGGCGGCAAGGTCGCCGTCGTCTGCGGCTACGGCGACGTCGGCAAGGGCGCCGCCGAGGCGTTCCGCGGCCAGGGCTCCCGCGTGATCGTCACCGAAATCGACCCCATCTGCGCGCTGCAGGCAGCCATGGACGGCTACCAGGTCGCGAAGCTGGAATCCGTCCTCAGCAAGGGCCACATCTTCATCACCACCACGGGCAACAAGGACGTCATCATGGCCGAGCACATGGCCGGCATGCGGGACAAGGCCATCGTGGGCAACATCGGGCACTTCGACAACGAGATCGACATGGCCGGCCTGGCCCGGATCCCCGGCATCAGGAAGGTCGAGATCAAGCCCCAGGTCCACGAGTGGGTGCTCGACGCCGGGACCGCGGAAGAGCGCTCCATCATCGTGCTGTCCGAGGGCCGCCTGCTGAACCTGGGCAACGCCACCGGCCACCCCTCCTTCGTGATGAGCAACTCCTTCGCCAACCAGACCATCGCGCAGATCGAGCTGTTCACCAAGCGGGACCAGCCCGAGGGCGAGCGCGAGTACCAGAACCAGGTCTACGTGCTGCCGAAGATCCTGGACGAGAAGGTCGCGCGCCTGCACCTTGACGCCCTCGGCGTGGAACTGACCGAGCTGTCCAAGGACCAGGCCGGGTACCTGGACCTGGACGTCGCCGGCCCGTACAAGCCGTCGCACTACCGCTACTAAGAGGTAAGCGCCGCACGCTTCACGACGCGCGGCAGCGCCCTGGAACACCCCAGAGGGGCTCCGGACCACCATGGTCGGGGGCCCCTTCTTTGTAACCCGATCGTGGCGGAACGCGCCCGGGATTCCACGGTAAATCGCCTATGCTGGCAGGATGACGCGTGGAATGACCCTGGACCTGTGACGGCCCGGAAGCCCTGGGGCGCCGGCCGCAAGATCGCCTTCGTAGCGGCGGTCTGCGCCCTTGCCGCCGGCGGCGGCGCCTTCGCGGCGGCGGGCCCGGGACTGACTCGCGCCTCGATCGCTTCGGAAGCCTCTTCGCCGGAACGGACGACGCCGGGCCTTGCCGTCCCCGTCGTCGCGCCGGCGCAGCTCACCGTGTCACCGGCCGACGACGCCAAGCCGGTCAATCCCGCGGCCCCGGTTTCACTGAAAGTGCGCGACGGCCGGATCGAGCGGGTTGCCCTGACGAGCGATGCCGGCGATGCCGTGGACGGGACCCTGGACGCCGGCGGCACCGGCTGGACGGCCTCCGGGGCGCTGAAGTTCAACACGCGCTACAGCTACACCTACACGGTGGTTGACAGTGCCGGACGGAAAACCGCTAGCACCCGGACCTTCAACACCGTGTCCGCGGCGAACGAGGCGGACGCCGCGATCTACCCGCTGGACGGCATGAAGGTCGGCGTCGCACAGCCCCTGCAGATCACCTTCAGCGAACCGGTGCTGAACCGGGACGCCGTCGAGAAGGCCATCCGCATCACCTCAACCTCGGGCCAGGCCGGTGACTTCCACTGGTTCAGCAACAACATGGTCAGATACCGGCCGGAAAGCTTCTGGGCGGCGAACAGCACCATCACCATGGACCTGCAACTGTTCGGGGTTGACCTCGGCAACGGGCAGATCGGAAACTTCAATAAGAAAGTGACCGTCCACATCGGCGACAAGAAGGTGGCGGTTGCCGACGCCGCCGCGCACACCTTCTCCGTCAGCATCAACGACCAGCCGGCCGGCTCCTGGCCCGTCACGATGGGGGATCAGCGCTTCCCCTCCGCCCGGGGATACCTGGTCCTGATGGAAAAGCACCGGTACGACCACTTCGTTGCCGCCAGCATCGGCCTGAAGCCCGGAGACCCGGCCAACTACGGCGAACTGGACGTCGAGTACGCCACCCGCCTGACTCCCAGCGGCGAGTACATCCACCAGGCCCTGGACTCGGCCCTGCCCTACATCGGCAACACGAACGTCTCGCACGGCTGCATCGGCATGACGGCGGACCGGGCCGCCTGGGTCTTCAACAACATGACCAGCGGCGACGTCGTCCAGGTCATCAACACCGAGGGGGACTTCGCCAACTTCGATGACGGCTTCGGGGACTGGAACATCCCGTGGGCCCAGTACGCGAACTGAGCCGGCCCGTGCCGGCTGGATCGGATGCCGGCCGAATTGCCGCGGCCCCGGGGTGGCACCTCGTCCCGTCCGGCGCGCTGGCGGTAGGCTCAGGGTCAGATAAGCAGCGCTGCCCGGCACGCCAGGCAGCGCGGAAACCTACGGAAGCGAAACAGCAGTGACTGACGCAAGTCCCACCCCGCCGTACCGGCAGGATCCGCACCTGGAGCCGGCCGATGACTCCGATGAACCCGCCTTTGACTGGATGAAACCCGCCTCACCGGGCAAGAGTGCCGAAGCGGCGGCCGAGGCCGCGGACCAGGCGGCGCCGGAGAAGGACCTGCCGGCGGAATCCGAGACCGGGACCGCTTCCGCCGCCCCGGACCAGGCGGCGCCGGACGAGGCGGCTCGGGACGAGAACTTGCCGGCGGAATCCGAGACCAGGACGGCTTCCTCCGCCTTGTACCAGCAGGGACGCCGGGCTGACCGTACGGCTGAGGAAGACGCCGTCGGGCTTTCACACAGGGGGCGCGACGCCGTTTTCCATGAGCCGCTGCCGACCTCCGCCCTGCAGGTCCGCCCTCCGCAGGCCGACGTGGAACGCCGGAATGCCGAACGCGAGCTGGCGGCACGAGCCAAGCCCATCACCCCCCGGGTGATGCAGGTCCTGCTCGCCGTCTTCTACCCGGTCATCCTGCTGGTGCTGGCCGTCCGCGCCGTGACCAGCCCGCTGTTCCTCTGGGTTGAATACAACCGTCCAGGCTTCCCGGGCGACGGCTACGGCTTCAGCACGGACGACCGAATGACCTACGGCTCCTACGCGGTCGACTACCTCAGCAACTGGTCCGGTCCGCGCTACCTCGGCGAGCTCGTCAGCCGCAGCGGGGACAAGCTGTTCAAGGACGGCGAAGTCAGCCACATGGCGGACGTCAAGCTCGTCATCCTGTCAACCTTCGGCGCCGGCGCCCTGCTGATCCTGCTGAGCCTGGTTGCCGTGATCTACCTGCGGCGCCGGGGCGCCGGGGGAGTGCGGCGTGGCCTGTTCGCCGGTTCGATCGTCACGCTGGTCATCATCATCGGCCTCGGAGTGCTCGCCACCCTGGGCTGGGAGCAGTTCTTCACCGAATTCCACCGCGTCTTCTTCGCCAACGGCACCTGGACCTTCTCCCTGCAGGACACGCTGATCCGGCTGTTCCCGGGACAGTTCTGGGTGGATGCCGGGATCGTGATCGGGGCCCTGGTCCTGCTCGCATCCCTCGTCACCCTGATCCTCACATGGCCGACCCGCAAGCGCCGCGGCCTGCCCCGGGGCGGCCGCGGCAAGGAAAGCCGTGCGAAGAAGGACAAGGACAGGGACACGGACAAGAACTCGGACAAGGACTCGGACCCGGACAAGGACTCGGACGACGACGGCGTCGTGGCGGACGGGCCTTCGGTCCACGATGCCACGGAGGCTTCAACAAGTGTGGCTTCCGCAGATCCCTCCAGCCACACGGACCCGGCACGGGGACACTCCAGCGCACTCTGAGCTGCCTGCCCCCGTGGTCTTGATGCCCGCCCGGCCTCAACGGCCACCTGCCACGCCTGAGCGGACAGGGGCACGCACCGGCAGCCTGACCCCCGACGAACTCAACGAAAATGCCCACCGGACCAAGGACATGCCCCGCGCCGGGGCCGGCGGATGGACGGTTATGCCCGGTCCCGGGTGCGAGCACTGGACATGTCCTCCCGGGGAGCAGCCCGGCGCACCAGCGACCATGCCCGCTAGATCCAGGACGGCATCCACATCCTGAGCCGCCAGTCCTGGTAGCTGATAATCTCGGCGGTCCAGACCGGGTAGAAGAACGCGGAGAGCAGCACGGCCGAGACGACGAACAGCGTGACCAGGTACAGCCCCGAACGACGGCGCCAGGGCGGGTCCGTCCGGCGTCCCAGGATCAGCCCGAGGCAGTAGGCCAGGGCCAGCACCAGGAACGGCTCGAAGGACACGGCGTAGAAGAAGAACGTGGTGCGCTCGGGGTACATGAACCAGGGCAGGTAGCCTGCCGCGACCCCGGCGAGGACCGCGCCGGCGCGCCAGTCACGGCGGCCCGCCCACCAGAAAAGCAGGATGCCCAGGGCGACGGCCGCGCTCCACCAGATCAGCGGGTTGCCCACCGAGAGGATGGCCGTGGTGCAGTTGGCCGTGTCGCAGCCCGGCGTTCCCTGCCGGGGGGATTCGTAGAAGAAGGAGGTGGGCCGGCCCAGCACCAGCCAGCTCCAGGCGCTCGCCTCGTAGGGGTGCTCCGAGCTGAGCCCCTGGTGGAACTTGTAGGCTTCAAGGTGGTAGTGGGCCAGGGACCTGACGGCGTTGGGCAGCCAGCCCCATTCGGCCGAGGGATTGGCCTCGGCCCAGTGCCGGTAGTAGGCGTCCCTGGAACGGAACCAGCCGGTCCAGGTGGCGGCGTAGACGAGGGCGGCCACGGGGACGATGGCAAGGAAGGCCCCGAGGCCGTCCTTGAGGATGCCGCCGCTGATCCACCCGTGCACGCCGGCAATCCGTCGCGCGCTCAGGTCCCAGAAGACGGTCAGCAGACCGAACGCGGCGAGGAAGAACAGCCCGGACCACTTCGTGCCCACCGCCAGGCCCAGGCAGACGCCGGCCGCGAGGCGCCACCAGCGGATGCCCAGCCACGGTCCGGCGGCCAGCTGGAGCGGGGAAGGGCGGCCCGTGGCGGAGGCGGCCGCCTGGCGGCCGAGCCGTTCCGCGAGCCGGCGCCGGCCGTCGTCGCGGTCCATCAGCAGGGCCCCGAAGGCTGCCAGGAGCCAGAACATCAGGAAGATGTCCAGCAGGGAGGTCCGGGACATCACCAGATGATGGCCGTCCACCGCCAGGAGCACGCCGGCCACGGCCCCGAGGGTCAGCGAGCGGAAGAGTTTCTGGGCGATCAGCGCCAGCAGGAAAATGGACAGCGTCCCGGTCAGGGCGGCCCCGAACCGCCAGCCGAAGGGGTTGTCCGGGCCGAACACCCACATGCCCGCGGCGATCATCCACTTTCCGACCGGCGGGTGCACGACGTATTCGGGGGTGTCCAGCAGCACCCCCGGATTGCCGGCGGTAAAGGAGTCGTTGGCCTTCTCCGGCCAGTTCCGCTCGTAGCCGCTGACCAGGAACGAGTAGGCGTCCTTGACGTAATACGTCTCGTCAAAGACAAGCTTGCGGGGGGTGTCCAGCCGGACGAACCGGAGGACGCCGCCGAGCGCGGCGGTGATGGCGGGAATGAGCCAGAACCACAGCCGGAGCGACGGCGGATAGTCCCGCCAGCTCCGGATGCTGCCGATCAGGCGCTCGTTCAGCGCCCCTGGCGTAAACGCCTCCGAGGGGCGGCCGATCCAGCGGTGCCCCGCCAGGTTGCGTCCTGCGCGGGTTTTGCCGGTACCGGAGTCTGGCGGCGCCGATCCGGCGGAACCGGCCTCGAGCGTCCGCGTGGGGGTCTGCGTCACGTTGCCCATGCTACCTTTTACGGCTGTCCCCTCCGGCCGGCAGTAGGCTGGTCGTGTGGACCATGACCCGAGCACCGCCCCGAACTTTCTTTCCGACGACGCCGGCGCAGTCCCGGCGCCGGCCACCGTTCCGTCCGGCGGGCCCGGCAGGATTGTGCTCGCGGCGACCCCGATCGGCAACGTCGGTGACGCATCGTCCCGGCTCGTCGAGCTGCTCTCGACGGCGGACATCGTCGCCGCGGAGGACACCCGGCGGCTGCACCGGCTGGTCCAGACGCTCGGCATCACCGTGGCCGGCCGGATCATCAGCTACCACGAGCACAACGAGGAAGCCAAGACGGGCGAGCTGCTGGAGGCCGTCCGCTCGGGAAAGACCCTCGTCATGGTCACCGACGCCGGAATGCCGTCCGTCTCGGACCCCGGCTTCCGGCTCGTCGAGGGGGCGGTGGCCGCCGGGCTCACCGTCACCGCCGCCCCCGGGCCTTCCGCCGTGCTGACGGCCCTTGCGCTCTCCGGCCTGCCGACGGACCGCTTCTGCTTCGAGGGCTTCCTGCCCCGCAAGGCGGGCGAACGGGCCTCCCGGCTGGCGGACCTGGACGCCGAGCGGCGCACCATGGTGTTCTTCGAGGCACCCCACCGGCTCGAGCCCATGCTGCGGGCGCTGCGGGAACAATTCGGCGCCGAACGCCGCGCCGCCGTCTGCCGCGAACTGACCAAGACCTATGAAGAGGTCATCCGCGGTACCGTGCTCGAACTGCTCGAGTGGGCGGAGGGCAATGAGGTCCGCGGCGAAATCGCCGTCGTGGTGGGCGGTGCCCCGGAACGGGACCCCGGCAAGCCCGAAGACCATGTGGCGGCCGTCAACGGGCTCATCGCGCAGGGAATCCGGCTGAAGGAGGCCGTTGCCGCGGTCGCCGAGGATGCCAGGGTCAGCAAGCGGGAGCTCTACTCGGCTGTCCTCGCCGCCCGCTGACCGGACGGATGGAGCTTGTGCAGCTGCACAGCGTTAACCGTTGCGCGTAGTGCGGGAAGGCGTAGACACCCCGGAGAATCCGGCGGTACGGTGGCAGTAATCCAGCAGAATCCCGGCCGGGGCCCCTGAGGCCGCTTCGCCGGGATCCGGTTCCATTGGCCCGGTGCTGAACCCCGATCCCTATCCATACGAAACTGCTGACGAGGGAGTCATCGTGACTGTAACTGCCCAGCCCATTGTTACCGCGGAGCGTGAGAGCGCCCTGCTGGCCTCTGTTCCGACCGGCCTGCTGATCAACGGGCAGTGGCGTCCGGCCGCGTCCGGGAAGACGTTCGACGTCGAGGATCCCTCCACCGGCAAGGTCCTGCTGAGCATCGCGGACGCCGGACCCGAGGACGGCGCCGCGGCGCTGGACGCCGCCGCGGCCGCGCAGGATTCCTGGGCCAAGGTTCCGCCGCGGGAGCGCGGGGAGATCCTGCGCCGGGCGTTTGAGCTGGTGACCGAACGGGCGGAGGATTTCGCGCTGCTGATGACCCTGGAGATGGGCAAGCCGCTGGCCGAGGCCCGCGGTGAGGTCAGCTACGGCGCGGAGTTCCTGCGCTGGTTCTCCGAGGAAGCCGTCCGGGCGTTCGGCCGCTACTCGGTCTCCCCGGACGGGAAGACCCGGCTGCTGGTGACGAAGAAGCCGGTGGGCCCCTGCCTGCTGATCACGCCGTGGAACTTCCCGCTGGCGATGGCCACCCGGAAGGTCGCCCCGGCCGTCGCCGCGGGCTGCACCATGGTGCTCAAGTCCGCGAACCTGACCCCGCTGACCTCGCAGCTGTTCGCCGCCGTCATGATGGAGGCCGGCCTGCCCGCCGGCGTCCTGAACCTGATCCCCACGTCCACGGCCGGTGCCACCACGGGCCCGCTGATCAAGGACTCCCGGCTGCGCAAGCTCTCCTTCACCGGGTCCACCGAAGTCGGCCGCCGCCTGCTCTCCGACGCCTCCGAAACGGTGCTGCGGACCTCCATGGAGCTCGGCGGCAATGCCCCGTTCGTGGTGTTCGAGGACGCCGACGTCGACGCCGCCGTCGCCGGGGCGATGATCGCCAAGCTGCGCAACATGGGCGAGGCCTGCACCGCGGCCAACCGCTTCATCGTCCACGAATCCGTCGCCGACGAGTTCGCCGAAAAATTCGCCGCGAAGATGGCGGACATGACCACCGCCCGCGGCACCGAGGCCGGCTCCAAAGTCGGGCCGCTGATCGATGCCAAGAGCCGGGACAAGGTCCACGCGCTCGTGGCCGACGCGGTGTCCGCCGGTGCTGTCGCGGTGATCGGCGGCGCCGCCGTCGAGGGCCCCGGCTACTTCTACCAGCCCACCATCCTCACCGGCGTCACGGAGGGAACCCGGATCCTGTCCGAGGAGATCTTCGGACCCGTCGCGCCCATCATCACCTTCGCCTCCGAGGACGAGGCCGTGCGGCTGGCGAACAACACCGAATACGGCCTGGTGGCCTACGTCTTCACCAGGGACCTCAACCGCGGCATCCGGATGGGCGAGCGGCTCGAGACCGGCATGCTCGGCCTGAACGCCGGCGTCATCTCCAACGCGGCCGCACCGTTCGGCGGCGTCAAGCAGTCCGGCCTGGGACGCGAAGGCGGCCTGGAAGGCATCGAGGAATACCTGTACACCCAGTACATCGGCATCGCCGACCCCTACGCGGGCTAGGCCCGGCTAACTCCGGCGCACCCGGCGGACGGCGTCGCGGATCCTCAACCAGGAATCCGCGGCGCCGCGCCGGGTGCGCTTTGCCGTGTCCGAGACGGCACGGACGGCGGATCCGGCCGAACGCCGCCAGGCGGACAGGACCGACGGCGGCAGCCAGGCCGCGCGGAAACGCGCCCAGGGCGTCGCGTTGGCCGCCAGCGCGGCCTGCACCAGGGCGATCCGGGCGGCGGCGGACCCGGTGGCGCTGCCCGCACCGCCGTCGGGACGCGCACCGCCGTCGGGACGCGCACCGCCGTCGGGACCCGCACCACCGTCGGGACGCGCAGCCGTGGCGGGGACGGCGGCCGGGCGGCCGTATTCGTGGCGTTCAAAGTCCTCGGTCAGGGAGGCCACGGCCCGGTGTCCTGGCGCGTCGGTGCCGTCCGGTTCTCCGAGCGCCGCCGGGCCGCGCAGCCGCTCGGCGAAGTGCCGGGGCGTCTCGCTGGACCGGGGCGCCACTCCGTAATCCGCGGCCAGGTCCCGCAGCTCCGCCCAGGCCAGGACTGCCGCACGTGCCGCCGGGCCGTCACGGCCCGCGCTCCCGAGCCGGCGCCGCCGGCGGCCGCGGCGAGCCAACCGGGGCGAGGCCCCCAGCAGCCCCAGCAGGAGGAGCGCCACGGCGGTGTACAGTGCCGTCACCAGGGGGCTGCCGGCTGCCCCTGCTGCGCCGCCCGGGAGCGGCACGGGGACCGCGCCGGGCGCCGGCGCCGGGGTGGTCTTCTCCTTGGGAATCAGGCCGTCATTGAATTCGTTGGTGCTGGCGCCGCCGGACGTCGAGGGTCCGGTGGCGTAGGCCGGGACCAGGCCCCGGGACGGCGTCGGTTCGAAGGCGACCCAGCCGAGGCCCTGGAAGTACAGCTCCGGCCAGGCATGGGCATCACGGGAGTCGACCTCGAATTCGGGCAGCGGCCCCTGCCCGGCGATGGACACGGTGGCGCCGGTCGGCCGGCCCGGGGCGTAGCCGACGGCGATGCGGCTGGGGATTCCCTCAAGCCTGGCCATCACGGCCATGGCGGAAGCGAAATGGATGCAGTACCCGCTTTTCTGGGTGAGAAAGTCCGCCAGCACGGACAGGCCGTTGCCGTCGTAGCCGCCCTGCACCGGGGACTGCAGGGAATAGCCGAACTCGCCCGAGCGCAGGTACTGCTGGAGGGCCATCGCCTTCGCATACGGCGTGGCGTCACCGGCGGTCACGGAATCGGCCGTCTTCCGCACGATCTCCGGAACGTTGTCCGGCTGCCGGGTGAACTGGTCCGGTATCCCCTGCGCCGGGGCCGAGGACTGCGCCAGCAGCTCGGGCGTGAGCCGGGGGGTGACGGAGAGGACCACGTACTGCTGGTCGCGGGAATTGGTGTCGACTCCCTTGACGCTGAGCGTGGCCGGATCCCAGCTCCACCGGCCGGTGAGTCCGTTGACCGCTTCGGGGGCATACGGTGCGGGGAGGTAGGGGCTCGTGAACTGGCCCGTGTCGACGGCCGTGACCACCCGCAGTTCCGTCGCGGCCAGCTCCAGTCCGGAGTCCATCCTTCCGGTGCCCAGGCGCCGGGTGGACTGGCGGTCATCGGGCCCCCACAGGTCACCCTCGAAGCTGTCCACGGTCACGGACCGCAGATAGGGGGTGGTCGGCGCGTTCGTGGCATAGGTGATCCGGCCGGTGCCGGCGGAACTGCGCAGGCTGTTGCCCAGGCTGATCATGGGGTTGAGCCCGCTGGCCGCACCAAAGGGGTTCAGCCGCGAGCCCTGGGGGAAGGTTCCCTTGTCGAAGCCGGGAATGGCCAGCGGCAGCAGCAGCGTCAGGCCCAGTGCCACGGCGCCGGTCAGGGCGGCGCGCCTGAACTGGCCCGGATTCCGGGCGGTGTCGGCCCGGGTGCGGGGATCCGGGGAGAACCACTGGCTGCATCCGAGAACCAGCAGGTAGCCCACGGCCGCGCCGGCGAAGCCCAGGATCCCGACGCTCTGCGGTTTGATGATGGCCGGCACCACCAGGATGGCGACGATCCCGAGCCCGCTGGTGGCCGGCAAGGCCAGCGGGAAGGCCAGGACGTCCACGAGAATCACCATCAGCCCCAGGACCGCGCAAATCACCATGACGATTCCGGCGTTGGGGGCCACCGGGGAGCTTTCGGCCAGGACCGTTTCGCTGGCCCTGCGCAGGAACTTCCCGAGCTGGTCCATGGTGTCCGGCGAAGGAATGAACCCCGCCATGCTGTGGCGCCGGAAGAAGGTGAACGTCAGGACCAGGATGAGCGCGGCGCCGCCGCCGGCAGCCACCACCACGGTGCGGAGCCGCAGCGCCCGGAGCGCTGCTAGGGCAAAGGCGACGGCGATGACCGTGGTGAAAACGGGGGAGTACCACGCCCAGCCCCGCAACACTCCGTTGAGTCCAAGGGCCGCACCGGCGACGGCGACGGCGACGGCCAGGCCCGCCGCCCACGGCTGCGCGCCGGCCCCTTCATAGCTGGGCGGGAGGCCGGGGCCCGGCCGGTCCCGCGTGCCAGGCCCGGAAGCGCCGGTGCTGCGCTGCGCCGACAGGGTCATCGCCGGCCCCCTGTGCCGCGGCGGTCATCGGCGGCCGGGAACATCTGCGGGTAGTCCTCGTCGTCCCGGTCGAACGCCGACCACGCCGCAGGCAGCGCCGTCGAGGCGGAGACGGCCAGGGCCCGCCAGCCGCCGAGACGCAACGCCTCGAGGACCTCGCCGGACTCCTCGGCCCGGTCCGTGACCACGAGGGCAAAGGCATTCGCCCCGAAGCCGGCGGCGGGGGACAGGGCCTGGGCCTCGGCCAGCGAGAGTCGTCCCAGGATCGCCAGGAGGGGCCCGCGCAGCCGGTGGGCGGACAGCTTGTCCATGAGCCTGTCATCAAAAGGCTGCGGGCCGCCCTGCGCCGCGGCGGGGGCACCCCGCCGGAACCCTCCGTTGAGTTCCCTGCGGGGCAGGTGGGGGCCGGAGAGCTGGATCGCGGCCAGGCTCTCGGCCACGGACTGCAGCCCGGAGGCGCCGATGTACTCCTCGGCCTCGGGGTCGGGAGCCGACGCCGACTGCAGGAACGCCGGGGCGCCGGCGGTGTCGAGGAACCGCAGCGCGTAGTTGCGCTCCGAAAGATGCGTGCTGACCGAGACCGCCGCCGTCACGGCCCACTCGAACGCGTCGCTGGTGACCAGTTCGTGGCCGTCCGGAGCCCCGTCATGCACAGGAGCCCCGCCATGCGGATGTGCGCCATGCGGATGTGCGCCGCGGGAAAAAGCCGCGAGACGCTGGTCCAGGATGATGGTCGCTTCCGGGGTGGTGACCGATTCCTCCTGGCGGACCATGAGTGTTCCGTGGCGTGCCGTCGCGGCCCAGTGCACCCGGCGCATCGGGTCGCCGTGACGGTATTCGCGGGTCATGACGTCGTCGTCGCTGGGATTGGCGCGGATCCGCGTGGCCGTGACGCCATCGTTGCCCCGGGCGCCGGCGAGGCCGGTTGCGGGCAGTTCGACGGCGGCGGGCGTCACGGTGAGGATGTCGCCGTCGTCTATGGCGTGGCGGTGCAGGGACAGCCCGAAGGGGTCGCTGAATTCGGCCGTGACCGGCCCGATCAGGAACTGGCCGCGCTGCCGGGACCGTAAATGGTATTCGTAGCGGCTCGTGCCGCCCACGGCCGAGCGTGCCGGGAACCGGAAAGCGGGGGATTCCCCCAGCCTGGCCGGCAGATGCTCTTCCATGACTGCCTGGCCGGACCCGGCGCCGGTCCGGGCGACGGCGAGCCGGACCGTCGTCGCCGCCGCGGTGTCGACCGTGGCCGGGTTGAACTCCCGGTAGACCTGAAACCGCGGCTTAAGCACGCGCGTCCCGGCCAGTGACACCAGCGGCAGGAGGATCAGCAGGCCAGCCAGCGCCAGCAGGTCACGGCGTCCCATCACCTGCGCGCCCAGCAGGGACACGGCGCCCGCCGTGAGCAGGCCCCAGCCGCGCGTGCTGAAGATGTGCCGTGGGAACCGATCCATGAATGACATGGCGGAGCCGATCCTAGCGGCGGTTCGGCAACGGCGGGGGCTCCACCATGCCACGGCCGGCACGGCCGGCCGGGGGCGGCGCCGCCGCCTCGGGGCTGACCGGGATCCTGGCCAGGACGGACCGGATGACGCTTTGGGGCGTTTCGCCCGTGCTGACGGCTTTCCGGTCGAGGATGATCCGGTGGGCCAGGACGGCTTCGGCGACGCTGACGACGTCGTCCGGCAGGACAAAGTCCCGTCCCGCGAGGGCGGCGGTGGCCTTGGCGGCGCGCAGCAGCTGCAGCATGGACCGGGGACTCGCGCCCAGCCGGAGCATCCCGCTCTCGCGCGTGGCGCGCCCGAGGGATACCGTGTAGTCCTTGATCGGCTTGGACACGTAGACCTGCTGCACGGTGGCGATCATGGAGGCCACTTCCGCGGCGGTGACGACGGCGGTCACCCGGGTCAGCGGCGACGTTGCCTGATGGGTCTCGAGCATTTCCATCTCGGACTCCTTGTCGGGATACCCCATTGAGATCCGGGCCATGAAACGGTCCCGTTGCGCCTCCGGAAGCGGGTAGGTGCCCTCCATCTCGATGGGATTCTGCGTTGCCACCACCATGAAAGGCTCGTCCAGCCTGTAGGACTTGCCGTCAACGGTGACCTGGTGCTCCTCCATGCACTCCAGCAGGGCCGACTGGGTCTTGGCGGAGGCACGGTTGATTTCGTCGCCGATCACGATATTGGCAAACACGGCGCCGGGCCGGAACTGGAACGTCCTGGACGCCTGGTCATAGATGGACACGCCCGTGACATCGGAGGGCAGCAGATCCGGGGTGAACTGGATCCGGCTCACCGTACAGTCGATGCTGCGGGCCAGGGTCTTGGCCAGCAGCGTCTTGCCGACGCCGGGGACGTCTTCGAGCAGGAGGTGCCCCTGGGCCAGCAGCACCGTGAGGGCCAGCCTGGCGGCTTCGGCCTTGCCGTCGATCACCGTGTTAATGGCAGTGAGGATGCGCTCGCTGGCGCCGTGGAACGCCTGGGCGTCCATGGCGGCCGGCAGTTGTGGCACGGTCCGCAGTGCTGCTGCGGATTTTTCCACGGCGGGGCGGTCCGTGAAGTCCTGGCCCCTGCGGAAGACTTCGTCTACGGAGGTGCGGTGGTAGTCCATCGGCAACCTTTCAGCCCTGGTGGGTCCCGGGACGGATCGGCGCCGTCTGCCGGGCCCCTCATCGGGTGTTCGCCTGTGTTCCTAACAGACTACTAACACAACTGCCGGGGCTGACAGAGAGTTCCGCGTAATTCTCGGGCCGGCCGCCGGACGGGAGGCCCGCCGGGCCGGAGGCCCGCCGGGCCGCCGCGGCCGGGTCAGGAACGGGCGGGAATAAGGTAGGAGGATGGACATCCCCGTTACCCCCCTCCCGTTCCGCGCGCCCGGCACCGACGGCACCGGGCGCCACGGCTATCCGCCGGCGCCCGCCCCCCTGCCCGTTCCCGTCATGGACAACCACACGCATCTGGATTTCCCCGGAGCGGAGCCCACGGTCGGCATCAAGGCTGCCCTCGACGCCGCCGAGGCCGTGGGAGTCCGGGGTGCCGTGCAGGTGGGGTGCGACCTGAAATCCTCCAGGTTCACCGTCCAGGCCGTCGATCTGGACCCGCGGCTGCTGGGCGCCGTCGCGATTCATCCCAACGATGCGCCGGAATACGCGGCGCGCGGGGAACTGGAGGACGCTTTGACGGAGATCGAGGCACTGGCCTCGCACCCGCGGATCCGGGCCATCGGGGAAACCGGCCTGGATTTTTTCCGGACTGAGGGGGAGGGGCTGGCGCACCAGCGGTATTCCTTCCGCCGCCATATCGATATTGCCAAGCGGCTCGGACTGACCCTGCAGATCCATGACCGGGATGCCCACGACGACGTGGTGCAGGTGCTGCGCGAGGAGGGGGCTCCCGAGCGGGTCGTATTCCACTGCTTCTCGGGCGGGGAGGAGCTGGCCAGGACCTGCAACCAGGAGGGCTGGTACATGTCCTTCGCCGGAACCCTGACGTTCAAGAACGCCTCCGATCTCCGCTCCGCGCTGGCGATCGCCGTGCCGGAGCGGATCCTCGTCGAGACCGACGCCCCGTTCCTCACGCCGCATCCGCACCGCGGACGTCCGAACGCGAGTTACATGGTCCCGTACACGGTCCGGGCCATGGCGGACTTGACCGGAGCGGAGCTCTCCGCACTGTGTGCCCAAATCGCTGGAAATACGGTGCAGGCATACGGATCCTGGGACTGAAAAACGCGGTCTGCGGGCACTTGAAGGCCATACCGGGTATGCACAAATCCTTGGCGCTTTATAACGCTACGGTTACAGTGGACAACTAATAGCCGGGGTCGGGGAAGGCCTTCGGATAATTTCACTCCAGCAGGGCGCGCATCGTGGCAGACAAACCACATGCGCGCTCTCGTTTGTGAGTGTGGCAGTGCACGCACCTGCCGCGAACAGCCGGACCCGTTCCGGAGCTGCCCTGGGGGCGTTCGCGACTGGCGGTTCCGTGCGCTTTTCCCCGTGCCCGGACGGTCCAAGAGATAAGGGCAATCGTGGTCAAGTTCTTCACATCGGACGGCAAGTTCAGCTTTGTCAAGGTCGGCGGCCAGTTCGTAGTGCTGGTGGCACTCGTGCTCGGCCTCGTGGCCTTCGTCGGCAACAACAAGACAGTCACCCTCAACGTCGACGGGAAAGTGAGCTCCGTCCAGACCTTCGGCGGCACCGTCGGCCAGGTGGTCAAGGGTGCCAAGGTTGAACTGCAGCCCGCCGACAGGGTTTCGCCTGCGGCAGACTCCCATGTGCAGGACGGGTCCGTCATCAACGTCAACCTCGCCAAGGCCGTCAAGGTCAGCCTGGACGGCGCGGAGCGGACCATCAACACCACCTCGCCCAACGTCGAGGCCCTCGTGACGGAACTCGGCGTGGCCAGCGCCTCGGAAGTGTCCGTCCCGAAGGACGCCCAGCTGTCCGTGTCCGGTTCCTTTGTTGCCATCTCCACGCCAAAGACCGTCAGCATCGTCGCGGACGGCAAGGCCACCACGGCCACCACGACGGCGGCCACCGTGTCCCAGGTGCTTGCTGACGCCGGCATCTCGCTGGGAGCGGGCGACCGCACCTCGCAGCCCGGCAATGCCCCGGTGGTCGGCGACATGGTCATCAAGGTTTCCCGCGTCGACGCCAGCCAGACGGCCGGCGCCACCGAGGCGGTCCCCTTTGAAACCCTCACCACCGAAAGCGCCGATCTGATCAAGGGCGAAAAGACCGTCACCCAGGCCGGTGTGGCCGGCACCACGAACAAGAGTTTCAAGCTGGTCCTGGTGGACGGCCGCGAAGCGTCCCGGACCCTGGTCTCAGAGACCGTCACCGTCCAGCCGGTCACCGAGAAGGTCACGGTCGGCACCAAGGAGAAGCCCAAGCCTGCGGCCGAAGCCAACACCGGCGCTGCAGCCCCGGGGATGATGAACGAAGCCATGTGGGACAAGATCGCCCAGTGCGAGTCCACCGGCAACTGGTCCATCAACAACGGCAACGGCTACTACGGCGGCCTGCAGTTCGACGTCCAGACCTGGCTCGGCTCCGGCGGAGGCGCGTACGCCCCGAACGCCAGCCTTGCTTCCAAGGCACAGCAGATCGACATCGCCAACCGGGTCTACGCGCAGCGCGGCCTCGGACCCTGGGGCTGCGGCTGGGCCGCCTCCCGCTAGAAGAGCCGGGAGCCGGCAACGGTTCCTCCGGCCCAGTCCGGCAACGGCTTCCGCGGCGGCTGACCACGGCCGCGGTGCCCGGCAAAGGGATAGGATACCTAGGTGACTGAACCGACTCCCTCCGCGCCCGGCGCCGCGCCCGGCGCTACGTCCGAAACGGCGCCTGGCAGTGCGCCCGCACCGCTCATGGGCGCCTCCGACATCCGCCGGCTGGCCGAGGAAATCGGAGTACGTCCCACCAAGACGCTGGGCCAGAACTTCGTCATTGACGGCAACACCATCCGGCGGATCGTCGCCGCCGCCGATATCCACGCCGGGGAAACGGTCCTCGAAGTCGGCCCCGGACTCGGATCGCTGACCCTGGGCCTGCTGGATGCCGCCCGGTCCGTGGTCGCCGTCGAAATCGATCCGGTCCTCGCCGCCAGGCTCCCGGACACGGTCAGCCAGTGGCGGCCCGGCGCCGCCGGTAACTTCCACCTCGTCCTGGCCGACGCCATGAAGGTCACGGACCTCCCGGTGGAACCCACCGCGCTCGTGGCGAATCTTCCCTACAACGTTGCCGTCCCGGTGGTCCTGCATCTCCTGCAGCACTTCCCCAGCCTCCGCCACGGCCTGGTCATGGTCCAGGACGAGGTCGCCGACCGGCTCGCGGCCGGCCCCGGGTCCAAGACCTACGGGGTCCCCTCGGTCAAGGCCGCCTGGTATTCCAGCATGCGCAAGGCCGGCGTGATCGGCATGAACGTCTTCTGGCCGGCACCCAAGATCCACTCCGGCCTCGTCGCGTTCACCCGCCGGGAACCCCCGGTCACCTCCGCCACCCGGCAACAGGTCTTTGCCGTCATCGATGCGGCCTTCGCGCAGCGCCGCAAGACCCTGCGTGCCGCGCTCGCGGGCTGGGCCGGAAGCGCCGCCGAGGCCGAACGCTGCCTGCGGGCCGCCGGCGTCGACCCCACCGCCCGCGGCGAAGTGATCGACATCGCGGCCTTTGCCAGGATCGCCGAAGCGCACGCCCGGCCCGGGGCCTGAGCACCGCCCTGAGCACCGGCCTGAGCACCGCGCCGCAGCGCCGCGGCGCCGCACCTGGACGCCGCAGCGCCCCAGCTATAGGCAGCAGCGCCGCGCAGCGCCCAGGGCGCGCACCGCCCCGGCCGGGGCCCACGCTTGGACCCGGGCACGCCATGCCATAGCGTGTAGCCATGAACGCAGTGAGAGGGCGCTTTGCCGCGAGGACCGTCCGGGTCAAGGCCCCCGGCAAAGTCAACGTCTCCCTGGACGTCGGACCGTTGCGCGCGGACGGCTACCATTCCGTGGCGAGCGTATACCTGGCCGTATCCCTCTACGAGGAAGTCGCGGCCACGAGCACGGAAAACGGCGCAATAACGGTCAGCATCAGCCCCGCCAGCACCCTGGACCTCGACGACGTGGACATCCCCCTCGACGAACGCAACCTGGCCTACAGGGCGGCGGCCATCATGGCCGACGTCTCGGAACACGCCACCGGTGTCCACCTCGAAATCACTAAGCGGGTGCCCGTCGCCGGGGGCATGGGCGGAGGCTCGGCCGACGCGGCCGCGACCCTGCTCGCCTGCGACGCGCTGTGGAACAGCGGGCTCTCCCGCGACGAGCTTGCGCACCTGGCCGCCGAACTCGGCGCCGACGTGCCGTTCTCGCTCCTGGGCGGAACCGCCGTCGGACTGGGCCTGGGCGATGAACTCTCGCCGGCGCTCGTCAAGGCCCAGACGGACTGGGTCCTGGTCGCGGCCGGCTTCGGCCTGCCCACCCCTGAGGTGTACCGGACCCTGGACCGGCTGCGCACGGCAGAAGGCGCCGCGATCGAGGAACCCACCGGCGTGGATCCGCGGATCCTCAAGGCGCTGCGCGGCGGGGACGCCGACGCCCTGAGCCGGGTCCTCGTCAACGACCTCCAGCGCGCCTCGATCGAGCTGGCGCCCGGGCTGCGGGACACCGTGGGACTGGGCGAATCCTGCGGGGCGATCGCCGGAATCGTCTCCGGTTCCGGCCCCACCGTGGCCTTCCTCACGCATAGCCCCGCCGCGGCCGCCGGGCTGGCCGAGGACCTCCGCCACCACGGCCTCGATGCCATCGCCGTCCACGGCCCGGTGCACGGGGCGCGCATCATCTCCGATACGCTCCTTTAATAGCTTTGACCCAAGTCTGTCGACAAATAACCTGTCGAAAATAACGAAGAAAGCAGTTCCCAGTGGCACACCTGCTCGGCGGCGAGAACCTCACGGTCTCGTATGCAACCCGTACCGTCCTCGATGGCATTACCCTCGGCCTTGAAGAGGGCGACCGGATCGGCATGGTGGGCCGCAACGGTGACGGCAAGTCGACCCTGATGCGCCTGCTCGCGATGCGGTCCACCCCGGACACCGGCCGGGTGACCAAACGCAGCGAAGTGAACATCGGATACCTGGACCAGAGCGACGTGCTCGACGGCGACCTCACCGTCGGCGCCGCGATCGTCGGTGACCAGGCCGACTACGAATGGGCCCGCAACCCCCAGATCCGCGAAGTCATGGGCGGACTCGTGTCCGACGTCGACTGGCACGCCAACGTCCACGCGCTCTCCGGCGGGCAGAAGCGGCGCGTGGCGCTGGCCAAGCTGCTGATCGAGGACCATGACGTCATCATGCTCGACGAGCCCACCAACCACCTCGACGTCGAAGGCGTCGCATGGCTGTCCCGGCACCTGAAGACCCGCTGGCGGGCCAACCAGGGCGCCTTCCTCGTCGTCACCCACGACCGCTGGTTCCTCGACGAGGTCTGCACCAAGACCTGGGAAATCCACGACGGCATCATGGACCCGTTCGACGGCGGGTACGCCGCCTATGTGCTGGCCCGCGCCGAACGCGACCGCTCTGCCTCCGTCGTGGAGAGCAAGCGCCAGCAGCTCGTCAAGAAAGAGCTCGCCTGGCTGCGCCGCGGCGCCCCGGCCCGCACGGCCAAGCCCAAATTCCGCATCGAGGCAGCCAACGAACTGATCGCCGACGTCCCGGAACCGCGTGACTCGATGGCGCTGAGCAAGATGGCCACGGCCCGGCTCGGAAAGGACGTGCTGGACCTGGAGAACGTCTCGCTGGACTTTTTGGGCGGCGACCCGGGCCAGAAACTCTTCGACAACATCACGCTGCGGCTCGCGCCGGGCGAGCGGATGGGCCTGGTCGGCGTCAACGGCGCCGGCAAGACCACCCTGCTGAAGCTGCTCAACGGCGAGATCCAGCCCAGCTCGGGGAACGTCAAGCGCGGCAAGACGGTTGTCACCGCGGTGCTGACCCAGGAGGTCAAGGAGCTCGACGACGTCTCGGACCTGCGCGTCATCGAAGTGATCGAGCGCGAAAAGCGTTCCTTCAACGTGGGCGGCAAGGAATTCAGTGCCGGCCAGCTCGTGGAACAGCTGGGCTTCACCAACGAGAAGCAGTGGACCCCGGTCAAGGACCTCTCCGGTGGCGAACGCCGCCGGCTGCAGCTGCTGCGCCTGCTGGTGGGGGAGCCGAACGTGCTGATGCTCGACGAGCCGACCAACGACCTCGACACCGACACCCTGGCCGCCGTGGAGGACGTGCTGGACGGCTGGCCGGGCACGCTCGTCGTCGTCAGCCACGACCGGTACCTGCTCGAACGTGTCACCGACCACCAGATGGCGTTGCTGGGCGACGGCAAGATCCGGGCCCTGCCCCGCGGCGTCGACCAGTACCTGGAACTGCGCGAAGGGACGCTGGCCGGTTCCACGATCACCGGCGGCGGAAACCCCGTGACGGCGGCAAGCTCCGCCCCGGCCGCAGCAGTCTCCGGACCCTCCGAAGCGGAGAAACGCGACGCCCGCAAGGCCAAGAACCGGATCGACCGCCAGCTGGGCAAGATCAAACAGCAGGAAGACAAGATCCATACCCAGATGACGACGGCGGCCGCCGATCCGGCGGCTGCCGGGCAGCTCCCGGAACTCAACAAGAAGCTCAAGGCCCTCGCCGGCGAACGCGAATCCCTCGAACTCGAATGGCTCGAAGCCCTCGAGGTCCTGGGCGAGTAAGGGCCGGCCCTGCCTGCTGCTGCCTGCTGCCAGCTGCTGCTGCCCGAGGGCGGGACGGTGTGGCTCAGGCGGGGCAGAACTATGTGGCAGAATTGGTTCTCGTGCCACGGGCGATGCGCCCGGGCACGGTCCGCCCTGGTGTAATGGCAGCACCCCGGCCTTTGGAGCCGTGGAGTATAGGTTCGAGTCCTATGGGCGGAACACTCGTGGGGCAATGGGTCCGGGAGGACACCCGGCGGGCAGGGTCCTGCCGGAGTCAAGTAGGATGAATCTGTTGCCGTGGCCGGATTCCGGTCCGGACATTGCCGGGCGGAACCGGCAACCGGGGTGTACCACCGGCCCTGGGCCGCGGAGCAACACAGACCGAGCACAGGCACTGGGCAGGTCGTTGAGCACGCCACAGAGCAAGGAGAGCCCGTACGTGAGCCCCGAGAATTCCGGCCCAGCCGCCGTAATCGTCCTAGCGGCAGGTGCCGGTACCCGGATGAAGTCCCGTACGCCGAAGATTCTCCACGAGATCGGCGGCCGTTCCCTGATCGGCCACGCACTGGCGGCGGCCCGCACCATTGCGCCGCGTGAGCTGGCGCTCGTGGTCCGGCACGAACGCGACCTCGTGGCCTCGCACGTCGCCGCCCTCGACCCCGACGCCCTGATCGTTGACCAGGACGACGTGCCCGGCACGGGCCGCGCCGTGGAGGCCGCCCTCGAGGCGCTCGATGCGCTCGACGCCTTTGACTCCCGCGGTCCGCTCAGCGGAACCGTCGTGGTCACCTATGGCGACGTCCCCCTGCTCACCGGGGCGCTGCTGGCCGAGCTGGTGGCCACCCACGAGGCGGACGCCAACGCCGTCACCGTCCTCACCGCCGTCCTGGACGACGCCACCGGGTACGGCCGCATCCTCCGCGCGGCGGACGGAACGGTGACGGGCATCCGCGAGCACAAGGACGCCACGGAAGCCGAACGCGCGATCCGGGAGATCAACTCCGGAATTTACGCCTTCGACGCCGCCGTGCTGCGCGGCTCGCTCGGGCACGTCACCACCGACAACGCCCAGGGCGAGAAGTACCTCACCGACGTCCTGGGCCTCGCGCGCGCCGCCGGCGGCCGCGTCGCCGCCGTCGTCACGGAAGACCGCTGGCAGGTTGAAGGCGCCAACGACCGGGTCCAGCTTGCGGCGCTCGGCGCCGAACACAACCGGCGCACGGTCGAGGCCTGGATGCGGTCCGGCGTCACCGTCGTTGATCCGGCGACCACCTGGATCGATGCCACGGTCACCCTGGACGAGGACGTCCGCCTGCTCCCCAACACCCAACTGCACGGCGCCACCACCGTCGCCCGGGACGCCGTCGTCGGCCCGGACACGACCCTGACCGACGTCCACGTCGGCGAGGGCGCCACGGTGGTCCGCACCCACGGAACAGGTGCGACGATCGGCGCGAAGGCCAGCGTCGGCCCGTTCACGTACCTGCGCCCCGGCACAGTCCTGGGCGAGACCGGCAAGATCGGCGCCTTCTACGAGACCAAGAACGTCACCATCGGCCGCGGCTCCAAGCTCTCGCACCTCGGCTATGCCGGCGACGCCGAGATCGGCGAAGACACCAACATCGGCTGCGGCAACATCACGGCCAACTACGACGGCGACAAGAAGCACCGGACCGTCATCGGCTCCGGTGTGCGCACCGGCTCCAATACCGTCTTCGTCGCCCCGGTACGGCTCGGCGACGGCGCCTACAGCGGTGCCGGGGCCGTGATCCGCCACGATGTCCCCGCCGGCGCCCTGGCCCTGTCCCTGGCCGAACAGCGCAACACGGAAGGCTGGGTCATCGCAAAACGCCCCGGCACGATCTCCGCCGCGCTGGCCGCGGCGGCCGGTTCCAAGGCAGCTGCTCCCACAACGTCCCATACTCCGGCACCGACAGAAGAGGGCTAGCAACAATGAGCGAAATTACGGCACGCGGCGAGAAGAAGCTGGTGCTTGCCGCCGGGCGCGCACACCCGGAGCTGGCGAAGGAAATCGCCAAGGAGCTGGGAACCGAGCTGCTGCCCCTGGACGCCTACGACTTTGCCAACGGCGAGATCTACGTCCGGGCCGGCGAGAGCGTGCGCGGCACCGACGCCTTCGTCATCCAGGCGCACCCGGCCCCGCTGAACAACTGGCTCATGGAGCAGCTGATCATGATCGATTCGCTGAAGCGGGCCTCAGCCAAGCGGATCACCGTGGTGTCGCCGTTCTACCCCTACGCCCGCCAGGACAAGAAGGGCCGCGGCCGCGAGCCGATCTCGGCACGGCTCATCGCCGATCTGTACAAGACCGCCGGCGCCGACCGCATCATGAGCGTGGACCTGCACACCTCGCAGATCCAGGGCTTCTTCGACGGCCCGGTGGACCACCTCATGGCCATCCCGCTGCTGGCGGAGTACATCCGGACCCGGGTGGGTTCGGACAACATCACCGTCGTGTCCCCGGATACCGGCCGGGTCCGCGTCGCCGAGCAGTGGGCCGAGCGGCTCGGCGGGGCGCCGCTGGCGTTCGTCCACAAGAGCCGCGACCTGACGGTGCCGAACCAGGCCGTCTCCAAGACCGTGGTGGGCCAGATCCAGGGCCGCACCTGTGTCCTGATCGATGACATGATCGACACCGGCGGAACCATTTCAGGCGCGGTCCAGGTCCTGATGAACGCCGGAGCCAAGGATGTCATCATCGCGGCAACGCACGCCGTCTTCTCCGATCCTGCCGCCCAGCGGCTTTCGGAATCCGGGGCCCGCGAGGTTGTTGTCACCAACACCCTGCCGATCGCCGCCGACAAGCGTTTCCCGCAACTCACGGTGCTGTCCATCGCGCCGCTGATCGCCCGTGCCATCCGTGAAGTGTTCGACGACGGCTCCGTCACCAGCCTGTTCGACGGCAACGCCTAGTACCTCCGTCCGGACCGGGCCCGGTTTCAGGAACCGGGCCCGACGCTGGTAAACTCGTTCCGATACCTTGGCGAGGGAGAGCACCGGGAAACCGTATACACGGGAAACCGGACTGCTGGTCTCCGTTATCGACTGGGTCTGAATCTCCCTTCGGAAGGGCGGCCGCACGGCCACCCGGCGTTGAAGGTCGCAACAGACCTCCGCCCTTGCTGAACACCGTTCGTTCCATGAGGAGATACACATGTCTGAGCAGAAGCTCGCAGCAGAAGTCCGCACCGAATTCGGCAAGGGCTATGCACGCCGCGCACGCATGGCCGGCCTGATCCCGGCCGTCATCTACGGCCACGGCGCAGAGCCGATCCACATCACCCTGCCGGCCAAGTCCACCACGCTGGCCGTCCGCGTTGCCAACGCCCTGCTGTCCCTGGAGATCAACGGCGAAGAGCACCTTGCCCTGGTCAAGGACATCCAGCGCGATCCGATCAAGCAGATCATCGAGCACCTCGACCTCCTGACCGTCCGCACGGGCGAGAAGGTCACGGTTGACATTCCCGTTCACCTGACCGGCGAACTTGCCCCCGGCAACGTCTTCAACCAGGAAATGACCGTCATCTCGCTCGAGGCCGAGGCAACCCACCTGCCGACCGCCATCGAGGTGAGCATCGAAGGCCGTTCCGCCGGCGAGCACATCTACGCTTCGGACCTGGTCCTGCCCAAGGGCGCCGTCCTCCTGGCCGACGCCGAGTCCCTCGTCGTCAACATCTCCGAGGCCGCTGAAGAAGAAGCCGAAGCCGCTTCCTCCGAGGCTGCAGCAGGGTAGTTCCGGCGGATCCTCCGGCGGCCGGGTCCCTCTTGGGGCCCGGCCGCCGTCGTCTTCGCTACGCGGCTGGCCGCTGTCTCCGCCGCTGTCTCCGCCGCTGTCTCCGCCGCCGTCTCCGCCGCCGGCGGCAGACCTGGACCCCAGAAGGACTGACCCATGACCGACACCTGGCTGATCGTAGGCCTTGGCAACCCGGGACCCGACTACAGCCACAACCGCCACAACGTCGGACAGATGGTCCTCGACGAACTTGCCTCCCGGGCCGGCGGCCGCTTCAAGTCCCACAAATCGCGGGCCCAGGTCCTCGAAGGACGGCTCGGCATCGGCGGGCCCCGGGTCGTACTCGCCAAGCCGGTGTGCTACATGAACGTGTCCGGCGGCCCTGTCTCGGCCCTGGCGAAGTTCTACGACATCGATCCCGGCCATGTCATCGCCGTGCATGACGAGATCGACATCCCCTTCGACACCGTGAAACTCAAAATCGGCGGCGGTGAAGGCGGGCATAACGGGCTGCGGGACATTTCCAGGGCCCTGGCCACGAAGGACTACCTCCGCGTGAGGGTAGGCGTCGGGCGTCCGCCGGGCCGGATGGACACCGCGGACTACGTCCTGCGGGATTTCTCCGGCCCCGAGAAGAAGGAACTGCCTTTCCTCCTCGGCTCCGCAGCGGACGCCGTCGAGGCCCTGGTCCGGGAAGGCCTGCCGGCCGCCCAGCAGAAATTCCATCCCGCGAAGGCCCCCTAGGACTGCGCTGAACAATTTGGGTGGTTTAAGGCGCGCCTGCTGGACTTCGCGCAGTGGTCCTTAAGACTGGGTGTATGCAAGGAATTGAGGCGGCCCAGCGCGGATATTTGGAT
>NZ_JAGPOT010000090.1 GCF_018224015.1 Pseudarthrobacter albicanus
AATATCCGCGCTGGGCCGCCTCAATTCCTTGCATACACCCAGTCTTAAGGACCACTGCGCGAAGTCCAGCAGGCGCGCCTTAAACCACCCAAATTGTTCAGCGCAGTCCTAGACGCGTGAGCAGCATCAGCCGTTGGCCGTCCGAAAGCGAGGCAGAGTCGGCGACGTTCCACGAGAGTTCGACGCGGCTGTCCGAGGTGTTGACTTGTTGACCTCCTGTTCCTCGCGGCCGTCGGCGTCGCCGTCCTGCTGGCGTCGCTGGTGGTCTTCCATGAGACTCTGCCGGCGAACCGGCGGCCTGTTTACGATGGCCAGCGGCGTGGCTGTGAACAGCCCGCCTGGTCAGGGGGCAGTCCAGGGCGCGGGCTGAATAGCTACCGAGTACCCGCGGCCCGGGGTTCGGGCCGCTTATCGCTGTCTCGGGGTGAACGCGAGACAAAGGTATGGACAAGCAGTGCGATGAACACCACCGCGCAAAGGACCGCGCCGATCCCGAGCGTTGCGCTGATCCCGGCACCCGACGGGTGAAGGTCCGGCGCGATGTCCGCCGCGAGCACCGCGCCCGCAACGGCGGTGCCGAATGAGCTTCCCACGGTGCGCAGGACCTGGTTGAAGCTCACGGAGCTGCCCAGCTCTGCGGTGGCCACGCTGCGGGCAATCAGCGCAGGCATGGCCGCGTAGCTCGTTCCCATTCCAACGCCCAACACCAGCATCCCGATCAGGATTTCCCAGAGTTCGGTATGGGCCAGCCAGATAATTATTCCCGCGGACGCCATCACGCCGGCGCCCATCGGCAGCAGGGCCGTGAGGCGGATCCGGCGCGACAGGCGGCGCACCAGGCGGTTGGCGCTGAAGCTTCCCACCGAGAGCGGGAACATCACGAAGCCGGCCCAGAACAGGGGAAGCGCAATCCCGTAGCCGGTGGAGGCGGGCGCCTGGGCGACCAGGCTGGAGATCGAAAGGCCGATGTACATGGCGGCGCCCAGGCCGGCCGCCGTGCCGTTGGCCAGCAGCACTTCAGCATTCCGGAGAACCCGAAGGTTGACCAGGGGATGCCGCGTCCGCAGCTCAGCCCCGACCCAGGCCGTAAGGACGATGGCCGCGAGGATGAAGGCGCCGATGGTCGATGGTGAGCTCCAACCCCAGTTGGGCCCTTCGCTGACGCCGAGGAGAAGGGCGCCGAGACCGAGGCCGAGCAGGCCTGCGCCCCTGAAGTCGAACGGGATCCGTGGGGCCCGTTCGTCAGGGCCCGCCGGCACAACGCGGAAGACCACAATGATGGCCGTGACCACGAACAACGCGGCGAACCAGAACGCGAACCGGAAGTCCATGAGCCCGGCAATAATTCCGGTCAGGGGGTAGCCGATCCCCATACCCGTGGAAACGGTCACCGACAGGCTGGAAATTGAGAATTGCACTTTTTCGGCGGCCACGTAGCGGCGGGCAAGGGCGATGGTCACCGGCACGATCCCGTAGCTCAGGCCCTGAAGCGCCCGTCCGATCAGGAAAACGGTGAAATTCGGTGCCGCGGCGGCGATGATGGACCCGATGAGGATGATCAACAGCGACGTGAGCAGGAGTCGCTTCTTGTGGGGGCCGTCGCTGAGCCGGCCCATGACCGGCGTGGCGACGGCGCCGACCAGGAGGTTGATGGTGAGCATCCACTGCGCGGTACTCACCGTAACATCCATCTCGCGGGAGATGGTGGGAACCAGGAGCATGCCCAGGGAGCTCACGATCGCCGTGGAGAGGGCTGCGTAGACCAGGGCCGGGATCAGCCGTGCGCCCGATCGCGCCTCAATCAACGGACACATCCGATCCAAGCTTTTTCAGGACTGGGATGGCCGCCTCCAGCGTCTTCCGCTCGTCCGGCGTCAGGCGCTCCCTGATTGCCTGGTCCAGCCACTCATGGCCGGCCGAGGACTCCTCGCGCAGCTTCTGCCGCCCCGCGTCCGTGAGTTCGATCCAGATCCGGCGCCGGTCTTCAGCGTCGGGGACGCGGACCACGAACTGCCAGCGCTCAAGCTCCCGGGCGGCGAGCGAAATGCCTTGCGGGCTGACCCGCCCGGCAACCGCCAGTTCCGAGGTGGTGGCGCGCCCATGCTCGGCCAGATGCCGCAACACGCCCATCTTGCCGGGGGAGATGGTTCGTTCGGCGTTCAGCCGCCTCAACAGCGGATACAGGGTTTCGAAGAAGGAGGTCGTCATCGCCTGGAGGGTCATGCGTCAATTATACAAGCAGCTTGATCAAGTTACTTGTGCATTGCTGGCAAGCTCACCCCGTCTGCTCCACCGCCGCCAGGATCGCCTGGCCCAACTCCACAGGTTTGGTGAACTGGGGCCAATGCCCGGTGGGGAGGTCCACGTACTCGACGTCGTGGATGCGGGCCAGCTCGGCGACGAAGGGGTGGCCCGCGTCGATCCATCCGGTCAGGAGCGATGACGGGAATTCGCATGCGATCACCGTGGCGGGGACCTCGTACCGGCGGACGTTGTGCAGGTGCTGCCTGCCGTAAGCGACGCCCTTGGGCTGTGGAATGGCGCGCGCCCGGAACGAAGCACGGAGCTCGTGGGTGAGGTCCACCAGATCGGCGTCCTCGAAGCCCTCCCATGGCGGCAACGGCACGTCATCGCCGTCGGTGGGCAGCTGGTCATTGATGACGCCGCCCTCGCCGAGGGGTCCGCTGTCCACGTAAATGTTCCGCGCTACGCGGTCAGGCCGCGCGTCGGCCACGCCGTGGATGATCGCGCCCCCGCCCGAGTGCCCCACCAGGACCACATTTCCGTCCATGGCGTCGACGGCATTTACGACGGCGGCAATATGGTCCTGCAGGCTGATGCCCGCTCGGGGTGCATCGACGGATTCGAGGCCGGGCAGCGTCATCGCGTGGGGCGTGTGCCCCGCCGCGGCCAACGCCGGCGTCACATGCTCCCACGACGACGCGTCCAACCAGAAACCGGGTACCAGGATGATGTCCATGACGGAACCCTACTCCGCGCCCCCGGCGCCGGGTAAGGCCGGGGCGGTCAGGCCGCCGTCGCGCATCACAGCGACGGCATCCGTCAGCGGGCCGAATTCGGTGTCATGCGTGACCATCACGGTGGCCACCTGGAATTCGTTCGTGACACGGCGCAGCAACCCGACGATCGATGCGCTGTGCACGTGGTCCAGTGCCGCCGTCGGCTCGTCCACGAGGAGCACCTTCGGACTGCCCATCAGGGCCCGGGCAATGTTCACCCGCTGCCGCTGACCGCCCGAGAGCTGATGCGGACGCTTGTCCGCGGACGCGGCCAGCCCCACCAGATCCAGGAGTCCCGCGGCCCGCGAACGCGCAGCCTTCAGCGGTTTGCCGCGCAGGTGGTGGCCAATGATCAACTGTTCGACGGCGGTCAGGGACGCCAGAAGGTTGGGCTGCTGGAAGATGATGCCCACCTTCTCCCTGCGCAGCGCGGTCAGTTCCCTGTCCTTCAGCCCCGCCTATTGGTCCCGTCAATCACCACGTCCCCGCCGCTGGGGCGGACCAGGGTGGCGGCGACGGCCAGGAGACTGGATTTGCCCGAGCCCGACGGGCCCACCGCTGTACGGTGCGCGCCTGGTGCCGTAGGCGAAGAAGCCGGGCAGAGGGGGCCCGGGCCACGACCGGCGGACGCGCGGCGTCGCTCAGCGGGGGCCTGGAGGGCGGCTACTTCGTGGAGCCGACGGTTTTCGCCGGCGTCACACCGGACATGCGGATCTCCCGGGAGGAGATCTTCGGGCCGGTGCTGTCGATCCTGAAGTACGACGACGCCGGCGGCAGTGTTGATGAGGCTGTCGCGCTGGCCAACAACACCGAGTTCGGCCTCGGCGGACTGGTGTTCGGCCAGGACCCCGAGGCGGCACTCGCCGTCGCGGACCGGACGGACACCGGCTCCGTGGGCATCAACTTTTTCGCCTCCAACCATGCTGCGCCGTTCGGCGGCCGGCGTCGGACCCAACGGCCCTACCGCCACCCCGGGGGACAGGAACATAATCGAGGTATCAACCCCGGTCATGAATGGAGGCGGTCGTCGTGTCGGTCTATACGCTTGGGATCTGGTTGGTGAAACCGGGCCGTGAGAACGATTTCGTACAGGCCTGGCGGGACCTGGCCAGGAAGACGCAGGAGGACTACCCGGCCGCCAAGGGCGTGCTGATGCACGACCGCGACGTGCCGAACCGGTTTATCAGCACCGGGCCCTGGGAGTCACTGGAGCAGATCGAGCAGTGGCGGGGCTCTGAAAATTTCCAGCACAACCTCCAGGCCATCAAGGAACTGCTGGAACACTTCGAGCCGCACACCCTGGACGAGGCGGCCACCATCGGCTGAAGTCTGCTTCCGCCGCCGGCGGCCGCCGCGGCGCCCGGAGCTCAGCCTTCCGTCAGCGCCTTGAGGACGGCCGGCAGGAGGATCTCGTTCCTGCCCCACACGGGATCGAAGATCTCCACGTACCAGGAGTCGGCCAGGACCAGGGCCAGGGCATCGTTGGCCTCCTCGGACCACGCAGTGAGTTGCTCCGGGGTGACGGGGCTTTCACTGCTGCCCAGGACCGTCACCACCTCGTCCTGCTGCACCGTCACCGGAATGGACGCACGGCTGGCTTCCCCGGGGGCGTGAGCCACGGTCACCAGGCCGGTCCGGGCGGAGAGCTGCAGCAGTGCCGACGCCGCCTCCGTGGTGCAGAAAGCCGTCAGGTAGGCCCGCTGCGCGTGGCCCTCCGCGAGGACGCCCGGTTGTGATTCCTTGGTGAAGAGGCCGTTGCGGTTCAGCTCGGCAAGCCGGGCGGCGATGCCCCTGGTCTCTTCATCAATGCCGGGCGTGAAGGTCCCGGGCTGATACTGGCTGCTGCCCTCCAGCCACCGTGCGGTCAGCTCGCCGGCCGCCGGGATCGTGGCGGCCTGCCGCCAGACCTCGCGGTCGGCCAGCAGGCGCCCGAAGCCGTCCCGTTCCGTCGTGTACTGATCCTTCGACATCGAAATTCAGGCCTCCTGCACGACGGAGTGCCGCTGCAGCAGCCGGGCCAGGCGTTCGGAGCTGAGCCTGAGCGCCTCAAGCTCACGCCGGCTGAACTCGTCGATGCTCCGGTTGACCCGCTCCGCGAGCTCCTCAGTATCGTCGTCGAGTGCGTACTCGTGGCTGAGCGTCACCACAGACTGTCCGTCCGCCCGGTGGATGTCCCACGTTCCGCCGAGCGCCAGGAACGGAGCCTCGACGTCGAGCTGGCGGAACTCGGCGCCGTGGCCGGCCGCGTCGAAGACCCGCCGGCAGCGGCTCGAGCTGAGCGATCCGTTGGCGACGACGGAGGTGCGAAGTTCGTGGTTCGAATCGTCGCCGCTGACCCGCTCGGAGTAGACGGTGAGGCCGTCCAGATACGGCCAGTGCGCGGAGTCCCGCAGCATGCTGAAGATGACATCCTCAGGGGCGTCGATGCTGAGCCGGTGCACGGTCCGGCGGGTGCCCAATGACATGTCCACCCCTCCTGTTCGTGTGGTCTTCTATGCAGGCTAGGCCCAGCGGCGCCCCTCCGGGTAGAAATTCGTCCCGCCGCGTCACGAACGGCAACCTGCGGTAACACGGGGCCGCCGCAGGTCATGTCCAGGGCCTCCGGATTAACTGCGCTTACCCCTTGTATCCCTTGGTTTCACCACGCTTTGACCGGCATTCGGCCGCGCCGGATAGTTGCTGGCACGAGCACTGAATCCACGACTTCCAAGGGGAGAATCATGTCCAGAAATACAGTCAAGACCGGCGTCAGCGTGGCCCTGGCCGCCACCACCCTGCTGGGCCTGGCGGCCTGCTCCGACCCCGGCGCGTCGGCCGCCGGTAGCGGCACCCCGGCGTCGTCGTCGTCCTCCTCCGGAGTCAAGACGTTCAACCTGTCTCCGCAGCAGGACCGGGTGAAGGCCACCGTCGACAAGGCCGCTGCCGCGCTCGTCCCGGACGCCATCAAAAAGGACGGCAAGCTGACCGTGGCGGTCAGCCCGTTCGCCGCGCCGCTGGCCGTCTACGCCACCGACAACAAGACACCGGTCGGCAACGAGGTGGATATCGCCGTCGCGCTGGCCGAGTCGCTGGGCCTGGAAGCCGAGATCGTGCCGACCGCCTGGGCCGACTGGCCCCTCGGCGTCGATTCGGGCAAGTATGAGGCGGTGCTGTCCAACGTGACGGTGACCGAGGAGCGCAAGCTCAAGTTCGACTTCGCCAGCTACCGCGACGACAAGCTGGGCTTCTACGCCGCGGCCGGCAGCGCCATCACCAAGGTGGAGACCGCGCCGGACGTTGCGGGCAAGCGCGTGATCGTGGGCTCCGGCACCAACCAGGAATCCATCCTGCTGCGCTGGGACGAGGAGAACAAGAAGAACGGCCTGAAGCCGGTTGAGTTCCAGTATTACGACGACGATTCCGCCTCCCAGCTGGCCCTGGCGTCCGGCCGCGCGGACCTGACCTTCGGTCCCAACGCCACGGCAGCCTTCAAGGCCGCCTCGGATGCCAAGACCAAGCTCGTGGGCCTCGTGGACGGCGGCTGGCCGCTGAAGGCCAGCATCGCCGCGGCCACCAAGAAGGACAACGGCTTCGCCGTCGCCGCCGCGGCCGGCCTGAACCACCTGATCCAGGACGGCACCTACGCCAGGATCCTGGACCGCTGGGGCCTGAGCGCCGAGGCCGTGAAGAAGTCCGAAGTGAACCCGGCCGGCCTACCCAAGAAGTAAGGCCGCCGGAGGGCAAGGAAGACCAACGCGGGGTCACATCGCGTCCGTCCCGAAGGGGATCATGGGCGCGAGGTGACCCCGCGTTGCTGTTGTCCTCCCGGAGAGTCCTCCGGCCCTATCCAGATGGACGCCGCACGCTCTATGGTGATTACCCAATCGAGGGAAGGATCAATGATGTTCACGCTGCAGGTAGGTTATCCGGTCCGGGACTACGCCGCATGGAAGCAGGCGTTCGATAAGGATCCCGCAGGCCGTGCCGCCTCGGGCGCCCGCTCGATCCGGGTATTTCGGGACACCGACGACGAGAACAATGTGGCCGTGCACCTGGACTTCGACACGAAGGACGCCGCGGCTGCGTTTCTGGAGCGGCTGCGCGCCCAGGTGTGGAATAACCCGGAAATAATGGAGCCGCTGATGGCGGCACCGCCGACAGCCAGGCTCATGGAGCAAGTGGCCAGCGAAAATCCGGCCGCGGGCTGACCGGTCACCAAGAAGTAGCTTTTCTCGCATCGATTGCTCCGCAACTGCCCTTCCGGGGGCTGAAAAGGGCGGTTGCGGAGCAGCCGATGAGTCTCAGACACAAAAGAATGGGGAGTCAGACCCGGGCTTCGGCTTCGGCCGCGGCGGCAGGGCGCACCGGGGTGGCCAGGCCGAGGTTTTCCCGCAGCGTGGTGCCCGCATACTCGGTCGGGTACACGCCGCGCTCCTGCAGCGCCGGGACCAGGTGGTCCACGATCTCATCGAGCCCGCTCGGGATCAGCCAGGGCGAGATGTTGAAGCCGTCGACGGCGCCGGCGCGCGCGTACTCCGCCAGCTGGTCCGCCACCTCTGTATAGGAACCGGTGAAGGTGGAGTCCCCGCGGCTGGTCCTGGCGGACACGAACTGGCGGATGGACAGGCCCTTTTCCTTGGCCTCGGCACGCCACTGGTCGGCGAGCTGCCGGGCCTTGGCGCCGTGGAAGCCGCTGCCGCGGGTTTCCGAGGTTTCCTCCACCACCGGATCGATCGCCGGCAGCGGTCCGTCCGGATCGAAGGACTGGAGCTCGCGGCCCCAGAACTGCTCGAGGTACGCGATCGCCTGCTGCGGGCCGATCTGCAGGCTGCGCACCCATTCCTTCTTCTCCAGGGCCTCCTGCGGCGTGGGCGCCAGGATGAACTCGCTCGCCGGCATGATCTTGACGTCGTTGGCGCCGCGCCCGGCCTTGAGCGTGCGGTCCACGATGTCGCGGCGGAAGTCGAGGGCGGCGTCGAACGTGGGGTGGGCGGAGAAGATCACGTCGGCCTGGCGTGCGGCGAAATCCCGCCCTTCCGGGGAATCCCCGGCCTGGAACAGCACCGGCCGGTACTGGGCGCTGCGCGGCAGCCGCGGCGTGACATCGACGGTGTAGTGCCGGCCGGCGTGGCGCACGCGGCGGACCGCGCCGGGGGCGGACCAGCGCCCGGCGGCGGCCGACGCCGCGATGGCGCCGTCGTCCCAGGCGTCCCAGATCTGCTTCGCGGTCCGGACGAAGGCCTCGGCGTGGACGTAGCGGTCCGCGTGGTCGAGGTAGCCGCCGCGGCGGAAGTTCGCCCCGGTCCAGGCGTTGTCGGTGGTGACGATGTTCCAGGCGGCCCGGCCTCCGGAGATGAGGTCCAGGGAGGAGAGCCGGTGGGCCAGGTCTGCGGGGTCGTTGTAGGTGGTGTTCTGGGTGGCCACCAGGCCGATGTGCGAGGTCACTGACGCCAGGGCGGCGAGCATGGTCTGCGCGTCCGGCCGGCCCGCGACGTCGAGGGCGTGCGGGCGCCCCAGGTGCTCACGCAGCCGCAGGCCTTCACCCAGGAAGAACGCGGAGAACAGGCCGCGCTCGGCGGTCTGCGCGAGGCGGCGGAACGATTCGAAGTCCGTCTGGGAGCCGGACCCGGCCGTCTTCCAGATGGTTCCCGAGTTGACGCCCTGGAAGAAGACACCGAGCTGGAGCGTGCCCGAGGGGGTGAACTCCCGGGCCGGATGCGGGTTCGGATTCTGGCTCACGATTTGTCTCCTTGATTTGCTGCGGCGGGTGCGGCGGCGGGTGCGGCGGCGGGTGCCGCGGCGGGTGCGGCGTCGGATGGTGTGGCGGCGTAGCGGCTGGCGGGCCGGGCCAGGCCGAGCTGGTCCCGGAACGAGGCATCCAGGACCACGGGGGCCAGGACGCCGCGGCGGCGGAGCTCGGGAAGCACCAGCCGGGACAGCTCCTCGAGGTCGACTTCCAGCACCGCCGGGTGCAGCCGGACGCCGTCGGCCACGCCGAGGACTTCCGCCAGCAGCTCGATGAGTTCCGCCGCCGTGCCGACGAAACGCGCCCGCGGGCTCTGCCACGGCGTGTGGCCGTCCAGCCCGGCGAGGCGGCCGGCGGCGGCCTCACCGCGGGCGTCCAGAACGACGTCGAGCTCCGCGATCAGGGCGGGCCCGGCGCCGGCGGCGCCCCCAGCGAAATCAGCGCGCGTCCCGGTGATCTCCGCGGCCAGCAGCTCCGGCGTCGGGGCCGAGACGAGGAGGGCATCCACGGCGCCGGCGGCGACCGCTTCCCGGGCCAGGAGCCCGGCGCGGGCCAGCACCGGGAGCTGCCCCTGCAGCGGCCGCGGCACGATCGACGGGCCCTTGACTGAGTAGTTTCCGCCCTCGAAATCGATGTAGTGCAGCTTGTCCGCGTCCAGGTAGCGTCCGGTGGGGACGTCGCGGATGACGGCGTCGTCCTCCCAGGAGTCCCAGAGGCGGCGGCTGACCTCGATGGAGTCGGCGGCTTCCTGCGCCAGCCGGTCCCCGGGCACGGTTTCGCGTCCGACGGCGGCGGCTTCGTCCGCGCTGCCAGAGGCGGCTACGAGCCAGCCGGCCCGGCCGCCGGAGACGTAGTCCAGGCTGGCGAGCTGGGTGGAGACATGGAACGGCTCCGTGTAGGCCGTGTCCACCTCCGGGATCAGCGCGAGGGAGCGGGTGATGGGCCCGGCGAAGGCCGCGCGCTGCAGGGCGTTGAGCCGCGCCGTTGCGTCCGGTCCCGGCCCGGCCGTCCCCGTTGCGTCCGTCCCCGCGGGGAGCGGACCAGGGTCGAGCGGGCGGTCGGCAAAGGTGGCGGCGTGGAATCCGGCGGATTCGGCGGCCAGGACGACGTCGCGGAGCCGGGCCGGGGTGAGCACGGCGGCCGGCCCGGTCCGGGACGCCCGCCACGCGGCCGGGTGGGCCCCGGCGCCGTCGAGCTCCAGCAGCAGGAGCCCACGCCCGCGCCCCTTCCCTGCGGAGGCGTGGCGGGTCCGGGGGGTCTGGCTCATGACGCGTCCTGACGTTCGTAGGGGATTTTTTCTCCGGCCTCGACGGCGACCGGCAGGCGGTTTTCCGCCGGCGGCAGCGGGCAGGTCGCCAGGTCCGTGTAGGCGCAGGGCAGGTTCACGGCCCGGTTGAAGTCGAGCGTGACCGTCCCGTCCGGGCCGGGGGCTGCGGCGGCGAGGGAGCGGTTGGCCGCATAGGTGGTGTTGCCCGAGGTCGCGTCCGTGAACAGCACGGACAGGGTCCCGGACACATGCCCGTTGAAGGCCGTCAGCACCAGGTCCCGGCCCGCCAGCCGGAAGCGGAGCTCGCCGGGCGCCTCGTAGACATGCCGGATGCCCTCGACGGCGGCGCCAACGGTGGTGCTGCGCGGCGTTTCGAAGGGCACGAAGGTCCCTTCGACGGCGAACGAGGCGTCCGGCGCGTAGGTGGGCGTGCCGCGGTAGCCGGCCAGCAGGGGATTCAGGGGATGCCTCGGCCGCACGACATAGCGGCCGCCGCGCTTGGCGAGCTCGATCACGGTATGCCCGGCGCCGGCGTCGTCCACGCACAGGATGAGCCCTTCGCGCTCGGAAACCGGGCCCAGCACTACGCTGGCCCCGGTCCCGTCCGGGTTCAGTTCCTGCCCGTCCCGCAGCAGGCTGTCGCCGGCCTCCAGAACCAGGCGGACGACGTCGTTCTCCACGCTCCAGGTGCCCGGGGCGCCGTCGAGCCGGGCCGGCTCGGCTGAAAGCCAGTGCAGGTGGGTGACGGCCAGGAAACCGTGGGGGTCCGCGCGGTGGCGTTCGTGCGCGGCGTGCCATTGGGCCCAGTCCGCGGCGAAGGTACCGTCCCGGTGGTAGAGCTTGTCCCGGTGGTCGAGCTTGTCGAGATCCGGTCTCGACGAGCTCGACCACCGGGCGGACGACGGTTCAGCGGGCGTAGACATGGGAGCTCCTGTGGTTGGCGTGGTCGGATTGGATGCGGGCCGCGGCGTCGGGTTCGGTGGTGCCTGCCTTGCCGGCGAGGCTGGCTTCGGGTCGGCCGGCGTAGGGATCGCCCTCCGACCAGAGGGTCGTGGGCGCCGCGGCGCGGACG
>NZ_JAGPOT010000091.1 GCF_018224015.1 Pseudarthrobacter albicanus
GTCGGGTTCGGTGGTGCCTGCCTTGCCGGCGAGGCTGGCTTCGGGTCGGCCGGCGTAGGGATCGCCCTCCGACCAGAGGGTCGTGGGCGCCGCGGCGCGGACGGCGGGGACGACCTCAAGGGCGAACCGCTCCAGGATCTCCAGCTGCTGCTCGAACGGCTGCGTGGTGGGCAGGGCGATCGACTGCAGGTCGTGGCCGTAGAGCTCGTGGTAGCTGAGGATCTTGTCGATCACCTGCTCCGGGCTGCCCACCAGGGCCGGCCCCTCGGCCACGGCGTGGTGGATATCGCGGAACGGGGAGTTGTTGCCGGGGACGTTGCGGCCCGCGGTGAGCGCCTCGTAGACCGGGCCGAACTGGCGCTTGGCCTCCTGCGTGGTGTCCGCGATGAACACGCCGCCGGCGCCGGCACCCGAGCCCAGGTACTGGTGCCGGGGATCGTGGCCGTGGCGTTCGTATTCCTCGCGGTAGTGGTCGATCAGCACCTTGTAGTTTCCGCGCGGCTGGATGGCGTTGGCGGTGAACAGCGGATCGCCCCACTGCGCGGCCAGCGCCGCGGAGGTCAGGCTCGTGGCCGAACCGTGCCAGATGCGCGGTGCGCCGGCGAACGGCCGCGGCGTGGTGGTGGTCGGTTCGGTCAGCGCGGGCCGGAACTTCCCGGACCAGGTGACGTTTTCCTCGGTCCAGAGCCGTCCCAGCAGTTCGTATTTTTCCGCCAGCAGCTCCCACTGGTCGTCCAGGTCCAGGCCGAAGAGCGGGTACTGCAGCACCTCGTTGCCCTTGCCGATCACGAGTTCCAGCCGGCCGCGGCTGAGCTGGTCGATCGTGGCGTAGTCCTCCGCGACCCGCACCGGGTCCAGGACGGAGAGCACTGTGACGCCGCTCTGCAGCCGGATGGTGCTCGTGACGGCGGCGATGGCTGCCAGCACTGCGGTGGGAGAGGAGGAGATGAACTCGCCGGCGTGGCGTTCCCCGACGGAGAAACTGTCGAAGCCGAGTTCCTCGGCGCGCTGCGCCGTGCTGACCACCTGGTTGAGCCGGTCCGCGGTGGAGACGATCTCCCCGGTGATTGGGTTCTTCAGGTGCGGGATGATGTCGAGGACCTGGAATTTCACTGCGTTTTTCCTGCCTGTGTCTTCCCCGGCGCGGGGCTACCGAAGTTCGCCTCGGTGACGGTCCTGGATTCGGGCAGGGCTTCCTCGGAGAGGCCCCAGCGCTGAAGGACCTTGGTGTAGGAGCCGTCCTTGATGGCCGAGTTCAGCGCGTCGGTGATGGCCGGGGCCAGGCCGTTGCCCTTGAGGGTGGTGGCGGCGACGAGGGTCTCGGACGGCCAGCCGGCGTTGACCTTGCCCACCACCTTGAGGTCGTCGCGGGTGTTCTCCCGGTAGGTCACCGAGGGGTAGGGCGCGAGGTTCAGGTCGGTGCGGCCCGAGGACAGCGCCAGGATGGTGTCGGCGTCGGCGGAGTAGTACTGCAGCACGGCGGGGGCCTTGCCCTTGGCCTCGAGTTCCTTGTTCCAGGCGAGCAGGATCTTCTCCTGGTTGGTGCCGGAGCCCACCGAGACCTTCAGGCCCGAGATGTCGTCGGAACCCTTGATGTCGTAGCTGGAGCCCTTCTTCGCCTCGAAGCCCATATAGGCGGCCCGGTAGCTGGAGAAGTCGAACAGCTTCACGCGCGCGGCGTTGATGCCGACGTTGGAGAACACGGCCTCGAAGTCGCCGGACTGCGTCTTCAGCGGCCAGTTCTCCCAGGACGTCACCTGGACGTCCAGTTCGAGGCCGAGCTTGTCCGCGACCAGCTGGGCAATGTCCAGCTCGACGCCGATCGGGGTTTTGTCGTCGCTGGCGTGGAAGGACAGCGGGATGGAACCCGCCGTAGTGGCCACGGTCAGCTTGCCGTCCTTGGTGATCAGCGCGGGGACCTTCGCGGCGATGGCCGCGTCCTTCTCCGCGCGGATGCGCTGCTGGTCCGGCGAGGTGTTGTAGACGACGCCGTTGCGCGCCGCCGTCGTCGCCGGCTGCCCGCCTGAAGCCGCGGAGGCGCCGGGATCGGAGCAGGCGCTGAGCGCCAGCGTGCCGGAAAGGGTGCCGAGGAGGACGACGGCGGGCAGCGCCGCGAGTCTGCGGGGCCGGGTTGAGCGTGGGGTGCTGAAAGATGCCATGGAGGAGTTCCTTAGATATTGAAAGCGGGTTCGATCACCTTGGAGAAGAAACTCCGGGTGCGCTCTTCCTGGGGGTTGGTGAAAATTGCCTGCGGGGTGCCCTGTTCGACGATCCGGCCCTGGTCCATGAAGACCACCGTGTCCGCGACGTCCCGGGCGAAGCCCATCTCATGCGTGACGATGACCAGCGTGGTGCTGGATTTTGCCAGTTCGCGGATGACGTCCAGGACCTCGTTGACGAGTTCCGGGTCCAGGGCCGAGGTGGGCTCGTCGAAGAGCAGGATCTTGGGGTCCAGCGCCAGCGCCCGGGCGATCGCCACGCGCTGCTGCTGGCCGCCGGAGAGCTGCCGCGGGTAGGCGCCGGCCCGGTCCTTGAGGCCCACCCGGTCCAGCAGCTCCAGGCCGCGCTCGCGGGCTGCTGCCTTGGAGAGCCGCGGTTTTCCGGCACGCGGCGCGACGACGGGTGCCTCCGCCACGTTTTCCAGCGCGGTGAGGTGCGGGAACAGGTTGAAGTTCTGGAACACCATGCCGATCTCGGTGCGCTGTTTCAGGATCTCCTTCTCGCGCAGCTCGTGCAGCCTGCGGCCCCGGATCCCGTAGCCCACCAGCGCGCCGTCGATGGCGATGAACCCGCCGTCGACCTTTTCCAGATGGTTGATGGTGCGCAGCAGGGTGGACTTGCCGGAACCCGAAGGCCCGACGATGACCGCCACGCCGCCGGGCTCCACCGTCAGCGATACCCCTTTGAGGACCTCGACGGCCCCGAAGGACTTCCGGACCTTGGTGATCTCCACCAGGCCGCGGGTGGTTTCTTGGGTTGCGGTGCTCATCGGAGTCCCTTCGCTCGGGTGTCGGTGGCGTGGGTGGACAGGAATTTCCGGGCCTTCTGCAACGGCGTCAGCGGCAGGCTGCGGACGGCGCCCCTGGAGTAGTGCCGCTCGATGTAGTACTGGAAAACGCTGAGGACCGAGGTGATCACGACGTACCAGAGGGTGGCCACCAGGAGCAGCGGCAGCACCTGCTGGGTGCGGTTGTAGATGACCTGGACGGTGTAGAACAGCTCGGAGTAGGCCAGGACGTAGACGATCGAGGTGCCCTTGACCAGGCCGATGATCTCGTTGAAGGCCGTGGGCAGGATGGCGCGCATGGCCTGCGGCAGGACGATCCGGGTGGAGCGCCGCCAGGCCGGGATGCCCAGCGCCGCGGCCGCCTCCAGCTGGCCCTGGTCCACGGAGAGGATGCCGCCGCGGATGATCTCGGCGGAGTACGCGGCCTGGTTCAGGGTCAGGCCGAGCACCGCCGCCGCGAACTGGCTGATCAGCGTGGTGGTCTGCACCTCGAAGAACCGGACGTCCGTGAACGGGAGCCCTAAGCTGATCTTCTCGTACAGGTAGCCCAGGTTGTACCAGAGCAGCATCTGCACCAGCAGCGGGGTGGAACGGAAAATCCAGGAGAACGTCCAGGACACGGAGAGCAGCAGCGGGGACGCGGACAGGCGCATCAGGGCCAGGACGAAGCCCAGGACGAAGCCGAGGGCGCCGGAGATCGCGGTCAGCTTGAGCGTCTCCAGCAGGCCGTCCACGATCGACTTCGCCGTGAACCACTGTGCCACCACACCCCATTCCCAGCGCGGGTTGGTGGCCAGGGACCAGGCGATGCCCAGGACGCCGAGGCCCACGACGGCGGTGCCCACCCAGCGCCACGGGTGGCGCGCCGGGACCACTCGGTAATCCGCGTAGTCGGTCGCCGGACCGGGGGTTCCCGGTGCGGAACCGGCGCCGCCGTTCTCCGGTGCGGACACCGGACCGGGGGCCTCCGTGGTGGACGTTCCTGCTCCGGCGGACACCGGCTCCGGTGCGGACTGCGCCACCGTGGTTGCTGTCGAACTCATGCGCCACCTCGCTTCTTCCAGTTGGTTGTGGGGTTCGGATTGGTGCAAATCTAGGGGTGCCCCCAACGCCCGGCAAGGCGGCAGGTTGCATTGCTTCATGGAGCTTCGCGCGGCGTCATGAGACGTTTTCTTGCCCCGATTTACGTGCTGTGACGCGGGGTGAACGGCCATGAACGGCGCCTCGACCGGGTCCCGGTCCGGTGCCTAGCATGAGGGCCCACCACCCGAAATCTGTGCCGTCCCGATCAGGAGCCCGAATGCCAGCGAATGCACCCTCCGTCGTCCTGATCGGCGGGGGCCCCCGCGCGGCCGGAATCCTGGAGCGTCTCGCCGCCAACCGGCCGGAACTCTTCGACGGGCCGCTGGACGTCCATGTCGTCGAGCCGCACGAGCCGGGCTCCGGGCGGATCTGGCGTTTCGCGCAGGACCCGGGGCTGATGCTCAACTCGGCCGCCGCGGACGTCACCATGTTCACCGACTCCTCCGTGCAGTGCGAGGGACCCGCCGCCGACGGCCCGGGGCTTGAGCAGTGGGCTGCCGGGGTGCTGGACGGCTCCATTGCCGACGTGCCGGAACTCCCGGCCGACCTGATGCGCCAGCTCCGGTCCCTCACCGGGGCCACGTTCCCCACCCGGCAGCTGCAGAGCAAGTATCTGGAATGGTTCTTCCGCCGGGCGGCCGGCGCCCTCGGCCCCGACGCCGCCGTCACGGTCCACCGCGACCTGGCCGTAGCCGTTGAGCCAGTCATTGAGCCGGGCGCGGGCACCGCCGCCGGTTCCGGCGTCGATCCGGGCCCCGACGGCGGCGGGTACCTCGTCCGGCTGGCCGGCGGCGCGGCGCTGCGGGCCGACGTCGTGGTCTCCGCCCTGGGCCACACCGATTCGCTGCCGGACGGGGCCTCCGCCGCCTGGGGCGACTTCGCCGCCCGCCACGGCGGGTTCCACGCGGCACCCGGCTACACCACCGACGTCGACTATTCACCGATCGCCGCCGGGCAGGACGTGATCGTCTCCGGCATGGGCCTGGCGTTCGTGGACCTGCTGGTCCTGCTGATGGAGGGCCGGGGCGGCCGCTTCGAGGACACGCCCGACGGCGGCCTGCGCTACCTGCCGTCCGGTGCCGAACCCAGGCTCTGGGCCGGATCGCGGCGCGGCGTCCCGTACCACTCGAAGATCTCCTCGGCCCTGCGCGGCGAGCCCATGGGCGATCCGAGGTTCTTCACCGCCGGCGCCGTCGGCGCGCTGCTGGAGGTCCACGGCGAACTTGATTTCCGCAGCCAGCTCTGGCCGCTGATCGCGAAGGACGCCGGCTACGCCTACTACCGCGAGCTGTTCACCGGCTACCCGGAGCGGGTGCGCATCGGCTGGGCCGAGTTCGCCGAGCGCTTCGCGGCGGCCGACTGGTACAGCGCGGAACGGCACCGGCTCGTGGCCGGGTCCGTCCCGGACGGGGAGCTGCACCTGGACTTTGAACGGCTGGACCACCCCCTTGCCGGCCGCGGCTTCGCCGGGCCCGACGACGTCCAGGCGGCGGTGGCGGCCTACATCGAGAACGATCTCCGGCTGCGGACGGGGCCGGAGAATTCCGAGACCCTGGCCCTCTTTCACGGACTGCTCAAGGCCTACCTGGACCTGGGCCAGCTGGTGCCGGCCGAACGGCTGAACGCCCGTTCGCAGCAGGCCGTCCAGGGCTGGTGGCACGGCTTCTTCAGCTTCGTGGACTCCGGGCCGCCGCCGCGCCGGCTGAAGGAGATGCTCGCGATCTACCGGGCCGGCCTGCTGCAGTTCATCGGCCCCGGGCTTGATGTCTCCGCCGACGAGGAGTCCGGCCGGTTCGTGGCCAGCTCGGCCCGCTCCGGCGTGAGCGTTTCCGCCCCGGCCCTGATCGAGGCGCGGCTGCCGGCACCGTCGATGGCCCGGACCGCGAACCCCCTGCTGCGCCAGCAGCACGGCTCCGGCCTCGGCACCGAGCAGCAGCTGCTCACTGCCGAGGGCCTGCACGCGACCGGACGGCTGCTGGTGTCAGGGGAGAAAGAGCTGCTCGGCCACCTGGGTGAACGCCGCCCGCGGCTGTTCGGCGTCGGCCCGGGCACCTCGGGCTGGGGTGCGGGCGCTTTCGCCCGGCCCGGCACCAACGCCGCGCCCTTCTGTGAAAATGACGCCCTCGCGCGGCGTATCCTCAAAGTCCTGGCACAGGACACCAACCACCCGACGGCGGCGCCTGCCGCTGTTTCTGAGAAGGCCTGACCATGACCCACCCGACGATTCCCGCCGCGGCTGCCCGGCGCTCCCCGGCCCTCGACGTCTCCGGGCTGACCGTCCTGGACCTGCCCCTGGCCGATCCCCGCGTCCGCCCGCTCCTGGACGAGCTCGCCTGGGAGTACCAGTCCCGCTACAGCGCCCTGTTCGGGTCCCGTGGCGTGGCCGAGGAACTGAACCGCTACCCGGCGGAGGAGTTCGCGGCTCCCGACGGCGCCCTGCTGATCGTGCAGGAGAACGGCGAATCCGTGGCCGGCGGGGCATTCCGGCGGCACGGGCCCGGGACCGCCGAGTTCAAAAGGATCTGGACGCACTCCGCCCACCGCCGCCGCGGGCTGGCCCGGTTCGTGCTGGCCGAACTCGAGGCGCTCGCGGCCCGGCGCGGCTACCGGAAGGTGTACCTCACCACCGGTCCGCGGCAGCCCGAAGCGAAGCACCTCTACCTGAACACCGGCTACGAGGCGCAGTTCGACCTCTCCGCCGACCCCGAAACCATCGGCGCGCTGGCCTTCACCAAGGACCTCCCGCCGGAATACCCCAACGCGGGGTCACTTAGCGCCCATCCAGGGCCCCATGATGGGCGCTAAGTGACCCCGCGTTGCGGTGAGGGCTAGAGTTCACACTTGGGGTCCACCCCAGCGTGAAGTTTTCAGCAACCGCCACGAATCCGCGGCGGAGAACCATCCGGGAGTCATCAGTGCGGCAGGGATCCAAGCCCACCATCCGCGACGTCGCGGCAGCGGCAGGCGTATCCCTGACCACCGTCTCCTACGTGCTCTCCGGCCGGCCCGGCGGCAACACCCGGATCAGCCCGTCCACGCAGGAGCGTGTGCACGCCGCCGTCCGTGAGCTCGGCTACGTGGCCAACCTTGCGGCCCGCGGGATGCGGCGCGGCCGGACGGACCTCGTGGCCATCGCCGTCGCGGACCTCGAGGACGGCCGGGACCGGGCCCTGGCCACCGCCGCGGCCCGGATCCTGCCCCTGCATGGCTACCAGCCCGTCATCCTGCTGGGCGGCGGCTGGCGGCAGTTCATGCTCTCCGGCGGCGCCGACGGGGTGATCCTGGGTCTTCGCGGCGAGGACGACGGCGATGCCGGGACCCTCGCGGAACTTGCCGGGCGCGGCGTGGCCCAGCTCGTCATCTCGGACACCCTGCAGCCGGCGGGCTTCGATGTTTTGGTGGCGGGGCCCGGTTTTGCGGACAGCCCGGCGGCCGCACTGGCCTCAGCGGAATCTCTCGCGGAGCGGGCGGTGGCGCTCCTGCTGGACCGGCTGCACGGCAAAACCCCCGCAGGGGGCGCGCCAACCGCTACTTGAGCCGGCGGTATTCATCGATCAGCGATGCAGGCACCGGCGAGACGCCGGGAAGGTCCCTGTCCCGGCCGGAATCCGGCCTGTGACGGCGGAGCAGGGCCGCGCCGTCGTGCTCCCAGCGGAATCCGGGGCTGGACAGGGCTGCCCGGTAGGCGGCGCCGACAGTGTCCGGGTATTTCGCCGCGAGGTCCTCCAGGACGTAAGCCGGAACCGAGGTGTCCTCCACATAGCCGCGCAGGACTTCCGCTGCCGGGTCCGCCGCGTCGGCCGGCGGCGTACGGTGGGCGGCCTCGACCTGCCCGTAGCGGGTGAGGAAGGACACACCCATGACCGGATGATGGTAGAGCGCTACGTCATCGGACCCTGCGAGCTCCGGCGGGAAGGAACCATCCGGTGCCAGCTGTTCGGCCGGGGTCACCAGCGCCGCAGCGTCGGGATCTTCAGCGACGGACGCCGCGCTGCAGGCATCCAGGAACCTGCGGTAGGCCGCGATGATGTCGGCCCCGGTACCGCTCACGACATGCGAGCCAAGGACGTCCAGGAAGATGGTGTGGTGCTTCCCGACGATCCTGCGTGCCTGTTCGGCCTTCGCCGGATTGTTGAATGCCAATGTGGGAAAGCGCTTGAGCAGGGACGCCGCAAGGGTCTGGACGGCGGGGAGGTCCCGCGGGCCGAACAGGCGCATGGTCCCGCTGATGGTCCAGATGTCCCCGATCGGCACCAGGCGCGTCAGGATGTAGCCGCCTCGCTGGACGACGCTGATCGCTTCCGCCCCGGCGGTGGCGTAGGCCGGGTAGTCCATCTCATCGATGAGGTTGTGCAGGCCAAGCCGGGCACCCTTCCGGGCATCGACGCGGAAGACACCGAGCACATTGCGGTCCCGCCAGGCTTCGTAGACCAGCCGGTCTTCCGGCTCAATATTCTTGTTGGTGCGCAGATAGCGCTCGAGCAACGGCTCGCGTCCGTCCTGGCCGGGAAAGTAGAGCAGCATCTCGACGGCGTCCGCCCATTGATCCTGCCCATCACCCGCGCGTCCGGAGAAGTCTGACATGGCCTGCGAGAGGCGCCGGGCGAACCCCGGTGAGGATGCGTAGCCGACCAGGGCTTCCTTGAGGTTCGCCGCCCGGTCCAAGAGTTTTTCGATGTCCATATATCCAATCTTCTCTGTTCGCCGCCGGTCCTGCATCCTCGCGTTCCGGCCCTGCGGGGCTGCTCGCCTGACGGGTCAGGCGTCGCGGAGCGGGCGCCGGGCCAGCCAGGCCGCCACGGCCGCCCCCGAAACGTTGTGCCAGAGCGAGAAAACGGCCGACGGCAGCGCGGCCAGCGGGCTGAAATGGGCGGTGGCCATGGTGGCGGCCAGGCCCGAGTTCTGCATGCCGACCTCGAACGCCAGGGCCCGGCGGGCCTTGTCGTCGAGGCGGCCCAGCTTGCCGGCGAGGTAGCCAAGGCCGAGGCCGAAGCCGTTGTGCAGCACCACGGCGAGGAACACGATGCCGCCGGCGGCCACGATCTTGCTGGCGCTTCCGGCCACCACGATCGCCACGATCAGCGAAATCACGACGGCGGACGCCCACGGCAGCGCCGGCAGGACTCTGGCCACGAGTTTCTTGAGGAACAGCCTGGCCAGCAGGCCGGCGATCACCGGCAGGAGCACGGTCTTGACGATGTCCAGCACCATGCCGCCGGCGTCGATGTCCAGGAAGGAACCGGCCAGGAAGAGCACCAGCAGCGGCGTCACGACCGGGGCGATCAGCGTGGACACCGAGGCGACGGCCACGGAGAGGGCGACGTCGCCCTTGGCCAGGAACGCCATCACGTTGGAGGCCGTGCCGGACGGGGCGCAGCCCACCAGGATCAGGCCCACGGCGAGTTCCGGTTCAAGGTGGAGGCCGACGGCGATCAGCCAGCCGGCGCCGGGCATGATGACGTAGTGCGCCACGATGCCGAGCACGACGGCCCAGGGGCGCTTGGCCACCGAGGCGAAGTCGGGCGGCGTCAGGGTCAGGCCCATGCAGAACATGATGACGCCCAGCAGGTACGGCACGCCCGGCGCCAGGGGTTTGAACGCGCCCGGCAGGAGGAAACCGGCGACGCCGGCCACCACCACGAGGATCGGGAAGACAGTCACCGCGACGCGGGCGATCCTGGCCTCGGCGGCAAGGGCCGGATTGGCGGGAACGCCGGCGTCAGTGCCGGGCGCCGGGAGGGACGATGGGGATTTGGTTGCCTCAAGCATCCACATATGGTTGCACCGCAGCCCCGATCCGCCCACTTCATGACCGCCGGCCGGTAGAATATGTCAGATTTATATCGCCTGAGCGGTCGGCACCCAAGCGCCGGCCGCCTGACCTCCTGCGCCTGAACGGAACCAGCAATGGCCACCAAAACCGCCGGAACCGCACCCGCCTCCACCCCCGAGCAGCTGCAGTCCGTGCGCGGCGCCCTGCTGTCCCCGCGGCGCCTCAAGATTGAAGTCCTCGGCGGGCTCGTCGTCGCCCTGGCCCTGATCCCGGAGGCGATCGCGTTCTCGATCATTGCCGGGGTCGATCCGCGGATCGGGCTCTTTGCCTCCTTCACCATGGCGGTCACCATCTCACTGCCGCGCATCAGGCTGCCGCGAGTGAACCTGAAATTCAGGCGGCCCTGGATGAGTGGTTCGACGGTGCCATCGATGAGATGCGGGCCGGCCTGGACCGGGCCGGGCGGTTCGAGCCCTCCAGTCGACGCGTCCGCTGCTCGCTCGCCTTCGGCGACCTGGAGTTCTTTTCGCGGCGGTGGATGCGGCTCGGCTGGACCGTGGACCGCGACATTTCGCTGGACCTGATGGTCGACACATGGTGCTTCCTGCTGGCCGGTTAGGCGGCGGGCCTGCACTACGTGGATGAAAGTCCGCCGGCCCCTCCCAGCCTCGCGCCTATGCTTATGGCATGGAAAGTGTTGAAGCAAGCACAGCACCGGTAGACGCCGTGGACCACCGGGCCCTGGCCGTGGCACTGCTCGACATCTCCTCCGATGTCCGCCGGAAATCCCACAACGATACGGGGGTCCGGCCACTGTCAAACGGTGTGCTCGAAATCCTCCGGGTCATCGAAAGCAATCCCGGGATCACCGTCGCCGAGGTCGCCTCCCGCCTTGGCCGGCAATTCAGCAACGTCAGTGTCCAGCTGCGCGAGCTGGTGGCCGGAAATCTTGTCACCCGCACCCGCGACGCCGCCGACAAGCGCTACGTCGCCCTGCATCCGACGGCGGAGTCCCAGCGCATCAAGGCGCTGCTCGAGGGCGCGTGGGCTGAAGCCCTGGCCTCCGCGAGTTCCCACCTGCTGCCGGCGGAACGCGAGCAGATTGCCGCGAGCCTCCCGGCCCTGCAGCGGCTCGCCGGGTTCCTCGCCGAACCCGAGTAGTCGCCCATGTCACTTCAATATTGGACATGGTCACTCGCCATTATTAGTTATACTTGTATAAGTATTATTACTTGGAGAGTGGGAGTGGCGTGGCTACACAGTTACTGGATTCGGGCATGGTGGTGCTCGACGGAACCATCGTCAACCTGGCGCTTCCCCAGCTGCAGGCCCACATGGGGATCAGCGATTCAACCCGGGCCTGGGTGGTCACGGCCTACGCCCTGGCACTGGGCGCTTTCCTGCTGCTCGGTGGCCGCATCGCGGATTTCTGGGGCCGCAAGCGGACCTTCATCGTCGCCGCTGCAGGCTTCGCCGTCGCCTCGCTGATCGGCGGCATTGCCCAGGAGGCCTGGGAGCCGATCGGAGCCCGCGTCCTGCAAGGTGTGTTCGCCGCACTGCTGGCTCCGGCCGCCCTGGCGCTGTTGACCGTATCCTTCCCCGGCGGAAAGGACCGCGGCACCGCGTTCGCGATCTTCGGCTCCATCAGCGGTGTGGGTGCTGCGATCGGCGTCCTGCTGGGCGGTTACCTGACCGACTACGTCTCCTGGCGCTGGTGCTTCTTCGTCAACGTGCCGATCGCCATCATCGCCCTGATCGGTGTTTCCCTCAAGGTGCGCGAGAGAAAAGCCGGAGGGTCCACCAAGTACGACTGGCCCGGCGTCGTCCTGGCAGCGCTGGGCCTGGGTTCCCTCGTCTACGGCTTCACGAACGCTGAACACGGCTGGGGCGAGCCCGAGGCGTGGGGCTTCATCGCCGCCGGCGTCATCCTCCTGGTGCTGTTCGTGGCGGTCGAAAAGAAGGTCAAGCATCCGCTGCTGCCGCTGCGCATCGCTACCGAGCGCAACCGTGCCGCCGCGTTCCTGGCCTCGTTCCTGTCCGGAGCCGTGCTGATCGGCGGCATCCTGTTCATCAACTTCTACATTCAGATTGTGCTCGGCTTCAAGCCGTTCCTGGCCGGCATTGCCTCGCTGCCCATGACGCTGGTGCTGATGGTCACCGCCGGCATCGTGGCAAAGAACCTGCCGAAGCTCGGTGCCAAGATCCCCACAGCCCTCGGCCCGGTCTTTATGGCAGCTGCCATGCTGTGGCTAACGGGTGTGACCGCGGACGGCAGCTACGCCGTCATTATGCTGCCCGCACTGATCCTGATGGGCATCGGCCTCGGCATGGTCTTCGTACCCATGCAGAACCTCGCACTGTTCGGCGTGGATAAGGACGATTCGGGCGTCGCCGGAGCCCTGGTCAATACCTCACAGCAGATCGGCGGATCGCTGGGCATCGCCCTCTTCAGCACCATCGCAGCCGCCGCCACTGCCGCAGCGGGTGGCACGCAGCTGGCGGCGCTCTCCAGCGGCTACTCGGCGGTCTTCCTCTGGGCGGCGGGAGTCGCCATCCTGATCGCCCCGATCGCGGTCGTGCTCATCAACATCGACCGCCAGACCTTCAGCGGCACGGAGTCCGACGCCCCCGTGGTCCACCTGGGCTGAGCCGCGTCACGCCGGCAACGCAAGCTGCCCCATGATGCGCAGATTCCCTGTCGCGGCCGGTATTCCGGTAGCGCCAGGGAATGTGCGCATCACCGGCAGGAAACGGGCTTAGCGTGCTTCCCGGGCCCGCTGCAGGTAGCCGACGAGGTCCCGCAGCTGGTCCCCGGGCCAGGGCAGCGTGCTGCTGAACTCCGCGCTGTTCTCCTGCCACATGGTCCGGGCCGCGGCCTTGGTCCCCTCGGCGGCGTGGAACATCGCGCCGATTTCGTCCCAGCGCCGGACCAGGTCGCGGACGGCGGGATCGTCGGCTGGTTTGCCGGACGTCAGGTAGCTGAGGCCTTCCTCGACGAGGCCGGCCCACCGGGTCCTGGCGTCCTCGATGCGCTCCGCACCGAGTTCGGTGCGGCGGTCGGCGAGCTGTTGGCGTTGTTCCTGGCTGAAGTACTTCTCGAGCACTGTCATCCTTTCCAACACGGTCATGAATTGCTCCGGATCGGGCAGGGACGATTCCCCGATCCGGTCCAGCAGGTCCTGGATCTGGCGCTGGAGCAGCCGGACCTGCCCGGCCTGCTCCGTGAGTGCGGCGAGCTGTCGGCGCAGCAGCCCGCGCAGCGAGGCCAGATCATCGCCGGACCCGGCCAGAACCCCGCGGATTTCCTCCAGCGGCAGGCCAAGCGTCCGCAGCGCCCGGATCCGGTAGAGCCGCCGCAGATCCTCTCCGGTGTAGCGGCGGTGCCCCGATCCGGTCCGTTCCCGGACCGGGAGCAGGCCGATTTCGTCATAGTGGTGCAAAGCCCGCACGGTCACGCCGCTGGCCTTCGCCAGTTCGCCGATGCTCCACAGCTGCCCGCGTGTCTCTGCCATGTCCTAACCGTAGGACCTCACGCTGCGGCAGGTTCAAGCGCTTTCCGGCTGCAGGCGGCCAGGCAGGTGCCTACCCCTGCGTCAGCCGGTACCGCTCGATCTGCTTGAGCCGCCGCTGGAGGCTGTCCCGCCGCGGGTGCGGCACGACGTCGGCCGGTTCCGCCGTGAGGTCGATGTGCCTGGTGCCGTACTGCCAGAGCAGGAGGTCATCCAGCAGCCGGTCCGGGCCGGGGGAGTAGCGGTGGTCCAGGGCCTTGCGGACCTCGGTGATCCGGGTGGCGCTGAGCAGACCGGCGAGCTGCATGGTCTGGTTGAGGCCGTGGGCTGCCATGAGTTCGGCAGCCCAGCCCCAGTCGTCGTCGACCTTCCGGTCCACGTGCGGCAGGAGCGTCCGCCAGACGTCACGGATCCGGTTGGGCGTGAGCGGGGCGGCGCCTTCGCCGTCCATGTCCCAGAAGCTGCGGACCTCCTCGTAGCGGTCGTGGAGATCCGAGAACGCGCTTTCCACGGTTTCCAGCATGGCGGCCGTGGCCGTGAACTGCCGGTCGAAGTGGGGGGTCCACGCGCGCGGATCCTCGGCCTTGAAACGGATGTCGTGCTCGATCTCGCTCCAGGCATGGGCAAAGACGGTGCGGATCTGGCATTCGAAGAAGTAGCTGCCGTTGGGCTGGACGTCCGGGTTGAAGGCCTGCTGGTACTCCTTGGCGGCCTCGTTCTGGATGGTCCGCAGGATCAGGTGCCGGCTGGAATAGCCGTACGTCCCGGACTCGATGGAACCGATGTCCTTCTCGCGGTCCCCGCGGCAGTCGAAAAGCTGGCGCTGGCGCTTGATCAGGTTGGCCACCACCGCGTTCTCCGCCGGAAGCTTTGTGATCACCCGGATGCCCACCATGTCGTTGAGCGTCCGGAACGGGTCCGGGAACTTCAGGACCCGCGGCCCCCCGGGTTCCAGCGGTTCCTCCGTCCGGGAGATCTTCTCCCGGAAGGAATCCACCGTCTTGGTGCGGCCGGTGACGAACAGCGGCCTCACCTCGGTGCCCTTGAGCATGGTCCGCAGGGTGAGCAGGACCTCCCGGGTGACAAGTTTGAGGGCAGGGCGCACCCGCTCGTAGAGTTCCACGTTTTCCTGCACCGATGCGCGCAGGCCAGCGTCCAAGCTGTCCCAATTACTAGCCATCCGATTAGCTTACGGCGCAGGTACGACGGCGGCGCCGGTGGCACCCGCGCGGTGGCCTGGCCCGCCCCGCCTTCCCCGCCCCGCCCGGGGCGCAAGGTAGGCTCAGCACATGTCTGATGTGCGGCGTCGGGCTCTGGTCGCAGCCGCAGCGGCGGTGATGCTGGGGCAGTCTCCGCCGCATGTTCGCCGGGCCCCAAGGAGGACGCAGTGAAGCGGCACAAGTACCACTACGGTGATGACCCGAGCCAATGGGGAGAGCTCTTCCTGCCGGAGACTGCCGCGCCCAGGGGTGTGGTGGTGGTCATCCATGGCGGCTACTGGCGTTCGCAGTACGGCGCGGAGCTTGGCGAACCGCTGGCCAAGGACCTCGCCGCGCACGGCATGGCCGCCTGGAACCTGGAGTACCGGCGGGCGGGCAACGGCGGCGGCTGGCCGCACACGTTCTCGGACGTGCTGGCCGGCATCGACAAGCTTGGCGACATCGCCCCGGAATATGGCCTCGGGCTGGAGCGCGTCGTCGCCCTCGGCCACTCCGCCGGCGGACACCTGGCCGTCTGGGCTGCGGGCCGCAGCCGGCTCGGCCAACTCGGCTCCCCGGATGCGGACCGCCAGCTCCTGCGCAATGACAACGGCGGTGCGGTTCAGCTCACGGGCGTCGTCAGCCAGTCGGGGCTGCTCAACCTGGCTGCCGCCGAACGGCTGAACCTCAGCAACGGCGCGGTCAGCAACCTCCTCGGCGGATCCTCCGAGAAATACCCCAAGAGGCATAAATACGTTGATCCGATGAGCGCAGTGCCCCTGCGGGTCCCCGTCTATGCCGTACACGGCATGGAGGATGACACCGTCCCGATGAACCAGTCCGAATCCTATGCTGGCGCGGCGAAGGCTGCGGGCTCGCCCGTCCAGCTGCTGAAGGTCCCCGGTGATCACTTCGCCCTGATCGATCCGAAGGCCGCCGCCTACCGCAAGTGCCGCGAACTGGTCCAGCTGCTGCTGGGCTGAGTCCCGACGGGCCCGGTTGGACTGGCCCGTATTAGACTGGTGGCAGGTGCGCCGGGAAGTCTGGTCGGCATGATTCTGTCGAGCCAACGTTTAGGACCCCATGAGCGCCACGCCTCCTCCCGCCCGCCCGCGCCCCACCGTCTTCGGCCGCGGCAGTTACGCCGAATCACTGCGGATCGGGGAAATCCTCCGGAAGGAAACGGTGGGCGGCGCCCTGCTGGTCGCGGCGGCCGTGATCGCCCTCGTCTGGGCCAACTCGCCGGCCTCGGACAGCTACTTCGCCCTGCGGGACTTCCGGATTGGCTACGCGCCCTGGCACCTTGACCTGAGCCTGGGGGCGTGGGCGACCGACGGGCTGCTGGCCATCTTCTTCTTCCTCGTCGGGCTCGAGCTCAAGCGGGAGTTCATCGCGGGCGACCTGCGGCAGCCGAGCAAGTCGGTCGTTCCCGTCGCCGCGGCCGTCGGCGGCGTCGTTGTTCCCGCCCTGGTCTTCGCCCTGGTCAACTTCTCCAGCCCCGGGACGCTGCGCGGCTGGGCGATCCCCACCGCCACCGACATCGCCTTCGCCGTCGCGGTCCTGGCCATCATCGGCTCGCACCTGCCCAGCGCCCTGCGGATCTTCCTGCTCACCCTCGCCGTGGTGGATGACCTGCTGGCCATCAGCATCATCGCGGTCTTCTACTCCAGCGACCTCCAGCCCGTGCCGCTGCTGCTGGCGCTGCTCCCGCTGGGCCTCTACACCTTCCTGGCGCAGAAGTGCCGGCGGTTTTTCGGGACCCACGCCATGGCCGCGTGGTTCATCCTGCTGCCCCTCGCCGCCGCGACCTGGGCGTTCGTGCATGCCTCCGGTATCCACGCCACGGTGGCCGGCGTTCTGCTCGGTTTCGCCATCCCGGTGCTCCGGTCCCAGGCCAGCGGCGGCCCGGAGGCCGGGCCGGGACTGGCCGAAATCTTCGAACACCGCTCCCGGCCGATTTCCGCCGGGATCGCCGTGCCGCTTTTCGCTTTTTTCTCCGCGGGCGTCGCCGTGGGCGGCTGGACGGGACTGGGCTCGGCCCTGGCCGATCCGGTGGCGGTGGGCATCATCCTGGCCCTGGTGCTGGGCAAGCCGGCAGGCATCCTGGGGACCACGTGGCTCCTGACCAAGGCCACGAGGGCCCGGCTGGACGCATCCTTCAAATGGATCGACATCTTCGGGGTCTCGATCCTGGCCGGCATCGGCTTCACCGTGTCCCTGCTCGTCGCCGAGCTGAGCTTCGGCCAGGGCAGTGTCCACGACGACCACGCCAAGGTGGGCATCCTGGCGGCTTCGGTGCTGGCGGCCCTCCTCGCCACCGTGGTGCTGCGGGTCCGGAACCGGCACTACCGCCGGGCCGAGGAAGAGGAAAAGCTCGATTCGGACCACGACGGCATCCCCGACGTCTACCAGCAGGACGGTGCGAGCTAACCCCAATGCCGTTCGGTTTGGGGCCGGGGTCGGGTGTCAAGTCGGCGTGTCTCCGGGGCATCTGGGCGAGTTGAACCGTGTCGTTCCGTTCGAAATGGTTGATGCCGCACTCGAGGCGGCCGCGGCAAGGGACGCCGGGTCAGGAGGCTGCCCTCACGGGTCGTGATCTACCTGCTGCTCGCCGGGGTCTTGTTCCCTGACCAGGGATGGCAACAGGTCCACTCGCGCCTGGTCTCGGGGCTGTCGACACCGGTGAAGAGCCCATCTGCCTCGGCGCTGAGCGAAGCGATGCGCCGTGTTGGAACGGCCCCGCTGCGCGAGTTGTTCACCCTGGTCAAGGGACCGGCGGTGTACGGTGCGCAGCAGATGACACGGTTCGCGGGGCGGCTGGTCGTAGCGATCGCCAGGGCAGCCATGGCGAAGCCCACGAGTGCGGCCGCACTGGCAGAAGCCGTCAATACGGCCGTGTCCTTGGCCGGCGACACCATAAAGCCAAAACTCACCACCGAAGAATGGTCAGCGATCGGCGTGGCCAACTATCAGCTCCAGATCGATTCGGGCAACGCCAAGGGGTTGGCCGTCGTTCTGCCGGCCGCCCAGGACATCATCGTGAAGATCGAGCGTGCCGGCGCGAAGACTGGCCTTCTATGACCGTCTGACAGCGGTATCCTCACTGAGTAGGCCGTCACCCGGACGAGTGACGACAACTGGCCAGCTGACTCCTACGAGCCGAAGCCGGCGTTTGAAGAAATCCGGGCCCAGATGGCACGCGAGCAGTCGCAGGTCGACGAAAAGCTCAGATCGGACGAGCCCGTCTTGGTCATCACGGCAAGCGGCACCCGGCGGGTTCACTTGGCGAAGTGTTCCCATGTCCGGCACACAATCGACCGGGGCGAGTCCTGGAAGTTCGTCTTGGAGCACTACGCAAAGCTCCGCCCGGCTGACCTGGGCAACGTGTACCGGATGCCCCACATCCTGACGTGCGTGCAGCATGGGAAAACCGGTTCCCGGTCAGTGGCCGCAGGTGACCGGGTCAGCCAGGTGCCTGTTCTGCGGGGAGGGGACTCAGCTCAGGGAGAGGCGCAGTCTTTCCACGCCGGGCGCACCCTCGGGGACCAGTGCGAGCAGAGCGGGGTCGCGGGTGAGGTGGCCAAGCATGTTGGCCAGGTGGTCACGTTCAGCGGGCTTGTAGATGACGCCGCGAAGGTCGGTGGCGCCGACGACGGCCGCCAAGGCGAGGAAATCGGTGATGTGCCGCTCCCGGCCCGGATCATCCATGATCGTCAGCGCGGCCGCCTTGCCGATCAGGGAGCCGAGCAGGGTGGGCCGGTTGACGCTGCCGGTTGCTGAGCCGGCGACGACGTCGACGGTTTCTGCCCGGTCCAGGGCCTGCTGGCTGGCCGGCGCTGCGATCGTGGTGCCGCCGGTGACGCCGCGACGGCCGTCGGCGCGTTCTCCGAGGTGCCGGGGGATGAGGACATCGACCACGGCTTTCCCCCGAAGCCAGCGGTGCTGGTGGCCTTCGAGGGATTCGCCCGCTGACTCGAAGTTGAGTTTCACCAGGAGCGCGGTGAAGTCGTGGAGCATCGTCGGGTAGGCGCGGATGTCCAGCGCCATGTCGGCGTCCTTGGTCGGTCTCACGAACGGTGCCCCGCGTTCAATCGCGTGAAGGTAGACGGCCTGCCCGCCCACCAACACCCAGCCGTGAGGCATGGCGTGGTGGATTTCGAACACGGCCTGCCAGGCTTCCTGCTGTTCGGTGAGCATGGCGGGAAGGTTAATCGGCATAGATCCTCCCAAGGATTTCGCGGGCGGCCTGCTGTTCCCGGACCCCGGGGCGCTCGGCAAGGTCGGCGGCGATGACCAACGGGGGAAGTTCGTCCGGAACGTCGTCGGCAACGTGGAGCAGGACGTTCGAGCGCTGGCCGGCGGCCGCCTTGACCAGGAACCAGTCCTTGATCACGGCCTCGAAATCTTTGCGGCTGACGTAGGCTTCGAGCTCCGAGTTGGAGAGCAGGCCGGAGTCCGGGTGGGAGACCCCGGAGATGTGGATTCGCTGGTCCTCCCGCAGATACACGAGGTCGTCGAGGCTGGAGGAGAACTCAGCCTTCTCGGCGCGCTTGGCCAGCAGCGAGCGGATCACGGCCACTGGGTCGGGGGAGTCCTGCAGGCGCGCCAGGCGCTGGTTCAGGCGGTGCTTTGCGACGGGGGAGAGATCGCGGCCGGCCATGCCGTGGGCGACGGCGTTCCGAGCGTGCCGGATCAGCTCCCAGGCGCTTTTCTCAGAGAGGGGCCTCCCGGCCGGATTGCCCGGCTGATACCGGCTGACATCGGCATCCTGGATGACCCAGCGGCCGCTGACGCGCTGGGCCGGGATCCGTCCCTCCTCCAGGAGGGCGCGGACGCGACGTTCCGAAATCTTGAGGCGCAGTGCTGCCTCGGCTGGGCTTAGAACCATGCAATCAATTGTACCGTTCGCGGAATGAATATGTAATGGTCGTCGTGGAGGTCATCATGATCACCATCATGATCGTCTCGACGGCGGCGTCGCCCGGCGGACGGCGCCCGATAAGGGATCGCAGACGAACAGGTCGGCCACTTCATAGTCGATTTGCCGGCGAGCCTCGAGCTCAACCAGAGCGGTGCGGTGGAACTCGTGGAGTCCGTGGCTGCCTGCAGGGCGTTCCAGGATGGTGACCGGGTCCATCTGGTCAGCTTCCAGTCCGTCCCGTCCGCGTCAGACACCCAGGTCCTCGTGGCCATGGAGGTGAAGTTGCAAGACACGGAAATAACGGCGTAGACACCCCTATTTTCACTTGTCAGGCGAGTTCCAGCGGTTGCAACACCCCCGAAAAACGGGAGTTGCAACACCTTTGGAAATACCATCAATAACGAGTCCTCCCTTAACGGAAAAATCATCCTTAAGGAAAGAGTCCGGACCGTCCGCCGCACCGA
>NZ_JAGPOT010000092.1 GCF_018224015.1 Pseudarthrobacter albicanus
GGGTTCAGTTCGTGGATCTTGCGGACCGTCTCGGCGTAGAGCCAGACACCCTCGTCGGCGAGGTCGTCCCGGGCCACGCCCGTGACGGTGGCGTAGCGCAGCTGCATCGCCTGGACCGAACGGGCCACCTTGGTGGGCTCGAAAACATCCACGGGGGAGGGCTTGCCGGTGTCGATCTGGCAGAAATCGCAGCGCCGGGTGCACTCGGAGCCGCCGATCAGGAACGTCGCTTCCTTGTCTTCCCAGCATTCGAAGATGTTGGGGCAGCCGGCCTCCTCACACACGGTGTGGAGGCCTTCCTTCTTGACGAGGTTCTTGAGCTGCACGAACTCCGGGCCCATCTGGACCTTGGCCTTGATCCACTCGGGCTTACGTTCCACCGGTGTGGCCGCATTCCGCTGCTCAATGCGCAGCATCTTCCGGCCTT
>NZ_JAGPOT010000093.1 GCF_018224015.1 Pseudarthrobacter albicanus
CACGAACTCCGGGCCCATCTGGACCTTGGCCTTGATCCACTCGGGCTTACGTTCCACCGGTGTGGCCGCATTCCGCTGCTCAATGCGCAGCATCTTCCGGCCTTCTGGTGCCAGTGTCACAGTAAAACTCCTTCGTGGGTCGCAACTAGGGCTTCTTCATTGTTACGCAGTTCTTCGGTGATCCGCTCCACGAGGTCGGCGGGGGTGACGTCCCTGCCGAGCTCCCGGGCGATGGTGGTGACCCCGGCGTCGGTGATGCCGCAGGCAATGATCTGGGCGTACGGGGCCAGATCGTTGTTGCAGTTGATGGCGAAGCCGTGCATCGTGGTGCCTTCGTGGACGCGGATGCCGATGGCGGCGATCTTGCGCGCCGGGCCCTTGTCGTCCTCGTCGATCCAGACTCCGGCGCGTCCCTTGATGCGGACGCCGGTGATCCCGTAGTCAGCCAGTACGGCGATGATGACGGCCTCGAGGCGCTCCACGTAGTCGCGGATCCCGGCCGTGTTCCGCAGCTTGATGATGGGGTAGCCCACCAGCTGCCCCGGGCCGTGCCAGGTGAGTTTGCCGCCGCGGTCCACGGCGACCACGGGGGTTCCGTCAAACGGACGTTCGTGGTCTTCCGTGCGTTTACCGGCCGTGTAGACGGCCGCATGCTCGAGCAGCAGGACCGTGCTGGGCGCCGTTCCGGCGAGGACTTTCTCGTGAAGTTCGCGCTGGATCTCCCAGCCGCGCGTGTAGTCAACAAATTCCGGGGCAAGACCCAGCCGGGTGAACTCAAGAGTCATGGCATCAAGCTTAGTCCCCGCCTGCGGCTGTTCCCGGTTGTGTGCCGAAGCTCTCACCGGGCAGTGACGGACGTCCTGTGGATAACTTCTGCAGGATTCCGCAGGATCGACTATTCCTTGGACATGGAAAATTCCGAGCAGGCAGCCGCTGTGGCGCCCGAGATTCCGGGCTACGACGTCGGGCGCCGCCTGGGGCAGGGCGGCAACGCCACGGTCTGGCTGGCGACCGCGCAATCAAGCGGCCGGGACTTCGCCGTGAAGTGCTTCGCGCCCGGCGCGGACCCTGCGCCGGGCGAGCTGGACAGGGAGGAGGGAATGCGGCGTGAAATCCGGATCCTGTCCGCCCTGGACCACGACCACCTGGTCAAGGCCCACGCGGTGGTTCGCCTGCGCGGCGGCGGCGAGGGGGGACTCGGGCTGGTGCTGGATTATGCGCCCGGGGGATCGCTGGCGGACCTGATGGCAGGCAGGGGCAGCCTGGGCGCAGGGGAGACGGTGACAGTGCTGACTCCCGTCGCCCAGGCACTGGCCTACCTTCATGGCCACGGGTTCACCCACGGCGACGTGTCGCCGGGGAACGTGCTGTTCACCGCCCACGGCAAACCCCTGTTGGCCGACCTTGGCGTGGCGAGAATGGTGGCCGACCCGGGCCGGACGGCCGACGCAGGGACCGAAGGCTTCCGGGATCCTGCTCCCGTGGACGCTGTCCGCGCCGGGTTGGCGCCGGAGCGCGATGTCTACTCGCTGGCGGCCCTGGGCTGGTACTGCCTCACCGGCCGGCCTCCCGGGCCCGATGCGTACCGGCCGCCGCTGACCCTTCTCGTGCCGGGAGTGCCCGGCGCACTGGTCGCCGCCCTGGAAGCCGGATTGAATGAGGACCGCAGGCAGCGGCCTGCGGCTGCGGAACTGGCCGCCGCGATCTACCGCAGCGCCCCGGCGGCGCCCGTGGACCTCTCGGTTTCCGTCCACCCCACGGTCCTCCCGCAACTGCTGACCAGCCGGGCCCTGCCCCGCAGCCCCCGGCAGCGCAGGGCCGAGGCGCTCCGGCGCTGGCTGCACCCGTTCACAGCCCGGCGCGCGGTCCCGGGCCGGACGCCGGCACCCGGTGACTCCGCAGCTCGCCGCGACGGTGCGCGTCCGGCCGCGCGCCACTCCGGCGGGAGCGCTGGCGGGAGCACCGTCGGCCCAGCCCGGCGGGTGCCCGCCCGTCGTCGGGGTCTCCGGACGGTTTGGGTGGGCCTGTCCCTGCTGCTGGCCGCCGGCGGCGTCCTGGCGGCGGCCTGGTTGTTCGCCGGAGGCCGCCTCCCGTCGTTGCTTCCGGTCTTCGGCCCGGCCGCGCCGGCTGGGGGCAGTGCCGCGGGAGGAAGCAGTACCGCGGCGGGGCCGACCGCGGGCGGTGCTGCGGCCGACGGTACCGCGGCGGGGCCGCCGTCGGACGGGGCGCCGGCACCTGAGGCGGCCGCGGTGGGTCCTGAGCTGCGCGCCCTGCTTGATTCCCCGGACCCCGAAGAAGCGGTCCGCGGTCTGGCCCGGCTCCGTGCCTTGGCGCTGGGCTCCGGGGACTTCGGCCTGCTGGAGCAGGTCAATGTCCCGGCGTCGTCCGCGGCCATGGCGGATGCAGGGATCAGCTCCCGACTTTCCGGGTCCGGCCATGTCCTCGCCGGCTTCTCAACAGTCCTGACGCAGGTGGAGGCCCTCCCGGAGAGCAGCCCGGCGCGGGCCGTGGTGGCCATCAGCGCGGCGTCCTCTCCCTACCAGGAACGGGACGCCGCCGGGGCGGTGGTGGCTGAAGCTGCCGCCGGCGGTGAACAGCGGATGCTGCTGGTGCTGGTGCCGGTCGACGGCGCCTGGCGGATCCAGCAAATACTTCCCGACGACTCCCCGGCCCGTTGACGGGAGTCCTCGCTCAGGAGTCCCGGCCGGCCACCCACGCTGCCGCCTGCGCAAGGGACGGGTGCTGCCATTCAAAGCCGGCTTCGCCCAGTGCCGCCGGTTCCATCCGCTGGCTCGCGAGCAGCAGTTCCTCGGCGAGCTTGCCCATCACCAGGCGCAGGACCGGGGCGGGGACGCGCAGCAGCGCCGGCCGGTGCAGGGCCCCTGCCAGCTGGGCGATCAGGGAGTTCACGTCCGCGCTTTCCGGTGCGCAGAGGTTGACCGGTCCGGACAGCGGGGCCGAGAGCAGGAAACCGAAGGCCGACGACACATCCGGGAGGGTGATCCAGGGCCAGTACTGCCGGCCGTTGCCGAACGGCCCTCCAATGCCAAGCCGGAGCAACGGCAGGAGCTTCCCCAGGGCACCACCGGTGCGGCTCAGCACCACCGCCGTCCGCGGTGTCACCACGCGGACGCCGGCGGGCGCCTCATGGGCAGCGGCTTCCCACTCAAGGCAGATCCGCGCCATGATGCCGGAGCCGTTCGGCGCATTCTCGCGAAGGACGGCAGATCCGCGGTCCCCGTAGTACCCGGAACCCGACTGGCTGATGAACGTCCGGGGAGGCGCGTCCAGCCGCTTCATTGCCGCCGCCAGGGTGCGCGTGGGTCCCAGCCTCGAGCGGAACACCTCATTGATCCGGCCGCGCGTCCACGGCCTGTCGCCGATCCCCGCCCCCGAGAGGTTGATGACGGCGTCGGCCCCCTCCAGGCAGCCGGGATCGAGCCGCCCCTCGGCGGGGTCCCACCGGAACTCCGAAGGCCCTGCGGGCGGGCGCCTGACCAGCCTGATGACGTCATGGCCCTCAGAACGCAGACGGGCCGCCATATCGGTTCCAATGAGGCCTGAGGCGCCGGCCATGATGATTCGCATGATCCATCTCACCATGCCCGGCACGGCCGGGAAACCTCCCGGGCGGCCAGGGCGGCGTTGACTATGATCGACTGATGACCTCTTCGAGTTACTTCCGTTTCCCGCACCTGCAAGGCGATCTGGTCACCTTCGTGGCCGAGGACGACGTCTGGATTGCGCCCCTGGCCGGAGGCCGGGCCTGGCGCGTCTCCTCGCTGCAGCTGCCCGCCCGCAACCCCCGCTTCAGCCCGGACGGACAGCGCCTCGTATGGACAGTGGTGCAGGGGACGGCGCCCGAAGTCGTCACCGCGGACGTCGACGGCGGCGGGTACCGCCAGCTGAGCTACTTCGGCCACAGCTCCACCCGGGTCAAGGGCTTCACCCCCGGCGGTGATGTCCTGGTGACGAGCGCGTTCCGCCAGCCGGACAGCCGCCACACCCGCGCCTACAGCCTGCCCGTCACCGGCGGCTGGGCGGAGGAACTCCCGTTCGGCCCGGTGGAGTCCGTGGCCTACGGCCCCGTTGTCGGCGACGAACGCCCCGTGGTGCTCGGCAGCGTCCTCTCGCGCGAGCCCGCCTGGTGGAAGCGCTACCGCGGCGGCGCCGCCGGCAAGCTGTGGATTGACGCCGACGGCAACGGCGAATTCGAGCGGCTCGCCCCCGAACTTGACGGCAACCTCACGGATCCCATGTGGGTCGACGGCCGGATCGCCTTCCTCTCCGACCACGAGGGCTACGGCAACCTCTACTCCGTGCTGCCCAACGGCACCGACCTCCGGCGCCACACGGACCACGAGGACTTCTACGTCCGACACGCGGCCACCGACGGAGCGCGCGTCGTGTTCGAATCGGCCGGAGAACTCTGGGTCCTGCCGGACCTCGGCTCCGACGCCGTCAAACTCGAGATCACCCTCGGCTCCGCATCCCAGGCCCGCCGCGCCACGCCGCTCAAACCATCCCGGCACCTGGGCGACGTCATCCCGGACCGGACCGGCGGCGCCAGCGCCGTCGAAGCCCACGGCACGCTGCATTGGCTGCGGCACAAAGACGGCCCGTCCCGCGTCCTTGAAACCACGCCCGGGGTCCGCGCCCGCCTGCCACGCCCCTTCGGCGAAGGCCGGATCGCCTACGTCGCCGACCACGAGGGCGTCGAAGCCCTCTACCTCAAGGCCATTGCCGCTCCGCCCGCGGGCGGCCACCAGCCCGGCGGGCACAGTGCAGCGCCGGCATCACCGGCAGCGTCCGGGCAGCCGCGGCAGGAATCCGACGCCGACGCGTCCCTGCCCCGGCCGGTGTCGGCCGCTGCCCTGACCGGCGCCGCCGCTCCCTTGACGCTCTCCGCCGAAGTTGCGGGCCCGGACCGCGACGACGCCGCCAGCCAAGGCAGCGATAACAACACCCCGGCAGCCGCCGCAGCCTCCGCGCAGGACGTACAGGCGGTCCCGCAGCCCACCCGGATCGACTTCCCGAAGCCGACCCGGGCCAGCGCCATCGAGGCGAGCCCGGACGGCCACTGGCTCGCCGTCGGGACCTCCTTCGGCGACATCTACCTCGCCGACACCCGCACCGGCACCCTGTCGTTGCTGAGCAGCATCGGCGAGGGCACCATCGAGGGCTTCAGCTGGTCCCCCGATTCGGCCTGGCTGGGCTGGTCCGAGCCGGTCACCTCCTTCGGCTCCCGCAGCCGGCTGCGGATCACGAAGGTCGACGACGGCGACACGGCAGATACCGGCAAAGACGGCGCCGACGCAGGCAGGAACGACGGCCGGAAGCGCACCATCATCGATGTCACAGACGGCCGGTTCCGGGACGAATCGCCCGCGTTCACTCCGGACGGCAAATACCTCGCCTTCCTGTCCAACCGCAGCTTCGATCCGGTCTACGACGGACACTCCTTCGACCTGTCCTTCCCGAGCCCGATCAAGCCCTACCTCGTCGCCCTCGCTGCCGAGACGCCGTCCCCGTTCGGCCCGACGGTCGCGCTGCCGGAAGACGCCGGCGACGCCGGCACCGGCGCCGGCACCGGCACCGGCGACGCCGGCACCGGCTCTGCCGCGGACCGTGTTCCCGCCGTCCGGGTCGATGCGGAGGGCCTGGCCCACCGTGTCATCAGCGTCCCCGTCCGGCAGGGTAATTACTCCTCGCTCGCGGCCACGTCCGGCGCGTTGTTCTGGCTCGACAGCGAACTCGCCGGCGTGACCGGTGAAGGCCGCGCCAGCCTGGACGAGGAGAACGCCGCGCCCAGCCTGGTCCGTTTCGACATCGCCAAGCGCCGGACGAGCACGATCGTGGAGGCGCTGGAGCGCTACCGTCTCTCCGGCGACGGCGGGACGGTCGTGTTCGTCCAGGACAAGCAGATCCGCGTCGCGCCCGCCGGCGCCAAAGCGGACGAGGAGTCAGGCCAGCTGGTCACGGTGGACCTGAACCGCATCCGCGTCCAGCTGGACCCCCTGAGCGTGTGGGGCCAGGCATTCGACGAGGCCTGGCGGTTGCAGCGCGACTTTTTCTGGACCGAGGACATGGCCGGCCAGGACTGGGACTCGGTCCACGCCCGCTACCGGCCGATCGTGGACCGGCTCGGTTCGCATGACGACCTCGTGGACCTGCTCTGGGAACTGCACGGAGAGCTCGGCACCTCCCACGCCTACGTCCGCCCCGCAGCCGTCACCGAAAACGGCAGCAACGGCCAGGGCCGCCTCGGCGCGGACCTTGCCTTCGCCGGCGGGGGCTGGGAAATCACCCGGATCCTGGCGGGGGAGTCCTCGGACCCGCTCGCCACCTCCCCGCTGACCCGCCCGGGCGCGGACGCCAAGCCCGGAGACGTGCTGCTGGCGATCGACGGCGTGGAGCTGACGGAATCCCGCACCCCGGCCGTGCAGCTGGTCGGCGCGGCCGGCCGCGCCGTCGAACTCACGCTGCGCAACGGCCCCGGGCACGGTGCACAGGCCGGGAAGCAACGCCGCGTCGCCGTCGTCCCGGTCCGGGACGAGGAGCGGCTGCGGTACCAGGAATGGGTTGCGGGCAACCGCCGGACCGTGCGGGAAGCCTCGCAGGGCACCTTCGGCTACCTCCATATTCCCGACATGATGGCCAACGGCTGGGCACAGCTGCACCGCGACCTCGACACCGAAACGGCCCTGGACGGCCTGATCGTCGACGTCCGCCGCAACCGGGGAGGCCACACCTCCCAGCTCGTCGCGGAACTCATCGGCCGCAAGGTCACCGGCTGGAGCATGCCGCGCGGGGAGAAACCCCGGACCTACCCGCACTCCGCACCCCGCGGCCCGGTCATCATCCTCACCGACGAGTTTGCCGGATCCGACGGCGACATCATCACCCAGGTCTCCAAGCTGCGCGGGATCGGCCCGGTCATCGGCACGCGGACCTGGGGCGGCGTCGTCGGGATCGACAACCGCTTTGCCCTCGCCGACGGCACCGGCGTCACGCAGCCCCGCTACGCGACCTGGTTCGCCGGCGGGGTGGGCTGGGGCGTCGAGAACTTCGGCGTCGTTCCCGACATCGAGGTGGCGTTCCCGCCGCACGCCTATGCCGCCGGCACGGACCCGCAGCTCGAATACGGGATCGGCGCGCTGAAGGAAATGATCCAGGAACTGCCCACGGACCGTCCGCCGCTGCGGGAGGGCTACCGCCGGCTGCGGCCGGCCGCGCTGCCGGCGCGGCGGCACGGCAACTAGGCCCGGAGGGCCCCGCACAGGCGGCTTAAGCAGTGACGGCCCCCATTCCCCCGAAAAGGGGGAGTGGGGGCCGTCGACGTCCGCGGCGCCCTGCCCAGACAAGGAACCGCGCGGGACGTATTAGGAGGCGGCCAGGGTGGCGTCCAGCGTGATGTCGATGCTGGCCAGTGCTCCCGAGACGGGGCACCCGACCTTGGCTTCTCCTGCAATCCGCTGGAAATCCTCCTCCGAGATGCCGGGGACCTTTGCGCTCACGGTGAGGTGGCTGCCGGTGATGCCGGTGCCCGGCACGAAGGTGACGTCAGCCTTGGTGTTGACCTCGTCAGGAGCGTGGCCCGCCTCCGCGAGAGCGAGGCTGAAGGCCATTGAGAAGCAGGCCGAGTGTGCCGCGGCGATGAGTTCCTCCGGGCTGGTCTTGCCCTCGGAGGCCTCGGTACGGGCCTTCCAGGTGACATCGAAGTTGCCCAGCCCGGAGCTGTCCAGCGTGGTGTTGCCGGCGCCGGTCATCAGGTCGCCGTTCCATACAGTGTGTGCGGTGCGTGTTGCTGCCATGTTCACTCCTCAGATTAGATTCAGACCAGGATCCGGCTTCCGCCCGATCCCTCCGGAACCATCCTATGGACAAGGCCGCCTCCGTCCACAACTATCCGCTGTCAGTGAATTGAGGGCGGCGGCCTGCAGCAGCGGAGCAACAGTGCCGCACGAAGCACGACGGCGGTGCACCCGCGCGGCGCATCGTGCCTGGCGACATGGCAGTCGGAAATCGGCGGGCCTACTGCCAGAGGGTTGCGACGGCGATGTTGATCAGGGCCATACCGCCGACGGCGTGCGCCAAGCCTGTGGAGACGTCGGCTCCGGACACAGCCTTCCGGTACCCGATAACAGCGGGCACCAGGACAACGATGGCGATCAGCAGTTTGACGCCGATCTTGTAGTAGTTCAGCGGATCATGGGTGGCGCCGGCGATCCCTACGAGGGCCAGGCCGGTGACAAGCTGCGCAATCGCGCCGTACAACTGCACCGGCAGGACAGTGGGCTTCTTGAAGGTCGCGAACCAGCCACCGACGATCGCGGCTGCGCCCAGGATGTGCAGGAAGACCAGAATGTATTTGAGAATGTCCATGGTTTCAGCTTACCGACAAACTGTCAGTAAACGACGAAGGGCACCCTCCCTTTCGGAAAGGTGCCCGCACCGCCGTCGCTGCCGGTGATCTTAAGCGTGGAGTTCCTAAGGCCTAGAGACCCAGGTCGGCTTCGAACGCGCCCTCTTCGAGGCGTGCCCGCAGCGTCAGCAGGAAGCGTCCCGCGTCGGCGCCGTCAACCAGCCGGTGATCGTACGTCAGGGAGAGGTACATCATCGAGCGGATGGCCAGCGAGTCATCGCCGTTCTCGTCGGTGACCACGACGGGCCGCTTGACGATCGCGCCGGTGCCCAGGATGGCCACGTTCGGCTGGTTGATGACCGGGGTGTCGAAGAGCGCTCCCACACTACCGATGTTGGTGATGGAGAACGTGCCGCCGGACAGCTCGTCCGGGCCGATCTTGCCCTGGCGGGTGCGCGAGGCAACATCGGCGATCTTGGCTGCCAGGCCGGCCAGGTTCAGGTCGCCGGCGTTGGAGATGACGGGAACCAGGAGGCCCTTTTCCGTGTCCACCGCAATCGCCAGGTGCTCGGCGTTGTGGTAGGTGATCTCCTGGGCTTCCTCGTTGTACTCGGCGTTCAGCTTCGGGTGCTGCTTCAGGGCCTCGGCCACGGCCTTGGCGACGAACGGCAGATAGGTCAGCTTGACGCCGTTGGTGGCGAGGAAGCCATCCTTGGCGGCGGTGCGCAGCTTGGCGATGCGCGTCATGTCGACCTCGTGCACCTGGGTCAGCTGGGCGGAAACGTCCAGCGACTCGCGCATGCGGCGGGCGATGACCTGGCGGATGCGCGGGGCCTTCTGCACGGTGCCGCGCAGCGAGGACACTGCAGTTGAAGCTGACGCAGCTGCCGGAGCCGCGGAGCGCGTGGCCGGAGCAGCGGGAGCCGGCGCGGCCTTGGCCTCCGCCGCGGCCAGCACGTCCTGCTTGCGGATACGGCCGCCGACGCCGGTGCCGGTCAGGGAGGCGATGTCGACGCCCTGCCGGTTGGCCAGTTTGCGGACCAGCGGGGTGACGTAGCCGGACTCTGCCGGCGCGGCGGCAGCCTGCGGGGCCGCGGGTGCGGCCGGAGCCGCCTGCTGCGCCGGAGCTGCCGGTGCGGCTGCGGGGGCTTCCTGCTTCGGAGCCTCAACAGGTGCAGGTGCAGGTGCCGGAGCGGGTGCTGCCGGTGCTGCCTGCTTCGGAGCCTCGGCGGGAGCGGGGGCGGCCGGGGCTGCTGCGGGGGCGGCAGCACCGGAACCGATGACGGCGAGGACGGCGCCGACCTCCGCGGTTTCATCCTCGTTGACGCGGATTTCCTGGAGGGTACCGGCGAACGGGGAAGGGATCTCGGTGTCGACCTTGTCGGTGGAAACCTCGAGCAGCGGCTCGTCGACCTCGACGGTGTCACCGACGCTCTTCAGCCAGCGCGTGACGGTGCCTTCGGTGACGCTTTCGCCCAGGGCGGGAAGCGTGACCTCGTGTCCTTCACCGGCCGGGGCGGCCTGCGCCGCAGCCGGGGCGGCGGGTGCCTCAGCGGCCGGAGCCTTTTCGGCGGGTGCCTCGGCGGCCGGAGCCTGCGGCGCCGCGGCGGCGGGTGCCTCGGCGGCCGGGGCGGCCGCTTCGGGGGAGCCTGCACCGGAGCCGATGCGGACCAGCGGGGCGCCGACTTCAGCGGTCTCGTCTTCGGCGACGAGGATTTCCTCGATCACGCCGGCGATCGGAGAGGGGATCTCGGTGTCTACTTTGTCGGTGGAAACCTCGAGCAGCGGCTCGTCCACCTCCACCCGGTCACCTACCTGCTTGAGCCAGCGGGTGACGGTTCCTTCGGTGACACTCTCACCGAGGGCGGGCAAGTTAACGGATTCAGACATATCGTCCCCGTTCTCCTTATTGATCTTTAGTGCGGATGATTGTTGCCTTGGTCGAGCTTAGTGCACCCGGCAGATCCTGCCGGGTGCACCAGACTCTGTTGTCTTGCGGTGCTGCTGGCCGGTGACTAGCCGTGCAGCGGGCGTCCGGCGAGGGCCATTGCGGCCTCGCCGAGTGCCTCGTTCTGCGTGGGGTGCGCGTGGATGAGCCCGGCAACATCTTCCGGGTAGGCTTCCCAGTTGACGATCAGCTGGGCCTCGCCGATCTGCTCGCCGACGCGCGTGCCGATCATGTGGACACCAACAACGGGGCCGTCCTTTTCGCGGACGAACTTGATGATGCCGCCGGTGCCCAGAATGGCACTCTTGCCGTTTCCGGCCAGGTTGTATTCGGTGCTTTCGACCTTGTCTTCGCCGAACTTCTCCTTGGCGGCCTTCTCGGAGTAACCCACCGAGGCAATCTCGGGATCGCAGAAGGTGACCTTGGGAACGTTGATGTCGTCAACAACCACGGGCTTCAGGCCGGCGATTTCTTCTGCGACGAAGATGCCCTGCTGGAAACCGCGGTGTGCCAGCTGCACACCGGGAACGATGTCGCCGACGGCGTAAACGTTGCCGACGCCGGTGTGGAGGCGTTCGTCGGTGATCACAAAGCCGCGGTCAACCGTGACGCCGGCTTCTTCGAACCCGAGGCCCGCCGTCGACGGTCCGCGTCCCACGGCGACGAGCAGCAGGTCTGCTTCGAAGGTCTTGCCGTCGACCAGGGTGACCTTGACGCCGTCGTTGTTCTGCTCGACGCCCTGGAAGAAGGTGCCGGTGTTGAACTTGATGCCGCGCTTCTTGAAGGTGCGCTCCAGGACCTTGATGATCGAGGCGTCTTCGTTGGGTACCAGGGACGGCAGGCCCTCGACGATGGTGACGTCCACGCCGAAGGACTTCCACACGGAAGCAAATTCGACGCCGATGACGCCGCCGCCCAGGACGATGACACTCTTGGGCACGTAGTCCATGGTCAGGGCCTCGTCCGACGTGATGACGCGGCCGCCGATTTCGAGGCCGGGCAGCGAGCGGGAGTATGAACCGGTCGCCAGGACGATGTTCTTGCCCTTGTAGGCCGTGCCGTTGACGGTGATGGTGTCCGGGGCAGTCAGCTTGCCTTCGCCCTCGATAACGGTGATGCCCTTGCCCTTGATCAGACCCTGCAGGCCCTTGAACTTGCCGGCAACGATGCCGTCCTTGTAGGCGTTCACGGCGTTGATGTCAATGCTGTCCAGGGTCACATTGACGCCGTACTTCGCCGCGTCACGGGCGTGGTCCGCCAGCTCCGCGGAGTGCAGCAGCGCCTTGGTGGGGATGCAGCCATTGTGCAGGCAGGTGCCGCCGAGCTTTGCCTTTTCGATGAGGCCGACGGTGAGTCCAAGCTGGACAGCGCGCAGGGCAGCTGCGTAGCCGCCGCTGCCGCCGCCGAGTACCAGGATGTCGAATTCTTGCGCAGTTGCCTGATCGGCCACTAAAACGCTCCCTCGCGTGAACGATGACGCGAGAGTACGCATCATCTGGTCTTGGAGCTTACCTGCCGGACTCTGCCGGCGGCCTTGCTCCCTTTCATTTATGACAAATTTTGGGACTTCGCGGTCCACGTTAGCGAACCACTAATACATGCTCCACCCTGCCATGGCATTTGGGGCGCGCTTGTGTCCAGTGTCACGCGGCTTTGTGGCCGGGGCATCAGCGCCCCGGCCACAAAGCGTGCGGGACGTTCAGACGGCCTTGGCCAGGATGTCCTCGACATACGCGACCAGGGTGCGCACGGTGCAGCCCGTTCCCTGCTTGTGGGTGTAGCCGTAGGGGCTGCCGTTGTTGAACGACGGGCCGGCAATGTCGATGTGGGCCCACGGGATCGGCTCGCCGTCCTTGCCCTTGCCCACGAATTCGCGCAGGAACACGGCCGCGGTCATCATGCCGCCGTGGCGTTCGCCGATGTTGGCGATGTCCGCGACCTGGGAGTCCAGGCTGGCCCGCAGCTCTTCGGGCAGCGGCATCGGCCAGACCAGCTCGCCGGCACGGTCCGCGGCGGCCTTGAGCGGGCCGGTGACGGCGTCGGAGCCCATGACGCCGGCGGTGCGGTCGCCGAGCGCGATCAGCTGGGCGCCGGTCAGGGTCGCGACGTCGATGATCGCGTCCGGATATTCCTGGCTCGCCGCGGCGATGCCGTCCGCCATGACCAGGCGGCCCTCGGCATCGGTGTTCAGGACCTCCACCGTCTTGCCGCCGAACATGGTCAGGACGTCGGCGGGACGCTGTGCGGCGCCCGAGGGCATGTTTTCGGCGATGCACAGCCACGCGGTCGCCTTGACCGGCAGGCCGAGGCCTGCGACGGCCAGGACCGTGTTGAGGACGACGGCGGCGCCCGCCATGTCGCTCTTCATGTCGCCCATGCCCAGGGCAGGCTTGATGGAGATGCCGCCGGTGTCAAAGGTGATGCCCTTGCCCACGAGGGCGATCTTCGCCGTGGCCCTGGCCGGGGCGTATTCGACCTTGACCAGGCGCGGCTGCCGGGTGGAACCCTTGCCGACGCCGAGGATGCCGCCGAAGCCGTCCTTCTCAAGGCGCTTCTCGTCCCACACGGTGACCTTGACGGGCAGGCCCTTGGACAGTTCACGGGCCGCCTCGGCGAAGGACTCGGGGTAGAGGTGGCTGGGCGGCTGGTTGACCAGCGAGCGGGTCGCGTTCACGGCCTTGCCGACCAGCGCCGCACGGTCCAGGACCGGCGACAGGGCCTTGTCCCCGGCGAAGTCGGTGCGGATGATGACGTTCTGCACCGGATCCTTCAGCCCGTCCTTGGAGGAGCGGTACTCGGTGAAGGAATAGGCGCCCATCGCGGCGCCCTCGGCGACGGCCGCGACGTCGGCCAGGGACGCCGTCGGAAATGCCAGGACGACCGTGCTGACGCCGGCCAGCTGACGGACGGCGGAGCCGGCGGCCCGGCGCAGCGACTCCTCGGACAGCGGCTGGCCCGCCGCGATCTTGCCGACGCCGGCGAGGACCAGGACCGTGGCCCCGGCTTCGGGCAGGCCCGGCAGCCGGTGGGCCTGGTCGGCTGCGCCGGTGATGCCAAGAACGCCCAGCGATTCCGACAATGCCTCGGCCGCCTTGGCCGTCAGCGGGTTAGCCAGCAACACGGGACCGTCCACGCCCTGCCCCACCCCGATCACGAGGGCGTCACCGGGGGACTTCTTAGGGTCGCCCGCCATTGCACTCAGTTTCACTTCAGTATTCTTGACCACGAGGACAGTCCTCAATTCTCTGTGATTTTTCGGCAGGAACTGCGGGTTCGGCGCCCTGCCCTGGATCCCGGCCCCGTCGGTTTGAGACGGAACCTGGTGTCGTCAAAGCCGTCATGAGGCCAGCTCCGATCGTAGTCTCTCCGCCGTGCCGGAATTCAACCCAATGAGAGCTGGAGCACATCCCGGGGCAGGAATTACCCCGGACTTCGGGGTGTTGTATGAAGTATCGGGATCCGCGATGGCCGGCAACACCTTGCCCGGCCCGACGTGCCCCCGCCGGGTCCGCCCGCCCACCCCACCGCCGCTACTGCGAAAGGAACATGCCGTGATTGAACGGATTTCCGGCTCCTTGCTGGACCCCGGATCGCTTTATCTGCGTGATGATGCGCTGTTCCACAGCGCGGAGCTGCGCGGACTGAACCTCATCATGGGATTCACCGGATTCGCCGACGCCGGCCATGTCGTCCGGCAGATCACCGCAGAAATGCTGGACACCCTCGATTCCGAGATGATTGCCGAATTCGACGCCGACCAGCTCATCGACTACCGGACGCGGCGTCCGCAGGTGAGCTTCGTCGAGGACCACCTGCAGGACTACCAGGCGCCGGGCCTCGCGCTCTACCGGCTCATCGACGGGCTGGGCAGCCCGTTCCTGCTGCTCGCCGGATTCGAGCCTGACCTGCAGTGGGAGCGGTTCGCCCGCGCCGTCGTCGGGATTGTGGAGGAACTCGACGTCAATCTCGTCACCTGGATCCATTCCATCCCCATGCCGGTTCCGCACACCCGGCCGGTGGGGGTGACCGTCCACGGCAACCGCCCGGAGCTGATCGAGGGGATCTCGGCCTGGAAGCCCACCGTTGAGGTGCCCGCCGCCGTCGGCCACCTCCTGGAGCTGCGGCTGACGGGAGCCGGCCGCAATATTGCCGGCTATGTGATCCATGTCCCGCACTACCTCGCCGAGGCCGAGTACCCCACGGCCGCCGTTGCCGGGCTGGAATATCTCGGCGCGGCCACCTCGCTCATGCTCCCCACCGACCGTCTCCGGGAAGCCGGCCGGGAAGTGGGCCGCCAGATCGCCGAGCAGATCGAGGCCTCCGAGGACGTCCAGCAGGTCGTGTCGCGGCTGGAGGCCAGGTATGACGAGAAGGCCGAAGGCACCGTCCGGCGTTCCCTGCTGGCCGACGAGAACGATGAGCTGCCCAACGCGGATGCCCTCGGTGCGGCCGTGGAGGCATATCTTGCGAGCAAGGAGCCCCGCGAATAAGTCTCATTTATAGTCGGCGGGGCATAATGGGGGAGTGACTTCACCCCGCGCCTGGCTGATCTGGATCATCGGTATCTTCGCGTACCTCGTCGCGGTCAGCCAGCGTACCTCCTTCGGTGTCGTGGGTCTGGAAGCCACCGCACGCTTTCATGCCAGCGCGGCCGAAATCTCCTTCTTCACGGTGCTGCAGCTGCTGGTCTATGCGGCGCTGCAGGTACCGGTCGGGGTGCTGGTGGACCGCTTCGGCTCCCGCGCCATGATTGCCGGCGGCGCCGTGCTGATGGGTCTCGGCCAGCTCCAGCTGGCCTTCGCCGAAAACATCCCGGGAGGCGTCCTGGGGCGGGTGCTGGTGGGAGCCGGCGACGCCATGACCTTCATCGCCGTAATCCGGCTCATTCCGCTCTGGTTCGCCCCGGCCCGCGTGCCGCTGCTGACCCAGCTGACGGGCATGTCGGGCCAGCTGGGACAGCTCTTCAGCGTGGTGCCGTTCGCGATGATCCTGCACTCGGCCGGCTGGACCCCCGCCTTCCTGACACTGGCAGCGATGTCCGGCGTCGCCGTCGTGCTGGTGCTGGTCCTGCTGCAGGACCTGCCGCCGGGACATCCGGCCCCCGAGCCGTCGCCCGGGCTGCGCGCCACCGGCGCCCTGCTGTCCCATGCCTGGCGGCAGCCCGGAACGCAACTGGGGCTGTGGAGCCATTTCACCGTCCAGTTCAGCGGCACGGTCTTCGCGATGACGTGGGGCTATCCCTTCCTGATTTCCGCGCAGGGGCTCGATACCGGCACCGTCTCGGCCCTGATGACGCTCTACGTTGCCGCGGCCATTGCTGCCGGGCCCCTGATGGGCACCTTTGTCGCCCGGCACCCCCTGCGCCGGTCCACCATGGTGCTGCTGATCTCCGCCGCCACCGCAGCGGCCTGGGCCGCGGTGCTGCTCATGCCGGGCAGGTCCCCGCTGTGGCTGCTGGCCGGGCTCGTGGTGGTGCTGGCCATTGGCGGCCCCGGCTCCATGATCGGCTTTGACTTCGCGAGGACCTTCAACCCCGCCCACCGGATCGGGACGGCCACGGGGATCGTGAACGTGGGCGGCTTCATCGCCGCGCTCGTGGCGATCTTCCTGATCGGCTTCGTGCTCGACATCCTGCACGCCACGGGCTTCTCGGACGGCGGGCTCTATGCCCTGGAGCCGTTCCGGATCGCGCTGAGCGTGCATTTCGTGCTGCTGGGAATCGGCGCCGGCGCCATCGTCGGCAGCCGCCGGAAAGTGCGCCGGCAGATGGCGGCGCGGGGTGTGGTGGTGCCGCCGTTGCTGGCGACGCTCGCACGGAAGCGCCGGCTCAGCGCGGAGCGGCGCAGCGCCGAGCGGCGGCGCACTGAGCGGCGCCGCACGCCGTGACGCGGTTGTCCACATAGCGGTTGTCCACATAGCGCAAGGCGCGTCTGCCGCGCGGGCACGGCGGCGGCGAAGCTGGTCCCATGACAGCTCCCGAACACCTGAAAATCACCGGGCCCGAGGACATCCTCGGCTACATCCCGCACTCCCTGGGCTACTGGCCCCGGAACAGCCTCGTGGCCATGACCATGCAGGGCAAGCGGCTCGGCGCCACCCTGCGGGTCGATCTGCCCGGCCCCGGCTCCGACGGCGTAACCGGCGTAACCGGCGTAACCGGCGTAACCGGCGTGCCCGGCCCCCCGGGCGGAATCGCCCGCGTCGCCGGTTTCGCCCGCACGGTGGCGACCTACCTGGAAGCCGACGACAAGGCGGACGGCACCCTGCTGGCCTTCTTCACGGACACGGACACGGACACGGACACGGACACGGATGCCGGCACGGGCACCCGAATGGAGGGCGGCGGCGGAGGTCGGGGCGCCGGGGCCTGTGCGGATCTGCTCGCGGAGCTTGAGCTTGCCCTCGCGGACGCCGGAATGCCGGTGCGGGATGCGTGGTTGATCGGGGCACAGTTCTGGCGGAACGCCTACTGCACCGATCCCTCGTGCTGCGCCCCTCCCGGGCGCCCGGTCGAGGAGATCAGGAACAGCCGGCTCAACGCCGAGATGGTCTTCCGGGGCAGCAGCGTCGGCGCGGCTCCCGGCACGCTCCGGGCCGGATGCTCCCCGCAACGCGCGGACCGGGCGGCGCTCGAGGCCGAGCAGGGCTGGGCGCAGGAATTCTCCGGCCGCAGGAAGGACCGGACGCAGTTCCATCAGGTGCTGGAGGTCTGGACGCGGGTCCTGGGCGGCCTTCCGGGCCGGGATCGTTCCGTGGAGCTGGACCCGGCGCTCGCCTCGTACCTGCGCGCCACCCTGGCCGTCCAGGCCTGGCGGGACGCCGTCCTGGTGATGGCGGCGGCCGGACCGGCGGCCGCCGAACGCGGCGCAGAGGAATTCGGCCTGTTCGACGGCGTCGCCGGACCGCCCGCCGCTGCGCCGCGGCCGGCCGCGCCGTTGCCGCCGCTGGCGGGATTCCCTTCCGTGACGCCTTCCGGAGGTGCGGCCGGTGCCGGCTGTGAAGTGCGCGGGGTTCCGGGTTACGGCGAGGTGTTGCTCGGCCTTGCGCCGCCGGTTCCGGATTGGGCGCTGATGGGAAGGCTGGAACGGATCCTCGTGCTCCTGGACGGGGACGGCGGCGATGAATCCAGGGCCGCCGGCCTCGCGGCACGCGGCTGGATCGAATGGTGCCGGGGCAAAGGCTCCTTCGCCGCCGCCTTGTTCCAGCAGGCGGCAGACGTGCGCCCGGGGTACCGGCTGGCTGAACTGCTCGCGGAACTGGCCCGCCGGGGGACCATCTGCGGCTGGGCGGCCAGGCGGGATGCCGCGTGGCAGAAGTTCGGGCCGGACGCGGCCTGACCGGTGCCGGAAAAACGCGGAGCATTGGTCCGGGGACGGCACTGCTCCGGAAAACCGTGAGACAATGAATGCCGAGACCCGGTTGGGTCCGTGTATCAAGTGCACGTAGCGAACCCTGGAAACAGGGAACAATACGGTCGCCCCGGCAGTTCTACTATGTGGCTCTGCTGTCCGTGACTGCACCTGATGTGAAACACGGACTTGACAGGGTCATAGTGGTGTTGCCCGTATGGTGATTCCACAGACCGCCGCTAGAAAGGTTTTCTGTGACCCCGTCTTCCGCGAAGAAGGAACCCGCCGACCAGGCCGTATTGTCCCCCGAGGATAAGAAGGCGGCGACGAACGCCAAGCGCGCCGCCACCCGTGCAGCCAACAAGGCTGTCAAAGACGCAACTGGTCCCGAGGGCGGCGATACCGCATCGGCAGCCGGCAAGCCTGAGCCCAAGAAGCGCGGGCCCAAGCCCGGCGCCAAAGCAGCGGCAGAAGCCGCCACCAGGTCCGCCCGGGGCGGTACCGACGACGATGCCGACGAGGTCGAAGAGGACCTCGATGAGCTGACTCCCGGCGCCGCCGAACTCGGAGAAGACGGCGAAGAGACCGCCGGCAAGGCCGCAGCCACCACCGGCTCCGGCTTTGTCTACTCCGATGCCGACGACGACGACGCCCCCGTGCAGCAGGTCATGTCCGCCGGCGCCACGGCGGACCCGGTCAAGGACTACCTGAAGCAGATCGGCAAGGTCGCCCTGCTGAACGCTGAACAGGAAGTGGACCTGGCCCTGCGCATCGAGGCCGGCCTCTTTGCCGAGGAAAAGATCAACGCCGACGACGGAACCATGGATCCGAAGCTGAAGCGCGAACTCGAATTCGTCATCCACGACGGCAAGCGTGCCAAGAACCACCTGCTCGAGGCCAACCTCCGTCTGGTCGTTTCCCTGGCCAAGCGCTACACCGGGCGAGGCATGCTGTTCCTGGACCTGATCCAGGAAGGAAACCTGGGCCTGATCCGTGCAGTCGAAAAGTTCGACTACACCAAGGGCTTCAAGTTCTCCACCTACGCCACCTGGTGGATCCGCCAGGCCATCACCCGCGCCATGGCCGACCAGGCCCGCACCATCCGCATCCCGGTGCACATGGTGGAAGTCATCAACAAGCTGGCGCGCGTGCAGCGCCAGATGCTGCAGGACCTCGGCCGTGAACCCACCCCCGAGGAGCTGGCCCTCGAGCTGGACATGACGCCGGAGAAGGTCGTGGAGGTCCAGAAGTACGGCCGCGAGCCGATCTCCCTGCACACGCCGCTGGGCGAGGACGGTGACTCCGAATTCGGCGACCTCATCGAGGACTCCGAGGCCGTGGTTCCGGCGGATGCCGTGAGCTTCACCCTGTTGCAGGAACAGCTGCACTCGGTCCTGGATACGCTTTCGGAACGTGAAGCCGGTGTCGTGGCGATGCGCTTCGGCCTGACCGACGGACAGCCGAAGACCTTAGACGAAATCGGCAAGGTCTATGGCGTCACGCGTGAGCGGATCCGCCAGATCGAATCCAAGACGATGTCCAAGCTGCGGCACCCGTCACGGTCACAGGTACTGCGCGACTACCTGGACTAAGAGTCCGACCGCCAGCAGCAAAGGCCTCCACCGGATGACTTCCGCGGAGGCCTTTGCCGTTCCCGGCCCGCCGGTCCTTCGCGCCGCGCGGATTCCCTGTGTCGCCCGGTAATTTGCGGGGCGCTGGCGCATAGCGGCGCCGCGGGGTGCCGTCATACAAAACAGGGCCCCTCCGAAACGGAGGGGCCCTGGCCTGCTAAGCGTAAAAGAACTAGTCGACGGGTACCGGCGCCTTCTCCTGAAGACGGGCCGTCTCGTCGTGCCAGTCTGAGCTGAGGGGCCTGAGAGTCGGTTCTACGGCGCGTGCGTGGTGGCCGCAGAAAAGAAGCTCACCTCCGGAGGCACCAAGAACAACCCGGACATATGCCTGTGCTCCGCAACGATCGCACCGGTCAACGGTGGTTAGTGTGCGGTCCGCAACTGCTGTGGTCATTTTCGGCCTCCTTGTAGATCGTTACCTCCATATAACCAGCATTCGCAGCGAAACCATCGCCCGGATGGGACACTTTCGCTGTCCGCGTATCACGTCTCGGTAACGGCATCTCGTACGTCCAGGTATCGGCATCCCGGCCGGCCGGCCGGCCGGGGCGGTGGTGCGGCGGAGGGCGGCGGCCCGACTACCCTAGGAAGAGCGTCAAATTCCCGGACCGTCCGATGGTGACTGTCCCGTTCCTGAAGGAGTTCACGACCCGTGGCACCCAGTTCTGATTACACCGCCCGGCATCTCTCCGTGCTGGAGGGCCTTGAGGCCGTCCGCAAACGCCCCGGCATGTACATCGGCTCCACGGACTCCCGCGGGCTCATGCACTGCCTCTGGGAGATCATTGACAACTCGGTCGACGAGGCCCTCGCAGGCTTCGGCCATGACATCAAGATCATCCTGCATGCTGACAACTCGGTGGAGATCCACGACGACGGCCGCGGCGTGCCGGTGGACATCGAGCCCAAGACCGGGCTGAGCGGCGTCGAGGTAGTCTTCACCAAACTCCATGCCGGCGGCAAGTTCGGCGGCGGCTCCTACACCGCCTCGGGGGGCCTGCACGGCGTCGGCGCCTCCGTGGTGAACGCCCTCTCCGCCCGGCTGGACGTCGAGGTGGACCGCGGCGGCAAGACCTACAAGATGTCCTTCCGGCGCGGCGAACCCGGCCGCTTCAAGGACACCGGCAGCAAGCCTGACCCGGCCTCCGTGTTCGAGCCCTTCGTCGACGGCTCGGTCCTGGATGTCGTGGGCAAAGCCAAGCGCGGCGTCACCGGCACCCGGATCCGCTACTGGGCGGACCGGCAGATCTTCACCCCGGACGCGAAATTTTCCTATGACGAGCTTGCCGCCCGGGCCCGCCAGACCTCCTTCCTCGTCCCCGGACTGAAGCTCACGGTCCGGGACGACCGGAAGCTCGCCGGAACCCCGGGCGAGTCCGGGCCGCACACGGAGGTCTTCCACCACGACGGCGGCATCTCCGAATTCGTGGACTTCCTCGCCGCCGATCCGGCCGTCACGGACATCTGGCGCCTGCACGGCGCCGGCAAGTTCAAGGAGACCGTTCCGGTCATCGACGAAAAGGGCCACAGCCAGCTGGCCGAGGTCGAACGGGACTGCGAGGTCGACGTCGCGCTGCGTTGGGGAATCGGCTACGACAGCACGGTGCGCAGCTTCGTCAACATCATCTCCACGCCCAAGGGCGGGACGCACCAGTCCGGCTTCGAGCAGGCGCTCCTCAAGACGTTCCGCAAAGCCGTGGAAACCAACGCCCGCAAGCTGAAGGCCGGCAACGACAAGATCGAAAAGGACGACATCTTCGCCGGCCTCACCGCGGTGCTGACTGTCCGGCTTGCCGAGCCGCAGTTCGAGGGCCAGACCAAGGAAATCCTGGGCACCTCCGCCGTCCGCGCCATCGTGGCCAAGGTGGTGGAGCACGAGATCAACGCCAAGCTGACCTCGGCCAACCGCAATGACAAGGCCCAGTCGGCGCTGCTGCTGGAAAAGATCGTCAGCGAGATGAAGTCCCGTATCTCGGCCCGCGTCCACAAGGAAACCCAGCGCCGCAAGAACGCGCTGGAGACCTCCTCCATGCCCACCAAGCTGGCGGACTGCCGCACGGACGACGTCGCCCGCTCCGAGCTGTTCATCGTGGAAGGCGACTCCGCGCTCGGTACGGCGAAGCTGGCACGCTCCTCGGACTTCCAGGCGCTGCTGCCCATCCGCGGAAAGATCCTGAACGTCCAGAAGGCCTCGGTGGGGGACATGCTCTCCAACGCCGAATGTGCCGCCCTCATCCAGGTGGTGGGGGCCGGCTCCGGCCGGAGCTTCGACATCGGCGCGGCCCGCTACGGCAAGGTGATCCTCATGACGGACGCCGACGTCGACGGCGCCCACATCCGGACCCTGCTCCTGACGCTGTTCTTCCGGTACATGCGTCCGATGATCGATCAGGGGCGGGTCTTTGCCGCCGTCCCGCCGCTGCACCGGGTGGAGGTCATCAACGCCGGCCAGAAGGCCAACGACATGGTCTACACCTACTCCGAGGCGGAACTGCACGTGCTGCTGGCCCGGCTGGCCAAGGAAGGCAAGCGGTACAAGGAACCCATCCAGCGCTACAAGGGCCTGGGCGAGATGGACGCGGGGCAGCTGGCCGAGACGACGATGGACCCACGGCACCGCACCCTGCGCAAGGTCGGGATCGAGAACGCGAAACAGGCCGAGGACACCTTCGACCTGCTGATGGGCTCCGACGTCGCACCGCGCAAGGACTTCATCATCGCCGGCGCCGCCAGCCTGGACCGGGAGCGGATCGACGCCTGACCCCTCGGCAGGCTGCCTGCCGTCTCCGCACCGCCCCCCGTCTCCAGCCGCCCCGTGCGGCGGTGCGGGTTGAGGCTCGGCGGAGGTTCAGCCGAGCAGGCCCGGAACAATGAGCAGCGCCGTCGGCAGTGCGAGCAGCAGCAGGCAAACGGCAAGAACCACGGCGCGCAGCCCTTTCGGCAGAGGAGGCTGCGGGGAGAGCAAGCGGCTGACGCGGGAGGCCGTGGTGCGGGCCGAGCCGGCCCCGCCGGTGGCGCCGGGCTGGCCGGAATCGATGTCGTTCAGCTCGGGCTGGCTGAACGCCATCGGGCCCGCGGGGGTGCCGGGAGAGCCGCTGGCCACGATGGCGATGGCCCTGATCAGGGTGGCCCTGCTTTCTGTCCGCAGCGCGACGTCGTCGGCGAGCATCTCGATCAGCGAGCTGACGGCCTCCTGTGCCAGCCGGGTGGTGGGAAGCCACGGCAGGGCCTGGCGCCAGGCGGCGAAGGCCCACAGCAGCAGATGGTGGCGCTGGCTGAGGTGGGCGTTTTCGTGGATCAGCACGGCCCGCAGTTCCGCGGGTTCGAGGGCCGCCATCAGCCCGTCGGAGAGCACCGTCACGGAGCGCGCGCCGCCGGGAAGGCAGTAGGCGACCGGGGAGTCCAGATTGATCACCATGGTCCCGGGGCCGTCGGCCGAGGGGGAGGCAAGCAGGTCCAGCAGCTCCCGGTGCCGCCGCCGTTGCCGCTGGATCTTGTAATACGTCAGCAGCAGGGTGAAGACGAGATGGGCGGTCAGGAGCGCCGCGGCGGAGAGGGCGAAGATGTGCCAGAAGCCCAGCTCCGTGGTGGGCGCATTGATGAAGACCATTCCGGCCAGGGCCTTCAGCCCCGCCAGCAGGTTGTCCCCGACGGGCTCCAGCCCGTAGACCAGCATGGCGCCGATCATGGACAGGCCACCGGCCAAGGCGATCGCCTGCCAGAGCAGCATCGCCGTGAACGGGGACTGCGCCGTCCAGTGGGCGCGCGAAAGAAGGATAGGTACCGGCCAGGCCAGTACTATCGCCAGGACCGCCAGAAAATATGAGGTCCAGAACATCGGGCGCTAGCTGCGGCCCAGCAGTTTGCGCAATGTCTCCGCTTCAGTGTCCGTGACGGAACCAATGAACCGTGCCAGCACCGCCTCGCGGTCCGGAGCGGACCCCAGTACCTCGTGCATGAGCTCCGCGGTGTGGTCTGCCCGGCTCGAGACGGCCTGGTAGCGGTGCGGGCGGGTGCCGCGTTCGCGTTCGACCAGGCCCTTCCGCTCCAGGCGGGAGAGCACGGTGAGCACGGTGGTGACGGCCAGGTCCTTGCCTTCATGTCCGGCGCTGCCGTCCTCGGACCGGGTGCTTTGCGCGAGCCGGTCCCGCAGCGTATTGGCCGTGGCGGCCTCTTGGCCTGCCCAGAGCAGATCCATCACTGCCCGTTCCAGTTCACCGAGACTTGCCATTCCGTACGTCCTTCTTTGCTGGCCGCCCCGTCCGGCACTTCTGTCGTGCCGGGGCGGCATGTGGTTGCTTCGATTTCAAATTTACCGTGTTTTGCGCATTCTTTCTACATGAGGTAGAACATGACCGCTCCGGCGTGTCGGGGCATCCAGGGCGGCGCGGCACGCCGATTGCGGGGCGCGGCACCCCGTGGGAGTCTGGATGCGGGAATGCGCCGATTTGTTCTACACTGTGTAGAAGTTTTATTTCTACGTCACGTAGAAATTGCTCACGCCTAGCCAAAAGTAGGGACTGCCTTGGACGCCTTGGAAATCGCACGCTGGCAATTCGGAATCACCACCGTCTACCACTTCATGATGGTGCCGCTCACGATCGGCCTCGGCCTGGTCGTGGCCGTGATCCAGGCACTGTGGTACCGCACCGGCAAGCCGGAGTACCTCCGGATGACCAAGTTCTGGGGCAAGCTCTTCCTGATCAACTTCATCATGGGCGTCGCCACCGGGATCGTGCAGGAATTCCAGTTCGGGATGGCGTGGAGCGAATACAGCCGCTTCGTCGGCGATGTCTTCGGCGCGCCGCTGGCCCTGGAGGCACTGCTGGCGTTCTTCGTGGAATCCACCTTCCTGGGCCTCTGGATCTTCGGCTGGAAACAGCTCAAGCGCGGCGTCCACCTCGCCTGCCTCTGGATCGCCGTGATCGGCTCCGTGTTCTCCGCCTACTTCATCATCGTCGCCAACAGCTGGATGCAGCACCCCGTCGGCGTCGAAATGATCAACGGACGGCCCGTCATGACCGACGCATGGGCCGTCTTCACCAACAACACCGCCCTCGTCGCGGTCCCGCACACCCTTTTCGGCGCCCTCGCCGTCGCCGGCGCCTTCCTCCTCGGCATCGCCTGGTACCACCTGTGGCGCCGCCGCCATGACGGCATCGACACCGTCGACGCCGTCGGCAGGGTCATCCCCGGCGAAGCCGCCATCCCCGGACGGGACCGCGCCGACCACGCCGTCTGGATCCGCTCCCTGCGGATCGGCGCCGTCGTCGCCATGATTTCCTTTGCCGGCACCGCCATCACCGGTGACCTCCAGGGCAAGCTCATGTTCGAACAGCAGCCGATGAAAATGGCCGCCGCAGAGGCGGCCTGCCACGACGGCACCGGCTTCTCCGTGCTCAGCGTGGGCAACGTCGGCTCCAAGAACTGCGACGACGTCGTGGCCGTGATCGAGGTCCCGGGCATCCTGTCCTTCCTGGCCAAGGGCGACTTCAGCACCGAGGTCAAGGGCGTGAACAGCCTGCTGGACCAGTACAAGGCCGACTACGGCACCCACCTGCCGGACAACCCCATCTACGGGGACCGGGCCGGGCAGGAGATCCAGTACGTGCCGGTCATGGAAGTCACCTACTGGGGCTTCCGGATGATGATCGGTTTCGGCGGAATCGCAGCCCTCGCCGCGCTCGTGGCGCTCTGGGCCACCCGCAAGGGAACGGTCCCGGCCTCCCGTGGCCTCATGCGCGTGGCCGTGTTCGGCATCCTGGCGCCGTTCGGGGCCAACGCCGCCGGCTGGATCTTCACGGAGATGGGCCGCCAGCCCTTCGTCGTCGCCCCGAACCCGGATCCCAGCGGCATCGACCAGGTCTTCATGTTCACCGCCGCGGCCGTTTCCCCGGGGGTCTCCGCGGGCGAGCTCCTGACCTCCCTGGTGGTGCTGACCGCCGTCTATGCCGTGCTGCTGGTGGTCGAGGTCAGGCTCCTGGTCAAGTACATCCGTGGCGGCGTGGTGTCGGCGATGCCGGAACTGGTGCACGCCCCCGCGGACGAAAACGAGGACGCCACCGGCGGCGGCGGACCCGGCAAGCCCGGGGCCGGCGACGACGTCCTGGCCTTCGCCTACTAAGCATTCGACCACTTAGCATTCGCCACCAGGCATTCGACAACCAAGAAGCGCAGAGGATTCTCAGCATGGAACTGCTACCCACCATCTGGTTCATTGTCATCGCGGTGCTGTGGACGGGCTATCTCTTTCTCGAGGGCTTTGACCTCGGCGTCGGCATGCTGATGAAGGGCTTCGCCCGGAACAACACCGAACGCCGCGTCCTGCTCAACACGATCGGCCCGGTCTGGGACGGCAACGAGGTCTGGCTCATCACCGCGGGGGCCGCCACCTTCGCGGCCTTCCCGCTCTGGTACGCGTCCCTGTTTTCCGCCCTCTACCTCCCGCTGCTGCTGGTCCTCGTGGCCCTCATCTTCCGCGCCGTGGCCTTCGAATACCGCGGCAAGGTGGACACCCCTCGGTGGCGCGCCCGCTGGGACTGGGCTATCGCCCTCGGCTCCCTCGTGACGGCCTTCGGCATCGGCGCCGCGCTGGCACTGAGCACTACGGGACTGCCGCTGAATGCCAACGGTGACCGCGAGGGCGGCCCGTTCGCCTGGTTCAACGCCTACGCCGTGCTCGGCGGCCTCGCCGTCGTCGGATTCTCCCTCCTGCACGGGCTCGCCTTCCTGGCGTTGAAGACCGACGGCGACGTCCGCCACCGGGCACGCCGCTGGTTCGTCCGGCTGCTGCCGGTGCTGCTCCTGCCGATGGCGGGCTGGGCCGTGAGCCTGCAGCTGCTCAGCGGCAAGGCCTGGACCGTGGCCGCCGTCGTGGCCGCGGTCGTTGCCGCCGCCGTCGCCTGGGCCTTCGCCCGCAAGGGTGCGGAGGGCCGCGCATTCCTGTCTTTGGGCGTCTTCCTCCTGCTCGGCAGCGCCTCGATCTTCGGCGCGGCGTTCCCGGTAGTGCTGCCGTCGACGCTGGACCCGGCGTTCAACCTGACGATCTCCAACGCCTCCTCCTCGAACTACACGCTGGGACTGATGAGCATAGTCGCCTGCATCGGGCTGCCGCTGGTACTGGCCTACCAGGCGTGGACCTACTGGGTGTTCCGGCGCCGCGTGAGCGCCGCGCACATCCCCGAGGCCCACAGCTTCCTTCCCGCGATCGCCGCCAAAGCGCTGGCACCCAAGGACTGACACCCGATGAGACCGCAGTTCCCGGCCAGCCCCGCGGCCCGTTCCGCCCTCTACCTGCTCGGCCTGCTCGCCGCCCTCAAGGCGTTCGCCCTGGTCCTGATGGGCCAGGCGGTCGCGGCGATGCTCGCCGGGATGATGGCCCCCGGCCCCGCGTGGAGCGGACAGCCGGCCTGGGACGGCCCCCTGGGCTGGGGCCTGGCCGGCGTGGTCCTGCGGTCCCTGACCGTCTGGGCGCAGGCCGTCGCGTCCCGCCGTGCCGCGCTGGGCGTGAAGGAGGAGCTGCGCTCCCGGCTGCTGGAGCGGGCCCTGCGCAACGGGACCCGCGCCGCGGGCCCGTCCGACGGCGGCCTCGCCGTCCTGGCCACGCGCGGACTGGACGCCCTGGACTCCTATTACACCCAGTTCCTGCCCGCGCTGGTGAACTGCGCTGCGATCCCGCTGCTGCTCGGGGCGCGGATACTCTTCGCCGACTGGATCAGCGCCGCGGTGATCGTGCTGACCGTGCCGCTCGTGCCATTGTTCATGGTGCTGATCGGGCGCTACACCGAAGAGCGGGTCAAGGAGGCGCAGTCCGCGCTGGCCCGGCTGTCCGGCCACATGCTGGAGCTCGCCAAGGGCCTGCCCGTCCTGGTGGGCCTGGGCCGCGCCACGGCCCAGCGGAAAGCCCTCGAGGACATCTCCGAGGAGTACCGCGTCAGGACCATGGGGACCCTGCGCACGGCGTTCCTCTCCGCCCTGGCGCTGGAACTCATCGCCACCATCTCGGTGGCCGTGGTGGCCGTCTTCATCGGTGTCCGGCTGGTCAACGGCGACATGGCCCTCGAGGCCGGGCTGCTGGCGCTGATCCTGGCCCCCGACTGCTACCTTCCGCTCCGGGAGCTCGGCACCGCCCACCACGCGAGCGACGACGGCCGGGCCGCGCTCGCCGAAACCACCGCGGTCCTCGACGCACCCGAACCCGCGGCCCTGGAACCCGCGCAACTGGGACCCGCGTCCCCGGGACCCGTCGGCCCCCGGAACGCCGTGCCTGGCCGGGCCGCCCGGCCTCCCGCCGTCGTCGTGAGCGGACTGACGGTCCGCTACGGCGGCAGGACGGACGCCGCCGTCGGGCCGCTCAGCTTCAGCGCCGAGCAGGGCCGGATCACCGCCCTGGACGGAGCCAGCGGAGCCGGCAAGAGCACCGTGCTCGGCGTGCTGGCCGGCACCATCGGGGCAGGGGGCGGCACCGCCGTCAGTGGACGGCTCGAAGGCTTCACGAGGGCGGACATCGCCTGGGTCCCGCAGCATCCGGTGATGGTTGCCCCGACGGTGCTGGACGAGATCCGGCTGTACCTGGGCGACGCCGGTTCCGCTGCAGCCGCGGCGGGCTCCGGTGCGGCAGCGGACACCGCGGCGTACCGCTGCCTGGCCGCCTGCGCCGCGGACCACCTGGCGGCCAAGCACCCAGCCGAGCTCAGCCCGGGGGAGTTGCGCCGGGTGGCGCTGGCCCGCGGGCTGGCCCGGATCGAGGCCGGCGCCACAGTGCTGCTGCTCGATGAACCCACCGCCCACCTGGACCGGGAGTCCGCCGCCGCCGTCAGCCGCGCCATCGCGGCCCTGCGCGGCAAGGCCACCGTGCTGCTCGTGGCCCACGACCGCACGACCCGGGAGTTGGCGGACGAAATCGTGCCCGTCGCGGCCGGCGACCAGCTGCGCGAAAACCGGCCCGAACACCTGCCCGGGCCGCGGCCGCTGGCCGAAGCCGTCGCACTGGCGGCAGTCGAGGCCGTCACGGTCCAGCCCTCCGGGAGCAGCGGGGCCGGCTCACCGCGTCCCGGCAGCACCCCAGAAGAAACCTCCGCCAGCACAACAACACAGCTGCGCCGCCTGCTGGCCCCCGTTGCGGCAAAGTTCGCCGCCGCCGGTGCCGTGGGCACCCTGGCCGCCCTCTTCGCCGTCGCACTGGCCGGACTCTCCGGCTGGCTGATCATCCGCGCCAGCGAACAGCCGCCCATCCTGTACCTGCTCACCGCGATCGTGGGAGTGCGGTTCTTCGGCATCGGGCGCGCGGCCCTGCGCTACGCCGAACGGCTGCTGCTGCACGACGCGGTCTTCTCGGCCCTGACCCGGCTCCGCGGCCGGCTCTGGGGATCCCTGAGCCGCCGCGCCCTGTCCCTGCGCAGGCTCCTGCAGGGCGGCAACGTCCTCGGGACGGTCGTGGACGACGTCGACACGGTCCGGGAACTGCTGCCCCGCGTGGTCCTTCCGCCGCTGACAGCCGTGGCCGTTGCGACTGCCGCGGTTGTCGGGATCGGGGTGCTGCTGCCGACGGCGCTCCCGGCCCTGGCCGTCGCCGCGCTGGTCAGCCTCGTCGCGGCGCCGGCGCTGGCGCTGGCGGCGGACCGGATGTCCGCCCGCACCGAACAGTGCCTCCGCTCCGGGGTCCTGCGGGACGTGGCGGCCGCGCTGGACGCCAGGGCCGAACTGCACGCCAACGGAGTCTCCGCCCCGGTCCTGGCCGCCATCGGCCGGGCCGACCGCTCCGCGACCGCGGCCTCGCAGCGTTCCGCGTGGGCCGAAGGGCTCGGCCAGGGACTCACGGTGCTGGCCTGCGGGGCGGCGGCCCTCGCCAGCGCCGTGCTCGCCGCGCCGCTGGCCCTCGGCGGCGCCGTGGAACCGGGGACCGTCGCCGTCGTTGTCCTGCTGCAGCTTGCCCTCGTGGAGCCCTACGCGGCGACCACGACGGCGGTCCGCCAGTATCCGGCGCTTCGTGCGGTGCTGCGACGGATCGGTGCCGCCGGAGTCCTGGAGCGCGGCACGGACGCCGGCCCCGAGCCGGTGTACGGCGGCCTGGAGCCGGTGGCGGCACGGCCCGGCGGGACGCCGGGGATCGAACTGGTGGACCTCGCGGCCGCCTGGCCCGGCGGCGACGCCGTCTTTGAGGGGCTCACCGCGTCCGCCGGCCCCGGGCGCTGGCTCGCCGTGACCGGGGCGTCCGGGTCAGGGAAATCCACCCTGTTGGCCGTGGTCCTGGGATTCCTGCCGGCACGCAGCGGCCGGATCCTCCTCAGCGGCAGGGCCGCGTGGTGCCCGCAGGAGGCGCACCTGTTCGACTCCACCATCCGCGGAAACCTCATGCTGGGCCTGCCGGGTACGCCGGACACGCCGGAGGCCGGCGTTGCCGACGGCCGCGGAGCCGCGCCATCGGATGGCGCGATTGAGACCGCAAGGGCCGCAGTGGAGGCCCGGATGGGGGAGGCCCTGGCCGCCGTCGGACTCGGACCGCTGCTGGAGCGGCTCGTGGACGGGCTGGACACGAGAATCGGCCCGGGGGGCGCGTTTCTCAGCGGCGGGGAGCGGCAGCGCCTGGCCGTCGCCCGCACCCTGATGACCGGGGCGGATGTGATCCTGCTCGATGAACCCACGGCGCACCTGGACGCGGAGTCCGGCCGGGCCATGCTCGCCGAACTGCGGCACGGGCTCCGTGACCGGACCGTGATCCTTGTGACGCACAACCCGGAGGACATCGCCCCCGAAGACGACCTCCTGGACCTGGACCATGCCGCCGGGATGGTGCCGGTTCCGGCGCGGGGGTAAGCCTGCGCCTGGCCTGTTCCCGGCAACTCTCCCCGGCGGCCGACGCAACGACGCCGGACCAATCGTGCCCGATGCCGGGCACCGCCGGGCTCATAATGTCGGGCCTGCGACCCCTGCCTAAGAATGTCATAGCCCTTCTTTAGAGTTGGTTCATGGAAGCCACCAGGGAGTTCGTTTCGTTCGCGGAGGACGGGCAGGAAACACAGCCTGCCCTGGGCCGTGCCCTGGGCTCGCTCCGGACGGCGGCCACGACGGCCGTGGATGATGCCGCGGGCTTCGGATTCGCCGAGGCGGCGGGCTTCGCCGGCGAGGTGGAGGAACTCTCGCGGACCGTGGAGTATCTGCAGCTCGTCGCGGCCGGGGCGGTGGACCGGGCCAGGAAACTGCCGGCCCCCACGGGCACCACGTCGTGGGCCACCGGGTGGCGGGACAGCCCCGTCGACAGCTCCGGCGGCAGCCCGGGCGGCGCCGACGCTTC
>NZ_JAGPOT010000094.1 GCF_018224015.1 Pseudarthrobacter albicanus
ATGTCCTCTTCCGGTACGGAAATTTTGACTGTGGTAAGCCAATTTTCCCCCAAAAGACGGGCATTTCGTGTTTAAAACGCCGGACCCGATCCCAATCTCATCGGTGGATCAAGGCTTAGTCGGCAACGTCCTGCTGGGCACCGCGGTCTGGGGCTCCCACACGCTGCCGCGCTGGGCCGGCGCAGCCTGGCTGGCCGGCGTCGTACTGTTCTACGTCCTGGGCGTCGTGCTGGGGCAGGCCACGACGGGAAGCAGCCCCCCCCACCCAGACCGCCGGGGCCCTGGTCATGGCGGTGGCCGGCGGCTGGATCGCGTGGAGCGCGATGCGCCAGGACCGGCGGTCGCCGGACCCTGCGGCAACCGCGGTGCCTGACCTGTCCTGAACTTCCGGCCTCAGGGTTCGCCGAAGCCCGATTCGATCAGGCCGCCGAGATACCGCATGGCCTTCGCGGCGTCCGGTCCGCTGGCCTGGACATGCAGCACCGTGCCCTTGGGCGCGCCGAGCATCATGAGTTCGGTCATGGAGGCGCCGTCGGCGCCGTTAATGGACACGTCGACATCCATCCCGGACAGGCCGCCGGCAATCTTGGCCGCCGGCCGGGCGTGCATTCCGGCCTGGTTCACGATTTCGAAGTCCGCGGTGGCGTCCGGCGGCTGATGGTGCCCGCGGGCGGGCCCTTCGGGCGCAGCGGGGGGCCGGTAGACGGCTTCGGCGGCTTCCTTCACCGCCCGCGCGTCGGCCCCGGCCTGCGCCGCGACGGCGGCAGCGACGAGGCCCTCCACGAGCGGCGCGTCGGCCAGCAGCACCGACTCCGGATCCGCCGCGAACTCGAGCGCTGATTCCGCGGTCATCACCGCCGAGCCCAGATCCGTCAGCACAACAACACCATCAGAACCGTCGCCGGCGGCCTGTTCGAGCGCCGCCATGACCTTCTCCAGGCTCGTGCCGATCCGGCCGTCGTCGGCGCCTCCGGCCGGGAGGATCAGCACGTCGGGCGCCATCTGGGCGGCCAGCTCGACGGCGCCCTCGGCGATCTTCCCGCTGTGGGAAACGACGACGAGCCGGACGCTCATTCGGCGGCTCCGGCCGCGGCGCGCAGGATCAGCGCGCTGGAGACGGCGCCCGGGTCCCGGTGGCCGATGCTGCGCTCCCCCAGGTAGCTGGCGCGTCCCTTCCGGGCAAGCATCGGATCCGTGGACACGGCACCGGCCTCGGCCGCCTCCGCCGCGGCCAGCAGCACCGTGTGGACGTCGCCGTCCCCGCCGTCCCCGGCGGCAGCGGCGGCGGCCTCAACCGCCGGCGTCCAGGCGTCCACCATCGTCTTGTCCCCGGTTTCGGCCTTCCCGCGGGCAACTATGCCGTCACGGGCCGCCCGCAGGGCCGCCACCAGCGTGGCGGCGTCGACGTCGGCCAGGTCTCCGAGAGCGGTGGATGCCCGCAGGAACGCCGTCCCGTACAGCGGGCCGGCGGCCCCGCCCACCTTGGACATCAGGGTCATGGCCGTCAGCTTCAGCGCCGCCGCGGGGGTTTCCGGCGGCGACTCGGCGAGTTTGTCCATCACGGCCCTGAAGCCGCGGTCCATGTTCTCGCCATGATCGGAGTCCCCGATCGGCCTGTCCAGGTCAATGAGCTCCACCCGGTGATCCGCCATGGCCTGGGCGGAGCGGGTGAGCCAGCGCACCGCCCAGTTGACGTCGAGGCCCATGCTCAGACGCCCCAGCGCAGGGCCGGAGTGTGGACGGGCGCGTCCCAGAGCTCCGTCATCTCCTCGTCGAGGCGCAGGACGGTGATGGAGCAGCCCTGCATCTCAAGGGACGTAATGTAGTTGCCTACCAGCGAGCGGGCCACGGTGACGCCCTTCCCGGCGAGCACCTGGGCGGCCCTGCGGTAGACGATGTACAGCTCGCTCAGCGGCGTGCCGCCCATGCCGTTCACGAACAGGAGCACCTGGTCTCCGGAGGCGACGCCGAGATCGCTGACCACCGGGTCCAGCAGCCGGTCCGTGATGCCGTCGGCGTTTTCCATCGGGATGCGGTGCCGCCCGGGCTCGCCATGGATGCCGATGCCGATCTCGATCTCGTTTTCCTCCAGCTCAAAGCTGGGCACGCCCGCGTGCGGGACCGTGCAGGCGGTCAGTGCCACGCCCATGCTGCGCACGTTCTGGTTGACGCGGTCGCCGATGGCGGCGACGGCATCGAGGCTGTCGCCGCGCTCGGCCGCCGCCCCGGCGATCTTCTCCACCAGGACCGTGCCGCCCACGCCGCGGCGCCCCGCGGTGTACAGCGAGTCCTGCACGGCGACGTCGTCGTTGACGAGGACCGTGCGGACCTCCACGCCTTCGGCCTGCGCAAGTTCCGCCGCGGTCTCGAAGTTGAGGACGTCGCCGGTGTAGTTCTTCACGATATGCACCACGCCGGCGCCTGAGTTGACGGCGAGCGTGGCCGGCAGGATCTGGTCCGGGGTCGGCGAGGTGAACACGGCGCCCGGCACGGCGGCGTCGAGCATTCCCACGCCCACATAGCCGCCATGCAGCGGCTCGTGGCCGCTGCCGCCGCCCGAGACGAGGCCCACTTTGCCTGCCACCGGCGCATCCTTGCGGACGATGTAGTTCGGGTCCGCGAAGACGGTCACGAGGTCGGCATGGGCGAGCCCGAACCCCTCCACTGACTCGTCGACCACGGCACGGGGATCGTTGATGAGCTTCTTCATGGCGGTGCTCCCTGGATGGTGTCCTGGCTGCTTGGTTAGACCCTACTACCGGGGCCCTGCCAGTGATAGGCGCCGGTTTTCGAACGGCTGGGGCGGACCCGGGATACTGCGGAAACCGCAGTTCCGCCGGATTCGCCGCCGCCGGCGTGGCTGCCGCGGGCGTGGCTGCCGACGGCGTTCGTCAGGGCTGCTTGTCCGGCCGCCGCGGGAAGTCCGGCCACGCGTCGCCGCCCAGCCACGAAAACGGCGGCGTGTTGAGGCGGGCGGCGCCCGTTGATGCTGGGCCCGTTCCTGCTGGGCCCGTTCCTGCTGGGGCCGTTCGAGCGGCGCCCGTTCCTGCCGCGCCTAGGCGCCCGGTGCCGGCGGCCGCCTGGACTCCGGCGGCCCCGCCGTCCGGGCCGCTGCCGGCCTGCCCGGGTGCCGCAGGCGCACCGGCGCGGGTCGTGTGGAATGCGGAGAAACCTGGAAAAATCACGTCTTGGTGCATTTTCTGCCTCCGGAAGATGGCGGCCCACCCCCTGGGCCGGGATCAGTTTATCCACCAAATTTAGTGAACGGAAGCCCCGGTCGGGTTCGGTCCCCGTCTCCGGCCGCAGCCCCGGCCGCAGCCGGCCCACAGTCCGGCTACAGGGCCTTGATCATCCTGGTATTGCCCAGGGTGTTGGGCTTTACCCGGGCCAGGTCCAGGAACTCGGCGACGCCCTCGTCATGCGAGCGTAGCAGCTCCGAATAAACCTCCGGATCCACCGCAGTCTGGTCCGCCATGACTTCGAAGCCGTGCTTCTTGAAGAACCCCACTTCGAAGGTCAGGCAGAACACGCGGGAGACCCCCAGCTCCTTGGCATCCTCCAGCAGCCGCTCGACGAGCCGGTGCCCTATTCCCTTGCCCCGCCACGACGACGCTGCCGCGAGGGTACGCACCTCGGCCAGGTCCTCCCACATGACGTGAAGAGCGCCGCAGCCGATCACCTCGCCGTCCACGGATTCGGCGATCCGGAACTCCTGCAGGCTTTCGTAGTACGCCACGGTCTCCTTCGCCATGAGGATCCGCTGATCGGCCAGCGGAGCCACCAGCGCCTTGATGGACGCCACGTCGCTGGTGCGGGCAGGGCGGATGCGGATGGTCTCAGTCACAGCCCAATCTTACGGCGCCGTGTTTCCTTGGCCTGGGCATTCCAGTTCGTGGTCACCTCCGCGGCGGCCGGACAGCCATTTGCCGGATCTGGCCGCTCAGCCTGCTCCCGTAGCGGCCGTTTCCGGCAAATGGCCGGGCCCGGAGTGCCGGCAAAGCAAAAGCCCCGCCTTCCCTTGCGGGAGGGCGGGGCCTCTGAGCCGTTCCTCGGAGCCGTGCCTGCCTCTAAGCCGGCGCCTAGACGCTCGGGGCGATCTCCGGGATGCGCGGCTTGGCGTTGCCGGCGAAGGTGAACTTGGCGTCGTCGCCTTCGCCGTCCACATCCACCACCACGATGTCGCCACCGTGCAGCTCGCCGAAGAGGATCTTCTCGGAGAGCTGGTCCTCGATCTCGCGCTGGATGGTGCGGCGCAGCGGCCGGGCGCCCATCGCGGGATCGTAGCCGCGGGTTGCCAGGAGCACCTTGGCCGCGGTGGTGAGCTCGATGCCCATGTCCTTGTCCTTGAGCCGCTTCTCCAGCCGGCCCACGAACATGTCCACGATCTCGATGATCTCGTCCTGGGTCAGCTGCGGGAACACCACAACGTCGTCAACACGGTTCAGGAACTCGGGACGGAAGTGCTGCTTGAGCTCCTCCGTGACGCGGGCGCGCATCCGGTTGTAGCCGGTCTGCGTGTCCGTGCCGGACTGGAAGCCGGTGGCCACGCTCTTGGAGATGTCCCGGGTGCCGAGGTTGGTGGTCATGATGATCACGGTGTTCTTGAAGTCCACCACGCGGCCCTGGGAGTCGGTCAGGCGGCCGTCCTCCAGGATCTGCAGCAGCGAGTTGAAGAGATCGGCGTGCGCCTTCTCCACCTCGTCGAAGAGCACCACGGAGAACGGACGGCGCCGGACCTTCTCGGTCAGCTGGCCGCCTTCCTCGTAGCCCACGTAGCCCGGAGGGGCGCCGAAGAGCCGCGACACCGTGTGCTTCTCCGAGTACTCGGACATGTCCAGGGTGATCAGGGCGTCTTCTTCACCGAACAGGAACTCCGCCAGGGCCTTGGCCAGCTCGGTCTTGCCGACGCCCGTGGGGCCGGCGAAGATGAACGAACCGCCCGGACGCTTGGGGTCCTTCAGGCCTGCCCGGGTGCGCCGGATGGCCTGGGACAGGGCGCGGATGGCCTCGTCCTGGCCGACGACGCGCTTGTGCAGCTCGTCTTCCATCTTCAGCAGGCGCGAGGACTCCTCCTCGGTGAGCTTGAAGACCGGAATGCCGGTGGAGTTCGCCAGCACCTCGGCGATGAGATCCTCATCGACCTCGGAGATGTCGTCCATGCCGCCGGTCTTCCACTGGCGTTCCTTCTCGGCGCGCTCGGCAATGAGCTTCTGCTCCTTGTCGCGCAGCGCAGCGGCGCCTTCGAAGTCCTGCGCGTCGATCGCGGATTCCTTCTCCAGCTTCATGGCGGCGATTTTCTCGTCCATGACCTTGAGCTCCGGCGGGGCCGTCATCCGGCGGATCCGCAACCGGGCACCGGCCTCGTCGATCAGGTCGATCGCCTTGTCCGGCAGGAACCGGTCCGAGATGTAGCGTTCGGACAGGGCCGCCGCCGAGGCGAGGGCGCCGTCGGTGATGGTGACGCGGTGGTGCGCCTCGTACCGGTCGCGCAGGCCCTTGAGGATCTCGATCGCGTGGGCGACGGAGGGTTCCTTGACCTGGATCGGCTGGAAGCGGCGCTCCAGGGCGGCATCCTTCTCGATGTGCTTGCGGTATTCGTCCAGCGTGGTCGCCCCGATGGTCTGGAGCTCCCCGCGGGCCAGCATGGGCTTCAGGATCGAGGCCGCATCGATGGCGCCTTCGGCGGCTCCGGCACCGACGAGGGTGTGGATCTCATCGATGAACAGGATGATGTCGCCGCGGGTGCGGATCTCCTTGAGGACCTTCTTGAGGCGCTCTTCGAAGTCACCGCGGTAGCGGGATCCGGCCACGAGGGACCCGAGGTCCAGCGTGTACAGCTGCTTGTCCTTGATGGTCTCGGGCACGTCGCCGCGGACGATCGCCTGGGCCAGGCCTTCGACGACGGCGGTCTTGCCGACGCCCGGCTCGCCGATCAGCACAGGGTTGTTCTTGGTGCGGCGGGACAGGACCTGCATGACGCGTTCCATTTCGGATTCGCGCCCGATGACGGGATCCAGCTTGTTCTCACGCGCGGCCTGGGTCAGGTTGCGGCCGAACTGGTCCAGGACCACGGAACCGGCGGGAGTGCCTTCGGGCTGTCCCGGGCCGACGCCGGCGCCGGTGGCTTCCTTGCCCTGGTAGCCGGAGAGCAGCTGGATGACCTGGTTGCGGACCCGGCCCAGGTCCGCGCCGAGCTTGACCAGCACCTGGGCGGCCACACCCTCACCCTCGCGGATGAGGCCGAGCAGGATGTGCTCGGTTCCGATGTAGTTGTGTCCCAGCTGCAGGGCCTCGCGCAGCGAGAGCTCCAGCACCTTCTTGGCACGCGGCGTGAAGGGGATGTGCCCGGACGGGGCCTGCTGGCCCTGGCCGATAATCTCCTGCACCTGCTCGCGGACGCCGTCGAGCGAAATGCTCAAG
>NZ_JAGPOT010000095.1 GCF_018224015.1 Pseudarthrobacter albicanus
ACGCGGCGTGAAGGGGATGTGCCCGGACGGGGCCTGCTGGCCCTGGCCGATAATCTCCTGCACCTGCTCGCGGACGCCGTCGAGCGAAATGCTCAAGGACTCAAGGGCTTTGGCGGCAACACCTTCACCCTCATGGATCAGACCCAAGAGGATGTGTTCGGTACCAATGTAATTGTGGTTCAGCATGCGCGCCTCTTCTTGGGCAAGCACAACTACGCGACGGGCACGGTCCGTAAATCGCTCAAACATTTCGCCACACTCCTAGCTACGACGTACTTTGATGCTACGTGGCCCGGTTCCAGATTTGGGGTTTGTTCGCCACAGGGGAAACCGGGGCGCATCCGCGCCGACGCACAGCGCCTCGGAAGCCGGCCCCGGCGGGGCCGGCCGGGCCTTAACCGGGGGCGTGCGGAGGGCGCCCGCTTTGCCGCGCATACGGCAAGTGCCCCCGCCGGGATGGCGGGGGCACTGCCGGCAGGGCTGGCGGGGCACCGCCGTCGGCAGGGCGCCGGTCCGGTTTAGGAATTGGCCTTGTGGTAGGCCTCCTGGATCTCAGCCTGGATCCGGCCGCGGCTGTTGACCGCGTAGCCGTTGTCACGGGCCCACTGACGGATCTGCGCGGAGTCCTGGTTACGTCCGCTCGAGATTTTGGTCCGCGTGGGGCGGCCCCCCGATGTCTTGCGTGCGTGGGCGACAAACCGCTCGACTGCAGAGCGGAGTTCTGACGCATTGCCGGATGACAGGTCGATTTCATAACCGACGCCGTCAAGGCCAAACCGGACGGTTTCGTCCGCGGATCCCCCATCCAGATCATCCACGAGGATGATTTTTACTTTCTGTGCCATAAAGGCCCTCTTTCCAATAGGACGGGTATCTAAAAAAGCAGGATGTATCTGTAAAAAGTATCCTCTGCTTTACGGCACCGCGTCAAAGTGGAAAAATCCGGCCAAAGGAAAACCAAAGGCCGGATTAGTTCGCCGCTATTTGCTATTCCCGGCGGAATGCCCGTCCGCCGGGCCGGCATCCTGCCCCTGCGCACGCTTTGCGGCTTCCGCCTGCGCGCGGGCTTCGGCCTGGCGCTCCGATTTGTCCGCATTGAAAATCGATTTCATCGCGAACCAGAATATAAGGCCGACGACGACGGACGGCAGCAATACGGCGATGTAGTCCACGATCAGTGTCCTTCGGGCTTCAGCAGGGGGAAAAGGATGGTCTCGCGGATTCCGGCGCCGGTAAAGAGCATTACCAGCCGGTCGATGCCAAGGCCGATCCCGCCCATTGGCGGGGCACCGTATTCCAGTGCACGGAGAAAGTCCTCATCCAACTGCATGGCTTCGACATCGCCTGCGGCGGAGCGGCGGGACTGCTCGGTGAGGCGTTCACGCTGGATGACCGGGTCGATCAGTTCGGAGAAGGCCGTTCCCCGCTCCATGCCGCCGATGATCAGGTCCCAGGCTTCGATCAGCCGGTCGTCCTCGCGGTGCTGGCGGGCCAGCGGCTGGGCGGACGGGGGGTAGTCGTAGACGAAGGTGGGGTTCAGCAGCGTCGGCTCGACGAGTTCGCCGAAGAGTTCGACCACGAGCTTCTCGGCTTCCCAGCCGGCGTCGACCTTGACCTCGTGCTTGGCGGCCAGCTCCAGCAGCTCAGCGGCCGGAGTGTCGGGGGTGACTTCCCGGCCCACGAAGTCGGAAAGTCCCGGGTACACGGCCAGCCAGGCCCAGTCGCCGTCGAGGTTGATCTCCCCGGCCTCGGTCTGCAGGACCCGGCCCACGCCGGCGGCGTCCGCGGCGTCAAGGATGATCTCCTTGATCCGGTCGGCCATGACGAACTGGTCGGCCCAGGCCTCGTAGCTTTCCAGGGTGGTGAATTCGGGGCTGTGGGTCGAGTCGACGCCCTCGTTGCGGAACACCCGGCCCATGTCGTAGACGCGGTCGATCCCGCCGACGACGGTGCGCTTGAGGTACAGCTCGGTGGCGATGCGCAGCGTCATCTTCTGGTCGAAGGCGTTCATGTGCGTCTCGAAGGGGCGGGCCGTGGCGCCGCCGTGGACCAACTGCAGCATCGGCGTTTCCACCTCGACGTAGCCCTGGCGGTGCAGGGTCTCGCGGATGGAACGGGTGACCGCGGCCCGGGTGTAGACCATTTCGCGGGCCTCGTCACGGACCATGAGGTCCGCGTAGCGCTGGCGGACCCGGGTTTCCTCGTTGAGTTCGGCGTGCAGCGTCGGCAGCGGGCGCAGCGCCTTCGATGCCATCGACCAGGATTCGGCCATGACGGACAGCTCGCCGCGCCGCGAGGAGATGACTTCACCCTTGACGAAGACGTGGTCGCCCAGGTCAACGAGGGCCTTCCAGTCCGCGAGGGCTTCCTCGCCGATGTTGGCCAGGCTCAGCATGGCCTGCAGGCGGACGGCCTTGCCGTCGACGCCGCCCTCCTGGAGGGTGACGAAGCAGAGCTTGCCGGTGTTCCGGATGAACACGATGCGCCCGGTCACGCCGACCACGTCGCCGGTGGTCTCGTCGGCCTGGAGGTGGGCGTACTTTTCGCGGATCTCGCCCAGCGAATGGGTGCGCCCGACCCCCACCGGATACGCCTCGATGCCGCGCTCGATCAGCCTGGCGCGCTTCTCCATCCGGATGCGCATCTGTTCGCTGGCGTCGGCCGGCTCGGCGGCGGTGTTCGGGGCGGGGGTGTTTTGGGAAGTCACAATCCCCAAGTTTACCGGGAGTTCTGCCCGCACAGGTTCCCGGTGCCGGGCAGGGATACGGGAATAGACTCAGGCTGTGGAGACGTGGACGGTGGCGACGGACGACGGCGAGGGGCACCTTGAGGTGCACACGTTTCATCCGGCGCCCGCTCCGGCAGCCCCGGCGGCGGCCGGAGGCCGGGCGCCGGCAGTGCCCGGAGCGCCGGCAGCCCCGGCGGGGGCCGCCGTCGTCGTGGTGCACGGGACGCTGGTCACCGATGCGCTCTACCGGCCCTTCGCCGGGAAACTCGTCCGGCTGCTGGGGCGGCCGGTGCACTGCTACAACCGGCGCGGCAGGGCCGGGTCCTCGCCGCAGCCGAACGGGTACTGCGCCGCGACGGAAACCGCGGACCTGGCCGCCGTGCTGCGCGAGACGGGGTCCACCGACGTTGTGGCGCACAGCTTCGGCGGTTTCGTGGCCTTGGAGACGGCGCGGAGCCTTCCGATCCGCCGGATGGTGACGTATGACGCGGCGGTCTCCCTGTCCGGAAACCTCAACCGGCGCTGGCGCCCGGAGCTGGAACGTTCGGTGGCCGGCGGCGAGCTGGACCATGCCTGGGCCCACCTGGTCCAGGGCCTGGAAACGGCGGGCCCGGTGTCCAGGCTGCCCCTGGGCGCGCTGCGGATGCTCAGCATCCTCTCGGCCCGGACCAGCCTGGGCGCCGAGATGCGCAGACTGCTGCCCACCGCCGTCGCGGAGATGCGCGCCGTGCTGGGCGCTGACGCGGAGCTGGCGGACTTCGCCGCCATCACCACCCCCACGCTGATGCTCAGCGGCGGCTGGAGCCCCGCGTACTTTGCCGAGACCGGGCGGCAGCTCGCCGCCGCGGTCCCGGCCATCGAGTTCGCCGTGGTTCCCGGGCAGCTGCATGAAGGCCCCCTCCGGCCTGGGAACCGGCTCGCCGTGACCACGGCGAAGTTCCTGCTCGGCGGGTCCGGCAGCGTCCGCCCGCTCCCGGGCGGTCCCGGGCGGGGAGGCCGGCTGCGCGGTGGCGGGTGCCTCGGCTAGGCTCTGACCATGACCCGCGAGAACATCAGAACCCCCGACGGCGGAACCATTGAGCTTTTCAGCACGGGTGCCGAGCTCGCCTCGGCGGGCTCCGGCGTCGTCGTCGTGCCGGCGTCCATGGTGACGGCCGCCGATTACACCCGCTTCGCGCAGAAGCTCAGCGCCTCGCTCGGCCGGCCGGTGCACACCTTCAACCGGCGCGGACGCGGCTCCTCGTCGCCGCAGCCGGAGGACTACACCCTGGAGGCGGACATCCACGACCTCGATGCGGTGATGAAACAGACCTCGAGCACGGACGTCTTCGGACACAGCTTCGGCGGTGCGGTGGCCCTGCACGCGGCCCGCACGCTGCCGGTGGAACGGCTGGCCGTGTACGACCCCGCCGTCTCCGTGAACCACAGCGTCACGGCGGACTGGACCACCGAATATGAGCGGGCGACGGCGGCCGGCGACGACGACCGCGCCCTCGCCGTGCTGGTCAGGGGCCTCGAAACCGGCAGCGCCCTGTCCCGGATGCCGCTGTCGATGCTGACCCTGGCCAACAAGCTGACGTCCGGCACCCCGATCGGCAAGCAGCTGCGCGAGCTGATGCAGACCGGGGTCCGCGAAATCAAGGCCATCATCGCCGCCGACATGCCGGCCGAGCCGTTCCTTGAACTGCCCCTGGAGACCCTCATCATCGTGGGCGAGAAGAGCCCCGCGTACTTCGGCGTGGCCTGCGCCCAGATCCACGAGGTGCTCTCCGGCTCGAGCTACACGATCCTGCCGGGTATGGGGCACGACGGCGTCAACAAGGCCCCGGACCGGCTGATCTCCGAGCTGAGCGCCTTCTTCGCCGGCTGAAGCAGCGCGGGCACGACCACCCCAGCGGCCACCCAGGCCCGAACGGACACTTGGCGCCCCGAATCCGCGGTTTTCGGGGCCCCAAGTGTACGTTCGCGCCTAATCGGGCAGGGCTAGTGGGCGGCCGCGGCGGGCTGTTCTGCACCGGCGGTCTTGCGCATCAGGGCGGACAGCACGACGGCGGCGAGGGCTATGACCGCGGCGGTCAGGAACGCCGCGTGCATGCCGGCGACAATGCCGGCCCCGGCCGCGACCACGGCGTAGATCGAGACCAGCAGTGCCGTCCCGGCGGCGCCGGCGACCTGCTGCAGCGTGCTCATGATGGCCGAACCGTGGGAGTAGAGGTGCGGCGGCAGCGGGTTCAGGCCGGTCGTGAAGGCGGGGGTGAACAGCAGCGCCAGGCCCAGGCTCAGCGCCACGTGAAGGGCAATGATCCAGCCGACCGGCGTGCCGGCGTCCAGCAGGGAGAACTGCCACAGGGACGCCACCATCAGGACCGAGCCGGTGACGGTCAGGGGCAGGGGGCCGACCTTGTCGAAAAGCCGCCCGATGAACGGCCCCAGCAGGCCCATCGCGAGCCCCCCGGGCAGCAGCGCAAGGCCTGTCTCCAGCGACTTGAGCCCGCGGATTTCCTGCAGGTAAAGGGGCAGCAGGATCACCGCGCCGAACAGGGCGACCATGGCCACCACCAGCAGCAGGACAGAGACCGTAAACATCCGGAACCTGAAGGCACGCAGGTCCAGCAGCGGAGCGTCGGACTTCTGCAGCCGGAGCTGGCGGAGCACGAACGCCAGCAGGGCGACCACGCCCACGGCCAGCGCAGCAACGGCGGGGGCGCCGGGTCCGCCACGGCCGCCACCGATCTGGCTCAGGCCGTAGACGAGGCCGCCGAACGCGGGAACAGTCAGTACGACGGAGAGGGCATCAAGGCGGGTCTTCCCGGTTTCGCCGATGTTGGTCAGATACCGGAAGCCGATGGCAAACGCGGCGAGGGCGATCGGCAGGACGAAGACGAACATGAACCGCCAGGAAAAGTGTTCGAGGATCAGGCCGGAGACCGTGGGGCCCATGGCCGGCGCCACCGAGATGGCGATGCTCACGTTGCCCATCACGGCTCCGCGGCGTTCCACCGGCACCAGGGTGAGGATGGTGGTCATCAGGAGCGGAAGCATGATGGCCGTGCCGCCGGCCTGGACGATGCGGGCCAGCAGGAGGACTTCGAATCCCGGCGCGACGGAGGCCAGGAGCGTGCCGCCGGAGAACAGACCCATGGCCAGCATGAACACTGCCCGGGTGGACAACCGCTGCAGGATGAACCCCGTGGTCGGGATCACGACGGCCATGGTCAGCATGAAGCCCGTGGACAGCCACTGCACGGTGGGCGCGTCGATCCCGAGATCCACCATCAGCCGCTGCAGGGCGACGTTCATGATGGTTTCGTTCAGGATCACCACGAAGGTGGACACCAGCAACGTGACGATGATGGTGACGGATTCGCGGGACATCTTTATTGGCGCCACAGTTGACGCCACAGTCGGCGCAGCGGCGGGCGCGGGGATGGCGGGGGCAGCGCCCGGTGCGGGGTCGCGGGCAGCGTTGGAATTGACGTCTGTTGACATGGGCATTCCCTCAGGGAGTTGGGTGTGGGTCCGGCGAGCGTCGGCGCTGCTGCAGATTCCAACAGTCTAAGCCCCGGCCGCATTCCCGTCGCCGGAAATGCGCCGCAGGGTCATTACGGGGTCAGATACGGCCCATGGAGGGCCGCCGCATGGGCGCGGAGTGACCCCGCGTTGTTGTGTCAGGAGTTCAGCGGCGCGTTGTCGATCAGGCGGACCGGGCCGACCTTGGCCGCGATGAGGGCCAGGCCCTCGCCGCGGAACGGGGTGTCCCGGCAGTTCTCCGCGAGCGGCTCGAGGGTGCGCGGATCCACGACCTCGAAATAGTCCAGCCCCACGAGCGGCTGCGACCCGACCAGCGCCTGCGCTGAGTCCAGGTCCAGCGGCTCGTGGGCGTTGGCCCGCTCCTCGATCAGCCGCAGGGCCCGGGACAACACGAGGGCCGCCTCGCGCTCCCCGTCCGAGAGGAAACGGTTGCGGCTGGACAGCGCGAGACCGTCCGCGGAGCGCACGGTCGGCACGGCCACGATCTCCACCGGGAAGTTCAGGTCCTCCACCATCCGCCGGACCAGGGCCAGCTGCTGTGCATCCTTCTGGCCGAAATAGGCCCGGTACGCCGGCAGGCCCGCGCCGGTGGCGTCGCCACCGGGAAGCCCCGCCCCCGGCGTGCCGTAGTGCAGCAGCTTCGCGACGACGGTCAGGGCGCCGTCGAAGTGTCCGGGGCGGGAGGCGCCCTCCCACTTCTCCCCCATCGGCCCCGCGGTGATCCGCACCAGGGGTTCCCCGCCGGGGTACACCTCGTCCACGGACGGCGCGAAGGCCAGGTCCACGCCCTCGGCGTCGAGGAGGGCCAGGTCCGCCTCCAGGGTGCGGGGGTAGCGGTCCAGGTCGGCGGCGTCGCCGAACTGCAGCGGGTTGACGAAGATGCTGGCCACCACGACGTCGTTCTGGGCGACGGCGGTGCGCGCCAGTTGGGCATGCCCCTCGTGCAGGGCGCCCATGGTGGGGACCAGGCCCTGGGACGCGCCGCGCCTGCGCGTGAGCAGGCGTGCGCTTTCGGCCCGCAGCGCGGCCGCCGTCGTCACGAGTTGGATTGCCATGTCATGGACCTTCCTTAGGATTGCCGGCCGTCGTGGCCCGGTTCACGGTCCTGGCCGTCGAGTGCCTGCCTGACGCCGTCGAGTCTTTCCGGCCCCAGCAGGCCCCGGCGTCCTGCCCGGCGGGCCGTCGCCCGGGCCATGGCCAGGTAGGCCTCCAGAATATCCCCGCCGGACCCGCCGTCGTGCTCGCGGAGGGCTTCCGCGTGCGCTGCCACGGTGCCCGCGTCCCCGCGTGCCACCGGTCCGGTCAGGGCCGATTCCCCCGAGGCGAGCGCGTTTTCGAGGGTGGCGCGCAGCAGCGGTCCCAGCATGCGTTCGGGGGCGTCGACGCCGACCTCCCGCAGCAGCTGCGAGGCCTGCGCCACGAGGGTGACCAGGTGGTTGGAGCCGTGCGCGAGGGCCGCGTGGTAGAGCACGCGGTCGCCCTCGGCGATGGCCACGGGCTCGGCGCCCATCTCCACCACGAGCGCCTGCGCGATCGGCAGCATCGCGGGGTCAGCCGTGACGCCGAAGGTGCAGTCCAGCAGCCGGGTGAGGTCCAGGCTCATACCGGTGAACGTCATCGCCGGGTGCAGCGCCAGCGGCACTGCCCCGGCGGCGCGGACCGGGTGCAGGATCCCGACGCCGAACCGGCCGGAGGTGTGTGCCACGAGCTGGCCCGGCTGCCACGCCCCGAGCTTGGCGAGGCCCTCCACGAGGGGGCCCAGGGCATCATCCGGAATCGCGAGCAGCACCAGTTCGGCCCGCTCCACAATCTCCCGCACCTCCAGGACGGGCACGCCGGGCAACAGGGTATCGGCCCGTTCCCGGCTGGCGTCCGAGACCGCCGACACGCCGATGACGGCGTGCTCGGCGCCCCGCAGCGCCGCGCCCAGGACGGCGCCGACCTTGCCGGCGCCGATGATTCCGATGCCGAGGCGTCCGGGCTTAGCCATGGTGCGGGCCTTTCTGGTTGCTTTGGCCTTTGGCGGCGGGTTGGACCCGGTGATCGGGCTCTGACCGGTGATCGGGCTCTGACCGGTGATCGAGCTTGTCGAGATCCGGGGTTTCGACAGGCTCAACCACCGGCGGCAGCGCCAGCCAGTGTTCACTTCGCTGCAGTTTCCGGGCCGCGCTGGCGCGGGCGGACTGGGCCTCGAACAGGGCCCGGCCTTCCTCGAGGCCGGCCTGGACGAGTCTCGGGGACACCGGACCGGCCGTGGTGTGCAGGACAAGGTCAACCACCCTGAAGCGCCGGGCCAGCGGGCCCTGTTCCAGCGCGATTGACTGCGTCCGCTGATGCGGCACCATCACCAGGTGCCGCCACCAGCGGCCCGAGCGGATCAGCAGGGCCGTGTCGGTGGCGACGAAGCCGTTGCGCCGCCACCCCAGCGGCGCGAGCAGGCGGGCGCGGCGCGGGGTGGTGACGAAGCCGCCGTCGGCGTCCCGGTCCGGGGTGCCTGCCGGGTCCGCCAGCCCGCGCAGGCCCGCGGTGACGACGCGGACAGGGTCGGGGGTCCCGGGGTCGGGCAGGACCAGGGAGAGCATGGCCAGCACGTCGGCGAAGGTTCCGACGGGGAGGAGCGTGGTGCGGGCCGAGCCCTCACCGTTGGTGCCGGCAGCGCCGTAGCCGGCCACGTTGGCCTGCATCCGGTACCAGCCGAAGATCCGCCACAGCGGCGGCTGGCTGACCCGCAGCGCCTGGATCCTGCCCGGCGGCAGGGTCTGCGCCTGGGTGTCCAGCAGCCCGTAGCGCAGCCTGATGCCGTCCGGGGAAACGGCGGCGGTGAAGTTGTAGCCCTTGTTGAACATGGACCAGTAGGCGGTCACCAGGCCAAGCGCGGCCGGGATCAGGTAGAGGTAGAAGGCGCGGTTCTCGGTGACGGCGGACAGCGCCACCGACGCCACGCCGCCGAGCACCACGCCCACGCTCTGCTCGCTCAGGAGCAGCGACCCGGCCAGGCGCGACGGCGGCACGGTCAGCACGGCGTGTTCGGGGGCCTCGACGGCCTCGGGACTTTCGGGGCTGTCCGCCACCCCGGCCGCGCGGGCCAGGATCGTGGCACGCAGCTGCCGGGCGTCGGCCATCCGCAGGTAGGCGAGCCGCACCGCGGACTCCCCGGCGTCGGCCACCTCGAATTTGAGCTCGGCCAGGCCGAAGATCCGGGCCAGCAGCGGCTGCACGATGTCGATCGCCTGGACCCGGTCCAGCCGGGCCTGGCGCTGCTGCCTGAAGAGGAAGCCGGTGTTGACCCGGACGTAGCCCGCGGCCACCTGGTAGCGGGTGAAATACCATGTCAGGATGTAGCCGGCCACGGTGAGCAGGAGCAGCGTTCCGCCGCCGAGCAGGAGCCACGGGGCACGGCCGGCGAATTGCTCGTCGATGAGGGGACCGCCCTGCAGGAGCCGCTCGAAGGTGTCGCGGCCGAAGAAGAATCCGATCGCTGCCAGCGCCACCCAGCCGCGGACGAACGGGGAGGCCGGATGCACGCGCAGCCACGCGCCGTCGGGCATCCCCTCCGTCACGGCAGACCCGTCACAGCCCGGCCAGCCGGGCTTCACCGCGGGCGGACAGCTGCTCACGGAGCCGCGCCCCTTCCCCGGCGGGCAGCCCCGGGATTTCCGCGCTGGTCCCGGCGGAGGCGGTGTGCAGCTTCAGCGTGCACAGGCCCAGGGCGCGTTCCACCGGTCCGGCGCCGATGTCCACGTACTGCATGCGGCCGTAGGGGACCACGAGGGTGCGCTGGAAGAAGATGCCGCGGCGGATGAGGAGGTCGTCCTCGCGCTCCGCGTAGCCGATGGAACCCACCTGGCGCGGGATGAGCGCGAGCCGGCCGAGGGCCAGGAGCAGCATCACGGCGGGCACGGCGGCCGCCAGCCAGAGCGGGGGCCACGTCCACGCGCCGGACAGGACCAGCACGAGCGGCACGGCCAGCACGGCCAGCACGATGAGGTTGGCGAGGGCCCAGCCGGCGAGGCGCACGGTGACGTACTTCGGGGAAACCCGCAGCCAGGCAATGCCGGGCGGGTCAATGGCCTCGGTAGGCATATTCACCTTCAGCCTGGGGCTTGCGCTTTTCCTGGGGTCCGGGAGCCGTATCGGCGTCGCTGTCTTCCGGGGGAATCCGGCAGAACCGTTCCACCGCCAGGCCCACCACGACCATGGCCAGGCCGCCTCCGGCCATGGCCAGGGCCTGCCAGCTGATGCCCTGGTCGCTGCGGAGGTTCCAGAGCCGCAGCTGGTCAATGAAGATCCCCGCGTGCCAGCCCAGCAGCACGGTGCCGGTGTACGCGCAGGCCTGGGCGAGGACGAGGGTCCAGGCGGCCAGGATCGGGTTGAGCATTGTCTTCTTCTTGCCGTTCCGCCAGCGGAGCACCCGGATGCCCAGCACCAGGGTGAGGACCACGATCACGCCCATCGTGACGAGGCCCGTCAGCGGCAGCACCGGGGTGTTGAGGCTGTAGCGGGTGGTCAGCACGGCCGCGAGCCAGCCCAGCATTCCCACAGCCGCGCCGATCGCGAGCAGCAGGAGGGGGTTCGTCAGCTTCATGGCTCCACCGCTCCGGCTGCGCCGCTGCGGTCTTCAAAGCGGTTGTCTTCAAAGCCGTCGAACGGTGCGAGGCCGGCGAAGTCCGCGGCCCTGGCCGCGAGATCGCCGACTTTTTCCCCGTTCAGCTCGGCAGAGGGGTCGATCAGCGACCACGGATACAGCACGAAGGCCCGCTCGGCGGCACGGGGATGCGGCAGCGTGAGCGCGGGGTCCGAACTCACGGCGTCCCCGTAGGTGATGATGTCCACGTCGAGGGTCCGCGGACCCCACCGGACCCCGCGGACCCGGAGGTGCTGGCCCTCCACCGCCTGGCAGTGCCGCAGCAGTTCCGGCGCGGTGAGGCTGGTTTCCACCGCGATGACCATGTTGAGGAAGTCCGGCTGGTCCGCCGGCCCCCCGACCGCCTTCGTCTGCACGATCGGCGAGATGGCCAGGAGCCGGACCTCGGGGGGGTCGACAAGATCGGCGACGGCGACGGTGAGGGTGTCGTTCCGCTCCCCCAGGTTGCTGCCGAGGGCAATCACGGCGCGCGTGAAGGAGGGACTCATGGCCGTGCCTGGGCAACCCGGTGCACGCTGACGGAGACGTCGCCGAATTCGACCGCGATGGGGGCCTGGGGCTTGTGCACGGTGATGTCCACGGCGGAGACCGGGAATTTAGCCAGCACGTCCTCGGCAATCCGCACGGCCAGGGCCTCGATCAGGTTCAGCGGCTCCCCCGTGATCCAGCCCCGGATGCATTCGGCCACTTCACCGTAGTGCGCCGTGTGCAGGACATCGTCGGAGACGGCGGCCGCGCCGAAGTCGAGGTGCAGCACCGCGTCAACAACGAACGGCTGCCCGTTGCGGCGTTCGAAGTCGAAGACCCCGTGATGGCCGACGGCGGTGACACCGCTCAGCGTGATCTGGTCCATGGTGGCAGCCCGGGTCAGCTGGGGCCGGACGCGGCCGGTTTAGTTGCCGTGGGCGGCGCTATGCGTGCGGCGACCTTGACCGCGTCAAGGCTGGGGCCGACGTCGTGCACGCGCACCGCCCAGGCGCCGCGGACGGCGCTGATGGCGGTGATGGCGGCGGTGGCGGCATCACGTTCGGCCGGCGCCGCGGCCTTGCCGGCCACCGTCAGCAGGGTGCCCAGGAACCGCTTGCGCGAGCCGGCCACCAGGACCCTGTGGCCCAGCGCCTGCAGGACGTCCAGATGCGCCAGGAGTTCCCAGTTCTGCGCGTCGTTCTTGGCGAAGCCGAGTCCCGGGTCCACGATGATCCGCTCCGGGGCGACGCCGGCGGCGTAGAGCTTGTCGCGGACTCCGGCGAGTTCCGCTGCGACGTCTTCGGCCACGTTCCGGTAGTCGGTCAGGGAGTCCATCGTGCCCGCGTTGCCGCGGCGGTGGGTGAGGACGTAGGGCGCCTTGGTCCGGGCGGCGAGTTCGGCCATCTCCGGCTCCATCGTCAGCCCGGAGACGTCGTTGATGATCGCGGCCCCGGCGTCGAGCGCCGCTGCGGCCGTGGCGGCGTGGGTCGTGTCGATGCTGACCAGCGCCCCGGCCTTGACCAGCGCCACGATGACCGGAAGGACGCGCCGCTTTTCCTCGTCGACGCTGACCTCGACCGCGCCGGGGCGGGTGGATTCCCCGCCGACGTCGATGATGTCGGCCCCCGCGTAGAACATCCGCAGCCCGGCGGCGATGGCGGCCTCCGCCGTCGCGTGCTGCCCGCCGTCGCTGAAGGAGTCCGGGGTGACGTTAACGATGCCCATCACGAGCGTCCGGTCCGTGGGCAGGTCCTTGAAGTGCGCCGCGGGACGGGGCTTGCGCAGGATGGGAAGCGGGGTGGTTGCCGGCCCGGTTCCCGGGGCTGCAGCGAGGGAGTCCATAGTCTGTTGTATTACCTTCCGATGATGAGGCTCATGGCTTCGGCACGGGTGGCCGGGTCATGGAGCTGCCCGCGTACCGCACTGGTGACGGTCTTGGCGCCGGGTTTGCGGATGCCGCGCATGGACATGCAGAGGTGTTCGCATTCGATCACGACGATCGCGCCGCGCGGCTTGAGGTGGGTGACGAGGGCTTCGACGATCTGGGTGGTCAGCCGTTCCTGGACCTGCGGGCGCTTCGCGAACATGTCCACGAGCCGGGCCAGCTTGCTCAGGCCGGTGACCTTGCCGTCGTGCGAGGGGATGTAGCCCACGTGCGCCACCCCGTGGAACGGCACCAGGTGGTGTTCGCAGGTGGAGTAGAAGGGAATGTCCTTGACCAGCACCAGTTCCTCGTGGTCGAGGTCGAAGGTGGTGGCCAGGATTTCCGCCGGATCATGGTGCAGGCCCGCGAACATCTCGGTGTAGGCCTTGGCGACCCGCTTGGGGGTGTCCACGAGGCCCGCACGGTCCGGGTCCTCGCCGATGGCCAGCAGGATTTCCCGCACCGCGGCCTGGATCCGCGGGCGGTCCACGGCCGGAACATGTGCATGGGCGGACGCGTGCCCGCTCCCGTGCCCGCTCCCCGGCACAGGAGCGCCGGGAGCGGCGGAGGCGGGAACGTCGTCGTCGTCGTCAAAGATGAAAGTCACAGATGAAGCTTAGCCGGGATGGCCGTCGGGCCCCAGATCCGTACCGCCGCTCCGGAAGGAGTCCTGGCTGCCGACGCCCTGGGGGTGCGGGGGCTCGGCGTCGAGGGGCTCCTCGAGCCGGGCCTGCGTGGCTTCCTCCTGGGCCTCGCGTTCGGCCTTCTCCATGCGGGACTCCACCGGGCCTGCGGACTGGATCGGGCGGGTCTCCTTGGAGAGCCACACATCGCGGAAATCGCGTTTGCGGATGTTGACGAAGACCTGCGCGATTTCGGCCTGGTTCAGGGTTTCGCGTTCCAGCAGTTCGAGGGCCAACTCGTCCAGGACGTCGCGGTTTTCGGTGAGGATGGCGTAGGCCTCGTCGTGCGCGCCGTCGATCAGGCGGCGCACCTCCTCATCGACGATGTAGGCGATCTGGTCGGAGTAGTTGCGCTCGTGCCCGGCGTCGCGTCCCAGGAAGGGCTCGCCGCCGCCCTGGCCCAGGCGTACGGCGCCGACTCGCTCACTCATGCCGAACTCGGTGACCATCTTCCGGGCGATGCCGGTGGCCTTCTCGATATCGTTGGACGCACCGGTGGACGGGTCGTGGAAGACGAGTTCTTCCGCGACGCGGCCGCCCATGGCGTAGGCCATCTGGTCGAGCAGTTCGTTGCGGGTCACCGAGTACTTGTCGTTTTCCGGAACCACCATCGTGTAGCCCAGGGCCCGGCCGCGGGGCAGGATGGTGATCTTGGTGACCGGCGCCGAGTTCCGCAGGGCTGCCGCCACCAGGGCGTGGCCGCCCTCGTGGTAGGCGGTGACCTTGCGCTCGTGTTCCTTCATGACGCGGCTGCGCTTCTGCGGACCGGCCATGACCCTGTCGATGGCCTCGTCGAGGGCGCGGTCGTCGATCAGGTTCGCGTTGGAGCGGGCGGTCAGCAGGGCGGCCTCGTTGAGCACGTTGGCCAGATCCGCGCCGGTGTAGCCGGGGGTCTTCTTCGCGACGGCCCGCAGGTCGACGCCGGGAGCCATCGGCTTGCCCTTCGCATGGACCTTCAGGATCTGGTCGCGGCCGATCAGGTCGGGGGCCTCGACGCCAATCTGGCGGTCGAAGCGGCCCGGACGCAGCAGGGCCGGGTCGAGCACGTCGGGGCGGTTGGTGGCGGCGATCAGGATGACGTTGGTCTTGACGTCGAAGCCGTCCATCTCAACCAGCAGCTGGTTGAGGGTCTGCTCGCGCTCGTCGTTGCCGCCGCCGATGCCGGCGCCGCGGTGACGGCCGACGGCGTCGATCTCATCCACGAAGATGATGGCGGGCGCGTTGGACTTCGCCTGCTCGAACAGGTCGCGGACACGGGAGGCGCCCACGCCGACGAACATTTCCACGAAGTCGGAACCGGAGATCGAGAAGAACGGCACTCCGGCCTCGCCGGCAACCGCGCGGGCCAGGAGGGTCTTGCCGGTGCCCGGAGGCCCGTAGAGCAGCACACCCTTCGGGATCTTGGCGCCGACGGCCTGGAACTTGGCCGGCTCCGCGAGGAACTCCTTGATCTCTTCGAGTTCCTCGACGGCCTCGTCGGCGCCGGCGACGTCGCTGAAGGTGACCTGCGGCATGTCCTTGTTGACCAGCTTGGCCTTGGACTTGCCGAACTGCATGACCTTGGAGCCGCCGCCCTGCATGCGGGAGAGCAGGAACCAGAACAGGACCCCCAGCAGCAGCACGGGGATCAGGAGGGAGAACAGCCCGGAGAACCAGTTGTTTTCCAGCGGCTGGTCGGTGAAGCCGCTCGGCGGCTTGGAGTCCGTGACGGCCTTGACGACATCCTGGGCGCGGGCATTGACGTAGTAGAACTGGATGTTCTTGCCCTTGTCCTGGCCGTCGACCGTCAGGTTGTCCTTCAGGACGAGGTCCACGCGGTTCTCGGCGTCGAAGATCTTGGCCTGTTCGACCTTGCCGCCTGCGGTCAGCAGCGCGAGGCCCTTGTCGGTGTCGATCCGGCTCGCACCCGCCGGTGCCAAAGTGGCAAAGGCCAACAGGAGCATAGCGACGACGACGACAATCCAGATGCCCGGGCCCTTGAAGAAACTCTTAGCTTTCATCTGTTCGGGGCTGGCCCCGTCCCTCCTGGTAGTGCTGCACGGCGACCGATCTGCGCGCGTGAGGTGCTGCGTCAGTTTCTAGCTATACACCGTCGGAGTGACTCACGCACGGTGAACTCCAAAAGTTCCCTCTGGGCGTAGCCGGGCGGGCCGTGGGCCACACTTCCGCGTCGAGGCGCCGGGGTGCACCGCAGGGCCCGGGGCGCACCGCCGGGCGGGGGCGGGGCTATTCGTAGACGTGCGGGGCGAGGGTGCCCACGAAGTCCAGGTTGCGGTACTTCTCGGCGTAGTCCAGGCCGTAGCCCACGACGAACTCGTTGGGGATGTCGTAGCCGACGTACTTGACGTCGATCTTGACCTTGGTGGCCGTGGGCTTGCGGAAGGCGGTGCAGATCTCGACCGAAGCCGTGCCGCGTGATTCCAGGTTGGTCTTGAGCCAGGACAGCGTCAGCCCGGAGTCGATGATGTCCTCGACGATCAGGACGTCCTTGCCCATCAGGTCCGTGTCGAGGTCCTTGAGGATGCGGACCACGCCGGAGGACTGCGTGCCGGAGCCGTAGGAGGAGACGGCCATCCAGTCCATCGAGACGTGGCTGTGCAGTGCCCGCGCCAGGTCTGCCATGACCATCACGGCCCCCTTGAGCACGCCGACGATCAGCAGATCGCGGCCTTCGTAGTCCTTGTCGATCTGGGCAGCGAGCTCGGTGATCCGGGACTGGATCTGCTCCCTGGAGTACAGAACGTGTTTGAGGTCTGCCTGGACGTCGTTTGAATCCACCAATAGCTCCTGTGTAGATGCGGGGTCGACTATATTCGGGGCGGTTTGTGAGGCCGGAATACAAGCTTCCCACAGCGGGCGCCCTCGCGGGGAACGCCGGCGGCGGCGGGCGGCCCCTGGGCAAGGAGCTGCGCCAGTGAGAGCCGGTAGACGCTGACCCCGCCGGGGAGCTCCACCGGCCCGGCCGATCCCTGCCGGCGCAGCAGCGCTTCGGCGGCGAGCAGGCGCTGGTAGCCCGGCTGTTGACCGCCGACGGCGGCGGCGGCCTTGGCGATGACCCGGAACCTCACGGCCGGTGCCAGTTCCCGCAGGGCGGCCTCCGGGAGGCTGATGTCAGCCCCGGAGTCCTCCCGCAGCCGGGCGAAGGTGTCGTTCGCCACGTCCTCGAGGAAATCGGCGTCCAGCGCCAGGATGGCGGCGGTCCTGGCCAGCGATTCGGCCACGCCGGGCCCGAGCTTCTCCTCCAGCAGCGGCAGTACTTCGACCCGGGTCCGGGACCGAGCAAAGGCCGGATCGGCGTTGCTGGGATCGTGCCAGGGGTCCAGGCCCTCCGCCGCGCAGATCGCCAGGGTCTCGGCCCGCCGCAGGCCCAGGAAGGGCCGGAGCAGGCGCCCGCGGACCGGCCGCATCCCCGCGAGGGAGCGCGTGCCCGAGCCGCGCGCCAGTCCCAGCAGGACCTGTTCGGCCTGGTCGTCCAGGGTGTGCCCGAGCAGGATCACCCCGGCGCCGGTCTCGGCTGCCGCGGCTTCGAGCGCCGCATGGCGGGCTTCCCGGGCGGCCGCTTCCGGCCCCATGCCGGCGGATGCGACCTGCACGGCGCGCACCATTACGGGCGAGAGCCCCAGTTCCCTGAGCACGCCTGAGGTGGCGGCGGCCACCTCGGCCGAGCCGGGCTGCAGCTGGTGGTCCACGACGACGGCGCCCACCGCCACCGGGTGCCCGTCCACGTGGCCGCGGCGGGCAAAGTAGGCGGCGACGGCGGCGAGGGCCAGCGAGTCCGGCCCCCCGCTGCAGGCGACGAGCACGTTCTCCGGGTAGCCGGCCCCGGCCAGGGCGTCCTGCAGCATCTTCCGCGCGGTGCCGACGACGGGCGCGAGCCGGCCGGGCCGGCGTCGTCCGCTGGAAACGGCGGGGGGAGCGGCAGTTTCTTCGGCGGGGAGAGCGACGGGAGCGGCGTGAGCGGCGGCGGGGGGCTTGCTGGCGGGCACGGGGACTAGAGCCCCATCCGTTCGAGCCAGAGCTTCGAGTCGTGGATCTCGGTTTCGGTGGGCAGCTGGCCGGCCGATTCCCAGACCCTGTTGAAGCCGTCCATCCCCGCCACGGCGACGACTTCGCGGACGAACTTGGCGCCGTCGCTGTACTGCCGCATCTTGGCATCGAGGCCCAGGAGGCTGCGGATGAACTTCTCGATCACGCCGCGGTCCTTGCCCCGTGCGTTGAAGCGCTGCCGGATGGTCTTCACCGAGGGTACGATGCTGGCGTCGACGGCGTCCATCACCACGTTGGCGTGGCCTTCGAGCAGGCTCATGAGGGCCGTGAGGCGGGAGAGCGCGGCCTTTTCCTCCGGGTTCTGCAGCAGGTCAAGGATGGCGCCGCGGCCCGGGGCCGCGCCGGGCGCGGACCGGTCCCTGAGCGATCTGGCGGCGGCCGCGGCCCGTTCCAGCAGGGAATCGACGTTGCCCAGCAGCTGGCCGCTGAGGTTTTCGATCTCGGCCAGCATGTGGTGCCGCAGCCAGGGGGCCGCGGCGAACTGCACGCGGTGCGTCTGTTCATGCAGGCAGACCCAGAGCCGGAAATCGGCGGGTTCAACGTTGAGGTCGCGCTCCACGGTGATGATGTTCGGAGCCACCAGCAGCAGGCGGCCGGCGGCGGGGGCCGTGGAGTTCCCGGCGAGCGCCGAGAAGGGATCGTACTGGCCCAGGACCTTGCTGGAGAGGAACGCCAGGATCGCGCCCAGCTGGCCGCCGGTGATGGCACCGCCGACGTTGGCCGCGCCGGGGCTGAGGGTGCCGCGGCGGCCCTCGAGCATCTTTTCCATGGCGGGCTGGAGCATGACGGCAAAGCTCTGCGTGTTCGCCTTCGCCCAGGAGGCCCGGTCCACCACCAGGACGGAGGAATCACGCAGGTCCCGGGCAGCCTCAAGGCCGGTGATGTGGTGGACGTGGGGCACCGAAATGTCCGCCATGAGACGCAGGTTGTTCACCGCTGCGCCGATTTCGGCGGAACCCAGGGTCGGCCCGGCAGGCGCCAGGCGGGCCGCGGTGGAAGCGGCGATCTCCCAGTTGACCAGGGCGGGGGCTTGGGCTGATGTCTGGCTTGCAGAGGACTCCATAGCACCCATCAGATCACAGCCGCCTGACATCCGGCCTTAAGTTCGCTGACCGGCGAACGGGCACACCGGCCCTTCCCGGGCGGCGGCGCCCGCCGGTGTCAGCGGCAGCCGCAGCCGCAGCCGGCCAGGGCCGACGCGGTCCGGTCCAGGGCGGTCCTGTTGTCGGCGCCCGGGGTCAGGCCGTTGCCGATGAAGGAGAACACCAGCAGCCGGCCGTCGGCGTCCACCACGTAGCCGCTGAGGGCGGTCACGGTGTTCAGGGTGCCCGTCTTGGCGCGGACCAGGCCGGCGCCGCGTGCCGTGGACGCGTCGGTGTAGCGGGCCCCCAGCGTCCCGGTGAGGGCGGCCACCGGGAACCCGGCCAGGGCGGCGCGCAGCCGCGGGTCGGCGCCGGAGGTGATCGCCCGGACCACTTCGGAGAGCTGGCGGGCGGAGACCTGGTTGCCCAGGGCCAGGCCGGAGACGTCTGCGGCGTGGAGCGTGTCCATGGGGATCCCCAGTTCGGCCAGCTGCGCCAGCACAGCGTCGATGGCGCCGGCGTTGCTCCCGGGCCGGCCGCCGGCGAGGGCTGACATCCGGCCTATCACCTCGGTGAGGAAGTTGTCCGAGGTCCGCAGCAGCAGGTCCACCTGCTCGCCGACCGTCGCGGACTGGACCTCCGCCAGGACTCGGGCGCCCCCGCGGGCCTGTCCTCCTGCCGGGGGGCCTCCTGCCGGGGGGTCCCCGGCCGGCGGTGCCGGTGCCGGCGCCGCTACCCGTTCGACGCCGGGAGCCACCGTCAGTCCTGCCGCCGCGGCGGCCGCCGTGAGCCGGGCGGAGAACGTCTCGGCCGCGCTCATGGCAGCGTCCTGGGGGCGGGGGCCGGTGGCCTGGGCCGGATCGAAGCGTGCCGAGTTCAGGGCCAGCGGGAACAGCGGGGCCGTCTCCCCTGCCGCCACGTCCTCGGGGCTCCAGCCCGGGTTCAGGGACGGGCCGGTAAAGAGGGAGTCGTCCAGCCGCACCGAGACGGTGCCGGCGGCGCCGTCGTTCTGGAGGGCGCGGACGGTCTCCTGCGCCAGGGTGGTGAGCCCGGCGTGGCCGAGGACCGCGTCCGGGGCCGATTCGCCGGCGCCCAGGAGCACGTCTCCCCCGCCGGTGAGGACCACGGTGCCCGGCGCGGCCCCGGCCACGACCCTGGTGCTGAAGCGCCGGTCCGGGCCCAGGATGCGCAGCGCCGCGGCGGCCGTCAGGAGCTTCATATTCGACGCCGGAACGCGCGCCTCATTACCCGAACGGTCAAAGAGCAGCCGGCCCGTGGCGGCGTCCTGGACCACGCCGCTGAAGGTTCCGGCGCCGTCGGTCTTGAGCGCGTCGTCGAGCCGGGCGGCGAGGGGGCCGGGACCAGGGAGGGGTGCCGAAGCGCTAAGCGGCGTGATCGCCCCGGAGCCGGCGCCGGCCGGGCTGAGGCTGGTGGGGGCCTGCTGCCAGGGAGCCGGCGTCGTCGGGGCGTTCGCGGTGCCGTCCGGACCATGGAAAGCGGGGGCGATTTCCATGCCGGCGGGGACGCCGAGCGCCACCACGAGGAGGCTCAGGAGCAGCATGGGCAGGAGCCTGCGCAACGGGCCGGGCGCCCGGTGGGCGCCCACGCGGCTGGTTCTGCGTTTCATGCTGCTGTCGGTCCTTAGTCCTGAAATGTCCCCACTAGTTCCTGAAACCTGGGCCTCTCGCTATATCCTCAATAGTAGTCGGCGGCACCGGCAGTCTTCCTGGTGTGCCGCAACCCCCTGAAATCGTCAAGGAGCATTCCATGAAGCATGACGTGACCATCGAGATCCCCAAGGGATCACGCGTCAAGTACGAAGTCGACCACGAGACCGGCCGCATCCGTCTGGACCGCGTCCTGTTCACCTCGATGCAGTACCCCACGCACTACGGTTACTTCGAGAACACCCTGGGTGAGGACGGCGACCCGCTGGATGCGCTGGTGCTCCTGCAGGACTTCGATCTGCACCCCGGCGTGATCGTTGAATCCCGTCCCATCGGCGTGTTCAACATGACCGACGACGGCGGCGGGGACGCCAAGATCCTGTGCGTCCCGGCCGACGCCCGCTTCGATCACATCAAGGAGATCAGCGACGTCAGCGAATTCCTGATCAAGGAAATCGAGCACTTCTTCACGCGCTACAAGGACCTGGAGCCGGGCAAATGGGTCAAGGCCGAGGGCTGGGGCGACCGCGCCGCCGCCGAAGCCGAGCTCGAGGCGTCCATCAAGCGCTTCGTACCGGCAGCGCACTGATCCCACCGCCTCGCCACAGCGCGAACGGACACTTCACGCCCCGAATCCGCGGATTTTGGGGCCTCAAGTGTCCGTTCGGGCGTTTCCAACGGGTGTGTCAGGAATGTGTGAAATCGTTGGCTCATGAACGCCGACCCTGCCTTTAACCCGCCCTGCGGTCCGGTCACGGGATGGCGGGACGGTGACGTGGTGCGCGCCACCGGGATCCCCTATGCCACTGCCGGACGTTTCCAGGCTCCGGTGAGTCCGCCCGATTGGACCGGGGTGTTCACCGCCACCTCACTTTCCCCGGCTTGCCCGCAGGGCCCGGTACCGTTCCTGGACGACATCCTCGGCACCCGGTACGGCGAGCTTCCCGGCAGTGAGGACTGCCAGCGGCTCTCGATCACCCTGCCGGCGGACCTCGATAAGGATGAGCGGGTGCCGGTCATGGTGTGGCTGCACGGCGGATCCTACACCTCCGGCTCCGGGGACCTGGCCATCTTCGATCCCAAGGCCCTGGTTGCCGAGACCCGGGTCATCGTCGTTTCCGTCACGTACCGGCTGGGATTGTTCGGATACCTGGCAGCAGGCACGGGCCGGCCAGGCAACCTCGGCCTCCTGGACCAGCTGGAGGCGTTCCGCTGGGTGCAGCGCAATATCGGCGCGTTCGGCGGCGATCCGGGACGCGTCACGGCTTTCGGGCAGTCCGCAGGGGGCGACGCCGTAGCCCACCTCATGGCGACCCCGGACGCCCCATCACTCTTCCAGCGCGCTATCATTCAAAGTGCGCCCCTGGGCATTTCGCGGGGAAGGAAAAAGATGAACACCGCCATGGGCATCGCCGCGGAAGCCGTCACCGAAGACACGCCGGCCATGGACGTGGTGGCCGTTGAAGAGCGCGTTTCACAGGTGGCCCGGAAATACGGCCTGATGGCTGCCATGCCGTTCGGCACGCAGTACGGGCACTCGCCCCTGCCGCCGGAATCCGGCATTGAGGACGCGTGGAACACCGCTGCCCCGCAGATCGAGGTCCTGATCGGACACACGTCCGAGGAAGCCCGCCTGTTCCTGCCGGGCAGCCGGCCGCTGGGCCGCGTGGCCAGGATCCCGGTCCTGGGCGGCACCATCCTCAAGGTCATCAGCTGGGCCGTGACGGAAACGGTCTATGGCAGGTCGGCCAGGAAGTTTGCCCGGCGGCATGCGCGGGCAGGAGGCAAGGCTTACAGCTACGTGCTGTCGTGGCGGGCGCCGGGAAACAGCTACGGGGCCGCCCATACCGTTGATCTGCCGCTCCTGTTCGGAGACAAAAGGACCTGGGAAGGTGCCGGGCTCCTTGCGGGCGCCAGCTGGGACGACATCAACTCCCAGGGCCGTGCCCTCCGCGCGGTCTGGGCGCGCTTCGCCTCCGGCGACGGACTCGGTCGCCGTGGGCAGATCCCCGGCGCATTCCGGTACCGCTCGGTCTGAGCCCGTGATCCGGTCCATTGCTCCCATGCCCTTGGCCCTGATCCCCGCCCATGGCGGATTCCGGTGAGGACCCTCGGCATCGATCTTGCTGCCGCGACCCCCAAGACAGCAGTGGCGGTCCTGGCGTGGGCCGGCGGTTCGGGCCGTCTGGAACACCTGGCCCTGGACGTGGGAGACCAGGAAATTGTGGACCTGTTCGCCGGCAGCGAAATGACGGGGATCGACTGCCCCGTGGGCTGGCCGGACGCCTTCCTTCCCTTCCTGGCCGGGCACCTGAACTTCGACGCGCACCCCGTGCTGGACCATGACGGGATCGAAGGCCGCCGGCTGCTGGCCTACCGGGACACCGACAGGTTCGTCACCGGTCAAACCGGCCTGATCCCGCTCAGCGTCTCCGCGGACCGGCTGGCGCATCCGGCGATGCGGTGCGCCGTCATCCAGGCGAAGATCGCCCGGGAGCACGGGCCGCAGGCCAGGGACGGCAGCGGCCGGCTCGCCGAGGTGTACCCGGCGGCTTCGCTGAAATTGTGGGGCCTGCCGGCGCGCGGTTACAAAGGGCGGAGCGCGGCGGAAACGGAGCGGCTCGCAGTAGCCCTGGACGCGCTGTCCACGGCCGCACCCTGGCTGGACCTGGCCGGACATGATGACCGGCTGGCCGCCTCCGATGATATGTTCGACGCGCTCATCGCCTCCCTGACCGCGCGGGCAGTCGCCCTCGGCCTGACGCTGCGCCCCGATGCCGGACATGCCGGGGCTGCCCGGACCGAGGGCTGGATCCATCTGCCCCGGAGCGGGCTGTCCGGGCTCAACGGCATTTAGCCACGACGGCGCGGCTACTCAGGCCGCGCCGCTCTGCCGGCGCCCCGCCCGGAGGGGTGCCGGCGTGCATCTTCACATCATTCGTCACTGAAGTCCTCGCTTCCCCGGCGTTCCCGGCGGCGGCAGTTCCTGCATGGCAACACGTCTCCCGACGCGGCACAACCCCCGGGCACACGGGTCCCGAGCGCGGGACAGCGCACGGTCCCCACCCGGGTGCTGCCCCGCTGCCACCGGGTAGTGTGGATCCAGATGTTCACGCTGACGATCAACCAAACGGACAGCCGGCGCGACGGCGACTGCGTGCCGCAGCTCCTCAAGGACCTGCGGCATATTCCGGCGCGCCTCGACTTCGACCGGTCGGTGGAGGACGAGGTCCAGGGCATCGTGGACTGTCCGCTGCAGGCCGTCGAAGCGGTGATGATCGCCGTCCGCAGCGGCAGCTGGTACGTCGGCGTCGGCGTCGGCCCGGTCAATGAACCCTTGCCGAACCAGATCAAGGACGCCTCCGGCCACGGCCTCGTCTACGCCAGGCGCGCCGTGGACCGGCTGCGCCATGGCAAGGACCGTGTCCCGGTCGCGGTGGAGGGCCCGCTGGCGGACCTGGCCGCGGAAGCGGAAGCCGTCCTGCGCCTGCTCGGCCAGATCGTGCATGACCGGAGCACCGCGGAATGGCGCGTGCTGGATCTGCTGACCCCCGGTGTGCGCGGGCAGCAGAAAGCCGTCGCGGCGGAACTCGGCATCACGACCCAGGCGGTCAGCAAGGCTGTCGCACGGGCCCAGTGGAACGAGGAACACGCGGCGCGGCCCGCCGCGGCCCGGCTGTTGAGCCTTATCCTCGAGGTCCTCTAGGAGAGCGCTGAACAAGGGGCAATCCGGAGATGGGATACGGCTTCCGGGCCGCTCTTCGGAGCTTTGGGCGGCCCGCTGACGGCCTGGGAATGAGAGGCCGGGGCCCGGGAATTT
>NZ_JAGPOT010000096.1 GCF_018224015.1 Pseudarthrobacter albicanus
CGACAGCACCTCCAACGCGGCACGCTGACCATCGGAGACCACCAAAGCAGGAGCTGGATTCGACATGCCCCCAGCTTAACGGAACACTCATAAACTATTTTGGAGACACACCACTAGGTACGCCCTACAAAGCAAACAATCGAATCTACGGATCTGCCGATATCGCTCGCTCAAGTGGTTGTACCGGAAACCTGTACGTATATGCCGATCTTTGGGGGACGAACTTTGGAGGTGGTGATGTCTCGCAAAACTTTAACAGCGCCACATTGCAGCCTGGAACTGCAGCTTACGTTCCCCTAATCTCAAATATTTGTACCTACGGATACAATGCCGACTGGCATTCAAATGCACAGGGATACAGTTCCGGCAACGACAGCACGACGGTCACCCTGCCATGCCACTTTTAGCGTCCGGTTTGGCATGGCGCGCAATCGAACTGTTCACTCCTCAGTATCCAGAAGCCAGTCCCGACCAAAGAATGTCCACGGCGCGACCGGGGACATTACCACTCCAGATCTCAGCTGATCGGCGCAGTTGGAACGTCTCGGAATCCGGTGCGATGGCCCTAAACTCGGTAGGCTCGACGTCTTAGCGCCGTGAGATGTCTTTTGCTGAGGGAAATCGAGAGGAGGGCCGGGTTTCCCGGCCCTCCTCTCACACCATCGTACGTGCGGCGGTGGCGCGACCTTGCTAAGCATGCTTATTATGTTTCTACGGCCGGACGAACGGCTGCCAACCAGAGGAGGAACACCATGGGATTGGGCGACAAGATCGAAAACGCCGCCGAAAAGGCCGGCGGCAAGGGCAAGGAAGCCGCCGGTGCAGCCACGGGCGATGACAGCCTGAAGGCCGAAGGCCAGGCCGACCAGGCCAAGGGCGACTTGAAGCAGGCCGGCGAGAAAGTCAAGGACGCCTTCAAGAAGGACTGAACTGAACACAAGCGAAAGGGTGCACCTCCCATTGGGGGTGCACCCCATTCGCTTGTCCGGTTCACACCCAGACGATTGACCCGTCTTGCGTGGCGTCGAACACAGCGCCGGTGCCGGTCAGGTGTCGTCGGCGAAGAGGAAGTATTCGCCGGCGGTTGCGCGATCGGACTCTTAGCTTTCAGAACCGGTCCGCAAGTCGGGTCCGGGACGGCAAAGTCATACACTCAGTTTGCAGCTTTTCGACGCATCGTCGAATGCCCGGTCAGGGTTCCCCAAACGGGACCACAGAACCGCCAACACAAGCTGCGTTCAGGCCGCCATTCCTGTCCAACAGACGCAAAGGAGATTGGTGGACTTAATTCGGAGGCATGGAAGACGCCGAGCGCCCGGCCGTAACCAACGGTACTCCCTGAACCCGCAGGAAATCAAGGTTTTTCAGGACACGGAACGACGGAGTATGCGGACGCCTTCGGATATTCCGTGCGGTCCACTGTTGAAGAAAATGGTCTGTGCACTCGACTTCGGAAAATGACTGAACGAGCCGGATGGTTTGTAGCCCTTCCCGCGATGTGAAAGAAGGCGGCCGCTGGGACGCTGCTCGTGGAGCGGGTATATCGCCCGCTGGCCGGGCGGTGAAAGGATGTGGACCATGGCAGACCTCATCGAATTCCTCAAAGCACGTATCGCCGAGGACGAGGCGGCGGTCCGCGGATTGCAAGCCGGTATGCAGAGAACAGACGGACAGGTCCCCGGAGCCGGGTCGGACGCCTCGTCGTTCACCGCTGCCCGGGTCCTGGCCGAATGCCCTGCTAAACGGATGATTCTGGGCAATGTCCCGCTCGTCACCGACGTTTCCGTCGAGATTGGTGGGACAAGCGAGTACGTCCTGATGTGCCTTGCCTCTGTCTACAGCCAGCACCCGGACTACCAGGAAGGCTGGGCCGTTGAGGGCCTGGAACGACCATAGCCGCCGCCGTCATACCGACAGAACCGACGTTGCCGGTGGCCGGCTAGTGCATGGGCCAGTGGTTGTGGTATCGGGTGCCGACGTCTGACGCCTTGGGCGCCGGCGTGTCGGTCCCTTAGCTCAGGTGGTGGCCGTGTGGAAGGCTTCGAGGATTCTGTCCGGGATTGGCCCGCGGGAGGCCATCCGATACCCGATATCGATGGCCCATGTGCGGATGCTGCCGCTGTTCGCGCGCCCGGGGGCGCGGCCGCCGGGCTTTCTGGCCGTGGTCCCGGCGGACCGGTTGGTCTTGCGTCCGGCGGCGATGTACGGGGCAAGACGGGACCTGAGCGCGGAGGCGTTGGAGGTGGAAAGGTCGATTTCGTGACTGGTCCCGTCCAGGGCGAATGTCACCGTTTCCTCGGCGGCGCCGCCGTCGGTATCGTCGATCAGGATGATGGTTGACTTCGTGGCCCTGGAGATCCCGGTCTTTCCGCTGGAATGTTTCCTGTTAAAGAGTTCCGTTGAACCCCCGCCCGCGAAGCCACCAACGTGCGTCGGCGTGTGTTTCTAGCCCGATCACAATAAAATACGGGATCATCATCCAGACCCAGACGGTGGCGATTTCAGCGGCGGGACAAATCCATCGCGCCTGTTGGTCATGGCTACTAATGCGACGCTCCACACGGGCGGCCCACTTTCTTGCACGTGGGCTGGCGCCAAGGATAAGGGCCGGCGACGACTGGGGACATGAACCCGGTCTCAGGAGGTTCACTTCGTCGTCGGCCCCGCCTATATCCGGCCCAGGAGGGCGTGGGAAAGCGACTCTCTGTAGACAGTGAACAGGATTTCCATGCTCAGCACACGAGTAGTGTGTACCCGATTCTCCAAAGGCGTGAGTCAGCGCCACCGGTAAGGCTGCAGAGATTACCGACCGGCGCCTCAGAAAGGCTTGGCCGTTGACCCAACGAAGCCGGCCTCACGGGGCTGCTGCGTCCGGCGCCACTTGAAGTGTTTTGAAGTAACCAGGCGGCTCTTCCGGAGGCGGGTACCTGGTGGCACCATGCCACTATGGGCGAACAGAAGAACGAGAATACGCGGGAGTATCAACACCAGGATGGTTCCGCCGGTTCACCGACCACACGGCAAATGCGCACCGTCGGTCAACGCCGACGGGATGCAGAAGAGAAGCTGGACCATCATCTGGAGGAAGCCCGTCACAAGGATGATCCCCGCACCGACGATGCGGCCAACCAGGAGGACGCCGGTGCAGTCGACAGCCGGGACGTGGCTGCCATCCAGAACGATGACCGGCTTACTGCAGCTGACCGCGTGGATCTGCTCGCCAAGCAGGTCGTCCCCGAGGTTGAAGACGGCGAAGATTCGTCTGAACCCGATGACAGGCTATGAGACTTCAGGGATGGCCCTACTGAGCGGCAGGGTCTGGTTGTCTGCTGCTGGCCCGTGCTGCTTTGCCGTCGCGCGTGGGTCCGGCCGGCAACGCAGAGGCACGGATTCCCGCGGCTTCCGCGACCTTTTCAGCGGGCACGCCTGATGACAGAGCGGCGTTGATCTGTACATCGCGCGCGGCTTTCGCCTGGTCAAATGCCCACTCTGCGGCCTCGACCTCGCCGACCCGGGTAACCACCGCCGCCAGCAGCTGCCCGTGCACCACGGACAAATCACCAGCAGGCCCCTTGTCCGGAACGGCCGGAAGCCCTGGCTCCACATATATGGTCGAATCAACCTGCGCGATCGACAGGGGAAGAATGTTCGTATCGGCGAACGGTTCCATGGAGGGCCTGCTTAACTGTCGAAGGAATGTTCCCGGTCGATACGCGCCATAAGGCCCCCAGAGACGCGGTCGTAGAACGGTCTGTCTGGTAAGTCAGAGAATACAGCACTCTTAGGAATCTGAAATGACGATGGCTGCGCCCGCCCATGTTTATTGGAGACAGCGGCTCGGAGGGGACTGCATATGATCGCAGCGTCACACACCGCCGTTGGACATTGCCACGGCTGTGGCTCCGGTGTGTCGAAAGAAGCGACGCTGCCAAGGCGCTGCGGGCCTGGGCCGGCCGCCAAGGACACCGCATGGTCAACGATACGGCTCCGCCGCAACGAGAAACCGGGCCTTTTCCGCCGGATCCCCCGTCTCCGGCGCCGGGGCCGGTTCCCGATCCGGCCCCTGGCCGGATCCCGGGCCGAGGCCGCCAGATCCGGATCCCACGCGGAGGTCATGGACCACGTGCCCCGGAACGCTGCAGCTGCCCGGCCCCGCTGACCGGCGCCCTTTCCGGTGGTGTGCCGGCTTCCGGTCCGGGCCCGGTGTTCAGGTCCGGACGGGGACGGTGCCGGTGACCAGGGTGCCCAGCGCGGCGGCGGCGTCCAGGTTCATTCCGGTGCCGGTGATCTCCAGGTAGTCCCCGCTGATTACCAGCACCTTGCCTTCGTGTGCGGCCGCCTCCAGCCATGCGGCGGCCCCGGTTACCGCAGGATTGAGCTGCCGGGAGTACGTCTGTTCTCCGCCTATGTGGAGGGAGACAAGGCCCTGCTCCGTGACGGTGCAGCCCACGCTGTTTTGCACGTCCCGGGCGTGCCGGAGCATCTCTACGTAGTCGGTGCTCAGGGTGAGCTGGAAGCCGTGGGAGAGCAGCACCGAGACAAGGGCTGAGGTGAGTTCGCCGCTGGGTTCACGGAACGTCAGGACCGGGACCAGCGTGTAGACCAGCACCGGGATGGCCTGAGACCTGACCCGTCGCGGGGCCCGAGGATGAGCCGTGCCCCGCGGGCCGTGAGATCATCCGGCGCGCCGGCGGCTGTGCGCAGCGTCAGGTCTGGTTCCCGGCAGCGCCGGTGGCAGATGCCGGTGTCCAAGGTGAGGTATTCAATCCCGTCGCCGTCCCTGCCCTCGGTGATGTCCACGACCAGCGAGAGGCGCTCCTTGGGCTGCAACGCCAGCCCGCACGCCGCGCAGGCACTGGCCGTGGCGGCGACCAGGGCCACGAACTCCGTGGTGTCCCTGCCCCCTGAAGGCTTCCAGACGTTCGTCCCAGGCGACATTGCTCGTGACAGGCATGCTCGCCAGCCTACTTCCCGCCGCGCTGCGCCTGTTCCGGGCCGGGCGGCCGCATCCCAGGGCGCTGGAACCTTGGAGGGCCGGCGATGGCCTGGGGGAGAGCCCCGGTCTAAGAGGGCTCCCACCATCGCCGGCCCCACCCAGTGTTGCCGGTGGACCCTATGAAAACCCGGAAAAACCCGCAGCGCTGCCGACGTCTCCCGACAACGGGAAGATCCTCCAACAGGTTCC
>NZ_JAGPOT010000097.1 GCF_018224015.1 Pseudarthrobacter albicanus
GGTGGACCCTATGAAAACCCGGAAAAACCCGCAGCGCTGCCGACGTCTCCCGACAACGGGAAGATCCTCCAACAGGTTCCCGGCAGCGGACGATTGACCGTTAATTTGTGGGGATCGCCTGCTGGCCGGCTGTCTCTTCCGTGTGGTTCCCGTCGCGGCGGGAGAACATCCTGCACATCAGGTCCCGGATGTCCCTGTCGTCTTCGATAGCCCTTGAAGGCAGGGGTGTCCCCAAGGTATTGGTCAAGCGGCCCGTCACCGCCTCCGGGGCGTTCGACACCGCGATCGGGCTGATCCTGCGCTTCGCTGGAGTCTCCAAGCGACGGCCGTGGAGCACCGCCCCCACGCCGGCCGCGGCCGCCCTGACGGCTTGGTGGTTCAGGGCTGTGTTGAGTCAAAGAACCGGTACTCCGGGGCTGCGGTCCGGGTGTTGTTTGCCTTGGACTGGATGAAGTCGCGGTCTTCCTGGGACAGCACCATCTGGCCGTGCGGGTCACACTCGGCGTTTTCGCCGGTCTCCCGGGCGATGGTTGCCGTGATGGTGCGGGGCAGAACCAGGCATCCCGGATTGTCGATGAGCCACGTCCGTGTGGCGTCATCGAGGCGGTCCCACTGATCCTTGATGTTCATGTCAACCAAATGTTCCCTCCGGTGTGATTATTGAAAGTCCCACGTGACTGTCAGGCCGCCATCGCCGCCGCGCTCTTCAGTGCATTCCGGGGTGTCAGGATGCTGAACCGGCAATCCGACTGCAGCGGGTCGATATGGCCGGGCAAATGGTGTGACCTGCCGCAGGCCCGGAGCTGCTCCAGGGCGTCCGGTTCCACCCTGGCGTGGGTCATGTCAATTTCCAGGGCCAGTCCCGCGCCGAGTGAGTTGGCGCGTTTCATCACCGTGTACAGGCCCTGGAGGCTGTGCGCCGTCACATGGCCCCGGGCCGCGATCTGAGCGCGGGAGCCGTCGAGATCCACCCGGACGAGCACTTTGAGTCTGTCTGACACGACGATTCCCCGATCTGGATGAAGGTCGCGACGCTGCGGCCCCCGCCCAAGACTAGAGGCAAGGTGTGATGCAGGCAACAGGTGAGCCGCTGGGGCCGCTCTCGATCGAATGCAGGTGATCCGCTCTGGTTTATCCGCCGCAGCGGCACTCCTCAACGCTCCTCAGGACGAGGGACAGGCGGCAGGACCCTGACGACGGCTGCACTTCACCTGCCGGCAGCGGCCGACGGCTGCCGGAGCCCTGTCCCGTTTTTCCGGATGTCCGGATCCCGAAGATGACCCGGCGGCGCCTGTTCCGGAGAACCCGGATTTCCAGCCAGGTGCTGCAAGAACCGGGCGCGGACCTCGGGCCGCACCGCTTCCGCATCGGAAAGGACATCGAGGATGATCTCCGGAATCTGCCCCCGGAGCTGCACGGCCTGAAGACGGCAACGGGGGTGCCGGGGGAGTGCGTCCGGGTCCGGGACGTGTCCTTGCGGTTCGCTGAAGGTGCGCCGCAGCCGGGCGCTGTCGCCCTGACCACGGGGCGTGGCTGCACTGCGACGGTCAGGGGTGACTGCGGGGTACAGGATTCTTGCTGTTCCGCTTGTCCTGCAGGAAGCGGGGTTCTGGTGCATTGGTTCAGGTGTTCGGCGGCTGCGTTGCCCTGGGACCGGTGGAGCACGTCACGGGATTTCAGTTCCCCGCCCGGGCTGGTCGGGGAGATCGTGCTGCCGCCGGCCGCCGGGACTCGAACAGGGCAGTTCGCCCGTACCCCGTCTGCGGCCGGCCTCACCCGCGGCGGCACCGGGTTCACGCTGGCCTCCGTCCACGTGCTGTGGGGCGGGAAGGCAGCCGACAGGCTCCCCGGGATCACGGGTTTCGCCCGCCGGATGAAGGGCTGGGCCGTGCCGCCGAACGACTGGAACCGGAACCTGGCGGACCTCCCTGTTTCAGGTGAGGAAGCTTGCGTCCAGCGGTGCGCGGGCGCCGGCCGGGGCCGGAACGCCGGTGAGGGCTTCCTCGTAGAGCCGAAGGTGTTCGGAGACCATCCGTTGGGCGCTGAAGCGTGTTGCGGCCGCACGCCGGCATCCGCTGCGGTCCAGCGTTCCCGCCTCGGTGAGGGCTGCCGCGAGTTCGCGGATTCCGCCGCGCAGGAAGCCGGTTGCGCCGTCGTCGATGATTTCCGGGGCGGAGCCCCGGGGTGTGGCGATCACCGGGGTGCCGGCGGCCAGGGACTCGATCATGACCATGCCGAAGGGCTCGGCCCACTGAATGGGATTCAGAAGGGCCACGGCGCCTCCGAGCAGCGCGTACTTGTCCGCCGTGTTCAGTTCGCCCAGATACTCCACGTCCGGCCCGAGCAGCGGCTCGATGACGGTGCGGAAATACTCGTGCTCGTCCCTGTTGTGCATTTTCGCCGCGATCCGCAGCGGCATCCGGGCCAGCCGTGCGGCCCCGATGGCCTGGGGCAGGCCCTTGTCGGGGTGCATCCGGCCCAGAAAGCACGCGTAGCCCCCCTCGCCGCGCCCCACCGGAACCGCGCCGGTGTTGATGCCGTGGTGGATGACCCGGCTGATCCTCAGATCCGGGGCGGAGCGGGCCTGGTGGTGTGAGATGGCAATGAGCGAGGCTTCGGCGGTCATGGCATGGTAGATCCCGCGCAGCCCTCCGGTCAAGGGTCCGTGCGCGGTGGTGATGAGGGGTGTTTTTTCCGGCCGGTGCCGGTACAGGGGCCCGGCGAGAGTGTGACCGTGGGTCGACGCCGTCCATCGCCGCGTAGGCGAACACACTGTGCCGGAGCTCGTCAGCGCACGCGCCCATTGTTGCCGGATCCGCGGCAGGAGCGCCGGGAACCTGTGGAACCGGACAGGTGCTGCCGGCCGCGGCCGCCAGAAGGACATCGTGTCCTGCTGCTGCCAGCCCCCGGGCCAGCACATCGACGATGTACTCGATGCCGCCGTACCCCGGCCGGGGCACCGGGATCCACGGCGGAGCGATCAGGCCGATGCGCATCCCGGCACTCCCTCCGGCCGGGACCCGGCGGCCCTTGCCGTGCTGATGATCATGTCCTGCAGCTCATGGAAGGATTGCGGCCCGGCGTTGGTCATTCCTCAATGTAGAGCCGGCCACGCCGGGGCACAACCATCAGCCGGCCCCGGGCCGGGGCCGGCCGATGCCCGCAATGCAGGGAACAACGGGACAGGGCCGGCCGGTGCGGCCCGGGCGGCGAAGGAACCACCGGATTCCGGGGGCTCCGTGCGGACGCCACCGGCCGCGGCTAAAACCCGGCAACCAACAGGATCTGAGGGGCGAAACCCGGACATTTACACGGCTTATTCCTGTTTGAGGCCGTTCCCCATCATCGAAAGAACCCGTTGGTGGAGTGCAGGATGCCACAGGACCTGCGTCAAACGGATTCGTGTTGAATGCCTCTCCCCTGGGGACAGGGTGCCGGTCTGCCGGGGGAGGAACACAAACGCCCCCCTGCGCTCTCAGTCCCGTGTCCGAGAATCCAAGCTCTCAACGGGTGGCAGCGGAGCTGACGGAGACGGCCACGACCGGACACGCCGGTGCCGCATGGGGCTGACTTCAGGTGTCGGAAGGATCCTTACCAGGGTTGCGGAGTGGGGACCGGCGGCGGGCTGGGGGAACCATGCGGTATGGGGAAACCGCTGGCTCGGCCGTCGCCGGCCTGCTTCAAGTCTATGCCCGGGGGCGTTGGGCGGTGATGGGCCGCTCAGGGATGGGATGCCGCACAGTCATGGGAACGTGGCGTCCCTGTGGCGCGGCGGCCCCGCCTGGCCGGGGTCATTTCCGGACGTCGAGGGCAGAGTCGGATCCCGGCAACGAGTGTTACGCGTCGCGGTGTTTGACCGGGTGGGCGTCTTTGGCGGTGACGATGCGGGTTTTTGCCGCGGGGTCTTGATTTAGCTTCGTCGGCGGCGTCAGGCTGACGATGTCCGGATAAGGCGAACGGCCGGCGTGAGAGTTTCGAAGCACCACGCCGGCCGTTCTGACGCGTAAAGGCCGCGCTGATGCTCACGGTAAATCATGAGGCTGTCTCTGTCGAGTCGGATCTGGCCGGCGGGCGGTTGGCCTGTCCTGCGTGCAAGGGCAGGCTGCGCCCGTGGGGCTGGGCGCGGGAACGGCTGATCCGCCATGGCACCGGCACGGACCTGGCTCTGGTGCGCGGGCGTCCGCGCCGGGGGCGATGCGCGGCTTGTTCGGCCACGCATGTGCTGTTGGGCGTGGATCTGGCGGCCCGGAGGGCCGATACGGCCGCGGTGATCGCCTCCGCTGTCGAGGCCAAGGCTGCGGGCGGGGCAGGGCACCGGGTGATCGCGGCGGGGCTGGGCCGGCCGGTGTCCACGGTGCGCGGCTGGCTGCGCGCATTCGCCGCTTCCGCCGGTCCGATCGCCGAAGAATTCACCGCCCTGGCCCACCGTGACGGCGCGGACGCGGCCGGGCTCTGGCCTGCCCCGGCACCGACACCGGCCGGCCGGGCGCTGGCCGCGGTGGCGGCGTATGCGGGCGTGCTCGCGGCCCGGTTCGGCGTCGCCACCCCGGCGTGGCAGATCGCCGGGCTCGCTGCGGCGGGCCCGTGGTTCTTCAGCGCGCCATGGTGGGCAGGGCAGTCCCAACACGGGTTGACCCTTACGCCCGGGACGCCGGGCGGCAAGGGTGGGACCGGCGCCGGCTGATCCTGCCGGGGCCATCGTTTCCTGACTTCTTGGAAAGGACAGTGACCCATGACGGAATCCGAGCCGCAACGCGGACCCCTGGCCCGCAAGGACCGGGCGGAAAAGATCGCGTTGTTCCGCTACCAACTCATCCGCGATGCCGCGGACAAGTCCCTGACCGCCCGCCAGCGCGGGCCCATGGTCCGTGCCCTGGCCGCCGCCGAGCACACCGGCCCGTCCGGGCACGACGTGCGCTACTCCAGGGAGACCCTGGACCGGTGGATCCGTGCCTGGCAGCGTGAGGGATTCGATGGACTCAAACCCATGACACGGGCCCAGTCCCCGGTGACTCCGACCCAGGTCCTGTCCCTGGCCGCGACGCTGAAGCTCGAGCGTCCGCACCGCACCGCGGCCCAGGTGCGGCGGATCATGGCCGAGACCCTCGGCGACGCACCCTCGGAGTCGACGCTGCTGCGCCACTTCCGAACCCTGGAGATCCCCACCGGCGCTCAGGCGCAGGCCACCGGCCGGTTCGAAGCCACCCGGCCGAACGGGATCTGGGTCGGCGACGGGCTCCACGGGCCCCGGATCGGGGCCCGGAAAACCTACCTCTTCGCGTTCCTGGACGACGATGGTACAAAGCGATCCGGTCTTCATGCGCCAGGTCAATGGCCGGCTGGCGTCTTCTGGATCCTGATGATTCCCGTCTCGCTGCTGATGGGGCGGCTGGACTCCGTCGTTTACGTCGCTGCGCTTTCACTCTGGGCCCTCGTGTGCGGCCACTGGACGGCGTGGCAGGCCGCGCGGGTTGAAGTCGCCCAGAGGAGGCCAGGAAACGCGACAAGGAAGACCGTCCCCCGCTGATCGTGGAGCGGGTATATCACCCGCCGGCCGGGCGGTGAAAGGATGTGGACCATGGCAGGCATCATCGAATTCCTCGAAGCCCGTATCGCCGAGGACGAGGCGGCGGTCCGCGGATTCAACACCGGGATGCAGGGGACAGACGAACAGCTCCCCGGAGCCGGGCCGGGCGCCCCGCCGTTCACCGCGGCCCGGGTCCTGGCGGAATGCTCTGCTAAACGGAAGATTCTGGGCAACGTCCCGCTCGTGACCGACGTTTCCGCCGAGATGGGTGGGACGAGCGAGTACGTCCTCATGTGCCTCGCCGCTGTCTACCGCCACCACCCGGACTATCAGGAAGGCCTGGCTGTGGAGGGCCTGGAACAACCATAATTGGCGTCCTGCGGGCAGAACCGATGTTGCCGGTGGCCGACTGTTGCATGGTGCTGTGTCCGTGGTATCCGGCGGCCCACGTCTGACGACTTTGGCGCCCGCGTCAAGGTCGGCGGGATCGCCGCCAAAGCAAGCATCCACCTGGCCATCCGGGCCACGGACGGCTCCATCGCCACGGAAAACGATGGAACCGTCAGTGGCGGGACGCGGGCTGCTAGAGGGCACTACGAAGCCGACGTCCCACGACCAGCGTAGGACCCGGTCAAGCTTCCGGACAAGAAGATAGGGCAGTCAGACCTTGGGAAAAACTTGGGGCCGGGGCGAGGATGCGGCGGCTGCCGCCAGCTGGCTCCATACGCTTGAGGCCATGGAGCCAGCCTTTGCGGGATTCGCATTCGATGAATGCCGTGTGGTCCGCCCCCAACGTGATTGCCCCGGGCCACAGTCCTGTCGCTAGGCTAGCCGTCGCAGGCTGGACCGGCAACGGCCCCATTTGACTCGAACTTTGGCCCCAACTATGTTTGACGGGTTCCTCCGCATCCCCCAATAGCGGAGGGATGTCCCCAGCAAACGCCCCCGCACGAGTCTCCTGAGACTCATGCGGGGGCGTTTGTCATCCACTACGCTCAGGCCATCGCCACTTTCGGATGCAGGGCTGCGCCCCGGCAGTGGGGTGAAGTGCATGCGCCAGACCCGCCGGCAATCCGTTTGTCCCGCTCCGCCCTATCTCCGGTTCACCGGGGTGGGGCTGAAGTTGCCTTCCCGGACAGTCCTGGACCCGGCTTCGCCGATCATGGTGACGTCGATGATGGCGCCGACGCAGGCGGCCTGTTGGAGACGAGAGCGGCGCCGCGGGAGCCCAGTAATTCACAACATCGAACGGCCCCGTGCCCGCGTTCAACGCGGCGGCGAATGCTGTGCCGGCCGGCAGCAACCGGTTCGGTCAAGAGCCCGGACTATCGCAGGTTGAAGGCTTCCAAAGCGCGTAGTAAAGGAGTGGGGCCGTTCTTCAGGAGATCAACCGGTCGGCCACCGGCAAGTTCTCTGGATGGGGTGACCATCCAGACGGTGACGTAGTTGTGCGGGATCTGTAGCTCCATGGCACGCTGGAACAGGATTAGGACTGTTGGGTGGAGCTGGCCGCCGGGGAGGAACTGGAATCCCGGGCAGAAGGTGCCGTCGTCGATGAAGACGCGGACGAGCTGCTGCATTACCGGTTCGGGGTCTTCCATGAGCTCGGAGAGCCGGCGGCGCACCTGCTCCAGGGCAGGCAGTGTGAATTCCGCCCGGATACCTTCCCACGTCTGATGGCTGATCGGCTGGCGGTTGACGTTCACCGTGGCCTAGATGATTAATTCCTATTGGATTCAGTGGTCGTAGGCGATCAGGGAGCGCTTGCGGGGCGCGTCGATCCGCCAGTTATGCCAGATTCCGGCAGCGAGGGCCAGGAGTCGGGCAGCGACGCGGGCTTTGACGCCTTCAAGGGTGCGTCCGCCGTGGTCTTCGAGGGTGAGCTGGCCTTTGAGGGTATCGAAGACTGACTCGATCCATTGCCGGATGCCGCCGAGTTTGCCGAAGCGTGGCTTCTCGTCCTTGCGGTCGGGTCTGATGAGGTGGGCGCCGAGGTCTTCGGTGATGAACCGTTCGAAGTCTTTGCCGGCGAAGCCTTTGTCGCCGAGGATGACCTGGCCGGCGCGGACGAGATGGTGGTCCTTTTCCAGCAGGGCCTGGGTGACTTCGCGTTCCCCGATTTTCGGGTTCGCCAGGCCCCAGATGACAGGCATTCCTTCAGGCGTGCTGATCAGGTACAGACGGAAGCCCCAGAAGTAGCGGGAATGGGAAGCGCAGTAGCCGTAGCCGGCATGCCCGGCGAGATCGCTGCGTTTGACGGTTTCCCGTGACATCCCGCAGGGCAGCGGGGTGGAATCGACCAGCCGGAGCACGTCATGCCAGGACGGGGTGTCTTTGGCCAAGGCGGTGATCGTCGCCGAGATCAGTGTCCCGGCGGCCCGGAGTCGTTTGTTGTAGCCGGGCTGTTGCGGGATGCCAGGGAACATGCCGGTCAGGTGCGTCCGGGCGTAACGGATCCACCTGGTTTCGGAGGAGTATCCGAGCAGTTGCTGCGCCACCGCGAGGCAGAGCAGCTCCGCATCCGACAGGCCGGGCTTGCGCCCGGGCCGCCGGTCCCGTGACACGCCAAGATCAGGCAGGACGCGGTCAGTGAGAAGGACATAGAGTGTGGTCAGGAGAGTGTTTAGTTCGGGGTTCACATACCGGGTTTAACAGGTTTAACACTCTCCGCCTGACTTTAAAAGCCTCCCCACCGTCCCAGGCAATAGGAATTACTCATCTAGCAGCCGTCGCTGATGTATTTCAGGACCCGCCGGGTGGCGAGCGGGTTCCGGCGCAGCGTGAACGTCCGCAGCGCAGAGTTGGTCCCGAGGCCAATTATCTGCCCTCCACCGGCATTTCTGCTGGTGAGCGCGCTTTCCATTCAAAGGAACGTTGGTTGCGTCGACAGGGCCATTCTCATAAAAAGAGCCCAGAGGCAGGGGCCGAGTCGAACCAAGGAGGAGGCAGTCGGCGATGCCGACCGAGTGCGCATACCCCCAATTCGGCATTAGGGGGTACCGGGCCATGATCGAGGCCGCTGTGCTCTGCCACCACGGCCGGCCAACTCAACGTCAGCTGGCGAACTCCGAGATCACCGTGCCTGCCTTCTGCCAACGGGCCCGGACGGCGACAGCATCGGCTGGTGCCGACTGCAGGACGACATGGAACGGGACGGCGGGGCGGTCCCACCACTCGCCGGACTCGATCGGCTGGGAGTATGTTTCGGCCGCGTGGGTCATCGACCGCACCAAGACACCTAGATCTTCCTCGGCGTCGTCGGCAAGCACGTCGCCCGGGTCGAGCACCAGGACCACCATGCCGACGTTTATCGGCAGCCAGTCCATGTCGGCGAAACATTCATCGAACGCCGGCCAGTTCTCGCCGAAGTAGTACGGGAACTGCAGAGCCGCTGCAAACTCATCGAATAGGCTATCCACGGTGCGCATCTTGCGGTCACGGACGGTCCGCACAGTCAGACCGGCTTCGCGCCATCCCCACGCCGCATCGGCGGCTGCCTTCGTCTCCGACTCGAGCAGCAACAGCGAAGCCTGCGCATTGACCTCGAACAACGACTGCGGGTCGGTCATCCTGCCCGAGGGTGTGTAGCTGTAGGTGGTGGTGCCCAGGTCCGCGGTGACGCCCTTGGCAAGGTTGCTTGCGGACTGGCTGGCCAGGCGCCCGGTGGTCGCGTCCCAGTTGAAGTAGACCTGGTTTGTCCCGGTGGTGTCGGCCGTGGTGCTGCCGGCATTGGGGTCGAATTGCTGGAACGTGGCGATCTGGTTCAGGTGGCCGTATTGGGTGGCGCCGGCGATGGTCTCCGCGCTCTGGTTCGCGATCGAGGACGAGCAATCTCGGTCTCAGGCGACTGATCATCCAAGTCGAAGGGCCAGATAGAACGACTGGCGGAACCCAGACAGGTTGATGATATTACTCACCGTCCTGCGCAGGCACTCCAGGACATCGAGCACCAAGACGTCGCCGGCCCAGTCAGGGCATCGGTGAGTCCGGGCCGTGACCTTGTAGTCAGCTAAGGCCAGTACTGGCTCATTCGCTTTCTGAACTCGAAATCTCGCAGTTCATCAAAAATGACGAGAAGCGAGTCGGGCTGATAGTCGGCAATGCCGTCTCGCAACTCTCCCAGAACGACCGAAAACGATACACCCGAGCTAAAGGTGAAGCCCATCCACCAGATGCTATCGGGAACCCCCTCGTTAGCCGGGTGCCACAGTACTCTTGCTTCCTTCAACTCATTGCCCATGAAGCGAGCCCAGTTTGGCGACGAGGACACGTCCAGATACGGCAAGTTCTTCAGTGGAAAATCGTCGCGGCTTAGCTCGAGCCCTTCAATGAGGCCAGCCATCGCCCACGAAATCTTCAGGTGACCTCCTGCAACAAAATGCAGGACGACGTCCATATCGACCTCGTCTATTTGATCGGCTTCATACTCTGTGGTCCAGGTCCAAAATTCAGGGTAGACATACGTAACGCGACTGAGCTGCTCTCCGCGCAATGACTCGATGAGCTGCTCGATGTAAGGCGCTTCATCCGCAGTGGCTGGTCTCAAGACTCTCCTCAGTACATTCCAAAGTAGCCAAATGAACCATCAGGTCCGAACGTTGCGCCGAGCCCTTGCGATCCAGTAAGGCGAATTCCGCCTGCCTGATTGCCAGACGTCACACGACTGATCGCAGCAGAGGGGTCCGTCAGAATATCATCGAGTAGATCTTGTCCTGCTCTATTCAAGAGCCTTCCCGGCACTCTAGGCAATTCACCGCGCCCCATGTGCTTTGGTACTCATATGCGGCCCTAGTCATGCCTCCCTTGCTGCGAGCCTGACCGGCCTCTGAGAGCTTGTCGAGCGAGAAAGTGTCATCGTCGCCGGGGTCTGCGAACCCTGTTGTGGTGGATGGGCCTCCGGTTCCCCGTCCGCCTCCGGTCCCGGGAGCGGTTTGGGCGTTGTTTGCGTTGCCGATGGCCGCGGTTGCGGCTTCGGCAGACTTTTTCGCAGCCTCGGCTGCTGCAAAGGGGTTGATCGACGGAGTGACTCTCGCCGGGCCGCTCGAAGCGAACCCTCCGCCATGGAATCCGTTCGAAGAGTATCCGGGAGTGAAGCCATAGCCCGTTGGTTCCCCGCCGGCGGACGAGCCGGGTGAGGTCCAGACCGAAGATCGTTCGAATTGGAGGCTGGCATTGGACGCCTTGATCCCGTCCGGTCGGACGCTGGCCCATTCTTGGTGCTGGTACCAGCTGAGATATTCCTGGCTCTGGGACGGGGCGAGGACCGAACCCAGCAACATCAGCACGCCGGCGAGTATTCCACCGGTGGCAAAGACGCCCGCACCGATTCCTCCACCAGTGGCCACTCCAGCGCATACGGGCGCTGAGACAGTGCATCCGTCAACGAATAGGCCAGATGGGTCACCGGAGTTGATTGGATCTGCCTGGGCGTATGCATATGCGCTGAATTGGTTGGGGCGGGACGTATCCAGGACCGGGTCACCGCTGGTGAACACACCCAAGACGGGGTCGAGGTCGCGGGCGCCGAGGTGGGTGAGGGTGCTGATGGTGTCGGCAAGCCCGCCGATGTGCAATTCGACCTTTGAGCCTCACGACGGATGGGGGCAAATTAGCTATGCCAGCCTCTATGCTGACAGTCGCTGACATCATCAGCCGCGCCGTCTAGGGGTAATACACTCATTGGGCTAGATAACGGACGAGGTGCTCGGCGAGGTGGTCATTGACGGGTTCACCACCAAGGACCAGCGTCCCGGCATCCGCCGGGGCATCGGACTGGCGCTCGTGGCCAGGATCGTGCACCGGGCCGGGGGAACGCTGGACGTCTTCCCCGGCCCGGGAGGACATTTCGAAATCTGGCTGCCTGAGCCTGAAACTGAAAACTCACTCCAGGAGCCCGCGTCCCTGGGCGAGGCCCCACCATGATCCGCACACTGGTGGTTGACGACGACTTCCGCGTCGCCCGGATCCACGCCGCCCGCGTGGACAGGATCGAGGGATACGAATGCGTAGGCGAGGCCCACACCGCGGCGGCCGCGCGCGCAGCCATCGACGAACTCAAACCGGATCTCCTGCTTCTTGACGTCTACCTGCCGGACGAGGACGGGATCAGCCTCCTCCGTTCCCTCCAGGCCCGCGGGGAAAATATCGATGCGATCATGATCACGGCGGCAAGGGACCTGGCCACCGTGCGTGCTGCCATGCGCGGGGGAGCCGTCTACTACCTGGTCAAGCCCTTCGGCTTCGAACAGCTGCAAACCCAGCTCGACTCGTACCGTCGCTGGCGCCGCGAAGCGGACACGCGAACCGTCGCCGACCAAGCCGCCGTCGACCAGCTGTTCAACCTCAGGCGGCCACCGTCCCTGGCCACCGGGAGCCGCCGCCTCCCGCCGACCATGCAAAAAGTCCTCGATACAGTAGTCCACGCCGGACAACCCATCAGTGCCTCCGACATCGCCGAGCTGATCGGAATCAGCCGCCCCACAGCCCAGAAATACCTCAGCGAACTGGAACGCAAAGGACGCCTGCAACTTCATCTGGCCTACGGCGCGACCGGAAGGCCGGTAAACACCTACCTGCCCCTCAACTCGTAAGGCCCAGGGGCATGGTGTCAGCAGTTGGGTGAGTCGAACTCGTAGGCCCCCGAATCGGCAGCGGGCGTACCGTTGCAGTCCCCGTCCTGGGGCACGAGACGTCCGTCCAGGTCCAGGGCGGAGGGGCTGGTTCCGGCGCGGTCGATTGCCGGGCTGGTGCCGGTCAGGTGGAGATCGGCCGGTGCGTTCACGAAGCCTGCCGGCGCTGTGGTGGACGTGCTGTTACGCGTGAAGTTGGTCGGTCCGTTGAGGACATTCTGCTTTTCGGTCCAGCCGGAGCCGTTGATCCACAGGGAGTTCTTGACCCCCACCAGGATGTTGCCCCGGATCACCGTCGATGATGGGCAGCTGGCATGGCAGACTATGGCCTGCGACTGCGGACCGTTCAGATACACGGTGTTGAACTCAAAAACGGTTCCGTTAGTGGGTCCGAACGAGGTCCCTGTTCCGCGGGCGATCAGGCCCTTGGCCTGGGCGCAATTGGCACCACAGGTTGAACGGACCAGGTTGTAGCGGTAGGTGTTTCCGTCCGCAGTTCCGGAGGACTTTCCGATCTCGGAGAAGGAGTTGTTGTCCAGCGCCACATTGTGGTGAATGTTGTTCCGGTTGCCGTTGTAGATTTCGAAAGCACCGCCGTCGAGGCCGAAATCAAAGGACGCCGCGCTCGAACCACTCACCGTGTTGGCGGAAAACTCATTGTCATTCCCGTTGATCAGCACGCCAAAAGCGCCGGAGTCGTCGCTGCAGTTCACTGCCTGCGGAGTTCCGCAATTCGTGCCTTGCGTTTTCACGTTCATGATGTTGTTGTTCGTCAGCACATTGCCGGTGTATTTGCCGAAGTCAGACCCGGAACCGGCCTTGAGGCCCACTGCATTGTCGGAGGCGCTGGAGTTGAGGACCGTATTGCGGTCGCCTGTGATGCTGATGCCCGCGTAGCCGCAGGAGACACCGCGCAGTCCATCGACAGTGGTGTAGTTGCCGTTGATCCTGATGCAGTTTCCCGACTGGCCGCCGGTAATCGTCGGAGCATTGCCGCTTCCGTAGCCATTCAACGTGATGGGTGCGGCGTCAGTCCCGCTCTGGTTGCTCACTATGCCTCCGGTCCATGTGTCGCCCCTGCGGAAACTGACGGTGTCGCCGGGCCGGAGGACGGTGGAGTTGATCTTTGCCAGTGACTTCCAGGGAGCCGAGGTGGAGGTTCCCGTATTGCTGTCGCTCCCCGCGGCGCTGACGTAGTACGTGGTACCCGCGGCCGAGGCCGGAGCCGGGATTCCTGCAACCAACCCGCCGACCATGAGGAAGGTCACGAGTGCCGCTGGGGTGGTGGAGTTGATCTTCATAGGTATCCCTGCTCCCCGGTCATGAGTAGGCACCAAGGTACGCGCAGGACCTGCAGTTTTCCTTGTGCAGCCTTGCGCCCCTCACGCTGCGGCTGCTGGGCAGCCGTGCGACGGCGGCCCGGACACCGTCGTCGGGTGCGGTCTATGAGGCGGACCAGTAGGAACGACTAAGCCCAAAACGGGGCTGACCCCGAAGGCCTGGTGTCAGGACCGCGCCGCCCCATCGGGATTCGTCGGGGTGGGGAGTCCCTGTGCCGCGAAGTTCCAGCCGGCCCAGTCCTGGGGGCGGGTGGAGGGCCGGCCGAGGAAATAGCCCTGTCCGGTTCTCACGCCAAGACCGGTGAGAGCCGCCAGTTCATCGCCGGTTTCGATCCCTTCGGCGATGAGTGCGGCTCCCAGTTGCTCTGCGAACCCCGTCATGGACGCACCGAAGGCGTGGCGAAGCGTGTCCGAATCGATTCCGGCGACCAGGTCCCGGTCGAGTTTGATGATGTCGGGCCTGAGCTGCCGGACATGGCGGATCGAATCGAAGTACGAGCCCACGTGATCCACCGCGAGGCGGACTCCGCTTCGGCGCAGGGGCAACAGTGCCGCGACCAGTGCGGAGGGCTGCCCGGCGGTCAGGGCCTCGGTGAGCTGGAGCACCATCCGGTCCGGGGACAGCGTCGATGCCTGCAGCAGTTCCGGCAGGAGCGGGTCCAGGCAGGTGGCCGGGGACAGTTTCAGTGCCACGTACAGGTGCGGCGGCACGTGCTGCGAGGCGGCGAGGGCGCACTCCAGCGCCGCGAATTCCAGTTCGCTTCCCAGCCGTGCTTCGGCGGCCTCGGCGAACCAGCCGGCGGCGTCGTTCCCGTCGCTGACGAACCGGGTGAACGCTTCGACCCCGACGACAGCGCCCGTGGAGAGATCGAAGATCGGCTGAAATGCTGTCAGCAGCATCCTGCCGTTCAGGACAGCCTCGATCCGCGAAACGGATTCCGCCGCTGCCGGGTCCGGCGTTTCGACCGGGTGCCGCCCGTCGGAGGGGGCAACCGGTGGCAGCGGTGGCGGGGCTCCGGCGGGGGATCCGGTCAGGGACCGGAGGGAGGTCAGGTGTTCCGCCAGCGCCTTTTCCGGGTTCCCCGGGTGGGCGGCCACGTGTCTGCGAAGCATATCCCTGGCCCGGGCCTGCTCCGGCGCGGGATCGGAGAGCACCGCCTTGATAATCTCCGAGGCCTGGCGGCGTATCCCCGAAGCGTCATTACCGTACCGCCTGGCCGGTGCCGGGTCGGCGGGAGGCTGGCTCCCGGAGCGTGCTGAAAAGGACGACGGGTCCGTCGGCATGGGCTATTCCTTTGTTTTCGGTTCCGGCTGAGTCCGGAACCGGCTTACCCTTTCCGGGACCGTGGAGCCCAGGTCCGGAAAGCGGAAGACAGTGAGGAAACTGTACAACGGTACTGACCTGTCTGTTCCTCCCGGAAGCAGAACTTTCCAATGTGACTTGCCGCACACCGACCGTCCCGCCAGGCCACGGGCCCAACGCCAGCAGCGCCAGTTCGCCGCGCCGCAGACTGGTCCGCTGGCGGTTGCAGCCAGTCGTTCCCGGCCTTCCTCGGCGTCGTACTTTTGCTCAACTTCAATGACGTGTGTTGTGGTGTTTCCGACGGCGCCTGCCGTCGCACCCGCGCCGCCGGCCGCTGACGCGATGATATCCAGCACGATGGATACAACGACGGAGATGAGCATCCACCACCACTGTCCGCTGCGGCTGGCGAGGCGCCGGCCTGTGCAGCGCGGCGGTTCCGGCCGCGGTCATTTGACGGTCAGGGTCCCGTGCATGTTGGAGTGGTAGGTGCAGTGATAGTCGTAGGCACCGGGTTTTTTCGGCGCAGTGAACGTGACGCTTGTCCCGGCTTTGACGACGGCGTCGAAGGAACCGTCGTCGGCTGTCACGGTGTGGGCCTCGGAGTCCATGTTCATCACCGTCACCGTTGCCCCGGCAGGGACGCTGTCCGGGCCGGTGTAGGCGAAGGACTTGATGTGGATCGTGGCCATTGCTGCGGTCCCGGTGGATCCGGTCCCCATGGACGAGGCGCCCATCCCGGGATCCATGGAGTGAGTTGAACCGGGCCCGGCGGTGGCAGGCCGGGATGCCGTTACGGTGGCCGTGGCAGGAGATGATCCTGCCCCGCTGCCGGTGGCCCCGCAGGCGCTCAGCGCCAGGGCCGCAGCTCCGGCGAGCAGGATGAGTCTGAGGCTGTGCCGCTTCGTGGTGTTGGTGGTCATGGTATTCCGTCCTGGGAGTTGGTGAACGCGCCGGGGACCGCGCGGCCGCGGCTCACGCGGGGTGCGTGGCCGTCAGATGGGCGTAGACAACCGTGTTGTCCAGGTATTCCCCCGTAGCAGGGTCGTAGCCGCCGCAGGTGATCAGCCGAATCTCGGGCCGGTCCGTGTTCTGATAGACCTCCACGGTGGGGAAGCTGGCTTTGTGGTAGATCTGGACCTTGTCGACGGTGAAGACGGCGGCTGTGCTGTCAGTGCGGGTGACGGTGAATTCCTGGCCGGGGGTCAGTTCGTGGAGCCGGTAGAAGACGCCGACGGGGTTTTTCGTGGAGTTGACGTGGCCGAGGATGACGGCGGAGCCGGTCTGTCCAGGGGCGGGGGAGTCCTTGTACCAGCCGGCGGGGGATCCGGGTTCCCCCGGCGGGGTCTGGACTTCACCGTTGGCCTCTTTGCCCAGCTGCAGCAGGGTGGAGCTGACCCCGATGGAGGGGACGACCAGGCTGACGGGCACGGCGGCCGGCCGCGCCGTCTCCGATGACGCTGGTGGGGGACTGGCCGGCGCCTGGGCCGGATTTGCGCGTTCGGGGTCGGCGGCCTGGGAGGCTGGAATCGGGGCGGCGCTGGCGGAGGCGGGGGCGCTGGCGGAGGCGGGGGTGTTGCCGCCGGGTGCCGGGGGCTCGGCATGGAGCCCGAATCCGAGGGCGGTGATGCCGCCGGCCAGGAGCAGGGCGGCCGCCGCGGACGCAAGGGTGCGTCCGCGGCGGCCTTTCAGATCAGATGACATCAGACCCTGCCCGTTTTCAGGCCTTGACGGTCATCCGGCGGCGGACTGCGTAGGCTCCGCCGGCTGCCAGGACGAGCCCGCCGCCGACGGCGAGGAGTCCCAGGTCGGGCCCGGCCGGGGTGGCGGGGGTGGTGATGCCGGTGCCGGGGGCTCCGGCGGGCATTGCCGTCAGGGTCCCGCACAGGGCCGGTGAGGTTGCGGCCAGCGGCAGGGACGGCACGAGGTCACTGGGCGCTTTCTGCGCCGCCTCTGACAAGGTGGCGGGGTCCAGGCCGTGGACCACGACGACGGCGGTGCCGGCCTTGAGCGAAGCGGAGGTTTTCGCGTCCAGGGCGAAGGTGCGCTGATAGGTGTAGCTGGCACCCATCCCTGCCAGGGTCAGGTCGGTGCCGGCCGCCGGGCTGGTGTCGCCGCTGGTGGACAGGGTGGTACCGATCGGGCCGTACGACGGGGCGCCTTCGGTGGTGCTGATCACGCCGTCCTTGTCCGTGTCAGCGGACATGTCGGGGCAGGTGCCCTTGGCGCCGATGTGGATGTGCTGGACGTGCGGGTACGGTTTGCCGCTGAACGTGGCGGCGAGTCCGGAGACTTTTTCCGTGACGGTTGCCTGGTCACCGTTGAGGGTGATCATCACCGTGCCTGAGGCGTTGCTGCCGTTGATCGCGGCAAGGTTCGCCTGGTAGGTGGTGGTGTCGGCTGCGAGGGCCGGGCTGGTGGAGAGGGCGAGGGCGCCCAGGGCCAGGGCCGGGGCGATCAGGAATGCGGATTTCTTCATGACTGGTTTCCTCCGATGACAATGAACGTTCCCCTGATGGGCACGAGCATGGTTGGGACATCAATGGTTCGTTGTGGTCCGCGTCACGGACGGGTGTGGGGCGGGAATTTTTTCGGACACCCGGATTCGGGCACCCGGATGAGAACCGAAACGTACCGGAAGCAGGCCGGCCCGCAGGAAGGGGGGGCCGCCCGCGTGGCGGATTATTCGGACCAGCAGGCCAGGACGGCGGTGGAGACCTCATACGCGAACGCGCCGCGGGAAACGCTGTGCGGGCCGAGGGCATCCGGCAGGGCCGAGGCGTCCACCGTCAGGACGAAGCTGTCCTTGACAAAGACCACGGACCCGTCCGTGCTCTCAAAGGCCGCAAGTCCCAGATTCGCCATCCCCTCGATGGGCCGGGCCGAAACAGTGGACTGGGCCAGCCCGTCAAAGTGGCTGCGGGCAGCGGCCGGGTCCGCCAATTCCTTGACCGAGAGCACAAGGGAACCGGCAGGCAGCGCGTACGTGCATGTATAGAGCCTGTCGGCCCAGGAATCGGTGGTCCGGGGGAGGTTTGGCAGGGAGAGGATCCGGACGATGTTGTCCCGGGTCTCATCTGCGCATACCATCTTCGCCGCTGCCGATGGGGAGCCGTCCGCTGCCCCCGAAGCCAAGAGGGACGGAGCGGACGACGCGCCCCGGGCGCCGCCGCCTTCCACCGGGCCACCCGGGCCACCGGCGCACCCGGCCAGCAAGAGTACCGAGACCGCCGCAGCAGCCAGAGTGTTCATACGGGGCCGGCCCGCGCAGATCCTGCTTTTCATAAAGACACCATTCCCAAACAATTACAGGGTGACAGAAGATCACTGACCCTTCCCTAAACTATTCGCTGCCGCGTCGTCCACGGACGGGTCCACGGGGTGCGAAGCGAGGGCGCCGGCCCGGCGAGGGCACGGGCGGCAATCCGAGGGGCGGACGGCAGCAACAGCAGCCGGGGCCGCCGTGTGGTGGCCTCACCGTAAGGGGCCCGCAAACCCGCACTCCCAGGTGAGGGTCCGAGCCAGAAAGGTCGTCCCCTCATGCGCACATCCACCAACAGGCTCGTCGCCACTGGTTTCGGTGCCGTGTACCTTCTCATCGGCGTTCTCGGGTTCGCTGTCACCTCCGGGGTAGGGTTCTTCGCCACCGAAGGCCAGAACCTGATCATTTTTGCCGTGAACCCCCTGCACAACATCATCCACCTGGCCATCGGGGCCGCCCTGCTGCTTGCAGGCCTGAAGTCTGTGCCGGCGGCCCGGACAGTGAACACCGTTGTCGGCGCCGTATACCTGCCGGGCGGCATTCTCCTGCTGTTCCTGCTGAACAGTGCGTTGAACATCCTCGCGCTCAACGGCGCCGACAACGTGCTGCACCTGGCCAGCGCCGTACTCCTGCTGGGCGTCGGGCTGTCCCAGGACAGGGCAAGGGCACCCCGGACCTACGCCCGGACCAGCTGGTGAAGGCCGCCGCCCCCGCCGGGGCGGGAACGACGGTCCCGGCCCGGGATCCGGACGGCCCGTCCCCGGAGCCGGGCAGACTCCTGCCCGAGGCCATCAGAATGCGTTCGGCCTTCGCCGGCCTGGGTGCCGGAATGCTCAGCTTCGGGATCAGTTCCACACTGCTCGACTCGGCCGGGAGCCCCTGGAGCTGGGCAGGGGCTCCCGCTGCGGCCGCCTGGGGCATCGTGTTGACGGCGTGGGCGGTACAGGGTCTGCGCTTCGGGAACCCGGTATGGTCCGGCATCATGATCCGGCTGGTGGCCGTCTCGGTGTTCATGCATATCGCGTCCGTCATCCACGGCATCTGGTGGGTTCCCGCGTCCGCTCGGTCCCTGGACGTGGCGGGCCTTTCGGCCCTGGCGCTGGAATTGGCGCTCGTCGGCCCGGTGGGCTGGCTGGCCCGGCACGGTGCCCGCCGCGGCGCCCCAGCGGCGATCTCCCCGTCTGCGGGTCGCCGGCTGCCGGCCATCTTCGCGGCTGCCCTGGCAGTCGCCGCTGTCACCACCCCGGGTCTCGCCGCGACCGCCGCCGGGCAGCACGCCGTCCCGCATGGCGAACACGGCAGCCCACAGATCCAGAGCCCCGCCGGGCACCACCGCTGACCCCTGAATACGCCGGCCGACCGCTGTCTTCCTCCGGGCGGAGCGATGGTCCGTCGGCGACGGCGTCGAATGCGGCATCAGGAAACTGCCAGCTGGGGCCACTTCCGGAGCCTCGATTCAGGCCGTAATGTTCCCGTTGGTTGGTGCCGATCAATGGGTGCCGCATTCAAGGAGGCAACATGGCTAAGTTTGTCGTTCTCTACAACGCTCCGCAGTCGGCCGATGCCACAATGGAGGACAACGATCCAGCGGCTGCGGCCGAGGGAATGAAACTGTGGATGGACTGGGCTGGCCGGGCCGGTGAGCATTTGACGGACATGGGTGCCCCGTTGGGCAACGGGCAGGAGATCACCCCGGCCGGGGTGTCCCCGGCGAACGCCACCGTGGGTGGCTACTCGCTACTGGAAGCGGACAGTGTGGACGATGCCGTGGCGCTGATGGATGGCCACCCACACTTGATGATGCCCGGTGCCTCGATTCAGGTATTCCAGGCGCTGGACATTCCGGGCATGTAGGAAGTCGTTGAAGAGGGTCCCGGCCGTAGCCGGGACTCTCTGTGGCCCAAAGGCGGCAACTTCTTTAGCGTCAAAAGGACCACGAAACAAAAAGGAGGATCCGAGGAAGAATCGCCTTTTGCGATGTGACAGGATAGTTGGCAATAGTGACAACCTGGTTGCGCCGTGACAATCAGCCTGGTGCGGGGCGAATCAAATTGGCGCGGAATTTGAATGGCCGGCCTGTCGAGGGGCAGTGCGAAAATGGCATCGGGCACGCAGGAATCAATCCCATAACCGTATAATTCAAACATGCATTCTATACAGGGATTCCACATCCGAACGTCTCTTCGGTTAGACGGCCGGTACAAGCGTTCAGGACCCTGGTGTTTGTCGTCCCGTTGATGCGACGGGCGTTGTCCGCATACCCGAGCACCATGGTGAAGGACTCCCTCCCGCGGACCGCAGCCAAGCTCCTCCTGGCCGGTGGCGCGCTGCTCCTTACCGGGTGCCAGCCAGTCTCCGTACTGAACCGCACGGTGGACGTCACCCCTGCACCTGCCCCGGTTACGGAAGCGGTCTCCGGACCCTCCGCCGGCATGGACCTGCACTTCCTGGACGCCACGTTCGGAATCACGTGCGCCACGGATTCCGTCGGCGACAGCACCCGAGGCACCGCAGCGCTGATGTGCACCTGGAGAACGGGTCCCCGGTGACATGCGCCAGGTCCGGACGCCTCGTGCCCATGACGGCTGAAGCCACCCGCAAGTCCTGAACCTTGGCGAGATCGGCGGCGCGTTCCCGGCAGACACCGAACTGCGGAGAAGTCTTTCCTGCCCGCGGGCGGACCGTGCTGGCGGGCATTTTCGTTAGTTCGGCGGGGTCGGCCCGGGGGAGGCCGCCGGCGGTGTTGAGGGCGACGCTTTGGCGGTGACTGATCCGTCGCCAGAGCCGCGACAACCATCGACGCACCGGCTGCGGCCCCGATTCCGTAGGTGATCAAATTCAGCCCGGCAGCCACCGCGGCGAGGACCGCGAAACGTGACGGACCGAAGGGCCGTGACCCCAATGCGGCGGTGCCGGGAGGGGCCACGGCGGGGCTCATGCCCTGTCCATCACGTCGGCGACGGCGGCGAGATCGTTGAGGGTCGGGTAGTCGATGTAGCCGGCCGCGTCGCCGCCGTAGAAGCTCGAGCGGTCGGGTGTGTTGAACGGGCCGCCGGCGGCGAGCCGTGCGGGCAGGTCGGGGTTGGCCAGGAACAGGGCGCCGAAGGACACGAGATCTGTCGTGCCGTTCTCAATCAGGGCCAGGGTCTCGGGCCCGGTGGGCTCGGGGACGGTGTTGGGGTTCAGGACAAGAGTGCCGGACCAGGTAGCGCGGAGGGTGTTGGTGAGTTCACGGTCGGCGGATTCCACGATGTGCAGGTATGCCAGGCCAAGAGGTGCCAGCTTCGCGACGAGGGCACCATAGGTCGCCTCGAGGTTGATATCGTCCTGGATGTCGTTGAATAGGGCGCCGGGCGAGATCCGGAACCCGACCTTCTCCGCACCGATTGCTGCCGCAACGGCGGTGGCGACCTCGACACCGAAGCGGATGCGTCCCTCGACGCTCCCGCCCCAGCCGTCTGTACGAATGTTGGAGTTCGGGGCCAGGAACTGGTGGATGAGGTAACCGTTGGCACCGTGGATCTCGACGCCGTCGAAGCCAGCTTCGATCGCGTTGCGCGCAGCGTCGGCGAAGTCCGAGATCGTCTGTGCGATCTCGTCTTCGGAGAGCTCGCGGGGCTCGACGAATGCCTGCATGCCCTCGTAGGTGTAGACCTGTCCTGCGGCCGTGACGGGCGACGGGCCAACGGGATGCAGCCCGTCCGGGACCAGACTGGGGTGGCCGACCCGGCCGGTGTGCATGAGCTGCGCGTAGATCACGCCACCGTTCTCGTGCACTGACGCCGTCACTGGCTTCCACGACGCGACCTGGTCGGCCGAGTGCAGGCCGGGGGTGTTGGTGTAGCCCTGGCCGACGGCGGAGGGTTGGATGCCCTCGCTGATGATGAGCCCGGCACCCGCACGCTGCGCATAGTACGTCGCCATCGTCTCCGTCGCTGTTCCGTGGGGTGCGGTCGCGCGGCTGCGTGTCATGGGCGCCATCGCGATGCGGTTCTTCAGCGGCGTGCTGCCCAGTTCGTAGGTTTCGAAGGCGGTCGTCATGGTTGTGCTGTCCTCACTGCTTGGAGCTAGGTCACCGGGGATGGTGACCTCATGAGCATGCAATATAGTTGTCCGAGCAGTAAAGTTCGCTGAGAGTGCTGAAAAGCGTTGTTCTTGGCCGAATATTGGTTAATTACACCGCCTGATCAAACAGGGCTATGCTAATTGCTGTCCGAACAATAAAAGAGGTGTAAGCGTGTCAGAATGCCCGAGCAATCCCGATGGATCGTCGGCGACGGGGAGCGTCCCGGTTCCCGCATCAGCAGCTGGCGGCCCGATCAGCCACGCCATCTTCCGGCTTGCGCGCCTGCACCGGATGCTCGCGGGACAGCTGCTCCGGGAAGTCGGACTCCACCCCACCCAGGAACTCGTGATGATGCAGCTGTGGGATCGGGGAGCGCAGCGCCAAACCGATCTCGCCAGGTTCCTGGGATCGGACGCCGCGACCATGACGCGCACCGTGCGCAGGCTCGAGAACGCGGGCTTCGTCCGGCGCCGCCCGTGCGAACACGACAAACGCGTCACCATCGTCGAACCCACCCCTGCCAGCCTCGCGTTGCGCACCCAGGTGGAGTCCATCTGGATCCAACTCGAAGGATGGACGGCCGGCGGACTAAGCGCACAGCAGCAGGCCGACTTCCTGGCGCTGCTTGAGCGAACCGAAAAGAACTTGGCCGCCAGCGCCCCGGACAGCGGTGTTGACGCCCCCGATCCCGGAGGGAACGCCGGCACCGATGCCAGCGTCCACCCGGCCTGAGCCCGGTCCCGCTCGCCAACGCGCGACGAAATTCTCAACCACCCCAAAAGAACCGGAGACCCCATGGAGCACGAGGGCAAAGCACTCGCCGCCGACGAAACCGATGGACACCGCCAGCGCACACCGGGAATCGCCTCCGTGCACGTCCGTGCCGTTCTCACCTGGTGAGCGATCTTCCCCCTGGTGACAATAGGGATCGCCGTCATGGGGCTCTTCGCACAGACTTGGCATCCGGTCCTACGCTCCCTCGTACTGACACTCGTCGTCGTGCCACTGTCCGTCTACCTCGTCGTACCGCGGCTGCTGCTCCTACACAGTCGCCTCAGCCATGCCGCGCACAGGCGACGAAATCGGCGGCCGGAACGCCGCTCGGCGCACCGGGACGCACCTGGAGCGTAGCGAGACGGCCTCAGTCGGCTCCGCCCGAACGTGGATGGCCCCTCAAACCGACTTGCTCCGTCCCGGCGGTGACGCCCAGGCACTCGCGGCCTGTGGTCTCACTATTCTGGGGCCCGGGGCTGGTGAACCGACGCTATTGGCTTGCTTCTGCCCATGCAGGGCCGCAACGCAGTGTTCCACCTTCCTTGGCGCCAAATTTCCACGAGGGCGTACCGTTCACCAATCGGTCCACCGTCCCGGCCAAAGAATGCCACCCGATTGTGGGCCGACACCCCACAGCCGGTTCTGGCCGGCCACCGCCGGTATCCGGGACCTGGCATCTGCACGAAAAGGCACAGTGACGGTGCTGGGCCGTGCCCACCATCAGAACCCCAGAAGGAGAAACACCGTGACCATTCAAACCCAGCATCAAGACGCTTCCAAGACAGTACTGCTGATCGGCGCCACCGGATCCCTTGGAAGCATGATCGCGCGGGAGCTCCTTGCACAGGGCGCTAACCTCCGGCTGCTGGTGCGTTCCAACAGCCGTTCCAAGCTCGATGCCGAAGTCGCGGCCAAGTCTGAGGTTGTTGACGACAGAGCGGGCATCTTCGACGGCGTGCACACCGTGGTCTCCGCTGTCCAGGGCGGGACCGGCACGATCGTCGACGCCCAGCTGGAATGGCTGCAGGCCGCCAGAGACGCTGGCGTGAGGCGCTTCATCGCCTCCGACTACGGCATGAACCTTTTCGGACTCGATGACGGTGAGAACATCCATTCGGACTTCCGCCGCGAATTCGCACGACGAGCCGAAGCCGAACGAGAAGAAGTCGAGCTCGTCCATCTGCTCAACGGCGCATTCCTCGATCGGGGTGTGCTTTTCGGTTTTCTCGGAGCATTCGATCTCGACAAGGGCGAGGCCTATCTCTGGGGCGACGGCGAGGCGAAGATGGAGGTCACCACCTTCGCCGATACCGCCGCCTACGCCGCGGCGGCGGCCGCGGATGACCGTCCCGTGCCGGACAAGGTCTATGTTGCCGGCAATGTGCTGACCTTCGATGAGCTGGTCGCCGAAACCGAAGCCGGACTTGATCGCATCCTCACCGTCAAGAAGCTCGGCACACTCGCCGACATGGATGCCGAGATCGACCGGCGCCAAGCCGACGGTCAGGGCGGATTCTCCGCGGTACCGTTGATGTACTGGCGTGCCATGCTCAGTGGCAAGGGCAAACTCGGGCCGCTCATGAACGATCGCTACCCATGGGTCCAGCCGACTAGCGTGCGTGACTACGCTGCAGCGATGGCGGCGGGCACGGTCTGATTGGCGTCACCGACTGGCTGACAACGGGCATCACCGTTCTTGCATCCACCACATTCACGGCCACCGGAAACGCCCGATGCACCCATGCCGTGACGCTCCTGCCCGGTTGCTTCGGCGCCGGGCGCCAACCGGCCGCGGGAATCCCGGGGTCTGCCAGGGCCGGCAATCGGTCGGGCGGCGGCAACCGGGAAGGAGCGGCCCCGCTGACTGCCTGGACTGGACATGCCCCACGCCGGGGCCGCGCGTGGACATATTCCGGTTATGCCCGCTCCCGGGCGCCAGGACTGGGCGGTGTCCTCCCGGCGCGACGAGCCTTCGGGGCCCGGGGAGGTGCGTGCGGCCTCTCCCTGGCCGACCCCACGGCCTGGACCTGAACCCCCGACCAACTACCGATAATGACCGCTAGTGTAGCGTGTCGTTGATTCCTTTGGGTATGAATTTTTGTCAGACTTGACCCATGGTTTATCTGGCAAAGGCACTGGAACTGCGCAACGGGGACCGCGAGGCCCTGGAGGCGCT
>NZ_JAGPOT010000098.1 GCF_018224015.1 Pseudarthrobacter albicanus
CGGCCTCACCGGGGCTTCGCCGGCGTTCGCCATCTGGCTGCGGCGGCTCTACACCGCCCCGGGGACCGGGGACCTGCTGGCCCTGGACTCCCGGGCCCGGCTCTTCCCGGCCGGGCTGCACCGCTTCCTGACGGCCCGCGACGACACCTGCCGCACCCCCTACTGCGACGCCCCGATCCGGCACCTGGACCACATCGTCCCCTGGCACGACGGCGGCACCACCAGCCACGCCAACGGCTCCTCGCTCTGCGAAGCCTGCAACCACACCAAGGAAATCCCCGGCTGGGCCGCGCAGCCGAGGCCGGGCCCCCGGCACACGCTCGAACTCACCACCCCCACCGGCCACACCTACTCCTCCACCGCGCCCCCGCTCCCCGGCACCCCCATGACCGGCGACCCGTTGAGCGGCGCGCCGTTTGTTCCGCAGTTCACCTGGGACTCCGGGCTGCTTCCGGGAATTTCCCCGCGCCGAACGGGCCGCCGCAGACGAAGACTCCGGCACCAGGCGAAGACCGGCAAACGCTACCGGCTGTCCCCGCCGCTCGCGGCCTGATCACGTCGCGGCCTGAACAGCCTGCGGCCTGAACAGTCCGGCATCCCCCTTATCGGACCGAGAGCTCGGGTTCCTTGGTCCCCGGGCCTGATTCCACGGATTCCTTCCGCAGCCGGGCGCCTTCAACGTCGACGTCCGGCAGGATGCGGTCCAGCCAGCGGGGCAGCCACCAGGCCTTCTCGCCCAGCAGGTACATCACGGCGGGAACGATCGTCATGCGCACCACGAACGCGTCCACCAGCACGCCGAACGCCATCGCGAAGCCCAGCGGCCGGACCATGTTCAGGTGCGAGAAGATGAAGCCCGCGAACACGCTGACCATGATGATGGCGGCGGCGGCGACCACGGCGGCGGCGTGGCTGAATCCGGTGCGGACGGCGTGTTTCGCCGATGCGCCGTGCATGTACGCCTCGCGCATCCCGGCGGCGATGAACACCTGGTAGTCCATGGCCAGCCCGAACAGCACGCCGATCAGGATGATGGGCAGGAAGCTGAGCACCGCGCCGGGATTGGCGACGTCGAACACGGTCCCCAGCCAGCCCCACTGGTACACGGCCACGACGGCCCCGAACGCGGCGGCGAGGGAGAGCAGGAAGCCGCCCGTGGCCAGCAGCGGCACCACGATGGAGCGGAACACCAGCAGCAGCAGGAGCAGCGAGAGGCCCACCACGATCGCCAGGTACGGCGGCAGGGCGTCGCCGAGCCTGGCGGAGACGTCCACGTTGCCGGCGGTCTGGCCGGTGAGGCCGATGCTGACCCCGGTGGCATCCTTGATGTCGGCTTTCTTGCCGCGGAGCTCGGCGACCACCTTGACGGTGCTGGCGCTGGCCGGGCCCTCCCGGGGCACCACCTGGAACACCGCGGTGCGGCGGTCCTCGCTGAGGGCCACCGGGACGGCGGCGGTCACGTTGTCCACGCTGCGCAGGATGTCCGCGACGTCGAGCTGCCTGGCCTGCGCCTCGGCGGCACTCAGCCCGGCCGGGAAGTCGCCCACGACGACGATCGGCCCGGTCATGCCTTCGCCGAAGCTGCGTCCGGTCACGTCATAGGCCTTGAACGCCTGCGAATCGACAGGTTCGGACCCGCCGTCGGGCAGGGCGAGCCGGAGCTGGCTGGCCGGCAGGGCCACGACGCCCAGCAGCACGACGCCGGCGAGCAGCGCCAGGACCGGGTGCCGGGTGATGAGCCCGCCCCAGCCGCGGCTGCTGCGCTGTTCGTCCCTGGCCATGTCCGCGGCCTCGTGTCCCGGGGCGGCGTTGTGCTTCTCCGCCTTGGCCCAGGCGCGCCGGGAGATCAGTTTCCGGCCCGCCAGCGAGAGTACGGCCGGGGTCAGGGTCAGGGCGACGACGACGGCGACCGCCACGGTGGCGGCGGCGGACAGGCCCATCACCCCCAGGAACGGGAGGTCCGGGATGACGAGGGCGGCGAGGGCGATGATGACCGTCAGGCCGGCGAAGAGCACCGCGTTGCCGGAGGTGCCGGTGGCCAGGGCCACGGATTCCTCGGCGTCCATGCCGGCGAGGAGCTGGCCGCGGTGCCGGTTGACGATGAACAGCGAGTAGTCGATGCCGACGGCGAGGCCCAGCATCAGCGCCAGCATGGGGGAGATGGAGCTCATGTCCACGACGCCGGTCAGGGCGAAGGTGCCGCCCACACCGACCCCCACGCCCACGAGGGTCATCAGCAGCGGGAGCCCGGCGGCGATCAGGGTGCCCAGCATGACGATCAGCACTAGGGCCGCGACGGCGATGCCGAGGATCTCGGAGATGCCGAACATCTCCGAGACGTCCTCGGTGATTTCCTTGCTGGCGAGGGCTGTGACGCCGGCGGGGGAGACTTCCTGGGCGATGTCCTGGACCTGCTGGCGGACCGCCGGGGCCAGGGCGTTGATGGAGGTGTTGAACTGCACCTGCGCGATCGCGGCCTTGCCGTCCCCGGAGACAAAGCGCATCCCGTGCGAGGCGGCGAGCTGGCGCTTGGCGAGGGCGAGCCTGGCCTTGCCGGCCTCGAGTTCCCGGGTCCCGGCGTCGAGCTTCTCCTGGCCGGCCGTGAGGGCAGCCTTCTGTGCGCCCAGCTGTGCTTCGACGGCGGCGGCGGGCAGTCCGGCCGCGGCCAGCTGCTGCTCCGCGGCGGCCAGCCGGGCCTTCCCGGCGGCGAGTTCAGCGCCGGACGCATCCAGTTGCGCCCTGCCGGCGTCGGCCTGCTGTTCACCGGCGGCGATCTCCGCGGCGGCCTGGTCCAGCTGCGCCTGCGTGGCGAACGGGTCCACCGTCCCCTGGACGGCGGGGAGCGTCCTGAGCTTGGCCAGCGCGGCCGTGACGGCGTCCCTGCCGGCCTGGCTGAACTGGCCGTCCGTGGCCTCGAACACGATGCCGGCGGAGCCGCCCGAGGACTTGGGCAGCTCCTGCTTCAGCTTGTCGGCCATCCGCTGCGTCTCGGTGCCCGGGATCTGGAAGTTGTTGGACATGGTGCCGTGGAATGCGGCGGCGGCGCCGCCGACGGCCAGGATGACGGCCAGCCACAGCGAGATGACGAGCCAGCGGTGGCGGTAGGAGAACTTGCCGAGGCGGTAGAGCAAAAGGGCCATGTCAGTGCCGATCTGGGAAAGGGGTGGAAGGGGAGGCAGTGCCGGCGAAACCTGAGCCCAGCAGGGTCATGGAATCGATGAGGAGCTGGCGCAGGGCGGCGAGGGATTCGGGGCTGAGGTCGCCGCCGCACCGGGCGAACCAGACATCCAGTGCCGCTTTGCCGCAGGAGATGATGGAGCCGGCCAGGGCGCGGAGGTACAGTTCATCAACCCCGACGACGGCGGCAGCACCGGTGTCGGTTGCGGGGGCGAACCGCTCACGGGCGGCGTCGATGATCTGTTCGGTGCAGTGGTCCCACGCCTCCAGCTCGGAACGGCTGAGCTGGGGGTTGGTCTTGCCCAGGCTGTAGAGCTCTGCCATCGGCGCGACGGTCATGGGGTCGGCGAGTTCAACCAGGGCCGCCCGGGCCGATTCCAGGATGGGTTCTCCGGCCGGGCGCAGCCGGAACTGCCGGAGCGCGGTGTCCAGGAAGCCGAAAGTCACCGCGGCCAGGGCGGCTTCGGTGCTGGCGAAGTAGTTGAAGAACGTCCGGCGGGAGATCCCGGCGGCGTCGGCGATGTCCTCGACCGTGAAGTTGCCGGGCCCCTGGATGCGGAGCAGGCCCAGGGCCGAATCGGTGATCGCCTGGCGGGTGGCCGCCTTGTTCAGTTCGCGGCGCGTCGGCACGGAGTCCGGGGCGTTGTGGGAGGTCGTTGGGGGCATGCGAATTACACTACGTGCATCTTTGCACTGTGAGCAAGTTTCTGTTAGTGTACCGGCAGAGCAGCAGTCCAGCTTCTCGGCTATGGAGCGGAGAATGGCGGTTTTTCACTGAATGGCGGTTCTGGCCGAGTCCGTCGACGAGGCGAAGTTGCCGGGGTAACCCTCGGCTCGCTTGCGTGCTGCTCAACGTGACCATTGTGGTCAACGTCAGGTGAAATTGATCAGCGCCACTCGGCTCATGCCGCCCCCTGCGTTGAATGTAGAGGTTTCCTCGAATATTGGCAATGGAATGGGTATGTTCACCGAAGAGCGATAGCACTACATGCGAACTAAGGGGATCGGATGCCGGAGCCCGGTGTGGAGGTTGTGTGGGGCGCGTTGTCGAGGGCGTGGCGGAAGGCCCAGTACGAGGAGGAGCTGTGGCTGCAGTTCCGGCCCCGCGGGTCGAAGGATGTCTTTGACGCGGTCGAGGCTGCGGTCCGGGTAGCGAACCAGGAAGTGGAGGACGCCGGGTGGGGCGACGCAGTCTTCGCCGAGGGGGTCTCCGACTCCGACGCCGGACCGGTGGCACTGATGAGCAGAGCCGGCCCCATAGAGGGGGTGCGCGCCTGGCTGGATGCCTTCGCCCGGCACTTGCAGGCCTTGGGGAACTCCGGGAAAGTCACCGCCGCGCCGCAGGCGTTTTTCCCGGACTGGCTGAGCGGCGAAGTCGAGCTGCCGCGGCAGCTCACAGCCTTCGTGGCCTACCGGACCGACGATCTGACCCTGCTGGACGAGCAGGAGCGCAGCATGAGCTGGTCCGTCCCGGCCGAGCTGACGGCGAAGATCACTGACGCCGCCACGGCGTGGGGCCGGTTCGACGGTGCGGACGTCTACCTGTTGCGCAGCATCCACCAGACCCGCACGAAGAACCCCGACGTCGGGCCGACGCTCGCGGACGGTGCCGCGCGGTTCGGACAGGCTCGTGTTGCCTATCTGCGGTCCGAGCCGCGCCGGCTGGTCTGGGCGTCGCTGGGCACCCTGGGCCGGACCTGCTATGGGGTCATGGACGACACAGTGTCCTGGCAGGACCGGCTTGCGCAGGTTGTCCGGGCCATGGCCGCGTTTCCCGGCGACACCGATCTGGCGTTTGTGCAGTACTGCAATGCCCTCACCCCCGATTGGAGCGAGCTTGCCGCCGGCAGGCCCCTGCTGCCCTACGTGAAGGAATCCCACATCCGCTACAACAGGCACCTGAATGCGCAGTACATTGCCGACGCGCACGGACTGCAGCTCCTCACCGACGCCCACCTGGCGCACGCGAACGACCTGTCCGACTGGACCATCGAACCTCTCGGCGCCGGAAAGCACCTCGTGCAGGCAAAAGACCTGAAGCCCTGGTACGCCACCGTCGACCCGGCCCCGGAAACACTGGCCAAGGCGCGCGCCGATTTCGGGGGCATGCTCCTCACCCCCGAGATCATCGCGGCCAACCCGCCACCCTGGCGCTGACCAAGAGATGGCGTGAGTGACCAGCACTTCAGTGACCGGGTCGCGATCTGGGTGGACCAGCACCTCCCACGATTCACAGGAAGATGAAAGCTTAGGTACAGCTATCCCAGACCTCGCAGGCGCACACTGGGAGAGGGTCCTGACCCAGAGTTCCGCTCAATAGCAGCACGAGGTAGCAGCGCCGCCACCGGACGGCAGATCCAGGAGCAGCAGATGTCACACACGAAGAGAATAGCCCTCGGCCTGGGGGCCGCGGCCCTGGCACTGGGCGCCGGCCTCGGAGTCACCGCGATGGCCTCCGCAACCACCACCCCCAGCCCCACCCCGTCCAGCAGCTCCAGCGCCCCGGCGGATAACTCGACCGCCGAAGTCCGGGGAATGCACGGCGGCCGCCACGGCCACGGCGACGACGGCGGGGATCGCGGCGGACGTGCCAAGGAGCTCGCCGCGAAGCTGGGCGTGGACGAGGCCAAGGTGGCCGACGCGCTGAAGGCCTTCCGCCAGGCCAACAAGCCGGCCACCCCGCCGGCCGAAGGGCAGAAGCCGGACCGTGCCGCGATGGAGAAGGCGCTTGCCGCATCCCTCGCGAAGTCGCTGGGCCTTGACGAGTCCAAGGTCACCGCCGCCCTCGACGAGCTCCGCAGCCAGGCCCAGGCGAACCACGCGGCAGCCCTGAAGCCCCGCCTCGACCAGGCCGTCAAGGACGGCACCCTGACCCAGGCCGAGGCCGACGCCGTCACCAAGGCCGCTGAAAAGGGCGTGATCGGCGGCCGCCGCTGACGCCCGCCCGCAAGACGGACGCGGCTTAACGAACAATTCCCCGGGAGATTCCCGGGGAATTGTTCGTCAATGCTGCCGTGCGGGAGCCCAGCTACGCCTTGGCGTCCGCCAGTTCGCGGCCCTCCGGCGTCCCCGCCGCCGGCACAGCTGACGCTGCCGGCGCCGGAACGGCCGACGGGTCGGCGGCGTCTGCGTCAGCGGCCGTGTCACCGGCAGCGTCTGCGACGTCGTCGCTGAACGGGTCGCCGTTGCGCGGAGCGTTGTAGAGCGTCTCGTCCAGGATGCCCTGGCGCCTGGCCACGATCGCCGGGATCAGTGCCTGCCCGGCGACGTTGACGGCCGTGCGGCCCATGTCCAGGATCGGGTCGATGGCCAGCAGCAGGCCGACGCCGGCCAGCGGCAGTCCCAGCGTGGAAAGCGTCAGCGTCAGCATGACGACGGCGCCGGTGGTGCCCGCCGTCGCGGCCGAGCCGAGCACGGAGACGAGGGCGATCAGCAGGTACTGGGTAAAGTCCAGCTGGATGCCGAAGAACTGTGCCACGAAGATCGCTGCGATGGCCGGGTAGATCGCGGCGCAGCCGTCCATCTTGGTGGTGGCGCCCAGCGGCACGGCGAAGGAGGCGTAGGCGCGGGGGACGCCGAGGTTGCGCTCGGTCACGCGCTGGGTCAGCGGCAGGGTGCCGATCGAGGACCGGGAGACGAACGCCAGCTGCACGGCCGGCCAGACGCCGGAGAAGTACTGCCTGACGGACAGGCCGTGGGCGCGGACCAGGACCGGGTAGACCACGAACAACACGAGGGCCAGGCCGATGTAGATAGCCACGGTGAACTTGCCGAGCGAGCCGATGGTGTCCCAGCCGTAGACGGCCACGGCGTTGCCGATCAGGCCGACGGTACCCAGCGGTGCAATGCGGATGATCCACCAGAGCACCTTCTGGATGACGGCCAGGGCGGAGGCGTTGAGCTTCAGGAACGGCTCGGCGGCCTCGCCCACCTTGAGGGCCGCGACGCCGACGGCGATGGCGATCACGAGGATCTGGAGCACATTGAAGCTCACGGCGGTGGTGGCAACGCCGTCGGTGACCGTGGTGCTGGCGCCGAGGCCCAGGAAGTTCTTGGGAAACAGGCCGGTCAGGAAGGCCCACCAGTCACCGGACTTGCCGGCGTACTTGGCTTCCTGGGAGATCCCGGTGTTGGCGCCGGGCTGCAGGAGCACGCCCAGGCCGATGCCGATCAGCACGGCGACCAGGGAGGTGATCGCGAACCAGAGCAGCGTGTTCCACGCCAGCCGGGCGGCGTTGGAGACGGCCCGCAGGTTGGAGATGGAGCTGACCACCGCGGTGAAGATGAGGGGGACGACGGCGGTCTGCAGCAGCGAGACGTAGCTCGAGCCGATCGTCTGCAGCGTGCCGCCGAGGGCGTTGGGACTGGTCTTGGTGCTGCCCGTGTACTTGGCCAGGAGGCCAAGGCCCAGGCCGACGATCAGGGCGGCGATGATCTGGAAACCGAACGAGCCGGCCCAGCTGGGCAGCTGGAAACCGGTCTTTCCAGCGGGTGCGGGGGTGCTTGTCTGAGTGCTCACCCGAACACGCTAGGACCGGTCGGCTTATCACGGCGAACCGATGTTGAGAAATGTTACGGGCTCACTTGTAGCCCCGCGGCGCGAAATCCCGGGAATTCAACCGGAAGACTACCCGATTGTGAAGTTATTCCCAGACAAAATGTGGCGATTGTCACCGGCTGAACTGACTGTCCCGGGGGGACAGGCATCCGGCAGCGTGCGTCTAAGCGAGGGCCCACGCCGTCAGGGTTCCCTGGCCGAGCTTGCGAGGTTAGGGGGACGGTGGGGAGAACGAGCGGGCACGCCGAGGATGTCTGGTTCCCGGGGCAGGTGTCACCCCAGCAGCGCGCGCCTGAGGGTGTCCAGGCCCACGGAGCCGATGTTCAGGGCCTTGGTGTGGAAGGCCTTGAGCTCGAAGCCGGGCCGGGATTCGAGCTCGGCCCGGATCTGCTCCCAGAGCCGCTGGCCCACCTTGTAGGAGGGGGCCTGCCCGGGCCAGCCGAGGTAGCGCGCGAATTCGAACTGGAGCTGTCCCTCGCTGATGTCCAGGTTGGCCTTGAGGAACTCCAGGCCCTTGTCCGCGGTCCAGGTGCCGGATCCCCAGCGCGCCGGGACCTCCAGCTCCAGGTGCACGCCGATGTCGAACACCACCCGGGCGGCCCGCATCCGCTGCATGTCCAGCATGCCCATGTGGTCGCCCGGGTCGTTGAGGTAGCCCAGTTCCTGCATCAGCTTCTCGGCGTAGAGCGCCCAGCCTTCACCATGCCCGGAGGTCCAGCACACGTTGCGGCGCCACTTGTTCAGCAGCTCGCGGCGGTAGGTGGCGGTGCCGATCTGCAGATGGTGGCCGGGCACGCCCTCGTGGAACACCGTGGTGGTCTCGGCCCAGGTGGTGAAGGTGTCCTCGCCCGCCGGCACCGACCACCACATGCGGCCGGGGCGGCTGAAGTCGTCGGAGGGGCCGGTGTAGTAGATGCCGCCGTCGTCCGTCGGTGCGATGCGGCATTCGAGCGTCTTCATGACGTCCGGGATCTCGAAGTGGACGCCGGCGAGGTCGGCCACGGCCTTGTCGGAGAGTCCCTGCATCCAGGCGATCAAGGCGTCGGTGCCCTTGATCCGGCGCGCCGGATCGTTGTTCAGGACCTTCTTCGCCTCGCCGATGCTGGCTCCGAGCCGGATCTGCGCGGCCACGGCTTCCTGCCCGGCGATGATGCGGTCCAGCTCCTGCACACCCCAGGCGTACGTCTCTTCGAGGTCCACCGTGGCGCCCAGGAACTCGCGGGAGGCGAGGGCGTAGCGCTCGCGGCCGACGGCGTCCGTGGCCGGGGCAGCGGGCAGCAGCTCCGCTTCCAGGAAGCCGGCCAGCCGGGAGTAGGCGGTGCGCGCGGCGGCAGCGCCGGCGTCGAGCCTGGACTGCTGCTCGGCCGGAAGCGGCCCCCCGGCGGTCCTGGCGCCGGCGGCAAGCTTGGCGAAGAAGCCGTCCTCCGCGGCGTACCTGGTGACCTGTTCCATGACGATCGAGACCTGGCGGGCCGCGGCGACCTTGCCGTCGTCCTTCGCGGCGCGCAGTGACGCGATGTAGCCGTCGATCGCGGCGGGGACGTTGTGCGCCCGGCCGGCGATGTGCTCCCACTGCTCGGCGGTGTCCGTGGGCATGAGGTCGAAGATCGAGCGGATGTCCTGGGCGGGGGAGGCGATGTTGTTCAGCTCGGCCAGGTCCCAGCCGGAGGCGTGGATTTCCAGCCTGAGGCCCAGCCGCTCGCGCATGGCATCGAGCGTGACGGCGTCGACGTCGTCGGCCGGCTCCAGGCCGTCCAGGGCGGCCAGGGTCTCCCGCGCCGCGGCGGCGAATTCCTCCCGGCCCGCCGGGGTGAAGTCCTGGTAGCCGGTCTCATGGCCCGGCAGGCCGAGCTCCGTGGCGAAGCTCGGGTTAAGCCGGATCAGGGTGTCCGTGTACGAGTCGGCGACGGCGTCGATGGCGGTCGTGGTGCGCACCGGGGACGTGTTTTCGGAAGCAGCGGTGTCGGTAGTCACCCGAAGAGACTAGCCGGGCCACCGCGGTTATGAAAGGGTCACTGAACTTTCCCGGCGGCCCGGTAACGGACCGGTAGGGGCCCGGTCAGCCGCGGCTGCGGCGCCAGGAGTCGGGGCCGGGTGTGGGTGCCAGCCGCAGCTGCTGCCGGCGGACCCAGTGCCGGACCCCCGGCTTCTGCGGCGCCGCGGGTTCGCCCTGCCCCAGGGACAATACGACGGCGGCCAGCGCCGCCAGTTCCTCCGGCGTCGGCTCGCCCTTCACGACGGAGAGCATGGGTTCCGCCGCCGGTGCCTCGGCCGGTTCGACCACGGCGGGCTGACCGGCGGGCTCTTCGACGGGCGTCACAGCGGGATGTTCCCGTGCTTCTTGGCGGGCAGGCTGGCCCGCTTGTCCCGCAGCGCGCGCAGGCCCTTGATGAGCTGCACGCGGGTTTCGGACGGGGCGATGACGGCGTCCACATAGCCGAGCTGGGCCGCCTGGTACGGGTTCAGCAGCTCCTCCTCGTACTGGCGGATGACCTCGGCGCGCTTGGCCTCGACGTCGCCGCCGTCCGCAGCCACCGCGGCGAGTTCGCGACGGTACAGGATGTTGACCGCGCCCTGGGCGCCCATCACGCCGATCTGCGCCGTGGGCCAGGCCAGGTTCAGGTCCGCGCCGAGCTTCTTGGAACCCATCACGATGTACGCCCCGCCGTAGGCCTTGCGGGTGATGACGGTCAGCTTGGGCACGGTGGCCTCGGCGTAGGCGTAGAGCAGCTTGGCGCCGCGCCGGATGATGCCCTGGAACTCCTGGTCCTTGCCCGGCAGGAACCCCGGCACGTCCACCAGCGTGATGATGGGGACGTTGAAGGCGTCGCAGTGCCGCACGAAGCGGGCGGCCTTCTCCGAGGCCGCGATGTCCAGGGTGCCGGCGAACTGCACGGGCTGGTTGGCCACGATCCCCACGGTGTGGCCCTCGACCCGGCCGTAGCCGATGATGACGTTCGGGGCGTAGAGGGACTGCATCTCCAGGAAATGCGCGTCGTCCACGATCTGCTCGATGACCCGGCGCATGTCGTAGGGCTGGTTGGCCGAGTCCGGGATGAGCGAGTCGAGGGCGAGGTCGTCGTCGTCAAGCTCCAGTTCCTGGCTGTGCTCCAGCACGGGGGCCTCGGCGAGGTTGTTGGACGGGAGGAAATCGAGGAGCTCGCGGACGAACTCGATCGCGTCGGCCTCGTCGGAGGCGAGGTACGTGGAGGTGCCCGTGGTGGAGTTGTGCTGCCGGGCGCCGCCGAGGGTCTCCATGTCCACGTCCTCGCCCGTGACGGTCTTGATCACGTCGGGGCCCGTGATGAACATATGGGAGGTCTTGTCCACCATCACCACGTAGTCGGTCAGCGCGGGGGAGTAGGCGGCGCCGCCGGCCGAGGGGCCCATGATGAGGGAGATCTGCGGGACGACGCCGGAGGCGTGGACGTTGTTGCGGAAGATGTCCGCGAACATCGCCAGCGAGGCCACGCCTTCCTGGATGCGGGCGCCGCCGCCGTCGAGGATGCCCACCACGGGGCAGCCGTTGCGCAGCGCGAACTCCTGGACCTTGACGATCTTCTCGCCGTTGACCTGGCTCAGCGAGCCGCCGTACACGGAGAAGTCCTGGCTGTAGACCGCGACGGGCCGGCCGTCCACGGTACCGTAGCCGGAGACCAGGCCGTCACCGAGGGGTTTCTTCTTTTCCATCCCGAAGGCCGTGGAGCGGTGCACCGCCAAGGCATCGAACTCGACGAAGGAGCCGGCGTCGAGCAGCAGGTCGATGCGCTCCCGGGCCGTGTTCTTGCCGCGCGCATGCTGCTTCTCGATCGCCTCGGGGCCTGAGGGTTGCTCGGCGCTGGCCTGGCGGTCGCGGAAGTCTGCAATCTTTCCCGCAGTCGTGGTCAGATCGTGGCTCATCGAGTGTCTCCGGCTCTGTAGCTGATGGTGGTAGCTGGTAATCGCTGGCCCTGTACCGCGTGGCGGTTTAAGTAGCTTCCGCACAAGTCGGGGGAAGTTCCACAGGGCCCTGATGGCAAGTCTAGTGACGCGGCGGGCGGGGGCCGCTGTAGAGAACCTACAAACTTCCCTCCCTTCCCACCCGGACCACCGATATTACTCATCGGTAACATCAGTCCGCTAGAGTGTGCGCATGACTTCAAGCAATGATGCTTCGGGCACCGCCGCAGCGCCGTACCAGGCCGCCGGTTCCCTCCGGAACCGCACCGTCCTCATCTCCGGCGGCAGCCGCGGGATCGGCCTGGCCATCGCCACCCGCGCGGCCCGGGACGGCGCCAACATCGTGCTGCTGGCCAAGACCGGCCAGCCCCACGCGCGGCTGGAGGGCACGGTCTACTCCGCCGCCGAACAGATCGAGGCCGCCGGCGGGCAGGCGCTGCCGCTGGTCGGCGATGTGCGCAAGGACGACGACGTCGCCGGCGCGGTGGCCGCCGCCGTCGAACGCTTCGGCGGGATCGACATCGTCATCAACAACGCCTCCGCCATCGATCTGTCCCGGACCGACGCCGTGGACATGAAGCGCTACGACCTCATGCAGGACATCAACGTCCGCGGCACCTTCCTGCTCTCCAAGCTCGCCCTGCCGGCCCTGCGGGAATCCGACGCCGGGCAGATCCTGACGCTGTCCCCGCCGCTGAACCTGGACCCCAAATGGGCCGGCCTGCACCTGGCCTACACGATGGCGAAGTACGGCATGAGCCTGACCACCCTGGGCCTGGCCGAGGAGCTCAAGGCCGACGGCATCAGCGTCAACTCGCTCTGGCCCTGCACCCTGATCGACACCGCGGCGATCCGCAACATGCCGGGCGGGGAATCGATCGTCAAGGGGGCCCGCGGCCCCGGGATCATGGCCGACGCCGCCCACGCCGTGCTGACCGGCAGCAATGCCACGCCGGCATCCGGCAGCCGGAGCGGCAACTTCTACACCGACGAGCAGGTCCTCGCCGCGGCCGGCGTCACGGACTTCACCCCGTACAGCCTCGGGGCGCCCGAGGACCGGCTGGTTGCCGACATTTTCCTCTGAGGCTCCCGGGGGACCGTTGCCAAGCGGCCAGCGTCGGCGGTGTATGCGATCGCCACACTGCCGGCGAGCGAGCCGGCGCCGGCGGAGGGGGAGACGAGGACGCCGACTCATCCGCTCAATCCGGCCACAGCATGGCCAGCATTTCCTTTTCGATCGCAGAAGGTTGCACGGCGTCAGCGTCGTGTGGGGCGGCTCCGACCGGGATGAGCTCCAGCACGACCTCGTCAACCCCGTCAATATCCAGCATGGCTGCTACTTCATCATCGATGAAGCCGCCGACCGGAGTGGCCGCCAGGTCCAGAGAAGCAGCGGCGAGCAGAATATTTTCTGCGGTATGGCCGGCTTCGAGCAACATAAAGCGGTATGCCCGTTCCTGGTACTTTATCTGTGTGCGCCCCAGCATTCCCGTAAGCATTACGGTGGCACCCGAGGTGGTGAACAGGTGATCATAGGAACTTGCACGACCGAGTTCGGGCGCAATGTCTTGGTCTGCCATCTGTTCGAGCCGGTGTCCCCTGACATCGTAATGATAGGTGCCCGGCGCGATGCCCTGGACTCGGGAGACAGCGACGTATATCTCTATCGGATAAAGCGCGCCGGCCGAGGGGGCCGCCCTCAGGGGACGTTGGCGACCGTGGCCGGTGGATGCTGTAATCCCGTTCCCCAGCGCAAGGACGTAGGAGAGCTCGCTTATCCCCAGTGGGTTGGAGCCGAACCGGTCGACCGAGCGCCGGGATTCCACTGTCTCTTGCAAAGAATGTCGGTTGCATTTTTCAGGCGCCGGCAGGTCGATGGTCGGCGCTCCTGCGTATGTTTTGTAGCTTCCGGCGAACAGTTGCTGCATGGCGGGGCTGTTGTTCATTGCCATGATTCGCAGGCCGAAACCGGCGTCATGTCTGCGCTGCTTGGAGTTCTCGTGGTAAAGCTCAACAAGCGATATGTGCTCTGCACTCTCGGAATACCTGCCGGCAGCTGCCTCGGAATGCTCTTTGTTCATGGGTACGGATGAGGGTCGGGATTAAGGTCGGCGGGCGATACTTCGCGGTCGCTGAACCCGAGGCGCCGGGGAAGTTCATACAACCGCCGGCCGCCCAGGAAACGCTTGCGGTAGTCGGCGTCGAGCGGTTGAAGCTCGGGTATGACAACCTTGACAACGCAGAAACCGCATTGGGCGGTGTCGGGCGTTGTCAAATCAATCACGATGGCATCGAGCCCGGCTTCATGCAATAGCCCTATTGCCCGGTGGAGTGCGGCATCTGTGCTACCTGCCCATGTTTGCGGCTGCCGCGACTGCACGACTGGGCCATCAAGTAAGAATTCGACTGCCTCGAGCATCCCGCCATGGGCATATAACGCAACATGGTCCTCAAACGTTCGGACCTGCTCCGCATCGTGACGCAGTGCGGTTGCTCCTTCGGCCGGGAGTACTTTTGCCCATTCGCGTGTCTGGGCTGCCTCCATCATCGCCTTCAGCTGTGCCCTGCGGGTGTCAAAGCTGCTCGCCCCGCCTACCGAAATCATAGGGACCGAATTCCGATCATCAATGAGAACGCAGAAATAGGACGGAACTGGCGGATCGAGTGTCACATCGAGGAGGGTGTAATGCAATCCTGGTTTTGCCAAACGCTCGTGATAGACGGAGGCGATGGCACCTTCGGCCTCTGGCGCGATACGGCATGGGGTAATGCGGTTCATCCAATGGATAACAAAGGCGTCACGCTCAAAGCATTCGTATAGTCCGCCAAGCACCGCCTCCGGGTAGGAACGCGCGCAGGCAAGGCCTGTGGAAATTGCGGGTGCAGGCGCCACCTCACCCGCCTCTTGCGGATGGTAGGGCATGTACACAAGGCAGGCGGGAACGAGAGTTTGTTCATCCGAAATGAGAGAGCGTCCGGTGACCCAGGCCAGGCGTGTGGAATTGTCGAATGTCGGGAATCCGGGTCCCTGGCTGGGATGAAACAACGCGAAGGTCCCAGGAGGCGCCACACGGTGCGTCTTGGCTAGTTCGTCAGCATTCCCGACTTTTAGCTCCGCCGGATCATAAACCGATGCGCAGTAGCGTTCCAGACCTTCGCCAACTGCCGCGGCCCGGGCGGCTGACAGTGTTAGTCCGGCACCGCCGTTCATGTCGTAACACGGGACACCGAGATACCGCTCAGTCCGGGCCATCCGCACGAAGCAGTTAAATATCTCCGGCTCACCCGCCGCCCAAGGCAGATCTCCGAGTTCATGGATGATACCGGTGCGGGGGTCGACCGGGGACGGCATCTCGGTCGTGGCGTAATGAGGTGCGGCATATGACCGTTTGCTTCGATGGTTACCCCCGGGCAGGGTGGGCTCAACCGGGTTCATGGGCCGCAGGAAATTGAGTCGTGGGGCCTGCAAATTCCCACAGGCGGGGCTGTGGACGCTGCTGATGAGAGGCGCCGCAGGATGGACAACGGGGGATCTTCAACACGGGGTGGGACCTGCTCGCAAGGGTGAGCAGATTGAGCGTGAACAGTTGTCCAATTGTCGTCGGTGCCACGAAACCTGTCAGGATCTTTGCTACTTCGAGGGCGGCCAGGTCCATGCCTGGATTGATCATCAGCGCCCCGGAATGCAGGTCGTCCTCCTTGAGATGGGCTTCGAGCAATAGGTATTCCTCGTAGTCGCTCATGTTGCTCTTCAGGCGCAGGTCAAAGCATGTGTAGCATGCAGTCTCACCCGGGATCACCGTGGGTCCGATGCAGATGTCGAAGCCGTTCAGCCTGAAACTCGTCCACGTGGTTTTTGACTCCAAGGCTGCGAGATTGAATTCCTCATAGCTTGCAGGGTTGAAACGGTCTTCTGCGAGCACCGCCGTCGTTGCCTCGCCGAGGAGATCCGCGAGCGACTTGTTGTCGCTCCTGGCTGCAATGAACTCAGTGCTTGGGTGGCACTCCTGGATACGGGTTGCGACTAGCTCCGCACGATCGCTTCCTATGTCCGTGCTGGCGAACCACGGATCCTGTGCCATATCGGCTGATACGACAGGAGCGGAGGGGTCCAGCCCAATGATGGTGCCGACGCCCAACGTGCAGAGGGCGCGACACAGGCCCGTTCCGATGGGACCCAGGCCGCGCACGAGTACCGTGGCGTCTTTCAACTTCGATTGGAAGTCCACACCAGGTGCCGCAAAGGCGTCAGCGCGAGGTCGTGCGAAATGAGAGAAAAGCGCTATCTGCTGAGCGTACCGCTCCCGCTCGGCGCCCGTCAGGCCGTCAGGATTCATATCGGCCTCGGCTTTCCCGAGGATCCCGGCCTCCACCAGGTCCTCGAGTAGACCGACAGCCGCTTCGGGGCCCAGTGGCTCCATCGCGTCGAGGATCTCGTCGATATATCGCGTGCCGTCCGCCAGCAAGACAATCCGGCGAACATCACCTACGGGGTCCTCGATCGATATTGCGTGGGTGAGGGACTGAAGAACCAGCCGCCCTGGGGACGGCGAGAGTGCCGTGAAGCGCTTGGCCACCTGGGGGCGTGCGGGCAGGTTGCGCACTTCTCAGCCCCACGAGCAACTACAGCTGCTGCAGCCGTAGCAGGAACTGCTGCATGAACAGCCGGTGTGTGATGCTCCAGTTGTCATCAGCATGACCATGGCGGCGTCGGATACGGAAGGCGCTTGCTTGGAGATGGCCATCAGATCGTCAGCGCCATACACTTCCCGAGAAAACTCGTCCCGGTGAAGGGTCGTAAAGGCTAAATGGGCAACCAAGCTCACCTGCCGGCCGGATAGCTCGACCAGAGGCTGCGGAGAGTGCAGTTTGTCCAGCCGTTCGACGACAGCGTCCACTCCCTCGGCGGCGAGCTCGTCTTTGCTGAATGTCTGCCGGAGAAGTTCACCCTCGTAATAATCCAAGGAAATAAACTCAGTCAGGTCAGTACGGCTCTGAACATGCACTACGACTGCCCGGGCAAAACCTCCTTCCGAGACGCTGATGGCCCCATGGGCGGTTAGATCCTCCGTAACGAAAGGAAGGATGCCCACGCTAAGTGACTTACGGCTCTCCCGGCTGTAGATCCCGTACAGCTGTGACCGCTGGACATTAGGCGTCAGGCCTTCGTCCTGCAGCGCTCGAAACAATGCCTGCGCTGTTTCAGACGCTTCCAACTGTTTTTCGATGAAAGCTGCCGCGTCATCCGCGTCCAGTTGAAAGACAGTTCCGCTGTTCATGATGGTTCCCGCTTAGGATCGCAAATTGTTGGAATGGTCGGCGGTGGGCTTTCGCTGCGAGACCTGATACCGCGCGGCAGAAGGCATGGGCAGGAACGCAACTCACGCCATCTGATGGATGAACTGTAACTGGGGAACGTTACTGGGCCGTTACAGATATCCGCGTCCGAGGCCAAAGCCAGCACCGAACCATGTCCGGAACCGGCTGCGGATCGGTGGATCCAGGCTTAGGCGTTTAGCTCCCAGTGGACACGGATTGCCTCGGCAACCGGCGCGTGGGCGACATCGACCCGCAAAGCAACGGGCGCAGTCCCCGTCTCTTCAACGACCGTGTCACTGTACACGCGGCCGCACGAGGGGCAGAGGGTGTAGAGGTCCTCATCTTCCGGCCATTCGGCCAGGCCGGCGGGCACAGGGGTGTTCCCGCCACTGTGAACGGGGATGCCTTGTGCATTGGCCTGAATCAGCCCCTCGCCGCTGACGGTATTACCGCAGACACAGGTGATGGTGGTGACATCATGATCGCTGACCTCTGCGAATTCAGGGTCCATGGCGTGCTCCCGGGCGATGGAAGAAGCTGATCTGTCTTAGCTTATGCCTGCGGATCGCCCAAGACACCCCTCTGGCACCCGAGGGCGTCAGAGATGGCGCTGTCAACTGGTCCTGCAGCAGCGGGCCCGAAGGCGACCGGCGCGTAGAGCCAAAAAGCGCGACTCCCGGAGATATGAGCACGCCCGTGTCCAAGATCTGTGACGTCGAAAAATGGCACCCGGGCTAACCGGTTTTGCGCAGGCGGCGGTCGTCGGGGTCAATGGCGTGCATGATGCGCTGGCTGATGTCGCTCAGGTGGCGGGATTGCGCCTTCGTGAGGGGGTCAAAAACGAGGGCGCGGACGGCTTCGACATGCCCGGGGGCCGTCTGGACGATTTTCTGCCAGCCGTCCTGGGTGAGGGTGGCCAGGGTGATGCGGCCGTCGGAGGGGTCGGGGGAACGGTGCACCCACCCCCGCTTCTCGAGGCGGCCGACGACCTGGGACAGGCGGGGAAGTCCCGATTCGGTGAATCCTGCCAGGTCACTCATCCTGCGCGTGCGGCCGGGGGCCTCGGAGAGGCCGGCGAGCACCATGTACTCGAAATGGCTCAGCCCCGCGTCGCGCTGCAACTGCGCGTCCAGGGCCGCGGGCAGCCGCATCATCACGCCCACGAACGTGAGCCAGGCCTGACGCTCGTCGCTGCTCAGCCACGGGGGTTCCGCAGAAGTCTCCATGAGGAAAGCATAACCAGGAAACTTCATGCATGAAGTTTTTTTGAGCCGGATCACTTGCATCGTGAACTAACCGGCCGTAAGGTTTACTTGAATCTTGAAGTAATAGCCCTACCGGATTGAACGCTGATCGGATTCAATGCTGGCCCTGCTCCTTCTGCTCCACCAGCCGCTGTCCGCCCGCCTGCCCCCTAGTATCGAATGCCTGAGGACCTGAGATGACCGTTGTGTCCGAGACCATCGCGCCGCCGTCGAGTGCCGCACCCGCCGCCGTGCGCAGCCAGGTCACCGTGCCGCTGCGCTTCCCGGACGGCTTCACGGCCACGGCCGAGGTGCTGACCTTCCACGGGCTGGCCGACGGCAAGGAACACCTGCTGCTAGCCCTGGGCGAGTGGGAGCAGGCGCTGCTGAACCCGGCGCCGGCGGGTCCGGGGCCGCTGGTCCGGCTGCACAGCGAATGCCTCACCGGGGATGTGTTCGGCAGCCAGTGCTGTGACTGCGGTCCGCAGCTGCGGGAGGCTGTCGAGCAGATCGCGGGCGCTGGCGGGTTCCTGCTCTACCTCCGTCAGGAAGGCCGCGGCATCGGCCTGTACTCCAAGCTCGATGCCTACGCCCTGCAGGACGCCGGCCTGGACACCTACGAAGCCAACGTGGCCCTGGGCCGCGGCGAGGACGAGCGGGACTACACCGCCGCCGCGCAGATGCTCGGCGCCCTCGGCGCCAGCGCGGTCCGCCTGCTCAGCAACAACCCGGACAAGGCCGCCCAGCTGACCGCCCTCGGCATCGACGTCACCGAGCAGGTCCCCACCGGAGTGCACCTGTCCCCGGCCAACCACCGCTACCTGGCCGCCAAGCGGGACCACACCGCCCACACCCTGGACCTCCCGCCCGCGGGAACCGGGCAGGATCTCCCGCCTGCGGCCGCTGTCCCCACCCCTGAGGACCTGCTCGCCCGTGTTGACGCGCTCATTCCCGGGCTGCGGGAGCGGGCGGAGGAAACGGAGCGCCTTCGCCGCATTCCGGAATCCACGATGGAGGAATTGAAGGAGGCCGGAGTCTTCCACCTGCTCTCGCCGAAGGCGGTGGGGGGATTTGGCATGGGTCTAGAGACGTATGCCCAGGTGGTGCGCCGGCTCGCCCGGGGATGCCCCTCCACCGCATGGAGCGCGGGGCATCTCATCGAGCATGTCTGGATGCTCGCGCGGTGGCCCCGGGAGGTCCAGGACGAAGTCTTCGCGGGCGGGCCGGCTCCCTTGGCGGCTGCCACCGGCGCCCCGGTGGGTGCGGCTGAGAAGGTCCCGGGAGGGTTCTCCATCTCGGGCCGGTGGAGCTTCGCCTCCGGGGTGATGCATTCGGAGTGGGCCCTGCTGGCCGTGCAGCACGAAAACGTCCGCCTGCAGTGCCTGGTCCCGATGTCCGACGTCGAACTGCTGGACGTCTGGCATACGGCCGGCCTGCGGGGGACGGGAAGCAATGACATCCGGGCAGAGAAGCTGTTTGTTCCGGAGTATCGGACCCTTGACTGGGCCCTCCTGGGCGCGGCGGACAACCCCGGCAGCCGGATCCACCGGGATCCGATCATCCACACGCCCATGGCCACGTTCCTGAACATGGTGGCACCCGCCGCCACTTTGGGGGCCGCCGAGCACGCCGTCGAATTGTTCCGCGAGCGGATGATGGTGCGCAAGGTCAAGCACACCGTGGAGAACCGCCAGGCGGACTCGCCGCTGGCGCAGGCCCGGTTCTCGCAGGCCTACGGGCTGGTCGCCACCGCGCGGCTGCATTGGGAAGAAGCGGTCCGGGTGCTCTCTGCGGCCTTTAAATGCCAGCCCTTCACCTTGACCGACGAGGAGCGGGCCCGGTACCGGCTCTCCCTCGCCCTCAGCGGCGAGGCGTCGGCTGAAGCCGTCCGGCTCATCATGACGGGATCGGGCGGGAGCGTGCACCGGCTTTCGCATCCGCTCCAGCGGATCCAGCGCGACGTCAACGTTCTGCTCAACCACGCCTCCCTGACCATGGATCCGATTCTCGAGCAGGCGGGCCGCGGCCTTCTGGGCCTCGGTTTCACCATTCCGGCAGAAACCTTCTGACCGGGGCCGGCCTGCCGCGGGGTGCCCGGCATGGCCGTCCGCCGGCTCCGTGTCACCGGCCGTTAAGGCCGGTCTCGAAGGTGGCGGCCGGGCTGCAGTTTAACGCTTCCGCCGGACCTCGATCCGACCGTCGGTCAGCCGGGTTTCGTAGACAGGTTGCGGGCTGCTGGCGGGTCCGCGGACGATCTGGCCGTCAGCCAGACGGAAGGTGCTCCCGTGCCAGGGGCACGTCACGCAGCCGTCAGCGATTTTCCCCTCGTCCAGCGGACCTCCCATGTGGCTGCAGACACTGTCCAGCGCCTGGATTGCTACTCCCGAGCGGTACAGCAGGACGGAGACACCTGCGACGTCGGCTTTCACCTGCCCGCCGTCGGGCAGATCATGATCCGCGAGCACAGAGGTCCACTCCGCCGGGCCTCTCCGGCCAGCCGTCTTGTTGACGTTCACCGCGTTGGAATAGCTGAGGTGTCCGCCCAGGAACCCGCTAAACATCAGGATGCCGAAACCCGCCAGTCCCAGCATCTTCCCCAGGCCCCGGTGTTCCGTCGCGCGGGCCACTGCCGATGAGGTGTAGAGGCACAGGGCGGTGGTGTTTGCCGCCGCATGGACAAGTCCGATTCTCCGCGGCTTCCCCTGCGTGTCCGACCAGTCGTTGAGCCCCGCGGCGGCGGTGGGAACAGCGGTGCCGATGCCGACGGCAACCAGGATGTCCGCCGCGCGCTCTGAGGCCCGGCCCCCGACGGCGTCCAGCACGGCCGCCATGCCCCAGGCTCCGATCGGCAGGTCGGTGAGGACCGGATGCAGTGGATGGCCGAGGGGCGTGCCGCTCAGGATATTGCGGACAAGCCGCGGTTGCACGGCCCGCCCGACTGCCTTCGCCAGGGACGAAGCCACTCCGTCCAATCGGTCAAAGTGTTCTATGGCATGAACTGCAGCATCCAGTGGATTCACGACGAACTCCTTCATCGGGCGGTTCGGACCGCGGGGCATGGTCAAGCTCTTCAGGATCCGCGGCAGCGGCCATGGCGGGCCGTTGCACGACAGCTTTCCATCGCGGGGGCGGCGGTGACAAGGTACGGCGGCCGATAACCTCCCGTTCCCCTGCAGACACGGGTATGTCTTCCCGGGACGGCCGCCGTCGTACCGCCTGAGCCAGCGGCCGACGTCGTTCGGGTTGCCGCTGCAGCAAAGCCTCCGCCGCCTCGGTAGGATTCAAGCATGGAAGCCGCGCAGGAGACCCCGGACCGCCCGCCCCTGGATCAGAACGCCCTCGGCGACGAGGCGTTCCTCTCCGCCAGCGGCATTCCGCGCCTGGCCGTGGTGGAGTCCACCGGGTCCACGAATGCGGACCTGCTGCGCGGAGTTGCCGAGGACCCGGGCGCCTACCCGGACCTCTCCGTGCTGACCGCCGAATACCAGAGTGAGGCCCGCGGACGGCTGGACCGCCGCTGGGAAGCGCCGGCCCGCAGCTCCGTCTCCGTCTCGATCGTGCTCCGGCCGCTCAACGCCGAGGGACGGCCGCTGCCGACCCAGAGCTACTCCTGGCTCTCGCTGCTCGCGGCGCTGGCCCTGCGCGAGGCGCTGCTGGAAACCGCGGGCATCCCGGCCGAGCTCAAATGGCCCAACGACGTCCTGGTGCGCGGCAGGAAGATCGCCGGCATCCTCGCCCAGCTGGGCCCCGTGGCCGGCGGCGGAGCGCCGCCCGTGGTGCTCGGCACCGGGCTCAACGTCACCCTGACCGAGGCCGAACTGCCGGTTCCCACCGCCACGTCCGTGCTGCTGGAGCAGCCCTCCACGGTGGACCGGACCGCGCTGCTGAAGAGTTACCTGGCCCGCTTCGCTGTGCTCTACCGGAGCTTCTGCAACGCCGACGGCGACCCCGCCGCCGGGATGGCCGGCGGCCCCGCGCTGCATAAGCGGGTGGAACACGTGCTGACCACCCTCGGCAAGCAGGTCCGCGCCCAGCTCCCCGGCGACCACGAAATCATCGGCCACGCCTCGCGGCTGGATGACTACGGGTCCCTCCTGGTGGTTGATTCCGCGGGCCGCGAGCACGTGGTGACCGCTGGCGACGTCGTGCACCTGCGCCCGTGGACAACTCCCGGCGCAGCCGGATCAGATACCGGCACAAAAGATGCAGCCGGCGCCGAGAGCGGATATGCGTAAGGAGCTCCTGCCGGGAGAGCAGGTGATTGTGGTGACCCGGCCCCAGCCCAGGACGCTCATTGTCCCGGCGCTAGTGTTCGTTGTGGTTCCCGCCCTGGCCGCCTATGCGAGTGCCTGGATTGTGAAAGGCGGTCCCGGCAAACTGGTCCCGCTGGTCACCAGGGACTGGACGGCCTGGCTTATCGGGGTGTGCGTGGCGCTGGCCGCCTGGGTCCTGCTGGGCTACTGCCTGCCGCGGGCGATGACCTGGCAAGCCACCCGCTACACCCTGACGAGCCAGCGCCTGGTTGCCCGCTACGGCATGTTACGACGACGCGATCAACAGGTTTCCCTGGCCGCCGTCCGTAACGTGGTCATTGAGCAGTCGTTGCTCCAGCGCCTATTGCGGTCCGGGAATATATCCTTGGATACCGGGTACCCCTCCGGCACGGTGGTCCCCGACGTCCCGGAGGTCGCGACATTCAGGACCTTCATCCTTGACGCCATCGAGGAGCTGCCACCGGCCGCGGTGTCCGGTGTCGAAGGCATGCCGCACAACCCCGACGAGGCCTGGCCGTGGGAGACGAGAGAAGGTGGAAGAGATGAACGCTGAGAATGTCGACGAGGAGATTGGACTCCTGGCCGAAGAGCCGCCGCAGGTCCCTGACGCCGCCGTCGAGGCAGGCTCCGAAACCGACGCCGGCCAGGCTCCCGCCCTTGCAGCTCCGACCGGCGCCCTGTCCGCTGACCGGATCGCCGAACGTCTCGCCGCCAGGGCCCTCGAAACCCGGCTGCTCGGCGGGGAACGCAAGCTCCGCCGTCGTGAAGTCGCCGCCGGCGCCGGGCTGTCCCTGCTGTCCGCCCGCAAACTCTGGCGGGCCCTGGGATTCCCCAACTTCGGCGATGAAGACGTCGCCTTCACCGAACGGGACCAGGCCGCGCTGAACACCGTGGTGGACCTGGTGCGGGCGGGCAGGCTGACCGAAGAAGCCGCGATTTCCGTCACCCGCGCCATCGGCCAGATGACCGACCGCATGGTGGTGTGGCAGATCGAGGCGCTCGTTGAGGACACGGTCCACCAAGAGGGCGTCACCGATGCCGTGGCCCGCAAGCGGCTCGTAAGCGAACTGCCGTCCCTCGTGGACGCCCTCGAGGAAATGCTCGTCTATTCCTGGCGCCGCCAGCTCAACGCCGGGGTCCAGCGGCTGGCCCTGCGCGCCGAGGCCGGACTCCAGTCCAGCGAGGAAGGCCGCGAAGGCGACGAGGACGACGCGCCGCTGCCGCTCGCACGCGCGGTCGGCTTCGCGGACCTGGTCTCCTACACGAGCCTGTCCCGGCGGATGAACGAAAAAACGCTCGCCCAGCTGGTGCAGCGCTTCGAGAACAAGTGCGCCGAAATCATCTCCGTCGGCGGCGGCCGGCTCGTGAAGACGGTCGGCGACGAAGTCCTCTACATCGCCGAAACCCCGGCGGCCGGAGCCGAGATCTCGCTGGCCCTGTGCAGGGCCTTCACGGAGGACGAGATCCTCCCGGAAGCCCGGGTCGCGATGGTCTGGGGCCGCATCCTGTCCCGGCTGGGGGACATTTACGGGCCCACGGTCAACCTGGCCGCACGGCTCACCTCGCTGGCCGACCCGGGAACGGTGCTGGTGGACTCCATGACCGCTGCCGCCCTGGAGGAGGACGAACGCTTCGTCCTGGTTCCGCGCCCGCCTGAGGACGTCCGCGGCTTCGGCGAGATCCACCCGGTCCAGCTCCTGCCGGGCAGCGGCAGCGGACTCGTCCTGGACTGACGCCCGGGGGCCGCCCCGCTCCCATTGTCGAGACCGCTATTTCACCGAGGACTGCCATGAACGAACAGCCGGACGCCACCACGCCTGCGTCGCCAGATTCACCAGCGTCACCCGGCAATGAGGGTCTGCGCCTGCGCTGCGGATACGGCACGGACCGGGGCCTGCGCCGTGAGACGAACGAGGATTCCTTCATCGCCGCCGAACCCGTCTTCGCCGTCGCGGATGGCATGGGCGGCCACGAGGCGGGGGAGGTCGCCAGCGGAATCTGCGTGCGCACCCTTGCCGGGATCCCGCAGCTGGACGGCGGCGGGCGGCACGCCACTGCCGGCGTCGTCCAGCAGTACCTGTTCGCGGCTGACGCGGGCATCCGCGAGGCTACCGGATCCCGCGCCGGGACCACGCTCTCCGGCGTCGTGGTGGTGGAACAGCTGGGGGTCCCGTACTGGCTGGTCCTGAACATCGGTGACTCCCGGACCTACCGGCTCAGCCACGGCCGACTGGCCCAGGTCAGCGTGGACCACTCCGAGGTGCAGGAACTCCTCGACGCCGGCCGGATCAGCCAGGCCCAGGCCGCGGTCCATCCGCGCCGGCATGTGGTGACGCGCGCCCTCGGCACCGGGGACGAGGCGGAGGCCGACTACTGGCTGCTGCCGATCCAGGACGGGGACCGGATCCTGGTCTGCTCGGACGGCCTCAACGGCGAACTGGACGACGACCAGATCGCCCGCATCCTGACGTCCGAGGCCGACCCGCAGGCCGCCGTTGATTCGCTGATCGAGGCCGCCCTGCGCAGCGGCGGCCGGGACAACGTCACCGCGATTGTGGTGGACGCGCAGATTCCCGCCGGCGAGGCGCCCGGCGCCAGCTGACCGGGCCCTGCTGACCGGACAACGCGCGCGATCTAGGGCAGGATAGGTCTGTGAGCATAGGGAAGACGTCAGCAGGCACCGACACAGAGCGCGAAGCACAGCGCGAGGAACTCAGTCCGGCCGGGGAAATGATCCCGTCCGGGGCCGTCCGCGAAGAGTACGAGGACCTCGTGGAGCAGGTCCGCAAGCACCGTTTCGCGTACTACCAGGAAGATGCGCCGACCATCTCCGACGCCGGGTTCGACGAACTCTTCCGGCGCCTCGAGACGCTCGAGGCCATGCACCCGGAGCTGGTCTCCAACGATTCCCCCACCCAGGAGGTCGGCGGCGAAGTGTCCGCCGCGTTCGCCGCCGTCGAACACCTGCAGCGCATGTACAGCCTGGAGGACGTCTTCTCCCTCGAGGAGCTGGAGGCCTGGCTCGCCAAGGCGGAAGCAAACGTCACCCGGCTCGGCAACGGGACGCCGTCGTGGCTGACCGAACTCAAGATCGACGGCCTGGCCGTCAACCTGCTCTACCGCGACGGCGTGCTGGTCCGCGCCGCCACCCGCGGGGACGGCACCACGGGCGAGGACATCACGCACAACGTCCTGACCATCAAGGAAATCCCGCGGCAGCTCACCGGCGGCAACTTCCCGGCCGAGATGGAGGTCCGGGGCGAGGTCTTCATTCCGTCCCAGGCCTTCGCCGACTTCAACGAGGCCCTGATCGAGGCCGGCAAGGCGCCGCTGGCCAACCCCCGCAACGCCGCCGCCGGCTCGCTGCGCCAGAAGGATCCCGCGGAAACCGCCAAGCGGCCGCTGCGGATGTACGTGCACGGCATCGGCGCCCGCGAAGGGCTCGACACCGCCAGCCAGTCGGACACCTACCGCCAGCTCGCCGAGTGGGGGCTGCCCACCAGCCCGTACTTCGAGGTCCTTCCCGGGCTGAAGGAGGTGCTGGAATTCATCACCCGTTACGGGGACAAGCGGCACAGCCTGGCGCATGAAATTGACGGCATCGTGGTCAAGGTGGACGACTTCGCCACCCAGCGGGCGCTCGGCTACACCACCCGGGTGCCGCGCTGGGCCGTGGCCTACAAGTACCCGCCCGAGGAGGTGCACACCAAGCTGCTGGACATCGCGGTCAACGTGGGCCGCACCGGCCGTGTCACCCCTTACGGCGTGATGGAACCGGTCAAGGTGGCCGGGTCCACCGTGGAAATGGCCACCCTGCACAACCAGGAGGTCGTCAAGGCCAAGTGCGTGAAGATCGGCGACATCGTGGTGCTCCGGAAGGCCGGGGACGTCATCCCGGAGATCGTCGGGCCGGTCCTGGCCCTGAGGGACCAGCAGGTGCCGCCGGTGCGGGACTTCGTCATGCCCACCGAATGCCCTGCCTGCGGAACGCCCCTGGCGCCGGCCAAGGAGGGGGACGTGGACATCCGCTGCCCCAATTCGCGATCCTGCCCGGCGCAGCTGCGCGAACGCGTCTTCCACCTGGCCGGGCGCGGCGCCTTCGACATCGAGGCCCTCGGCTGGGAGGCAGCCATCGCCCTGACCCAGCCGGCCGAGCCGGAAACTCCGCCGCTCACCACCGAGGCCACGCTCTTCCGGCTCACTCGCGAAGACCTCGCCAACGTCCGGATCCGGCGCGAAAAGCGGTCCAGGGGCGTGGCCATGGGCGAGTTCGAGCTTGTGCCGTACTTCTACAGCAAGGGCACGGCCAAGACGCCGTCCAAGCCGACCGCCACCACCCAGAAGCTCTTCAGCGAACTGGAAAAGGCAAAGTCCCAGCCCCTCTGGCGCGTCCTGGTGGCGCTCTCCATCCGGCACGTGGGGCCGCGGGCTTCCCGTGCGCTGGCGACGGCGTTCGGCAGCATGGATGCCATCCGGCAGGCCTCCGAGGAGGAACTGGCCCATGTCGACGGCGTGGGCCCGGTGATCGCCGCCGCGCTGACGGAATGGTTTGCCGAGGACTGGCACCGGGAGATCGTGGACAGCTGGGCTGCCGACGGGGTGCGGATGGCCGACGAACGCGACGAGTCGATGCCGCGGACCCTGGCGGGGCTGACCATCGTGGTCACCGGCAGCCTCGAGGGCTTCAGCCGGGACGAAGCCAAGGAGGCCATCCTGGTCCGCGGCGGCAAGGCGGCCGGGTCGGTGTCGAAGAACACGAGCTACGTGGTGGCGGGCGACAACGCCGGCACCAAGCTGGACAAGGCCGCGCAGCTGGGCGTCCCGGTCCTGGACGAGGACGGCTTCCGCGCCCTGCTCGCGGACGGCCCGGCTCCGCCGGCCTCCGCCGATGGCGGGTCCGACGGCGGCCCGGCCGAGGATGACGCCGGCGCCGCCGGTCACGACGGCGGGGAAGGTCACCCGGAGGGGGTGGGCGAATGAGCGCCGATTCCGGCATCCGGCCCGATCCCGCCGTTTTCCTGGAACTGGCCAAGGCGGCTGCGGCGGCGGGGGCGGCGGTCCTGGCCACCCGCACCCCGAGCGCCCTGGATGTCAGCAACAAGGGCGATTCCGGGGACTGGGTGACCGCGTTCGACCTCGCCGCGGAAGCCGCCGTGCGGGACGTCATCACCGCCGCCCGGCCGCTGGACACCATCACGGGGGAGGAAGGCGGCACCGTCCTTCCGGCCACGCCGAGCGGCTACCGCTGGTCGATCGACCCGCTCGACGGCACCACAAACTTCATCCGGAACATCGTCTACTACGGCACCTCGGTGGCCGTGGCGGACCCCGACGGCGTCTGGCTGGCCGGCGTCGTCAACGCCCCGGCGCTGGGCCGGACCTACTACGCGACCCGCGGCCGCGGCGCCTGGCTCGAAGAGAACGGGCAGCGGACCCGGCTCAACGGTCCCGTCCCCGGACGCACCGGGCAGATCCTGGCCACCGGGTTCAGCTACGATCCGGCCGTCCGGGCGGAACAGGCGGCCAGCCTCGCCGGCATCATGGAGGGCTTCGCCGATGTGCGCCGGCTCGGCTCCGCGGCCCTGGACCTGTGCCTCGTGGCCGACGGCACCCATGACGCGTACGGCGAACTCGGCCTCAACGAACACGACTTCGCCGCAGGCGCCCTGATCGCCGAAGAGGCCGGTTGCTGGGTGCGGCGCCCGCGGCTGACGAGCCCGCTGGCCGGTGGCCCCTCGGACGAGGAACGGCTGGCCGCCTGGACCTGCGCGGGAACGCTGGAGCTCTCCGGCACATTCCCGCTCTGACAGGTCCCCTCGGGCCCTGGCGGCGGCCCGTACCATGGACAGGTGCATCCGCCGATCCTCATCCGTCCCGCTGTTCCGGGAGATTACGCCGCCATTGCCCGCATCACCCGGGACGCCTACCTGGCCGCAGGCTACTTTGCCAGCGCCGACCACCCCTACATGCGGCAGGTCCAGGACGTCGAGGCGCGGGCTGCGAGGGCCACCATCTGGGTGGCGGAACGCGCCGGGCACGTTATAGGGTCCGTGACGCTCGCCGTGGCAGGGGAGCCCTACGCCGACATTGCGCAAAGCGACGAGCTGGAGTTCCGCATGCTCGTCATTGATCCGTCCGTGCAGCGCAGCGGTGCCGGCCAGGCAATGATCCGTGCCATCCTCGAGCATGCCAGGTCGCTGCCCGGGATCACGGCCGTGGCACTGACCACCGGCGAGGGCTGGGAAAGCGCCCACGGACTGTACCGGAAGACAGGCTTCCACCGTGTCCCAGAACGGGACTGGCTCGTGCCGGGCACCGACATCAAGCTGCTCGTGTACAGGCAGGACGTGTAGCCGGGCACCGGGGCACACCTGTAGGGTTTTTCCCAACCGCAGCGCCCGGGCATCACCCACCTTGGAGGGTTTTATGGCACCGCACATCCCCGACTCGATCGACGCGAAGCTGCTGGGCCTCTACCTCTCGGACCACCTGACCGGCGCCACCGCCGGCGTCTCCCGGATCGGGCGCATGGCCGAGGCCTTCGCCGACACCCCGGTCGCCGCCGGGCTCGCACAGCTCAGCGCGGCACTCCGCCGTGAACGGGAACTGATCCATGGCCTGATCCACGACCTCGGCGTGCGGCAGCGGCCGCACCGCCAGGCGGCCGCCTGGCTGGCCGAACATGCCGGCCGGCTCAAACTGAACGGACGGATTGTGCGGCGTTCGCCGCTGACCATGGTCCTGGAGGCCGAACTGATGCGGTCCGCGGTGATGGGCAAACTCGGCGGCTGGGAGACCCTGCAGGAACTGGCGCCCGAGCTCGGGCTCGATCCGGCCACCTTCGCCACCCTCGCCGCGGACGCCCGGTCCCAGATCGAAACCCTCGGCCGGGTCCACGAGCACGCCCGCCGCAACGCCTTCAGGAAGCACGGGGACATCAGCACCTGACCTGGTGCGGCTGGCCGGGTGCGCTTGGCCGACACAAATCCGGCGGTTTTACCGGCCGGACGTCCGGCCGACCTAAAGTGGTGCCGACTCCAAACGAACCGCGAAGGGCACCCCATGCGCAAGACATTCGGCACCGGCTCCACCTGGGAAGAGAAAGTCGGCTACTCCCGGGCCGTCCAGGTTGACAACACCGTTCCTAATCAGTACGAATCAGTCCCGTACTTGCTCCCCGGACGGTCCTGGGAGCCGCACACCTTCCGGTTCCTGGCGGGCCGGGACGGTTCGTGACCGTCGGGCGGGCCAGGCCTGTGAAGGGTGCCATGCCGGGCGGTGCCGCACCGGGCCTGGGACTGGGCTGGCCCGCACTCGTCCTCTGTC
>NZ_JAGPOT010000099.1 GCF_018224015.1 Pseudarthrobacter albicanus
CACCGGCACGGACCCGCCGGACCCGGCCACGGCACCGCCGGACCCGGCGGCCACGGCGTCCGCCGCGGACACGCCGGACCCGCCGGCCGCGGAAGCGTCGGCGCCGCCCGGGCTGCCGCTGGAGCTGTCGACGGGGCTGTCCCGCCACCCGGTGGCCCACGACGTGGTGCCCGTGGGGGCCGGCAGTTTCCTGGCCCGGTCCACCGCCCCAGCCGCGACGAGCTGCAGATATTCCACGGTCCGCGAGAGTTCTTCCACCTCGCCGGCGAAGTCCGCCGCCTCGGCGAATCCGAAGCCCGCGGCATCATCCACCGCCGTCGAGGCCAGTGTCCGGAGCAAGCCCAGGACGGCGCGGCCCGGCACAGGCTCTCCGGCCTGGGGTGTCCCCGGTGCCGTGTCCTGAAAACGGACGAACTCCCTCGTGGTGTCCATGAGTAAAAGCTACTCGCGGGCTCTGACTTTTTAACGCGCACGGTAGGCAACGACGTCGAGCGCCTCATCCCAACGCATGTGATGAAGAAGTTGAAGCTCAGCACCCGGCCCGCCGGTCTGGGCGTGCGGCGCCGCACGGCCCCCGGCGGGGATCTCAGCCGCCCAGCAGCCCCGTGGTCCGGTAGGGGATGACCTCGCGCAGGAACATGCTGGTGGACGTCCGCACGATACCAGGGCACAGCCGGATCTCCTCGGACACCCGGTACAGATCGTCGGGGCTGCGGGCCACGACCCGGATCAGGAGGTCGGTATCGCCGGCGGGCGCATGGCATTCGAGCACTTCGGGGATGTTCCGCAGGGCGGCGATGGCCTCGTTCAGGTGGCTCTGGTCCAGTTCCGCGCTCACCGACGCCGCCACACCGCGGCCCAGCGCGGACGGGAGGACGCGGCTGCTGTTTGGCCGGAGGGCTCCCGACGCCGTCATCCGCTCGAGGCGCGACTGCACCGTGCCGCGCGCGAGCCCCAGCTTCTGCGCCAGCACCATGACCGGCACCCGGGGATCCTCATCGAGGGCGACGAGGATCCGCCGGTCCGTCCCGTCGAGTTCCTGCAAAATGACCACTTCCTGCCTGCTCCACCGGCCCGAATTGATCAGATTGACCAATCCAATGGAGGTTCGTTGCACCAACTGTAGGCTGTCTGTTGAAATAATGACAACGAAGGGACGAGGCTACCGCCGGACCCCGAAAGGCTACAGGCGCCCCGGAACACCACCCGGACCCTGGACGAGGCTTCCCGCAAGGAACCCGCCGCTGATTGACTCTTGTTCACGCATCGTCACTCCGCCCGACTTAACTAAACACGGCAAGAGCCCCTGAGCCACCGACGTCGGATTTCCCCGAAGTCATCGGTAGCTGAGGGGCTCTTGCCGTGCTGCTGTCCTGCTGGGAATAGGCTGATCCCATGACCTCCGCCGGCCGCTTTGCCCCCAGCCCCTCCGGCGAACTTCATCTGGGCAACCTCCGGACGGCCATCCTCGCCTGGCTCTTTGCCCGCTCCTCCGGCCGGCGCTTCCTGATGCGCGTGGAGGACCTGGACCGCGCCAGGGCAGGTGCCGAGGCGGAGCAGCTCCGTGATCTGGCGGCGATCGGCGTGAGCTGGGACGGCGGCGTCGTGCGCCAAACGGAGCGCTGGCCCCTGTACGCGGAGGCGGTCGGACGGCTGACGGCCGCCGGACTGACGTACGAGTGCTTTTGTACCCGCCGCGAAATCCAGGAGGCCCCGTCCGCGCCGCACGCACCGCAGGGCGCGTACCCGGGCACATGCCGGAACCTCCCTGCCCCCGAGCTCGAGGCCAGGAGGGCCATCCGGCCCGCAGCGATCCGGCTCCGTTCCGAGGTGCGTGAAGCGATGGTGCAGGATGTGCTGCACGGCAGCTATACCGGGATCGTGGATGACTTCGTGCTCCGGCGCAACGACGGCGTGACGGCTTACAACCTGGCCGTGGTGGTGGACGACGCCGCGCAGGGCATCGACCAGGTGGTCCGCGGCGACGATCTGCTGCCCTCCACGCCCCGGCAGGCATACCTTGCCTCGCTCCTGAATATGCCCGTTCCGGAATATGCGCACGTGCCGCTGGTGCTGAACGCCGACGGCGCCCGGCTCGCCAAGCGCGACGGCGCCGTCACGCTCGCTGAGCTGGCGGTCGCCGGGGTGCGGGTTGAGGAGGTCCGCGACGTGCTGCTGGCCTCCCTGGGGCTGCCGGCCGGACCGCTGGAGCGTGCGCTGGCGGTCTTTGACCCCGCCGCACTGCCGCGGGAGCCGTGGGTCTGGCCCGGCATGGGCGGGCGCGGCGCGTAGGCTGGAAGCATGTCAGAACCAGCGATTCCCCAGCCCCGCTTCACCGTCGAGACAGCCAAGATCCTTGCCGAAGTGGCCCACAACCGGCAGAAGGACAAGCTCAAGCGGCCCTACAAGGAGCACGTGCTGGCCGTCGGGGACGCGCTGGCTGATTTCGACGACGACATCCGGATCGCCGGTTACCTGCACGACGTCGCCGAGGACACCCCCATGACCCGGCAGGCGCTCCTGGACATGGGTGTTTCCGGGCGGGCCGTGGACATCATCGAGCGCGTCACGAAGCGGTTCCACGAGACCCCGGACGACTACCAGGCCGTCATCCGCTCCATCGCCGAGGACCACGACGCCACCCTGGTCAAGATTGCCGACAACGCGCACAATTCGCTGCCCGAGCGGGTCAGGGCGCTGGCCGAGAAATGGCCGGACAAGCCGCCCGTCACCCGCTACGACGAGGCCCGCCCGGTGCTCTACGCCGCCGTACCCGTCGAGGAAACCCGGAAGATCCTGGCCCGTGTGAACCCGTGGCTGCTCGAGGAACTCGATGACATGCTCGACGAGGCGGACGAGACCGACTACGAGAACCTCTCCTACGAGCCCGCGGCCGGGACTGTCGAGACCGAGTCGGGGGCTGAGCCTTCTTGGGCGGTCGAGCCTGCCGATACCGAGTCCCACCGGAACTGACTGGCCGCCATCGGAGTCTGGTCCAGATCCTGGGAAACAACGCTGCTGACAGCCCGCCGCTGGTCCGGGTAGTACTCGTCGAAGCGCTGGCGCGCGATGCGTCCCAGCCTTTCGACAGTGTGCCAGCTGATGACCGCCAGTAGCAGGGTCAGCAGGATGGCCGAAACAGCCACCAGCGGCGGAAGATCGGCTGTCGATCCGCCGTTGAGCCAGAGAATGACGACATAGTTCCAGAGGTACACGGCGTAGGAAACTGTGCCCAGCAGCTGCAGCGCGCGCGTCCACTTCGGCATCACACGGGTACGGGAGGCGGCCAGTACCACCAGGACGGCCGCGGCAGCCATGGCCAGCGGCCCTCCACCGAAGAAGAAGGCCGGCGATTCGTTGGCCTTGGGGAAGAAGATCAGCGCGGCCAGGACAAGGATCGAGCCGAGCAGGGCCGCCAGTCTGAGCCGTTGGCCGGAGAACCAGCTGAACACATGGACCCTGTATAGGCGCAGCGCCGAACCGACGATCAGCCCGAGACCCCACGTCGTCGGCAGCGCGTAGACCAGGGAGTGAAGTTGCGGAGCCAGGATCAGCATCGCCAGCACACTCGCCGTCATGAGGGAAAGGACGACGGCGGCAGACCAGCCAATCAGCCGTCCCTGACGGTTACTCCGCAGGGCGAACACCAGCAGCGCCGGCCAGATCAGATAGAACTGCTCTTCCACCGCCAGAGTCCAGAGCGGTCCGATGGCCAAGCTGACATCGAAAGGCAGCGGTAGGTCTTTGAGGTACTCGAAACCGGCAAGGACGGTATAACCGATGATTCCCTTGGATCGATCCCCGAGGACATCGGCCGTCAATTCAACGATGGCGTACACGCCGAGGAAGGAGATGAGTGCCGGCAGCAGGCGGAAGGCCCGATGCGCATAAAAACGGCCGTAACGAATTTTGCGATGCCGTTCGACATCCCTGAGTAGCACGCCTGTGATCAGGTAACCGCTCAACACAAAGAAGACAATGACACCGACGATGCCGGCACCTTGAAATATCCCGGGCCAAGAATGTCCCAACAGAACGGCACCGACGGCAGCACCGCGAAGAACGTCCAGGCCGTCCAGCCTTGGGCGCACTGTCGTTTGCTGGGCAGCCGTCGCGACCGTTCCACCAACTAGCAACGTCACATAACCTCCGGAGCCTCTATCTGGCCGGTTCCAACTCCAGCTGAATCAAGCCAAAAACCGACCCTTGCCTGTTGACATGACTGCAGGCGCCAGTCCTGCGCCTTGTCCAAGTATCCCCGATTTGGCTGGACGAAACCTGACCCCGGCCAGCCCGAGGATCCGGCCGCCAGCCCGACAGGCCTATGGGACCCACATGCGGCCTCGGTGGTCCCTAGCTCCGCGCGGTCCGGACACCAGGGATCCGTTCAGCACTGAGCCACGTTGCTGGTGGGTATCAAGTTCAGCATTTTCGGCCCTCCGTCGAACGCCCGCTCAACGGCCGGTGCGCGCCGACGCTGTTCCCCCGGGCGGCGTGGGTGAGCCCGACGCAGATCTGGGCGAGACCTTGCCACAGGTTGCGTTCTTCGGCCGGCCCGGCTTTCCAGCGGGCCTCGAGTACCTCATGGGCGGCGAAGGGC